>JAJVII010000015.1 GCA_022072085.1 Phycisphaerae bacterium
GGCGGGCCTGGTCGCGCGACGGCAGCCGCGACCACTGCGCCAGGTTGATCGTTCGGTGGCAGGGCCCGCCCGACGCGGACCCCTCGGCCCCGCCCGCGCCGCCGGCGACGACCCAGCCGGCTGAGCCCGCTGCGGCGCAGCCCGCGCCCCCGGCCCCCGACGAGCCGGCCAGCGCCTGGGTCAACGCGATGCTGGACAACCTGCTGGCGACCGGCAACCGCATCGCCGATCTGCCGCTGTTCATGATCTTCGGCGGGGTCGCGTGCTTCGGGGCGATCGCCCTGGGGCTGATCGCCCTGCTCTGTCGCGGCGGCCGACGCCCGCGGCTGCGCCGTCTGCTGCGGGTGCTGGTCGCGCTGCTGGCGGTGCTGGCCGTCGCGGTCGCGGTCGATCACAAGCTCGTCGGCATCCAGCGACAGCTCGGCGACATCCGCGACCGCATGAGCCGTGACGCGATGAGCCGGCTGGCGTCGCCGGGCGTCGGCCAGGGCGCCAGCCGCCAGGCCTGGCTGTTCGACCTGCCGGCTGCCCGCGCGGACATCGAGCGACAGTTCGGTTCCGCGCAGGTGCTGCCGACCGCCTGCGACGACGCGACCGACGTCGTGCAGATTCGCCTGGCCGACCCGCTGGTCAAGTGCTGGCTGGCGGTCATCGACCTGGCCCACCCGGGCCTGGAGATCTGCCTGGGCACGAACGTCGATCGCAAGAGCCTGACCTCGCGGTTCGCTCGCGACAACGGCTGCTCGGTCGCGATCAACGGCGAAGCCGGCCGATCGCCCGACGCCAACAGCGGCTTCGGCGAGTGGATCGGCAACCTGATCGACCGCGGCAAGCCGATCCTGCTCCAGGACAGCGACAAGCGTCCGTTCCTCGCGTTCAGCCGCGAGAACCGCGCGACCTACTCGCCGGCCGCCGTCGTCGATCGCGAGGTCACGCCGGAGAAGTTCAACTGCATCTGGGGGCGGATCGACGCGATTGTTGGCGGCCAGGTCATCACCGCCGACTCGCGCAACCGCCAGCCGCGGACGACCATGGGCATCGACCGCGAAGGCCGCCGGCTCTACCTGCTGGTCGCCGACGGCCGCCAGCCCGGGCACAGCATCGGCCTGACGCGTGCGGAGGTCGGGCGGCTGATGGCGGCCTTCGGCGCTCACGACGGCATGCTGTGCGACGAAGGGGGCTCGTCGTGCATCTACCTGGCCGCGCTGGGCGGCATCGCGAACACCCCCAGCGACAACCACGGCCAGGAGCGGCCGACCTACACGCACTTCGGCGTCCGCCTCGCCCCGCCGCCGGGCCAGTGACCCCGGCGAGAATCGCACCGCACATTCATCCGGCAGGCCACGGGGCGAGCGACCGGCGAGATCGGTCATGGGTCATTTCACATTTCACCTTCGAGATTGGTCGCTGCCGGAACACCGGCCCTGCTCGATGTGCAATGAGCAATGATCGACGTGAAGTTCCCGCGTCATGCCCGCCAGGCGCCCGCGTCCTTGCCCTGGCGGTCCCTGGCGTCACCCCCCTGCGAAAATCCGTCCAAAATTCCGAAAATTTTTCGCCGGCCGAACCGCCGGCCGGGCCGACGGATGGGCCGCCGGCCGGAATCGGCCCGGTTTACGCGGCTTCCGTAAGTCCCATTTTCCCCCGGCCGCGACCCTATATACGGAGGGCCCGCGCATCTTGCCGTCCTGCGCGGCGCGCGTTACGCTGAAACTGAACGGGGGTTCCCGTGCCCAACGTCCGGAAGTCCGACCCGATCACCACGCAGCCAACAACCGTCGCCGGCTGCGGGGAGGTTCTCATGTCAGGCAAAGCCTTGTCCGCTTTCGCGTGGGTGCTGGCGATCGTCGGCTGGCTGATCCTCTGTGCCGGTTGCGACCGGCCGGCGCCCGGCGCCCTGGAATTGCAGGTCGAAGGCGTCCACCTTAGATCGACCTCCCTCGACGTCGTGTTCGTCCGGGTCACGAACCGTTCCAACGAGGCCGTTCGCGTGCCGGGCGGGAACCCGCCCTACTCCGATGCGGCCGATCTGTTCGAGCTTTACCTGGACGGGCCGGGCGACTGGCATCGCGCGTCGTGGGATCGTCCGGCCCCCACGACCGCAAACGTCGAGGAGCCCGCCAACTGGACCAGCTTTCTCGGCAACGAGGACCTTGGCCTGTTCGTCAACAAACCATCGGTCGAGTTGCCGGCCGGGAAGAGCGAACTGGTACTGCTGCCGGGGTATATCTTTCTGGACGCCATGAAGGCGTCGTATCTCCGGGTCGTCCTGCGGGTCACGCGGGCGGCGGGGCCTGACGGCTGGTCGGGCGCGGTCTCCTCGCAGCCATACCCGATCTACTGGGACGAACTGCACGCCACGACGCAGCCGGACAAGGCGGACCTGCCGGACTTCCTGCCGGCGTTCAGCCGCGCCAGGCCGATGGGCTGGAACATGTATGGGAACGAGTCGCAGTTCAGGCGGCTGGTCTGGTACTCCAACGGGTCGATGACGACGCAACTGGAGCGTTATCGCGATGCCCAGGTAGCGACGGCAATGGAACGCCGGATGGCGGCCGAGGAAGACGATCAGATCAAGCTCTACGAGGCGGTGCTGGCCGCCCGGGCCGGCAGCACAGTCGGCCGCGACTTCATACTCCACGCTCGAAAGCGGACGGACAGGGAAATGGTCGTCAGCACGCTGGACGCCCTGATGTTTATCGCGCGGACTGACCCCCATCCGCAGTGGGCCGTGGAGGCACTGAAACAGTCCCTGACGGATGATCGCAAAGTGATCGCGATGCCGGAGGGGTGGGGGTATTCCGACGCCCCCACCATTCGAGAGGCGGCCGGTGACCTGTTCGTGCCGGAGGCCCTGCAACGCCTTCGCTCGCTGCCGGATGAGCCAGCGCCTCCGGAAGCGGCCAAGAGGCCGGTGGCGGAGCTCTGCCGGGCCCTGCTGGAGAGCGCATCTGCCGGCGGCCGCTGGACTGCGGCGAAGGCGTTGGAGGCCAAAGGCGACGCGTCGGCGGTGCCCGCCCTGCTCCAGGCGGCCCGCAAGGACGTCGACGGCGACGTGGTGCTGCGCTCCATCTTCGCCCTGGGCAGTCTGCGTTCCAAGGCAGCGGTCGAGGCGTTGATCGCCTGCTTCGACATCGACTTCAGCGGCAAGAGCGCGATGAAGATATTCAATGAGCCGTGGCAGTTTCAGGACAAGATCGCCCGCTGCCTGCGCGGGCTGACCGGGCAGAACATCGGGGCCGACCCGGCCCGCTGGCGGCGATGGTGGGAGCGCGAAGGCCGCGCCGGGACGGACCTGCCGTAGGCGGCGCGGTCGCCGCTGGACGGGCTTGGCGCGGGGTGCTATGCTTCTGCCGAACGGGTTCCGCTCGACTGCTGAAATTGAAACCAAGGAGAATGCCCGATGACGACCAAGTCTGTCGCGACCGCGGCCGCTCTGGGGCTGCTGGTCCTGCTGGCCGGCTGCGAGACGGCCACCACTTCCGTCCGGTTCGAGACGCCGCAGCCGGCGACCATCCAGTACGCCGGGCAGTCCTATCCCCTGCCGGCGACCATCGACCTGATGCGTCCGACGAGCGACACCGGGTCGGTCAGGAGCCGGCTGGTGCTCCAGACGGCCGGGCCCGACGGCAAGGAAATGGTCGTCAACGGCATCGTCGAGGCCTACGGCTACAAGCCGACCGACATCGACCTGCTGGCCGTCAACGGCTGCAAGATCAACGAGTCGGCCATCAAGTCCATCGCCAACGGCGAAGTCATCACCATCACCGGCATGAGCGCGAGCCAGCAGAAGCTCTACGTGCTCAACCTCGGACTGGGCAAGGGACAATAGCGTGAGCAGCAGCGTGCGGACAGGCTGGGCAATCGCGGCGCTGACGGCCATCGCGCTGGCCGTCGGCTGCCAGGCGCCGGAGCCCTACTCGCCCGAGATGGGCCAGGCGCGGCAGGTGCTGCCGGAGTCGGCCTACGTCGAGAATACGCAGGTCGCGTCGCACCAGGGGTTCACCTACGCCAAGGGCCACAGCGCCGACGCGTGGGTCGAGGACCTGCACGAGGCGTCGGCCACGACGCAGCCCGACCGGGCCGCGACGGCGCAGACCCGATCGGTTGGCAGTTCGGTGAAGATCGAGTCGGCCGGCGGGACGGCGACCGTGAAGTCCGCCAGCCCCGGCATTCAGGCAGGCACGCTCAAGCACGACGGGAAGTGAACGAGGCCGAAATCAGAAAACGCACCGAGGCCCGCGGCGGCAAGCGCGGGCCTCTCTTGCGCGCGGGCGGGGGCGCCCGCTATCCGCGGATCATCTTGATCGCCCACAGAACGACGCCCGCGACGGCCAGCAGCAGGATCGCCCAGGCCAGCGCCTTGACCCAGAGCGGCTTGGGCGGGGTGAGCGTGACAGGCTGGTCGGCCGACCGGCCGCAGCGGGGGCAGCGGTCGGCGTCATCGGGCATGTCCGCGCCGCAGTGGGGGCAGGTTTCGCCGGCGTCGGGCTCGATCGGGTCAGCCTCGGTCATGGTGCATTCCCATTGAAGATTGGGCCAGAGACTGGTCGATGCGTTTCCAGACCAGGCGGGTCATCAGGTCGTCCAGGCCCAGGGGCTCGGTGACGACGTGCGACACGCCGGGGAACTTCGCGGCGGCCTGGGCGGCCATCCGCGGGATGTCGAGCTGGCTGTGTTTGCCGGGGCTGAGGAAGTAGGGATGCACGACGACCTGCCCGGCCCCGCCGGCGACGGCGCTGCGGAAGGCCGACTCGATGCTCGGCTCGGCCAACTCCATGTGGGCGACGTAGACGGCCGAGCCCGGGCGGGCGGCGCGGAGGTTGTCGGCGACGGCGTCGAGCATGCGGTTGGCTTCGGCCAGCCGCGAGCCGTGATCGACCACGATCACCGCGACCTTCGATTGCATGCCCGGCTGATTCAAGTGGCGCTCCTTCACCGTTAGCATAATGGCCGGCGGCCCGGCAGGCAATGCCGCCGCGGACATCCCGTTGTGGCCGCCGCCGGCGCGCGTTACAATCCAGGCGAGCCTCATGTCTGTTCAGTCGAGGGAAAGCCATGACGACTTCGCGACTGGCGGTGTCCGCGGCGATTCTGTTGTCACTGGGCGCGGCCCTGGCCGGATGCGGCCGCGACAAGAAGGACTCGGCCCGCCCGGCCGATTCCGGCTTCGACGGACCGCCCGTCGTGCCGGCCGAACGGCTGAGCCGGTTCCTGCCGATGACCGTCGCCAACTGCACCATCGATCCGACGGCCAGCCGCGATCTGAACCAGGGCAAGGCGTCTTCGGTGACCCGCTGCTACAGAGGCGATGACCCCGCGTGGATGTTCGCGATCACTATCCGGTATGACGAGACGGACCCGCGGTCGGCCAAGGATCGACGCGAAGCGATGCTGGGCGACAAGGCCATCGAAGCGTTCGTCGGGGACTATCCGGCCGTGCAGGTCGACGTCAACCTCCAGCGGCAGTTCATCGTGTTCGCCGGCCGGTGCATCGTGACGCTCACCGCCGGCATGAACGATACGCAACTCCTGCGCAACACGGCCGCGGCGTTTGACCTGGCCGCCCTGGCCCGACTGCCGGAGTAGGCTCCCCCTCAGCCGCCCAGTTCCGCGATGGCCGATTCGAGCATCGAGAACGTGTCGTCCTGCGGCCGCCAGCCCAGCACGGTCCGCAACTTCGTGGTGTCCATGTCGTAGCTGTGGGCGTCCAGCGGGACGCGCTCGGCCGGGACGCCCAGCCGCTCGGAGAGTAACCGCCCGACCGCCGCCATGTCGCAGGAGGGGTGCACGCAGTTGAAGACCTGCCGCGTCGCCAGCGGGTTGCCCAGCGCCAGCCGCCAGGCCTGCACCACGTCGCGATAGCTGACGAACGTGCGGCGGATCGGCAGGCCGGAGGACTGGTCGATGCCTACCAGCGCGAAGCCCTGCCCTTCGCCGTCGGCGCGCTTCTGGAGTTCCGGCGACATCGCGCCGCGGAACATGTTCTTCCAGGTGCGGCCTTTCACCTGGCCGGCCAGGAAGAACTTGAGCACGTCCATCGGGTAGCGGACGAACCCCATGCGCAGGATCGTGTAGGGGATGCCGTGCTGGAAGTCGTATTGCGTGACCAGCGTCTCCTCGAGCACCTTGCTCAGCGGGTAGTAGCCGGGATAGGCGCGCAGCGGCGCGTCCTCGGTGAGCGGGCCCATGTGACGGTAGTACCAGATGCCGACCGACGCGTCGGCGCCGGCGAGAATGAGCTGTTCGCAGCCGCCGCGCTTCACGATCGCGTCCAGGATGTGGAACGTGCCGCGCACGGCCACGTCGATGAACGTGTCGCGGTCGTTCTTGGTCGTCGCGAGCTGGCAGACGATGTCGCTGTCGCCGAGGGTCCGCTGCACGGCGTCGAAGTCGCTGACGCTGCCCTCGACGATGCGGCATCCTTCGGGCACGGGTCGGCTGTGTCGGAGGGCCGTCACCTCGTGGCCGTCGGCGACCAGCGCCCGGGCCACCTCGCTGCCGATCATGCCCGACGCCCCGAAGATCGCGATCCTGCGTGCCGCCATGTTCGATTCTCCCGGCCGGTGGAAGTGGCGATTGTCTGACCCGCAACGGCCTCTTACAATAACGGATCGACAGGGCTCCGTCACGTGCCTGTGGAGGCTGCCATGCGATCAGATGCGATCAAGAAGGGATTCGAGCGGGCGCCGCACCGCTCGCTGCTCAAGGCCGCCGGCGTCACCGACGCGGACATGGGCAAGCCGTTCATCGGCGTCTGCAACAGCTTTGTCGAGATCATCCCCGGCCACGTCCACCTGAACAAGGTGGGCGAGATCGTCAAGGCCGCGATCCGCGCCGCTGGCGGCGTGCCGTTCGAGTTCAACACCATCGGCGTGGACGACGGCATCGCGATGGGCCACGTCGGCATGAAATACTCGCTGCCCAGCCGCGAGCTGATCGCCGACAGCGTCGAGACGATGGTGCGGGCCCACTGCTTCGACGGGCTGGTCTGCATCCCCAACTGCGACAAGATCGTGCCCGGGATGATGATGGGCGCCCTGCGCGTGAACGTGCCCGCCATCTTCGTCAGCGGCGGGCCGATGGCGGCCGGCCGAACCCGCGCCGGCGAAGCCGTCGATCTCATCAGCGTCTTCAAGGGCGTCGCGGAATTCAAGCAGGGCAAGATCAGCCAGGACGAGCTGACCGAGCTGGAGAACACCGGCTGCCCGACCTGCGGCTCGTGCAGCGGCATGTTCACCGCCAACAGCATGAACTGCCTGAACGAGGCACTGGGCCTGGCCCTGTCGGGCAACGGCACGATCCTGGCCGGCACGCGCGAGAACTTCAACCCGGCCCGCGTCGAGCTGTTCAAGCGGGCGGCCGCACAGGTTCTGACCCTGATCGAGAAGGACATCAAGCCGCGCGACATCGTCACCTTCGACGCGCTGGACAACGCGATCGCCCTGGACGTCGCAATGGGCGGCTCGACCAACACGATCCTGCACACGCTGGCGGTCGCCCGCGAGGCGGGCGTCGATTACACGCTGGCCCGCATGAACGAAATATCGCGCCGCACGCCGACGCTCTGCAAGGTCGCCCCCTCCAGCCGCTACCACGTCGAGGACGTGGACCGCGCCGGCGGCATCCACGCGATCCTGGCTGAGCTGGCCGACCTCGGCCTGCTCAACACCGACTGCCTGACCGTGACCGGGCGGACGATCGGCCGGAACATCGCCGACGTCGGCCACCGCGGCGACGGCGAGGTCATCCGCCGCCCGGACAACGCCTACAGCCCGCGCGGCGGGCTGACGATCCTCTACGGCAACCTTGCGACCGACGGCGCGGTGGTCAAGACAGCCGGCGTGTCCGAGAAGATGATGACCCACACGGGCCCCGCGGTGATCTTCGAGAGCCAGGAGGACGCCTGCAAGGGCATCCTGGCCGGCCGCGTCAAGCCCGGCGACGTCGTGGTCATTCGTTACGAGGGCCCGCGCGGCGGGCCGGGCATGCAGGAGATGCTCAGCCCCACCAGCTACATCATGGGCCTGGGCCTGGGCGAGTCGGTCGCTCTGGTCACCGACGGGCGGTTCAGCGGCGGCACGTTCGGCGCGTGCGTCGGCCACGTCAGCCCCGAGGCCGCGATGGGCGGCGCGATCGGCCTGCTGCGCGACGGCGACCGCATCACCGTGGACATCCCCAACGAGTCGCTGACCGTGGACCTGAGCGAGGCCGAGCTGGCCCGTCGGCGGGCGGAGTGGCATCCGCCCACGCCGCGGCCGGAGGCGCAGAGCGGGTTCCTCTCCAAGTACGCCGCGATGGCCACCAGCGCCAACACCGGCGCGGTCCTGGACTGGTCGCACCTGGGCGCCGGCAATGCCGCGCCCGTGAAGTGAAAGGAGTAGCGATGAGCAGCACCGTATTCTTCGGAAGCGCCAAGCAGCGCAAGCTGGCGGCGGCGGAAACGCTGCCGGCCAAGCTCGATCGGATCCTGGAGCGGCTGAAGATCCGCGAGCGCGTCGGCAAGAAGACCGTCGCGATCAAGATGCACCTGGGCGGCAACATCGGTTACTCGACGATCCATCCGGTGTTCGTGCGCAAGGTCGTCCAGGCCGTCGTCGAGGGCGGCGGCAAGCCGTTCGTCACCGACACCGCCGGCGCCTGCCGCACGTCGCCGCTGCGCGGCTACACGACCGAGACGATCGGCTGCCCGATCTACCCGACCGCCGGCCCGACCGACAAGCATGTGAAGGTCGTCCGCCGCCCGTTCAAGAACATCACCGACTGGCAACTCGGCGGCACGCTGATCGAGGCGGACTTCCTGATCAACTTCGCCCACGTGAAGGGCCACCCGAGTTGCGGCTTCGGCGCGTTGTTCAAGAACCTGGCCCTGGGCGGGATGGCCGGCCCGACCCGCGGTGCGATCCACGACACGCAGCACTTCGACCCTTACTTTTTCCCCGAGAAGGTCACGACCAACGGCGACACGCTCCAGCGGATCATCGACAGTTGCCCGCACAAGGCCCTGGTCCGCGACGAGAAGGACGCCGGCAGACTGCACCTTCATTTCGACCCCTGCAACCAGTGCCGCCGCTGCCTCAAGGTCGCTCCGCCCGGCTCGCTCAGGATCGACGCCGCCAACTTCTCCGCGTTCATCGAGGCCGAGGCCATCAGCGCCGGCCTGGTGCTGGAGCACTTCGGCGACGGGCAGGCCGCGTTCATCTCGCTGGCCAACCTGCTCACGCCGGTCTGCGACTGTTTCGGTTTCACCGGCCCGGCCATCCTTCCGGACATCGGCGTGTTCGGCGGTGACGACATCGTCGCGACCGAGCAGGCGATGCTGGACAAGGTGGCCGAGTGCGAGCTGATCGTCGCCAACGTCCCGGACGAAATGGAGCCTCAGCCCGGCGCGGGCCATCCGTTCCAGGTTCTCCACGGGCCGCTGAAGAATCCCTACCTGCTCACCGAGTTCGGCGAGAAGCTCGGCCTGGGCAGCCGCGAATACGAGCTGATCGACGTGATGGCTGACGCCACGGCGGCTGCTCCCGGCCACATCGCGGCCAAGCACATGTAGGCCGACCCGGCCCGGCGGCTGACGACTCAGAAGGAGGCTCGCGATGACCCGCTTGTGGACCGTGACGCTGCTTTGCATTCTGTCGGCCAACCTCCAGGCCGCCGAACCGACTACCGCGCCCGACGGCCAGGCGGCCAAGCCGGCCTTCACGCCGAATCCCAAACTGGCCAACCTGGCCGACAACACCGTCATCGACCTCGGCCCGTTCACGTGGGAGAAGCCCGCGGGCGAAGGCGGCGGCGGGGCGCCGACCGACTACAGCGGGATGGTCTACGACCCGCACAATAACCGCATCCTGCTGTTCGGCGGCGGGCACGCGACGACCTGGACCGACGCGATCTACGCGTTCGACTTCAAGGACCTGACCTGGAAGTCGCTCTACACGCCGACGCCGGCCAGGTTCTACACCAAGGAGAACATGGACCGCGGCTTCTGGAAGGCCGGCGGCGCGGGAAACTACCCGCGCCCGGTCGGCCGACACACCTACGACCTGCTGGTAGTGCCCGACGACCGGGCGGAACTGCTCCTGCTGCGCGACGGCACGGGCCCGTCGGGAGCGGCCCCGGGGTTCGGTTACATCGGCGGCGCCGGCGGGGCGTATGACTTCACCTCCGGCAAGTGGAAGATGCTGCCGAGGATTCCCTTCGGCGGATACGGCGCGACGGCCGAGTACGACCCGGTCTCAAAGAAGGTCGTCGGCGTTGCCGGACAGAAGGTCTTCCTGTTCGATCCGGACACGGGCGAAAGCAAGGCCATCCTTCACGACATCATGGACAAGTACAAGGTGTCCAGCTACTCCGGCACGCTGGTCTACTTCCCGCCGGACGGCCGGATGTACGGCATCCCGTCCAGCAAGAAGGTCTGCGCCCTGGAACTGGACCGCAAGGACTTCAGCAAGTCGAAGATCGCCAACGTGGAGGTCTCCGGCGAATGTCCCCCGAGCGAATGCGCCTTCGCCTGCGATTCGCACAACAGCGTGATCGGCGGCGGGGTGCTCCAGAACCGTTTCTATGTCTTCGACCCGGCGGCGAAGACCTGGACCTCGCAGGAGATCAAGGGCGGCCAGCCGGGCACGATGACTTTCCACTGCCTGGTCTACAGCCCGGTGGACAACGTGTACATCTTCATCGCCGGCCGGCACACCTGGGCCTATCGCTGGAAGCGATAGGGGTCGCCGGCCCGCGCGGCATTCGGGGCACTGCAAGAGAGGACCATCGTGGCCTATCGCGACCTGCGGGAATTCATTGGCGACCTCGAAGCGCACGGCCTGCTGAAGCGGGTGGCGGCGCCGGTCTCACGCGACCTGGAGATCACCGAAATCACCGACCGCGTCACCAAGGCGGCCGGGCCCGCGCTGCTGTTCGAGAAGGTGACCGGCTGCGACATGCCCGTGCTCATCAACGCGTTCGGCAGCGTCGAGCGGATGGCCATGGCGCTGGGTGTGGGCGACTTCGCCGAGCAGGCGGCCCGCATCGCCGAGCTGGTCAAGCCCGAGATCCCCGAGGGCTTCATCGAGAAGATCCGCAAGCTGCCGGCGCTGGCGAAGATGGCCGGCTTCTCGCCGTCGGTCGTGCGCAAGGGCGTCTGCCAGGAGGTCGTCATCGAGGGCGACGCGGTGGACCTGAACCGGCTGCCCGCGCTGACCTGCTGGCCCGGCGACGGCGGACGCTATATCACCTTCCCGCTGATTTTCACACGGGACCCGGAGACGGGCGACCGCAACATCGGGCTCTACCGCATGCAGGTCTACGACCGCAACACGACCGGCATGCACTGGCAGGTTCACCACGACGGGGCGGCCCACTTCGCAAAGTATCGCAGGCGGGGCGAGCGCATGCCCCTGGCCGCGGTGGTCGGCGCCGACCCGGTCGTCAGTTACGCCGCCAGCGCCCCCCTCCCCCCCGGCATGGACGAGGCCTTCTTCGCCGGCTTCCTCCGCGGCAAGGGCATCGACCTGGTCAAGGGGCACACCATCGACATCGAGGTTCCCGCGACCGCGGAGATCGTGCTGGAGGGCTACGTGGACCCGGCTGAGCCGCTGCGGCGAGAAGGCCCCTTCGGCGATCACACCGGCTTCTACAGCCTCGCGGACGACTACCCCGTTTTCCACGTGACCGCGATCACGCACCGCCGCGACCCGATCTACCAGACGATCATTGTCGGCCGACCGCCGCAGGAAGACACCTGCATGGGCAAGGCGACCGAGCGGATGTTCCTGCCGCTGGTGCGGACGTTCATCCCCGAGGTGATCGACTACTGCCTGCCCGAGTTCGGCGTGTTCCACAACTGCGTCTTCGTCCGCATCGCCAAGCGCTACCCCTTCCAGGCCCGCAAGGTGATGCACGCGATCTGGGGCCTGGGACAGATGATGTTCAGCAAGCTGATCGTCGTCGTGGACGAGGACGTTGACGTGCAGGACACCGACGCGGTCCTGTTCCACGTCGGGGCCAACGTGGACGCCCGCCGCGACACAGTCATCGTGGACGGGCCCGTGGACGTGCTGGACCACGCCTCGCCCTACGTCGGGGCCGGCAGCAAGATGGGCATCGACGCAACGCGCAAGCTGCCCGGCGAGGGCGTCGTCCGCGAGTGGCCCGACCCGATCGTGATGAGCGACGTCGTGAAACGGCGTGTGGTGGAACGCTGGACCGAATTGGGCCTGAACGATATCGGATGATTCACCGCAAAGACGCAAAGGACGCGAAGAGAGAAACAGAAGTCGGCCGCGTCGAAGCAGCCCCGGTCTTATCTTGAAGGAATTATCTTCTTTGCGCTCTTTGCGCCTTCGCGGCAACCTCTTCCCATGAACCACCCGCGGCCCGATCTTGACGACCCGCACGCCTGGCCGGACAAGGCCCGCCGCGTCCGCGCGATGTTCGACCGCATCGCCCGCACCTACACGCGCGTCAACTCGATCATCAGCTTCGGCCGCGATGCCCACTGGCGGCGCCGGGCGGTCCGGCTGGCGGACCCGCATCCGGGCGAGCGGCTGCTGGACTGCTGCTGCGGGCCGGGCGAACTGGCCGACGCGTTCCTCGCCGCCCAGCCGGCGCTGGGGCGCGTGGTCGGGCTGGATTTCTCGGCCGGGATGATCCGCATGGCCGACGCCCGCCAGGCGTCGCGACGCCGCCGGCTGGAGCTGATGCTGGGCGACGCGATGAACCTGCCGTTCGACGAGGAGAGCTTCGACCTGGTAAGCTGCGCGTTCGGCGTGCGGAACCTGTCGGACCCGGCGGCGGGGCTGGCGGAGTTCGCCCGCGTGCTCGCCCCCGGCGGGCGGGCGGTCGTGCTGGAGTTCGCGATGCCACGACGGCGGCTGATGCGGTCGGGCTACCGCCTCTACTTCAACCGCGTGCTGCCGGTGCTGGGCGGGCTGATCAGCGGCGATCGCGGCGCCTACGCCTACCTGCCGCGATCGGTGGAAACATTTTTCCAACCCGGGCAGATAGTCGATATGCTGAAGATGGTCGGCCTGTGCGACATCGTGCAGGCTCCGCTCACCTGCGGCGTGGCCGTGGTGACGATCGGACGCAAACCGCCCCGGCCCGAAACGCGGGGTTGACGCATGGAACCATCGCCCGGCGACAACTTGGCCTCCGACAGCGGCCCGGACGTGCGTCCGCAGCGCCCGCGGGCCGCCCGCCCCAAGCCTGCCTGGCCCCAGCCGCCGCGAGCCTGGGACCGCAACCCGCACGGCGTGGCCATGCTCTTCCTGCTGCTGGCGCTGGGCGTATACATCTGCGGGTGCCTGCTGTTCTCGCGGCTGACGACGGGCGAGTATTTCGTCATCGACATGTTCAAGGCAGCCGGCCGACAGCCGTTAGGGGCGCTGCTGCTCAAGCCGGTCAGCATCTTCCAGGTTCCGCTGTATGCCGCGGTCATCGCCCTGCTGCTGGCGGCGCTGGTCACCGGCGTCATCATCATCTCGCAGTTCTACGGCGTGGGCTGGAGCCTCCTGTTCGTCCTGGCGACGGCCGCCCTGGCCCACCTGCCGCTGCTGGGCGCGGCGCTGCTGGGCGCGGCGCTGCTGGCCAACACCCGCGCGATCCCGCTGACCAACCGTTTCGTCAAGGGGCTGATCGCCCTGGTCCTGCCGTCGGCGGCGATGTGGGTCTCGGTCAGCCATACCGAGACGCTCTCGGTCAAGCCGATCGAGGTGGTCTTCCTGCACTTCCCCTGGGTGGCCGCCGTCACGACGTCGGCGGTCGCGATGATGGTCTTCTGGCTCGCCGCCCGGCTGCTGCGCTATCGCAGCGGACTGGGGGTGCTCTGCCTGGCGTCGCTGGTGGGGCTGGCCGTGGGGACCTTCTACTACGGCGTGGGGATGGACGAACTGGCGTTCCGCCTGCTGGACCGCGATCACGGCCTGGCCAGCCCGACGGACTTCTGCGGCGGATCGGTCAAGGCCGTCGCCGCCAAGGCGGCCGCCGAGTGGAAGAAGGAAGACGGCGATGGAGACGGCGGCGTCGGACTGGCGGACATCGAGATAAAGGGCAAGGTCCTCGAGGAACTCGGCCGGTCGCGTGCCGCCGTGACCGGCGCGTGCGAAGCATTCCTCAGGCAGTTCCCGCGCAGCCGGTATTGCCCCTACGTGCGGTTCCTGCTGGCCCGGGCGTGGGACATGCGCGCGGACCTGATGGCCGTCAGCCTCAGGAAACAGGTCAGCTATTACGACGACATCGTGTCGCCACAGGGCTCGGCCGTGTGGCGCGACCTGCTGGTGGAGGACATGGACGATCCGCTGGCGATCGTCGCGCGGGCCAAGCTGGGCCAATACCTCGTCGCCACCGGCAAGATCGAGGAGGGCCTGCAACTGCTCAAGGACGCCCGGGCGCTGGGCAACGAGTACCTGGCCCGCCAGGCGCCGCAGGCCGAGCAGCACGAAGAAGGCCTGCTGAGCATCTTCAACATCCAGCCGCGCGACCCCGTGACCCCGGACCTCATCCGCGAGGCCGTCGAGCCGCTGGCCCAGTGGATCTGGCTGATCGAGAGCAACTGGTCGCCGCAGACCGACGCAGCCGACGGACGGCCCCTGGCCGAGTTGTTCGCACTGGACCCGCTGGACAGCCGGGCGCACATGGACTATCCCTCGCTGCTGCGGGCCCTGGTCGATAAGTACAACAACGGCAGGCTGGCCGACAACCTCCGCGAGCGCCGGTGCATGCTGGCCGGCACGGATGAAGCCCGGGCCATCGAACTGGGCGCCCTGATCCGCGACGCCAACACCGGCGACGACGCCCGCTGCGAGGCGACGGCCGACCTGGCCAGGCTGCTGTCACGCAGCAAGGATGTCGCTGACCGCCGAAGGGCCAAGCAGCTCTGGGAGAGCCTGCTGGAATCCGGCACGCCCTTCGCCGAGGACGCCAGGCGGGCCCTGCCCGAGCCCGGCCGGGCCCTGCAACCGGCGCCGACGACGCAGCCGTAAGCGTCCCTCCCCCATCGACCCCGAGCCCCGCCGTTTCAACGCCTGCGGTCAGCCGGTATAATACCCGCGCCCGGCTGCCCGCCGGGGTCAGGAGGAATCTCTTGAGCCGACGGATCGTCATGGCCATCACCGGCGCGTCCGGCGCCCCTTACGCCACGCGTCTGCTGCAACTGCTGCTGGGCGCAGGCGTCGAGGTGCACCTGGTCATCTCCGCGCCCGGCAGGCGGCTGCTGGCCGAGGAGGCCGGCGTCGCCGAGGCCTCCCCCGCCGCCCTGGCGCCGGGGTGCGACGCGAGCCGGCTGATCATTCACCCCTGTCAGGACATCGGCGCCGCCATCGCCAGCGGATCGTTCCTCACCGACGGCATGGTCATCTGCCCCTGTTCGAGCAACACGCTGGCGGCCGTCGCGGGCGGCCTGGGCGACAACCTGATCACGCGGGCGGCGCAAGTGACGCTCAAGGAGCGCCGCCGACTGGTGCTCGTGCCGCGCGAGACGCCGCTGTCGCCCATCGAGATCGAGAACATGCACCGGCTCTCGCAGGCCGGGGCGATCCTCTGCCCGGCCTGCCCGGGCTTTTACCTCAAGCCGACCCGCGTCAGCGACCTGGTGGATTTCGTCGTCGGCAAGGTGCTGGACCTGCTGGGGGTCGCGCATGGTCTGGGGACACGGTATCAGCCTTGACCGCACCGGCACGACACACGCCGCTGTTCCGCGCCCTGCTTGAGAACATCAAGTTCGCGCACACCATCTTCGCGCTGCCGTTCGCGCTGATCGGCATGTTCCTGGCTGCCGCCGCGGCGGACCCGCATCACCCGATCCCGCCGGCCGGCGTCATCGGGCTGATCCTGGTCTGCATGGTCACCGCCCGGTCGTCGGCCATGACCGCCAACCGCATCATGGACCTTCGTCTGGACGCCCGCAACCCGCGCACGTGCAATCGGCCGATGGTCACCGGGCAGGTCTCGCGCCGGGCGGCCTGGCTGTTCCTGGCCTGCAACGCCGCGCTCTTCCTGGCGGCCTGCCTGACATTCCTGGCCGTCTACGGCAACCCCTGGCCACTGGTCCTGGCGGCGGTGGCCATGGTCGTGCTCTGCGGCTACCCGCTGGCCAAGCACTTCACGATCCTCTCGCATTTCTGGCTGGGCCTGTCGCTGGGGCTGGCGCCCGTCGGGGCGTGGGTTGCGACCGATCCGGCGTCGTTCGACCTGCCCGCCATCGTGCTGATGCTCGCGGTGACGGCGTGGACCGCGGGCTTTGACATACTCTACGCCTGCCAGGACCTGGAGGTGGACCGCCGCGAGGGGCTGCACGCCATCCCCGCCCGGCTGGGCGTGAAGCCGGCCCTGCTGATCAGCCGGGGCTGCCACGTGGTCACCGCGGGCCTGCTGGTCGCGCTGGGCCTGCTCTGTCCGGCCTTGGGGTGGATCTACGGCGTGGGGGCGGGCGTCGCGGTGCTGCTGCTGGGCTACGAGCAGTCGCTGGTCCGCCCCGACGACCTGTCGCGGATCAACGTCGCCTTCTTCACCGTGAACGGGCTGATCAGCGTGATACTGGCGCTGTTCGTAATCGTGGACGTGTTCGTCTGACCGCCGGGGCCGGGGGCTACTGCGATTCCAACTCATCTTCGTCGACCAGCACGGCCGCCAGGTCGTCGGGCGAACGCTGGTCGCGCCGGATGTATCGCCGCCAGCAGGCCAGCAGCGGCCCGCTGAGCACATAGCCGACGCTGGCGACGACCAGGGCCTTCTCGCGGAAGATCAGCAGCGCCGCGGCCGCCAACAGCGCCAGCACGAGTTTGCCGAACGGGTAGCGCCGCTGGCCGAAGTGCGTCATCGCGTGCGGATAGGGCACGTTGGCGACCATCATCAGCCCCGCGCACAACGCGACCACCGGCAGGGCCCAGATCAGGATGTGCACCGCCTTGCCGACGAACTCGATGTACTGCTCCATCAGCAGCACGAGCGACGCCAGCGCCGCAGCCGCACCGGGGCTGGGCAGCCCCTTGAACCACAGATGGGCCGCCTCGTCCTCGGTCGTCTCGACGTTGAACCGCGCCAGCCGAAGGGCCGCGCAGCACGCGAACAGCGCCGCAATGACCCAGGTCGCGCGGATGGCGATGCGGATGCCCCGGTCGCTGCCCAGCAGCCAGTTGTCCTCGAACCACTGCTGGCCGTTCGCGTTGAGATAGTGGGCGATCAGCATCAGCATCAGCATAGCCGGGGCGACGCCGAAACTGACCACGTCGGACAGGCTGTCGAGCTGAGCCCCCAGGTCGCTGGTCGAGCGGGTCATGCGGGCCAGTCGGCCGTCCAGGGCGTCGAAGACCATCGCCAGGAAGATCAGCCAGCCGGCGACGGTGAAATAGCTCACGTCGGTAAAGCCGCGTGGGAAGGCCCCGGCGCTGGCGCGGGCGGCACAATAGATGGCCCCGAACCCGCAGACCAGGTTGCCCAGCGTCGCCAGCGTCGGCAGCACGCTGCCGGTGGCGGCGCGCAGGGCGGCCCGGCGGCGGCGCGGCGCAGGCGACTGCCCCTGCTCCTCCAGGCTGGGTCGCGGTTCCTTGATCTCGCTGACCATGAGATGCCTCTGTCAATTCGCGAACGGGCCGCTCGCAGCCCGAAGCCGAAACGGTTACGCCGTCTCCGACGCGCCGACGGGGGACGCGTCAGCCGCCATCACCTCGGTCACGCGGGCCAGCACATCGCGGCCGGCCCGCACCTTCTGCCCTACCATCACATCGACCAGCAGGCCGGCGGACCTTGGGACGATCAGTTCCGTGCGGCTGCCGAACTTGATCATGCCGAAGATCTGCCCGCGCTCCAGCGGCTGGCCGACCTTCGTGTCGCAGACGATCCGCCGGGCGATCAGGCCGGCGATCTGCCGCACCAGCAGCGGGCAGCCGACCTCCGTGTCGCGCAGGCCGACGGCGCAGGACTCGTTCACCTCGCCGGCGTCGGCCCGCATGGCGTTCACCTTCAGCCCGGGCTTGTAGTTCACGTAATCGACCGTGCCGGCAGCCGGCGACCGGTTGATGTGGACGTTGAACACGTTCAGGAAGATGCCGATGCGGACGGCCGGGCAGTTCAGGAACTCCGACCCTTCCAGTTCGGTGATGTCGGTGATCTTCCCGTCGGCGGGGGCGACCAGCAGCCCGGGCCCCCGTGGGATCGTCCGGGGCGGATTGCGGAAGAACGCCACCAGCCACAACCACAGCAGCGACCAGAGGATGGAGAGCGTCCAGCCGAACGGGATGAACAGGCAGGAGAGCGCCGACAAGCCCAGCCAGGCGGCTGTCCCGATCAGCACCTCCCATCGTCCGTAGCGTGTGATGAGCATCCGGTTCATTATAACAGTTCGGCGCGGGGATGAAACAGCGGGTTGCCGGCGCACCAGGGCAAACGCAAGGTCATGAACGCAGAGTGGAAGAGGTGCAGAGGCGAGGACAGAGGTCTCTTCCTTTCGAGGAATTCAAGACTCTGTCGGACCTCTGCCCCTCTCATCCGCGCTGCGTCTAATCCGGTCTCCCGAACTCTGCGATTGCCCTGCGACACCGCGTCGCAGTTGACCAGTGGCGTCCGGGGGCGGGTTCTGCTAGGATGCCCGCTTTGCCACAGGGCGGCGGCAGCCCGGGGCCGAACGTGAAGTGTGGAGAATTCGCCGCCGATGTTCCGATAATGTACCAGCTAGGAGAACCGATGAGCACCATCGAAGCCGTTCTGGGTCGTGAGATTCTCGACAGCCGGGGCAACCCGACGATCGAGGTGGACGTGGTCCTTGAAGACGGGGCGTTCGGCCGGGCGGCGGTGCCCAGCGGCGCTTCGACCGGGGCCCACGAGGCGGTCGAACTGCGCGACAGCGCCCGCAAGAACCGCTACGGCGGCAAGGGCGTCCGCAAGGCCGTCGATAACGTCAACGAGGCCATCGCCCCCGAACTGCTGGGCTACGACGCCCGCGACCAGGAGACGATCGACCAGATGATGATCGACCTGGACGGCACGCCCAACAAGGGCAAGCTGGGCGCCAACGCGATCCTGGGGGTTTCGCTGGCGGTGGCGAAGGCCGCTTCGGCCAGCAGCGGCCTGCCGCTCTACCGCTACGTCGGCGGTTCGGCCGCCCGCGTGCTGCCTGTGCCGATGATGAACATCATCAACGGCGGCAGCCACGCCGACAACAACGTCGACCTCCAGGAGTTCATGATCATGCCCTTCGGCGCGCCGAGCTTTGCCGAGGCGCTGCGGATGGGCGCCGAGACGTTCCACGCGCTCAAGAAGGTGCTGGCGTCCAAGGGGCTGAACACCGCGGTCGGCGACGAAGGCGGCTTCGCGCCGGACCTCAAGAGCAACGCCGAGGCCCTGGACGTGATCGTCGAGGCCATCGAGAAGGCCGGCTACACGCCGGGCAAGGACATCTTCCTCGCCCTGGACCCGGCCAGCAGCGAGTTCTACGACAGCACCAAGAAGGTCTACGTCCTGGAGGCTGAAAAGAAGCCCCAGAAGGACGCCGCCGAGATGGTCGAGTTCTACGCCGGCCTGTGCAGGAAGTACCCGATCCGCTCGATCGAGGACGGGCTGGCCGAGGACGACTGGAAGGGCTGGAAACTGCTCACCGACGAACTGGGCGACAAGGTCCAGCTCGTGGGCGACGACCTGTTCGTGACCAACGTCAAGCGGCTGCAGCAGGGCCTGGACGGCGGGATCGCCAACTCGATCCTCATCAAGCTCAACCAGATCGGCACGCTGAGCGAGACGCTGGCGGCGGTGCAACTGGCGATGCGCAACGGCTACACGGCCGTCATCAGCCACCGCAGCGGAGAGACCGAGGACGCGACGATCGCCGACGTGGCCGTCGCCACCAACGCCGGGCAGATCAAGACCGGCTCGCTCTGCCGCACCGACCGCGTGGCCAAGTACAACCAGCTCCTGCGTATCGAGGAGCAACTGGGCGACGAGGCCTGCTTCGGCGCCGCTGTCTGGACGCGCAAGTAAGATCGCGGAAGGCAAGGATGCTCTCCCGAATCGTCAACGCGGTAGGCTTTTGGCTGCTGACGCTCTTGGCGTTCGCCCTGTTCGCGCCGCCGGTCCTGGCGCCGCTCATCCGGGAGAATCGCGAGCTGCACGCCAGCGAGGTCGACCTGCGGCACGCCAACATTACCGTGGCCCGCGAAGCCGAGGACCTCGACCACGCCGTGCAGCAGCATCGCCAGCGCGATCCGCAGGTGCTCCGCCAACTGGCCCAGGAGAGGCTGAACTATCAGCCTCGCACGGGCCAGCCCGTTCCGCTGTTGCCGGCGCCCGACGAGGCCGAACAGGAACAGGCCGCTGCCGCGGAAGGCGGCCAACTGGATCGAAGCCTCAAGCTCAGCGGCGACTGCGACCAGGCCGGCCCCCTGACCGGCCTGGCCCAGACCGACCTGTTCGAGCAGCTCTGCAAGCCCCGCACGAAGAAGGTGCTGCTGGGCCTGGCAGCCGCGGCGCTGACGCTGGCGTTCGTGCTGTTCGGCGGCCTGTGGAAGAAGCCCGACGCCGCCTGACCCCTTGACGATGCAGACGCACCGGCCCGGTCCCCTTGCGGGATCGGGCCTTTTCATTTCCCCCGGAGGCGTTGCGGGACAGCTCAGCGCAGGACGGTGAGGCCCTTGTAGCCCAGCGGCGTCACCGCCGGACGTGGGGCTGAAAGCGGCGCGGCGACGGCGACCAGTTCGCCCACGACGCTGTAGGGGTTGATCTCTCGGACGCGGACCTCACACAGGCTGCCGACCAGGGACGCCGGCTCCGCGCCCGGCGGCGGGTCGAAGACGACGATCCGGTCGGCCTGCGTTCGGCCGGCCAACTGGCCGCGGGCCACGGCCGTGCTGCCGTCGGCAGCCAGCTTGCTCGGACCTTCCACCAGCACCTGCACGGTCATGCCGAGCAGTTCGCGGTTGAGCTGCTGGCAGACGGCCTCCTGCTCGTCGAGCAGAATGCGGTTGCGTTCGCGCTTGACCGGCTCGGGAACGTCATCGGGCTGGTTGCGGAACGCGGCCGTGCCCGGCCTCGCGGAATACTTGAAGATGTAGCTGTTCTTGTAGCGCACGCGGCGGACCATCTCGACGCTGGCGGCGAAGTCCGCGTCGCTCTCGCCGGGGAAGCCCACGATGAAATCGCCGACGATGGAGACGTCCGAGACGATCTCGCGGGCGCGGTCGATCAGCCGATAGTAGTCGGCGGCCGTGTACTGCCGCCTCATCGCCCGCAGGACGCGGTCGCTGCCGGACTGGGCCGGGATATGCAGGAAGGGGCAGACGTTGGGCACGTCGGCCATCACTCGCAGGATGTCCTCGTCGAAGTCGCCTGGGTAGCTGGTGACAAACCGCACGCGGACCAGGCCCGGGACGGCCGCGACGCGCTCCAGCAGCCGTGCGAACGTGACGGTCGTGCCGGCCTCATCGACCTGCACGTAGCTGTTCACGGTCTGGCCGATCAGCGTGACCTCGCGGCAGCCGGCGCGGGCGAGCATCTGGGCCTCGGCGACAATGTGCTCGGGACGGCGACTGCGCTCCTTGCCGCGGACAGTCGGCACGACGCAGTAGGTGCAGAACTTGTCGCACCCGCGCTGCACGCGGACGTACGCCTGGATCGGGCTGGCGTCGGGGGA
Source organism: Phycisphaerae bacterium (assembly GCA_022072085.1). Lineage (GTDB taxonomy): Bacteria > Planctomycetota > Phycisphaerae > JAJVII01 > JAJVII01 > JAJVII01. Next base: position 21,614 of record JAJVII010000015.1, read on the forward strand.
GAAGGAACGCGACAGGTCCAGCGCCTCCAGGGCGTCGTGCTCGCGGGCGCGGTCGAGCGTTGAGCTGCGCCGGCTCTGGAGGCCGTGCAAAGCGAACGCCCGCTCGCGCGTGCTGGCGACGGCGGCGATCAGTTCGGGCAGGCGGTCCAGTTCGCCGGGCGAGCAGAGAAGGTCCACGTGCGGGAATCGGCGGGCCAGGTTCTCTCCTTCGCGCTGGGCCTGGCAGCCGATGACGCCAAGGATCATGTCAGGCCGGGCGGTCTTGATCGGCCGAAGTTCGCCCAGGCGGCTGTAGACTTTCTGCTCGGCGTGGTCGCGGACGGAGCATGTGTTGAACAGGACCAGGTCCGCACCGTCGCGGTCGGCGGTGCGGCGGTAGCCCAGGCGCGCAAGCTGGCCGAGGACCAGTTCGCTGTCCAGGATGTTCATCTGGCAGCCGAAGGTCTCCAGGAACAGCGTCTTGTCGGCGAGGTCGTGGCTCATGGTCAGACAGACCCGTCAGTGTAGCCGCGCCGGGTCCGGCCGTCCAGCGAAGGTGCGTCGTCGGGTTGGGACGGCGTCAGGATTGCCGCTGTGTGCGGGCGCGCTTGGCCCGGGCCAGCATCACGAAGTATGCGCCCACCAGCACGACGAACGCCCCGCCGCCGAACAACAGGATCGTGCCGAACTGGCTGCCCTGGCTCATGCCCTGCGGGCCGGACGCCACGTCCTCCAGGTCCTCCTCGGCGGCCGGTCCCGAGGTCGTCGGCGCGTTGGCGGCAGCGGCCATCAGCTCGCTGCGGACCTTGTTGTATCGCGGAATCAGCCACGCCGGCAGTGCGTAGTCGGAGCGCGGGGCCGATCCGTCCGGCGGCTGGGGCGGGTCCTTCTGTAGCTGGTCCGACTTCTGGCGGTGATATTCCAGCGATGTCAGGCTCTCGCGGATGAACTTGCCCTGCCGCAGGTTGCCCTCGCACACGCCGATCTCGCCGCGCCACCAGAGCTCGTTGTAGATGAAATTGGGACGCATGGTCTGGGCGACCTGGTTGTAGAGGGCGACGGCCTTGCCCGACTGGCCGAGGTGGAACCAGGCGTCGGCCAACTCGATGAGGAAGTTGGGATCCTGCGTGAAGTTGCCCTCGACACTCTGGCCAGGCGCCGTGTTGGGCGGCGGCACATAGAGCGGAGCAAGCAGCTTGCTCGCCTCCTCGTACTGGCCGAGCCAGTTGTAGGTGCGGGCCAGGTGGACGCGGTAGGCGGTCGTCTCCTCCGGCGGCATGGGCTTGTCGGGATTGCCGGCCATGTAGGCGTCGGCTTCCTTGACAACCGCCCGGGCCAGCTTGTGGGCCAGGTCGGCCACCGGGCGGGTCTTCTCCTCGGGGGCCTCCTGCTCGCGGAGCTTCTTGTACTCGTCCTCGATCTTGGGCAGGGCGAGCATGATCTCGCCGCGAAGGTTGTCGGCCCCCGAGTCGGTCAGCGCCAGCAGACGCGGCATGGCCTCATTGACGCGGCCGGCCGCCAGCAGGACCTTCACCTCGTATCGCTCGGCCCGGGTGCGGACCTCGGGCTTGACCGACTCATCCTTGCGGACCGCGGACAACGCCCCGATAGCGCGGTTCACGTCCTGGATCGCATCGTAGTAGAGCCGCCCGGCCTCGAGCTTGAAGTCGGGGCCCAGGCTGTGGACGCGGTCGGCTTCGGTGAGCAGCTTCTGCTTCTCGGCGCCCGAGGCCGACTCGGCCTGCTGGCGCAGGTCGGCGGCGCGGCGGTCGGCGATGTCGGCGAAATCCGCCAGCTTCTGAAGGTCGCCCAGGGCCTGGCTGGGGTCGAGGCCGCGGCTGCTCGTCCGGGCCATGTAGAGCTTCAGGATCGACCAGGCCTGCTGCTCGGACGCCTCGTAGCCGTAGCGTCCCTTGCCGGCCATCTGGCCGAACGTCGTGGCCGCCTCGCGATAGAGAGGGGCCGCGTCGTCCGTCGGCTTGCCCTCGGTCTTGAGCTTGCTCGCGAGGTTCTCGGCCTTCCTGAACTGCGCCAGCCCGAGCCACAGCCGCGACTGCTCCAGTTCGTCGCCGGAGGCGACCTCCGCGTAGAGTTTCAGCACATCGACGAGATTGTCCAGCCGCTGGGCGTCGGTGTACTTGTCGTCCATGTTCTCCAGGGCGTTGACCAGGAACCGCAGCACCTCCGTGCGCTGGGAGTAGTCCTTGACCTCGGAGAGCAGTCGGTTGAACGCCCCGACGGCCAGCAGGTAGGTTTGCTGGCTCTTGGGCTTGTCGGCGGCCGAGAGATTCTGAGCCCAGAGCACGCACGCCTGGCCGAGCCCCTGGAGGGCCTTGCCCAGGTGGGCCTGCTTGATCTTCTCGTCGCCGGTCTCGGCGGTCGCCCGTTCGGCCATTGCGCCGTAGATCGCGACCGACCGCTCGTACTTGCCCGCGTTCAGGGCCCGCTCGGCTTCGCGGTCCATGGCGTACCAGTCCATCGCCTTGAGCTGCTCGGCCGTCGGCGGGGCGTCCGGCACGGGACCGGAGTTGGCGGCGCCGTAGATCAGGTCGACCATGGCCGCGACCATGTCCTTGGTCCCGGGCTTGTCCTTGGCCAGTTGTTGCAGCAGGTTCCGGGCGTCGGACTTGGCGGTCGCGGCCCTTTCGCCGGCCTCGTTGCGGAGCCGGTCGGCGGCGGCCTTGTCGTTCTGCCGTTCGGCGTTCTCGGCGTCGATCTTCAACTGATCGGCCTTGGCGGCGGCCTCGTCCACGAGCGTGCGGGCCACGGCGAACTTGTTGAACGCATACCATGCGTCCACCTGCTTGAGTTCGGGGGTGGATTCGATGAACGCCTCCTGGTCGCGAAGGACGGCCATCGCGCCGAGCTGGCTGTGCACGAGGGCGGTCGGCGCAGCCGCCTCCAGCGCCAGGCGGTTGATCCGCTGGACCTGCCCGTCGGTCAGTTTGTCCAGGCCGCGGGCCGCCAGGTCGCGGGCCTCGCGGTCCAGCACGGGGGTCGCACGCCAGTCGTCAGGCACGTAGAAGTCGCGATCGGTGATCAGCCGGTTGAGGCCGGCGAGCATCTGGGCCTTGCCCTGTTCGGTGAACTTGCCGACCGAGCCATCCTTGACCAGTTGCTGGACCGGCTGGGTCAGCTTCTCCCAGATGCGTTTGGCCGCGGAGCGACCGGTGCGGGCGCCGGCCAGCGTGACGTCGCTGCATATCTTCTGCCAGTCCTTGATGTCGTCCATCCGCAGCAGCGAGGTGCCGCCGAACTGCTTCTTGAACCGAAGCGCCCGGGCCTTGAGCGTGTAGGCCTGGAACTGCTTCTGGAGAATGTCCTTATGGAGGGCGGCCGACTCCGCCCTGGCCGGATCGGCAGCCGGCGCCGTGACCGCCAGCAGGCCGTTTGCCTGGTCGATGGCCGCGTCGTAGTGCCCGGCGAAAAGCTCGGCCCAGCCGACGTGCAGTCGGCTGATGGCCTGGATCTGGAGGTCCCTGTTCCGCGTGTAGGTGCCGAAGAAGTCGGTCGTCTCCTTCAGCCCGCCGCTGAAGACGTCGAGAATGTTCTGCGTGGCCTTGGCCGGGTCGGCGCCCGAATCGACGACCTGAGCCCAGACAACCTGGGTGCGGAAGAAGCTGTAGCAGGCCCACTGGTAGTCGAACTGGCGGCTGGCTGCGTTGAGCTGCTGCCACTTGCCGCCGGGGGCCATGGCCGCCCGCAGTTGGGCCTGAGGCAGGTTGCCGATCTTGTCCATCTCGGCGTGAACGTAGGTGCGGCCTTCCTCGATGGCCGGCTGGGCCTGCTGAAGGGCCTTGGCCATCCGGGTCAGCTCGCTCTTGAGGACGATCTCATACGCGATGCGCGTGCTGATCGGGTCGCAGATGCCGTCCAGGATGCCGGACGACAGCGAGAGCATCCACTGGAGGCGGTCGGCGTCGTCCTTGAAGCGGCTGATGAGGGCGCCGTAGAGGACGTTGGCGTCGTCGCGGGCCTTGTCGCGATCGTCGGGGGTCTGCCTGGCGTCGCGGGCGATCCCCTCCTTCTTGCCGATCTCAGCCAGCAGGGCGTCGCGCGAGGCGGTCTGCGGATCGACCGAGGTGTCGCCGTCCAGGGCGGCGAGCAACTCGGTCATGTGATACTGCTGAAGCGCGACGACGAGTCGGCCGTCAGGCAGGTCGGGGCGGTCGATCGCGGGTTGAGCGAAGGCAGCCGGGGCGATCAGCGCGGCTGCCAGGAACGTCAGGGCCGTCAGGACCTTGGGTCGGGTCGTCTGTGCCATCGATGTCTCCACGGGGCGGGAATCCAGGCGGACGCCGGGGGGAGGCCGGGCGTCCGGCGACGTGCTTCCCCTCGGCCAGCGCCCGGGTCGCTAGCCGCTGATCATCCAACTGACTTGCCGATATCCGCTGACCAGCGTCAGGTTGTATGCCTGAAGAACAAATTGCCAGGGCACGTTGGCCGCCGGCTTGATAATCACGGCCGTGCTTGGGTCGTCGGGAGGAAAGGCCCCGTGCATGGAATTCAGGACGCTGGCCAGGTCGGCGACGCCTCCCGGAACCTCCTGGTTGTTCACCAGGACCCTTGCGCTGACCTCGCCGGGTTTGTCGCCGGTGACTGGCTGAAGGGCGATCTCCAGCGGCGCCCTGGGCGGCGGCGCGTTGTTCGGGTCGACCTCGGGCAGCTTGGAGGCCAGCACGCCTTCGGGCGGGTTGAAGTTGGTCCCCACGATGAAGAAGATGAGCAGCAGGAATGTGACGTCGATCATCGGGGTCATGTTGACGGTGCCCGCGCCGCCGCTGGCGGCCCGCCGCTTCTTGCGGGCCGACTCGTGGTGGACCGTTTCCTGCGGGTTGACCGGGGCCTTCTTGGCGCTCACTTGACACCTCCGGCACTGCGAAATCAGTGACTCTGCTGCTTGAGCTTCTCGCCGTACTTGCCCATCGGGCCGGCCAGGTAGATGTCGCGGATCTTCATCGTCGCCAACGTCACCATCATGTTGCGGACGTGCTTCCACGCCAGCGTCTTGTGGCATCGCAGGATGATCTTGAGCGTGCCACCCTTCTCCCTCACCTTGGCGTCCTGCTCGCGGATCATCGTGGTTATGAGTTCGTCGGGGTTCTTGCTCTCCAGCGCCGCCATGCGGGTCACGTTGATCGGGCCCACCTTGACGTAGTCCAGCTCACGCTTGTCGGTGCTGTCCTCTTTGGCCATCATGTTGACCAGCAGCTTGAACTCAGCCGGCGCCGGGGCGGTGACCGAAGTATTCCAGTCCAGTTCGGGCAGCAGGATCTTCGGGTCGGTCTCGGCCGATGCGAACTGGCTGACCAGCAGGAAGAAGAGGATGAGCTGGAAGACCACGTCGATCATCGGCGTCATGTTCATGCCGACGTCTTCGCTCTTTTTCCTGGACTTGGCCATCGTCGGTCCTCGCTAATCTCGCGTGGGACGCCGGGTTCCCGTGATATCAGGCGGTCGGGGCGGGCTTGGGCGCGGTGACCGGCTTGGGGGCGGCCGCGGGCGGAGCAGCCGCCGGGGTCTTGGGAGCCGCCGGGTTGAACATGCCCAGCAGGCTCTGGGCTCGCAGGGCGGCCTCGGCCGACAGCGCCTCGATCCGGTTGCGGATCGCCGCGAACACCGACAGCGCGGGGATGGCGATGATCAGGCCCCAGAACGTCGTGACCAGAGCGACGGAGATGCCGTCAGCCAGTTCGGCCGCGTTGGGCACGCCGCCCACTTCCACGATCTTGTTGAACGTCAGAATCATGCCGACGACCGTGCCGAAGAGCCCGACCATCGGTGCGATGTTGCCGATGAGGTTGAGAAACTCGATGCGCCGCAGGCTGTTGCTCGACCACCCGTCGATCGCCTCTTCCATCGCCCGCTCCATGGCCGGATAGCCGTTGGAGGCCTCGGCCAGGGCGGCGTGGACGACGCTGCTGATCATGGTCGGGTCGTTGGCGGAATACTCGATGGCCTCGCGATACTGGCGGGCCTCCAGCAGCGAGCGGATCTGCTCCATCGTCTCGTCGCTGATCAGACTGGAGCGGCGGAACTCGAGGAAGTACATCACCGAGAGGGCGACCATCGCCACGCTCATCGGCAGCTCGAGGAACCAGACCACCCACCCGCCGCGGACGAAGAAGTGCTGGAGCCAGGTCACCTTCTCGGGCTTGGGCGCACCGCCCTGGGCCCAGACGCTGGAGGTCGCCAGCAGAACCCCCGCCACGATCATGACCGCCAGTAACGCGAATCGTGTCGTACGCCGCATGCCGTCTCCTCGCTACTTACCTTTTTGACGGGATCGGCCGACGCCTCGCGGACGATCGGCCCTGTCTCCCGGGGTCGCCAGAGTAATAAGGCTAACTAGTGTAACGGCATCCATGCCGGGGATACAACGGCCCATGCGTCCTGCGGGCGCTTATTTTTTCTACTGCTCCAGCCTCGCCAGCGCCGCCCGGGCGGCCGCCGCCTGGGGCGTCTGACGGTAACGCTGCTCAGCCAGCACGCGGTAGAGCGCCCGGGCCACGTCAGGCCGATTCAGCCTCTCGTGAATCCGGGCCGTCTCGAGCATCGCCTGCGGGGCCTGCGGCGACTGCGGGAAGTAAACCACCACCCGCATGTAGGCCAGCCCGGCCCGGCGATCGTCGCCCGCTCCGGCATACAGCTCCCCGACCAGCGTGCAGAATGCCGGCAGCGCCTTGGCCGACAGCCGCCTCGACACGCCGCGAGCCAGCCGCAGGCCACCACTGAAATCTTTGCCTACCAACGCCTTGCGTATCGGTGACAGCAACACCCGATCGGCCTGTGGCAGATCGGGGTCATCCAAGTCGCCCGCCGGGGGGGTGTCCCCCGGCGTCGCTGGCAGCGGCTGGGCGGCTGGCGGCACGGGTACCGGCGAATCGGCCGGCGGCGGGGCCGTCTCGATCTTGCCCATCTCTGCCAGCAGCGACCGGACGGCCGCCTGTCGCGACTCGGGCACTTCCTTGAGCCCGGCAGCCAGCCGATCGATCGCCGCCTTCAACTGCCCGGCGTCGATCGTCGCCGGACGGGCAGGCGGATCGACCTTGGGCGTCGGCCAGTCAAGTTTCAGCCAGCGGACCCAGGCGTCCACCGACTTATCGAACCGCCCCGCCCGGTCCCAGTCGCGGACGAGCGGGGGCAGGATCACGCCCCACACCCACGGGTCCAGGTCGGTCGGCTGAATCTGCTCCAGCAGCTCGGCGGCCTGCCGGAACTTGCCGTCCTTCTCCGCGGCGCGGGCCTGGGCCATCTGGGGGTAGCGGTCCAGTTCCATCCAGGCCAACTCGGCCAGGGGCCGGGTCAGGCTGCGGCCGAGGTAGCGGAAGGCGACGCCCTGGACCGGATCGACGGAAATCACGACGGCCTTGTCGTAGGGGATGTTCCCGACTTCCAGCCGGTCGGCCCGGGCTCCGCTGGCGGCGGCTGCCAGCAGCATCCCGGCAACCAGCCATCGCCCGATAGTTCGGCCCGTTCGGCGGCGATTCATACCCAGCCTGTGCGATCATCCTGTCAGTCATTCATCGACGGGCGGCCGGCCCCGACCGGCGTCGCCTCGGCGTCACTCAATAGCCCGAGCCGAAATCTTCCTCGCTGATGAACTTGTAGGTGCCGCCATTCTGGTTGGCTATTTCCTTCAGCAGTTTCTCGCCGCTCCGCTCGCGGAAGCCGATCGTGTTGATCTTGACCTCACGCTTCGGGTTGAGCTGCGAAATCGTGTTCAGCGTCTCCTGTGGAAACAGGCCGTCGGTCAGGATGTAGATCAGCTCGGGCGGGCCGCCGGGGATCTGAAAGGCCTTCTCCAGCGACTTCTGCGGGTCGGACTTGCCGATCCTGGAGCCCGCGACGCGGCTCTCGATCCACTTCTTGGCTTCCAGCTTGGCGCTGGTGTTGGCGAACTGAAGCATCGCCTTGGCCTCGATCTTCAATTCGTCGGGCTGACCGTCGGCGAAGAAGATCACCTGGAACTGCTGGACCGGCTGAAGGTCGCGGATGGAGCGCAGCAACTCCTGCTGAACGTAGGCAAAGCTGGCGTTCATGAGCATCGAGCCGGACTTGTCCACGACGTAGACGATCTTGGTGACGTTGCCGCCGGCCTCGGAGCCGAAGAACTTGGCCCCGGCGTTCTGCGCCCCCCCGGGCAGCGCCGAGAACGCCGAACTGCTGGAGGCCCCGCTGGTCGGTATCGCGATGATGCGGTTGGGGGTGTCGTTGGTTGTCTGGTTCTTCATCATGTCCGGCGCGGGGTTCAGGTCGACCTGGCGGCTCTGGTCGAACTTCTCCACCGTTTCATTGTCGGTGGTCTGCTCGCTGCCGGGGTCCTTCACGTAATGCGAGTCGGGGATCGTCACCTTCTTCTTGGGCAGAGTGTCGGCCTGGTCGGCCTGGTTGAGGAAGACCATGAACGCCAGCACCACCGCCAGGCCGACGTGGAAGAGAATCGAGATCGCCCACGGCATCAGGATGGACATCGCCGCCAGGGCCGAGTCCTCCTCGACCAGCACGGGCTCGGGCTCATCAACGGTCACCTGCGGCCGCGCGCCGTTCATTACCCGCGGCGCCGGGGCCGTGGTCCCGTTGGCCACCACGCTGGGCTGGGGCATCGGCCTGGGCGCGACCGGCGCCAGTCCGGCCGGCACGGTCAGCACCGCGTCGCAGTTGGTGCAGGTCACCTGGTCGCCGCCGGAGACGTCGATCTTCAACAGCTTACCGCATTTCTCGCACTTGAACTCCACCTGTGCCATTGATCTACCTCCAGGCCGGTTCGATCGGGCGGCTGTGCGCAGGCAGCCGCTCCCTCGCGAGTTCCGGCGTTCTTCATTCTGCCTTAAGCCCGGCGGGCTGTCAAAGCATTATCGCTTCCCCGCCGGCCTGCCCCCTTCCACCATCTCGTCGGCGTCGCCGCTCTCCAGGGCCTCGCGGCTGACGAACAGGAACGAGCCGCCGTTCTTGCCGGCGATCCGCTTGAGTTGCTCGCTGGCCTCCTGGTCCACGTAGGCGATCGTGTCCACGCGGACCTTTCGGCCGACGTTCAGCCGGTCAATCAGCCCCTCGGTCTCGTTGGGAATGCGGCCGTCGGTGAGGAAGACGATCTGCTCGGGCGGGCCGCCGGGGATGCGGAAGGCCAGCTCGATCGCCTTGGCCGGCCGCGTGCTGCCGCTGCCGTTGTCATTGATGGCCATCTTGTCGTAAATCTGCGCCTTCGCCTCGGCCTTGGCCCGCGTGCCTGCGAAGGCCAGACCGATCCGCCTCTCGATGGTCACCGGCCTCGGCTGGCCGTCGGAGAAGAAGATCACCGCGAACTCCTGCTCCGTCGCCAGTCTCTCGATGATGCGGACCAGTTCCTTCTGAAGGTAGGGGAAGGTCGCGGTCATCGAGCCGGAACTGTCCACAACATAGACGACCTTCCGGGCCGGCGGACCGGGCAGGCCGAAGATTCCCGTACCCGACATGTCGCCGAATCCCGGATCGCCGGGCGGACCGACGCGAACCGTCGGAGTCTCATCATTGGGGGTTTCGATCTTGGGCGGGCCCGCCTGAATTCCCGTCAACGAATCCACGTGAATAAGGGGCATCGAGGCAACATCCGCCGGTGTCGGCTGGCTGCCGGGGTTGCGACCCAGGCCTTCGGTGGCGGTTGGCGGGATCGGCGGCGGCGGCAACGTCGCCTCGAAGCCTTCGATGGTGGTGCCAGGCCTGACAGGCACATCGTCCGCCTGCTGCGGGCCGTAGACGATGATGAACATCAGCAGGATCATCAGCCCGATGTGAAAGCAGATGGAAATCGCCCAGGGCATCAGGGCGGCGGCGGCTTCCAGGGCCGAACGGTCCTGCGAATCGCCCGAGTCCAGCACCGGCAGACGAACATCGACGGAGGTCATGACCTGCTCCCCGGATCAGGAACCCGCCGCGCCAAACACTGACACCGCCGCAGAGGCGCTGCGGGTCGGTTTACCCTCGTGGCCCCGGGTGGGGGTGGGAACTCGCGCCGGCGCGCGTGCAAATGTCCCGAGGCCCTGCCTGGCTGCCCGCGATGTCAATAGAAACTCTGTGTCGGTGGGGAATCACTGCCGTCCCGGGAGGGCGATCTCTGTCGGTCAGCCGGGGCCGAAGATGGGCCGGCCGTCGGCCGACGATGGGGGGTTGAGATGTGCGGGACCAGCAGGCCCGCTCGACTATCTCTAATTCAAAGATAGCCCGGACCTGCGGGGGCGTCAAAGAAATTCCGTGTGGCGCGATACAGGAGAGAGGAGATAGGAGAGAGGAGCAAGAAAGACGGGCGGCGCGGGACGCCGCCCCTGCTCACGCAATGCGACCGGAGGGACTCGAACCCCCACGGGAGTTACCCCACCAGGACCTAAACCTGGCGCGTCTGCCAATTCCGCCACGGTCGCGTGAGAAGACCTATTCTAACGTCGGACATCGGGCATGCAAATGTTGGCGGATTTCGCTCCGCCTGACGATATAATCGTAACCGCGGTTGCACTGGCAAGCCGGTGACACGAATCTAAGGAGCAACGGTCATGCTCGACAATGCACGCGTTCGATTGGCCAGCCTGGGCCCGCTGGTTCTGAGGCTGGGGCTGGGCCTGGGGTTCCTGCTGCACGGGTGGGGCAAGTTCAGCACGCTGATCGACGGGCAGGAACTGGCAATGACCGCCAACATGTGGTGGCCGACCGGCTTGGCCTGGGCGATCGCATCCACCGAGTTCATCGGCGGGCTCTGCCTGATCGTCGGGCTGCTGACGCGGTTCTGGGCCGCCGGTCAGGTCATCGCCATGACCGTCGCGCTGTGCAAGTTTCATATCACGCCGCTGGAGGAGACTTGTTCGCGGCTGGGCGAGGTCTTCCGCAGCCTGTTCGAGGGCAACGGCGACGCCATGCGGACCTCTCTCGAGCAGACCGCCATGGCGTTCGGCGGCATCCAGACGCCGCTGCTGTTCGGCGTGATCGCCCTGGCGCTGTTCCTGATGGGCCCGGGCTGCTGGAGCATCGACCACCTGGTCGGGCTGATCTTCCGGGGCCGCAAAGCCAACGCCGTCGTCGGCATGGGCATGCGGTTCCCGGCCCGCGAAGGCGACGACGACGCCCCGCCCGCGCCGCCGGCCTGAGCCGTTCCTCGCCATCCCCCAGGGCCCAGCCGACCGCCGGCTGGGCCCTTTTCGTTCCCGGTCCGGAACGAGCTTTCCCGCCGGAACATCTTGCATACAATCCCCGGACGGCGCATAGTGTCCGCATTGCACGTCGCGGGCTCATCGCTCTGAACGGGAGGATCGCAGAATGGAACTGGAGCCGCAGGGGCGCGAGAACTGGGGCACGCGGGCCGGTTTCGTCCTGGCCGCCATCGGGTCGGCCGTCGGCCTGGGCAACCTCTGGGGCTTCCCCTACAAGCTCTACAGCTACGGCGGCGGCGCGTTCCTGATTCCCTATGTCATCGCGATGGTCCTGGTCGGCCTGCCGCTGATGATCGTCGAATTCTCCCTCGGCCACATGAGCCAGCGGGCCGCCCCCGACGCCCTGCGCCACGTCAACCGCCGGGCGGAGTTCGTCGGCTGGTGGCAGATACTGCTCAGCTTCGTCATCATCACCTACTACGCCGTCATCCTCGCCTGGTGCATCAGCTTCCTGGGCTACTCGATCAAGGGCATTTTCGCGCACGGCGGGCAGCTCCCCTGGGCCGGCGAGGGCATGGCCGGCGTGAAGAAGGCCCGCGAGTTCTTCTTCGGGCAGTATCTCCACCAGACCGACGGGCCGGCGCTGGGCAGTCTTCAGTGGCCCATCATCGCGGCACTCGTCGTCACCTGGCTGTTCATGTACCTCTGCGTCTTCCGCGGCGTGAAACTGGTCAGCAAGGTCGTCCTCTGGACCGTGCCCCTACCCTGGCTGATGCTGCTGATCCTGACCGTCCGCGGGCTCACGCTCACCGGCGCCGACCGCGGACTGGAGTTCTACCTCGAGCCGCACTGGGCGCAGTTGGCCAAGCCCGAAACGTGGCGGTGGGCCTTCGGGCAGACGTTCTTCTCGCTCTCGCTGGCCTTCGGCGTGATGATCACCTACGCCAGCTTCCTGCACCGCAAGAGCGACCTGAACAACAACGCCGCGATCATCGGCCTGGCCGATCTGGGCACCAGCTTCGTCGCCGGCCTGGCCGTCTTCGCCACGCTGGGCGCGATGAGCTACGCCAGCGCGTTGGCCGGCCATCCGACGCCCGTCGGCAAGGTCGTCGACCAGGGCCCGAGCCTCGCGTTCGTGGCCTTCCCCTACGCGCTGGCCCAGCTCCCCTACTCCGCCTGGTTCAGCCTGGTCTTCTTCATCGCCCTGCTGACGCTCGGCATCGACTCGGCATTTTCCATCACCGAGTCGGTCATCGCCGGCATCGTCGACAAGACCGGCTGGACGCGCGGCAAGGTCGTCCTGACCGTTCACGTCGTCGGCCTGGCCCTGGGGCTGATCTACTGCACGCAGGGCGGTCTCACCTGGCTGGGCACGATGGATGATTTCATCAACGGGCCTTACGGCATCGCCCTGCTGGGCCTGATCGAGTGCCTGGTTGTCGGCTGGCTGTTCCGCCTCGACCGCCTGCGCGGCCACGCCAACGAGCGCAGCGACTGGAAGCTCGGCCGCTGGTGGAACGTCCTCGTCCGCGGCGTCATCCCCATCGTCCTCTCGGCCCTGATCGCCTGGAGCCTGTACGACAACATGAGCAGCCCCTCGGGCTACGTCCGCAGCTACGCCAGCGACCCGGTTGCGATCGCCGTCCCCGCCACCCCCGGCATCGGCGAGAAGCAGTCGCTTCAGCTCCAGATCGGCGACAAGACCGTCACTCTCTCCGACGCTGACGCCAAGAGCCGCGACGGCTGGGAAGTGACCGGCTACGGAGGCTCGTTCACGAAGTTGGGCGCTGAAGGCAGCGTCGCCGCCGCGGCTCCCACAGGTCTCCGCTACACCGCCAGGGGCCTGCCGCCCGCGACGAAGCTGACCCCCAGGTACCGCTGGACGGCCGACCCGGACCTCGGGACGGAATCCTACACCGACCTGTCAGCCGTGACGACGACGCGCAGACCGGCCGGCTGGAACATACCCAATCTGGTCGGAGTGATCATCTTCGCCCTGGCGCCCCTGGTCGCGATCGCCTTTGCCCTGATCCGCTTCCGCCACTCACCAACGGAGTTGACCCAGGCCGACAGGCCCGCCGACCGTGCCGGGTCCAGCGGTCTGGCACTGCTGCTGGCGCTGGCTGCGGTAACGCTGACGATCGTCGCGTTCAAGCCCATCCTGGGCATCTCCGCCGACAGCAGGCTGGGCATCGCCCCCGACGCGGGGACTGTGCGAATGGCGGCCGGGTTGCTGGCCGCCGCCGTAGCCGCCGGCATCCTGGCGCTCGTCCTCAGCGGATCGGCGCTGAAGCGATCCGAGTCCGGCGGGCGGCGGCCGTCGCCTTTCACGCAGTTCGGCGGCATGCTGGGCAACATTGGCCTGGGCGCGGGCCTGGGCATGGGGCTGGCCCTGCTGACGCTGGTCCATCCGTTCGAGGGCGGCAAGGCCGTCCGCGACCAGCAACTCTCGGTCACCAGCTACGTGATGATGGGCCTGGGCTTCGCGCTGATCGTCGGCGGCCTGTTCTGGTGCTTCTTCAGGGCCTTCAAGTCCGCCACCAGCGCCGAAGAGCAACTGCCCGAGACGTGAGCGGCGGGCTCGCACGCCGTATAATGGCCGCATGTCCCCCGGCAACTTGAACGCACTGGTCAAACGACTGGCCCGCGAGGCCGGGTTCTGGCGCGCCGGCGTCACCTCGGCGGCGCCGGTCGGCCGGGCGGACTTTCTGCACAACTGGCTGGTCGCCGGGCACGCCGGCAAGATGGACTACCTCGCCCGCCACGCCGAACTCCGCGACGACCCGCGGCGGCTGCTCGACGGCGCCCGCAGCGTCATCTGCCTGGCAGCCGACTACCGCGACGCCGGACCCGACGACCGCGAGCCCTGCCCCGCCGGCATGGGCTACGTCGCCCGCTACGCCCGCGGGCGTGACTACCACGATGTGCTCCGCAAGCGGGCCTGGCGGTTGGTGGATCGGCTGCGCGAGGAACTGGACGAGGGAAAGGGGGACAGTGATGGCAGCTTCGACGCCCGCGTCTGTGTCGACACCGCGCCCCTGTTGGAGCGCGAGTTCGCCGCCCGTGCGGGCCTGGGCTGGATCGGCAAGAACACGATGTTGATCGACCCGGCGTCGGGCAGCTACTGTTTCCTGGCTGAGATAGTCACGACACTCCAGATCGCCCCCGACCGGCCGATCGAGGACCACTGCGGCCGCTGCCGCCGCTGCCTGGACGCCTGCCCCACAGCCGCCTTCCCCCAGTCCGGCGTGATGGACGCCCGGCGCTGCATCAGCTACCTGACCATCGAACTGCGCGACGAGCACCTGCCGTCGGACCTGGCTGGGCCGATCGGCAGCCACCTGTTCGGCTGCGACATCTGCCAGTCCGTCTGCCCCTTCAACGAACGGTTCAGCGAAGTCACGGGCGACGAGCAACTCGTCCCGCCGACCGCCGCCGCGCGGGCCCTGCTGCCGCTGGCCGAGGTGGCCGAGTGGGACCGCGAGCGACGCGTTGAAGCCCTCCGCGGCAGCGCCGCCAAGCGAGCCAAGCCGGAGATGTGGCGCCGCAACGCCCTCAACGCCCAGGCCAACGCAAAGTCCCCGGAGTGAAGAGAAGAACATCCGCAGATTACGCATATCTCGCAGATTCAGGGAAAGAGCCGGGTTTCACCAACTCTCCCGAGAATCTGCGTCATCTGCGTAATCTGCGGATGATTTCCTTTTCCGGGCGTTACCTTACTTCGCCTCAGCCACGTTGCTGATGTCGCTGCGGTTGCTGCTGTCGTCGAAGCTGACCAGGGCAAAATACTTCGCGCCCTCGGGGACCTCGACGGTTAGGGAGACCTTCAGGCCCGCCGTCGCCGGGGCTGGTTCGCCCGCGACGTTGCCGGCCAGGAACCAGTTGGTCACCGCGTTGTCCTTGCCCGCGGCGTAGAGCGGCAGGAAGGCCTCGTAGCTCACGATCGGCTTGTCCGAAAACTTGAGCTGGTAGCTGGCGACCTTGCCGCCGCCGGCGTCGGCGGGGCCGGTGAAGTTGGCCGTCGCCTTGCCGCCGCTGACCGAGACGGCCAGGTCTTTGACGGCCGCCGGGGCTTCGCCGTCAGCGCGGTCGTGCGACCAGACGTAGAACGTCTTGCCGGTGAAGCAGACGGTCTCGGAGTGAACGCCGTAGTAGTTGACCCACTTGGCGACGCCGCCCACGTTGCTCATCGTGGGCGAGTTGTAGCCGCGGTGGCTGCCGGAGAACCAGAAGTCGTAGGCCCGCTGCTTGCACAACGTCACCCCGGCGAAGTAGTAGGCCCGGGCGCAGACGTCGGGGTAGAACTCAGCCAGGTAGCCGTTGATCGCCAGCCCCTGCCCGTACTGGTCCGCGTCAGCCGGCAGCACCCAGCTCGCGTAGTCCTTGACCTCGCCCTTGACCGGCCAGTCGGCCAGCATCTTGCCGTAGTAGAGGTTGCCGTGCCGCGGCTGGTAGAGCACGCGCGACGCGCCCTGGCCGAACGCAATGACCCAGTCGCGGGCGTCCTCGTTGCCCGTCAGGCGGTAGTAAAGCTCCATCGCGTTGCTCAGCGGCGGAAACATCCAGGTGTGCGGCGCGACGTTCGGCTGCCAGCGGGCGCCGGTCCTGGGATCGACCAGTTCGCCGGTCTTGAAGTCGATCGTGACGCCCGAGGCCTTGAAGGCATCGACGCCCTGCTGACCGACGTAACCCTTGGCCCAGTTGAGCACGGCCTGGGTCTTCGCCTCATCGCTGTCCGCCTTGCCGACGATCTCCCGCAGGTTCCACCCGGCCGGCTGCACCAGGCCGCGCGGCTCGGGAACGGGCCGCTTCAGGAAGACCGCCGCCACGTAGTCGCCGGCCTCGATAAGGAACGGGTCGTTGGGCAGCAGCTCGCGGGCGGCGTTGATGAGGTAGCACGACCGCGTGAAATCGCGGCTGAAGTTGTTGGTCTTGCCCGGCGTCTTGCTGAAGGCCCGGCGTTGGGCGTCGTAGTTCTGCTCGGCGTCGTCGACGGCTGTCTCCAGCGCGTCACGGTCGCCGGTGATGCAGTACCACCCGGCGATGCCTTCGCCCCAGTTGTGGCAGTAGCAGGCCTTGCTGTTGGCCAGGAAGCTGCAATCCTGGGCGTCCATCTCGCCCCAGCTCATCAGCTTGCTGCCCATGCCGGTGCCCCAGGGCGCGGGCATGCCGTTGCGCAGACCGGTGACGGGGTCAGCCGGCCGCTGCGGGCTGTTGCCGCCGCTGGGCCCGCCGCTGGTCCACCAGACGCCGCCGTCCTTGAACCGCCAGCCGTCGGTGCGGAAGGGCTGGAGGTCCATGTTGTAGTTGGCCCACCCGGTCGCGTAGTCGAAGAACGCCCGGTCGCCGGTCCGCAGATACATCAGCGTCAGCGACTCGACGATGTCCTCCTCGGTCTCGTAGTGGTTGTCCTCGCCGCGGATGTAGCGGCGGCGGTCGTTGACGCCCGGGCCCTTGGGGGCTCGGCCGGCGTCGAACTTCCAGCCCCACTTCTCGTAGGCCTTCATCTCGTCGGCCTGCGTGCCGAAGCGGCCCACCGCCAGCGCCTCGGTGTCGAAATACCAGTGCGACGGAGCCAGCGCGTGCAGCGGCGCCCGGGCCAGCGCCGTCTCGCGGGCCATTCCGGCGGCGTCGGTCGCGAAGTCGATCACGTAGAACGAGCTGATGTGCGTGCTGTCCAGCAACCAGCGGTACTTGGCGTAGAACGGCAGACCCAGCGAGCGATACTCCTTCTGCATCTGGCCGTATTCCCCCTGCATCTTCTTCTTGGCATCCGCGTCCTTCTCCTCGCGGATCTTCTGGTTCAGCTCGCGCATCGGGCCGTCCAGTTTGTCGGTGACGTCCTGGCAGAACCGCTCGGCGACGCCCGTCAGCACCAGGCCCGCCTTGCCGGCCGACAGAGCGCGGGCCGGGTCGTCCGTGAAGTAGAGGTCCGCAACGCCGACGCCGGATCCGCCCGAGACGAGCCAGCCCGGGCAGACCTCGACGGGCGTCTTGGCGCCTTCCTCGACCGCGTTGGACCAGCTCTGTTTGCCATCGACCGTCACGACGCACCCGCCGGAGACCCGCGCCCCCAGCCCCTGGTGAACCGCGACGTCGCCGCCGGCCTTGATCGGCGTCGCCAGGCCCACCGTCGTTTCGCCGGCCGACGCGAGCGTCAGCACGACCGAGGAGTCCTTGATCCGCCTGTGGGTGTAGTGGTCAGGCGTGGAGTTGGTCAGCGAATACTTGACCTCCACGTCGCTGTGACCGGCCCAGGCGGTGATCCGCGCGACGTAGCCGAGCCCGTTGTCGGCGCCGTCGTCGAAGTGGCCCTTGATGCAGACGGTCGCCCGCAGGGCTCCGGCGTATTCCACGGTCACGCTGTCAGGCGCCTTGGCCGGGTAGGTCGCGAGCTTCGAGGCGTCGGTGCCGTCGGTGTAGCTGGCCGACCCGCCGGTGACGACCTTTCGGCCGCCGACAGCGACCGAATCGAACAGCGCGAACGGCTTGCTTCTGCTGATGACCAGCGTCGCCCTGCCGGTATCGATGGTAACGGCGTCGGCGCCGTCGGCGACGATGGACTTGGCCGCCGGCGCCTTGGCCTGACCGGTCTTCAGCGTGAAGGTCTTCGCTTCATGCGGCTTGAGGTCCGCCTTGAAGCTCAGCAGCACCCAGCGCAGCGACCCGTCCGGCTCGGTCACCAGCGGATCGACCTGGAGGGCCACCGGCTGGCCCGCGGCGTCGACCAGTTGCAGCGTGCCGGCATCCTTCACTTCGCCCCTCGGCAGCGGGATGCCGCCGAACACCGGGGCGTCGGCCCGCTCCAGGCCGGCCGGCTCGGTCACGGTGACGGGAATCTCCAGCGCCCAGGCAGGCGCCGTCAGAATCATAGCCGCGATGGTCGTCAGGATGATACGCCGCATGAGAGGCTCCTTTGTGCAGTACAAGCCGAAACGGACCGGCGGTGGCCGACTGTGCAAACCGTTACTTTGCGGAATCCGCGGACGATTTGCAACCCCTTGCCGCCGCGGACGAGGAGCCGCTCAGGCGGGCGAGTAGGCGGGCACGCCGACGATCTGGTTGCACGGTTCCACGCTGTCGCGGCTGCCTTCGGGGTAGAAGCGGGCCTCGATCACGACCTCGCGGGTCCCCGTCGGCAGGTTGCCCAGAGGCAGGCGGAAACTGTAGGTAATCAGCCCGTAGCGGTCGCGCTGGACGCAGCCCAGGCTCTGCTCGAAGGGGATGTCATACTCGGCGCAGGGGATCCGCGTGCGGGCCGACTCCCGTCCGGGGAAGACCGAGAAGTGGAACCGCCCGCGCCCAACGACGGCCTCCCACTTCGGCTGCTCGACGTAAAGGCGGCAGAAGACGGTGACGCTGTCGGCCCAGCCATCCTTGTCGGTGTCGCTGGCCACCGGCTCGACCGTGAAGCCGAGATGCTGCACGTCGGTCCTCGGCTCGGGCGACCGGGAGTCGGCGGACAAGCCCGAATGGCGCACGCAGCCGCCGAGGCCGGTCGCCGCCAGCAGGACACAGATCGCGAACGGGCGCACGGGACTCATGCTCGAACTCACTCCCGCCGGTCGGCGGTCAACAGGTCCGGGTCGATGCGGACGGGCGGCAACTCCTCCGGCGGCGTCGGCGCCGCGTGGACCGAGGCGTCACCCAGTTCAACCGGTCCGGCCTTGGCCGGCGGCGCGAGGATGGCCGCCAGCCCCTGGGCCGCCGCCGACAACCCGACGCGCGGATCCGACGGGGCGACCGACCCCACGCGGCCGTCGGGCTGGGTGGTCGGCGACGGCGGAGCGGTCATCGAGCCGGGCTCGCCGGGAGCCGGCTTGTCCGGCGGGGTCGGCGCCTGCGGCGAGGGCAGCGGCTGATTGCGGGCCCCGGGCGTGCGAATCTCCGTGTCGACGCTCTGGGTGAACGGGGGCCCTTGCGGCGGGCGGATGTTCATCAGCTCGGTGTCCTCGCTGTTGCGCGGCATGATCGTGATGCGGTTGCGCTCCTCGGTGCTGACGCGGGCGGCGTCCTCGACGGTCCGCAGGACGCGCGGGGTCAGGACGATCAGCAGCTCGGTGCGTTCCTTCGTGCGGCTGGTGCTGCGCCAGGCGGCGCCCCAGATGCCGGGCAGGTCGCCCAGCACGGGAACCTTGCGCTGCGTGTCCGACTCGCTGGTGCGGATCAATCCGCCGATCACGATCGTCTGGTTGTCCTTGACGGTCACGGTGGTCGTCGCGGACCGGTTGTTGATGATAGGCAACTCCGTGCCGTTGTTGATCTGCACCGTGCTCTTGGACAACGAGCTGATCTCCGGGCTGATCAGCATGTTCACGAAGCCGTCGGCGTTGATCTTGGGCGTCACCTTCAGGATGATGCCCACGTCCTCGTACGTCACGTTGCTGTAGTTGTCGCCGTTGCTGGTGATCTGCGTGCTGGTCACGATCGGCACGCGCGAGCCGACATTGATCTCGGCTTCCTGATTGTCGCTGGCCAGGATCTGCGGACGGCTGAGCACTTCGACCCGGCTCTGGGCGCGCAGCGCCCGCAGGAAGAACTCGAAGTCCGTGCCCGTCAGGCTGACCGCGATGCCGCCGTTGAGGGCCTGGGCGGCCTGTACGCCGAAACTGGTCCCGGCGCTGAACGTGCCGGCCTTGACGGCGGTCGTATACTTCAACTCCGCGCCGACCTGCGTGTCGTCGGTGAGCGTGACCTCGGCCAGCAGGACCTGGATGAGCACCTGCGGCGGCGGCTGGTCGAGCTCGTTGACGATCTGGGAGACCTCCTCGAAGTACCGCGGCGACGCCGACAGCAGCAGCTTGTTGGAGCTGTCCTCTGCGACGACCGACACCTGCGTGTCCAGGGCCGCCAGCCCGCTCTTGGAGGCGTTGCTGCCCAGCAGGGCCGTCATGTTCTGGCTCAGCTTGGTCAGGTGGGCGTTGAGCGCCGTGGCGATCTCGGACGCCTTGCCATTCTTGATCGTGTAAACCTTGTTGACGCGCTCGACGACGTCCGAGCCGTCCAGCTTGTCGATCAGCTCCTTGACGACCTGGAGGTCCTCCGGCACGCCGGTGACGATCAGCGAGTTGGTCCGGCTGTCCACGACCAGGCTCAGTTCCGGCCGATAGGGGCTGGGCGGCGTGCCGCTGGGCGTGACGCCGGCGATGGCCGGACCGACAGCGGCCGGGGTGGCCGGCGTGGCCACCGGCGTCACCGGCGTCGGCATGCCCGCCGGGGGCGTCGGTCCGAGCTGGAACTGCTGCTGCGGCTGCTGCGTGTTCTTGTTCGACGACGCGCCGAGCTGGAACAGATCCTTGACGATCTGCGCCGTCTGCGAGGCGTCGGCATTCTTGAGCTGGAAGATCTCCACCTGGGCCCAGACGCGGCTGGGCGTGTCCAGTTCCTTGATGAGCGATTCCAGCATGTCCACCGTCTCAGCCGGCGCCGAAAGCAGCAGACTGTTGGTCCGGGCGTCGGGGGCGACGAGGATTTCGTCCTTGTAGGTCAGGATCGCCTGGCTGATCGCCTGGTTGTTGGAGACGAACTTGGTCAGCGTCGCCCGGCGGGCGCTGTTGGCGGCGCTGGAGCTGCCCTTGTCGCTGAGCATGTCGGCGAGGATCTTGGCCAGCGTGTCGGCTTCGGCGTTCTGAAGCGGGAAGATCCGCATCGTCTTGAACACCGTCACCGGGGCGTTGTCCAGCTTTTTGATGAGGTCGCCGACGGCCTGCATGTCGGCCTTGGCGGCCTGAACGACGATGGCGTTGAGGCGGCTGTCGACCGAGATGTTGACGCTCTTGGACTGCGTCCGCTGGGCGTAGAGCTGCTTGAGCGTCTGGGCCATCGCGTCGGCGTCGGCCTGGAGCAGCGGGAAAATCTGCGTGCCATCCGACGCATCGGGCGTGCGGTCGAGCTTGGCGACCAGGTCCTCGACGATGCTCATGTCGTCGCGCGTCGCCGAGACGATCAGCGTGTTGGAGGCGTCGTCGGCTGCGATGGTCACCGCCGCCGACTGCGTTGTGCCTGCGCCTCCGGCGCTGCGCCGCTTGGTCATCAGGCTGTCCAGCATCGGGGCCAGCGTGATGGCCGACGCGCTCTTGAGTTCGAACAGGCGGATGTCCATCGTCCGCGTCGGGTCCACCTTGTCCAGGTCCTTGAGCAGCCGCTCGACGTCGGTGAAGGCCTCCTTGCTGCCCGAGACGATCAGCGTGTTGGAGCGGATGTCGCTGGTGACGGTGACCGGCAGCAGGTCGACGCCGGCCTGCTTGGCGGCCGCCTGCTTGCGGTCGAAGAGCTGCTGGAGCAGCGGGGCCGTCTTGGTCGCGTCAGCGTTGACCACCGGGAACAGCCGGATGTCGCCGAACGCCCCCTCGGGCGTCGGCTTGTCCAGCGTGTTGATCAGCCCCTCGATGATCGCCAGGTTCTGCTTGCTGGCCGACACCACCACCGAGTTGGTCCGCAGGTCGCTGGTGATGGTGACCTTGTCGGCCGGCGTCGCGGTGCGCGAGGCGGCCTGCCCCGGCACGTAAATGCCGTTCTTGTAGAGCCCGCTGACCATGTCGGCGACGCGGTTGGCATCAGCGAACTTCAGCACGTAGAATCGCACCAGCCCGCTGTCGCTGGGCGGCTCGATGTCCAGCTTGCTCAGCAGGCCCTGGAGGATCTCCATGTTCGATTTCTTGGCCGTCACGATCAGCGAGTTGGTCAGCGGCTCGACGCCGATGGTGACCTGGTCGGACGGCAGGGCCCTGGCGCCGGGCGCCAGCGAGGCGTTCAGCCGGTTGGTGAACAGCGTCGTCAGCAGCGGGGCCAGCAGGCCCGCGTCGCCGTGGGCCACCGGGACGATCTGCGTTTCGATTGACCCGCTCAGCGAGGGCACGTCAAGCTGGTTGACCAGCACCTCGACGAGGGCGACGGCCTCCTCGACGCCGGCGGCCAGCAGCGTGTTGGTCCGCGTGTCCACGGCGAACGAGACCTGGTTGGCCAGCGCCTTTCCGACAGCCGATTCGGTGGTCACCTGGCCCGGGGCGGCAGGCTTGCCGGTGCCCGGCTGAAGCAGCAGCTTGCGGGAATCGTCGAACAGCTTGCTCAGCGACTGCGACAACTGCGTCGCGTCGGCGTTCTTGACCGGGAAGATGCGGACGGTGACCGCGTCGGCCAGCGGCAGAGCGTCCATCATCTTGATCACCGCGGTGATGGCCGCCACGTTCTCCTCGCTGGAGCTGATGACCAGCGAGTTGGTGCCGGCCTCGGGGGTGATGTTGATCGGCTTGTCCAGGTCCAGGTCCGTGACCGGCTTGCCATCGCCGGTGACTACCTTCATGCGGCGGATCTGCTCCTGGATCGCCTTGGCGGCCGGCGTGACCACGCCCTTGTCGTCGCGCTTGAGCATGCCGGAGATCACCGTCGCCAGCTTGGTCGCGTCGGAGTGCTTGAGCGCCAGCACGGTCATCACTGCTTCGGAGAACGGCGGCACCTGGTCGAGCTTGTCGACGAGTTCCTGAATCTGCGGCAGCATGTTCTCCGGCGCCGTCACGATCAGCACGTTGGTCCGCTCGTCGGGGGCGATGGAGAACTTGATCCCCGGCTGACCGCCCTGGCGGAGCATGTTGGTCAGCATCGTCGCGACCTTGGCCGCCTCAGCGTGCTGGAGGGCGATGATCTTGAACCCCGACGGGTTCACCTGGATCGCGTCAAGCTGCTGGACGAGCCCCTCGACCTCGGCCATCCGCTCCGCGGAGGCCGCGACCACCAGCGAGTTGGTCGTCGCGTCGCCGCTGACGCTGATCTGGTCCTCGGGGCGCAGCGGCTGGCCCCGGCGGCTGGCCAGTTGCTGCTGGAACAGCCGCGTCAGGCTCTGGGCCAGCGCCGCCGCCTGGGCGTTCTTGAGCGGGAAGATCTTCACCTGGAGCTTCTGCGGACCGGAAGCGGCCTCGATCTGGTCGATCAGCTTCTGAAGCTCGGCCATCGTCTTCTCGTCAGCCGACACGATCAGCGCCGACGCATTGGGCACGCTGGAGACGTCCACGCGGACGCCGGGCATGGCCCGCGGGCCGGTGGAGCCCTTGGCGCCCTTGGCGCCGGACTGGCCCTTGATCATCTCGTCGAGCAACTTCTTCATGTCGTCAGGGCTGGTGTTCTTGAGCGGGACGACGTAGACCTTCAGATCCCCCCCGCCGGGTGGGATGGTGTCCAGCTTCTCGATGAGCTGCTCGATGGCCGGGAACTGGTCCGCCGGTCCTGCCAGCACGATCGAGTTGGTCCCGCTGTCGGCGCCGATGGCGACGCGGGCGGCCTTGGCGCCCTTTGGCGTCGTGGAGTTGACGGCGGCGTCGTGGACCTTCTGGAGCATCGGGGCCAGGTCGACGGCGTCGGCCCGGTTGAGCGTCACGACCTTGGTCTCCATCTTGCCGGAGATGTCCTCGCGGTCCATCTGGGCGACCAGCGTGGTCACTTCCTTGATCTGCGCGTCCGTGCCGTTGATCAGGATCGTGTTGGAGGCCGGCTCGGAGGTGATGACGGCCGGCGTGGCGCCGGCGCCTCGGCCGCGCCCGCCGCCGGACTGCTGGTAGAGCGGCTTGAGGGCGTTGACGATGTCGTCGCTCTTGGCGAACTTGAGCTGGAGGGTCTGGACCTTGCGGGCCGCCCCTTCGCCGGACTCAAGCTGCTTGATGAGCCCCTCGATCATGGTCTGGTCTTCGGGCACGCCCATCACGATGACGGTGTTGGTGGTGGCGTCGCCCTGGGCTGACGCGACCGGGCGGCCCTGCACGCGGGGCTGGGCGCGGACGACCTGGTTGATCGCCGCCGCCACGTCGGTCGCCTGGGCGACCTTCAGCGGGTAGACCTGCATCTTGGGCACCCACTCGTTGCCCGCGTCGAGCTTCTCGACCATCGCGGCGATCGCCTTCTGGTCGATCTCGGGCGCGGTCACCAGCAGCGAGTTGCTGGCGGTGTCGGCGGCGATCTTGACCGATGTTCCGGTCGCCCCGCCGCGACCGCCGCGCCCGCCGCCGCTGCCGCCGTAGATCTGCGACAGGGCCTGGGCGAGCTGCCGGGCGTCGCCGTACTTCAGCCGATAGACGACCAGCACGCCCTCGGAGCCCTTCTTGTCGAGTTCCAGGATGAGCTGGCCGATCTCCTCCATGTCCGACGCGGCGGCCTTGACGATCAGCGAGTTGGACCGCGGGTCGGGCGAGACGACGGCCGGCGTCGTCTGCTGGCGGGCCGTCCCGCCGCGGGCCTGGCGCTGCTGGGTATAGGTCGCCGTGAAGATCGGCGCCAGTTCCTCGGCCCGTGCGTTGGACAGCGGGAAGATCTTGACCTTGGTCTCAACCGCGACCGGGGCCTTGTCCAGGATGGTCAGGAGCTGCTCGATGACGGCCAGCCCCTCGGTCGGCGCCGCAACGACCAGCGAGTTGGCGGCCGTGTTGGCGGTGATCGTCATGCGCCCGGCGTTGATCAACTGGATCATTTCCTGATCGGTCGGCGCCGTGCCGGCCTTCTGCATGCGGACGATCTGCTGCTTGAGGGCCGCCAGCGTCGTGCCTGACTCCTGTCCGCCGCCGCCGCCGGTCATGCGGAAGAGCTGCTTGAGGTTGCGCTCGGCCTCGGAGGCGTCGATGTTCTTGAGCGTGAAGACGCGGACCTCCAGCACCCCCGGCGGCAGCACGACATCCAGGGCGCGGACCAGCGGCTCGATCAGGGTGAACTCCGACGAGCTGGCCTTGACGATGATCGAATTGGTCCGCAAGTCCGGCACAACGGTGATCCGGCGCACGACCTGGCGGGCGGCCTGCTGCTGCGGCTGCTGTGCCTGACCCGGCTGGGTCTGGCCGTTGGTCTGGCCGCCCTGCTGGCCGCGACGGCCGCGGCCGCTCTGGTTCTGCTGGTCGCCGCCCTGCTGCTGTTGCTGGATCTGCTGAACCTGCTGCTGCACCGTCTGGGCGGTCTGGGCGGTGCGGACGTCGTTGAACAACTTCTCCAGCGTCGCCGCCAGGGACTCCGGCTCGGCGTTGGTCAGCTTGTAGATGCGAATCTCGTAGTCGGTCCCCTGCCCCGACTCGGCCAGCGCGTCCAGGATGTCGTGAATCCGCTGCACCTGGTCGGCAGTGCCCTGCACGACCAGCGCGTTGGTCACCGGGTCGTAGAAGACGGTCGGCGGGATCGACTCGTCGGCCGGCTGCGTCGTCGGTCGGCCGGCGGTCATGACGTGGCCCTTGGGCTTGCCCGTCGGGCCGCTGTCGTCGGGAACCTCGATGGTGGGCGGCTCGCCGTTGCCATTACCGTTTCCGTCGCCTTCGCCGTCGGCGCCGATCGCGGCGGCGAGGATGGCACGAACCATTGGCCCAAAGCGTCCGAACGAGCCGGGCGTCAGTTGCGAGTGCGGCTGGCCGGGCGCAGCCGTCGGCCTGACCGGCGGCGTCGCGGGGCCCGTCGGCTGGCTCATGTCGCGGATGATGATGCCGCCTTCGTCAGGGGCCTTGAACTCGATGACCTTGACGCCCCCGTTGGACTCGTCAAGCTGCGGGTAGATGATCTGGAGCGACTGGGCGGCCTTGCGGGCGTTCATGCCGCGCGGCAGCGGAATGATCTCGGTGACCACGCGCCTGCCGCCCTCGGTCGTGCCCAGCCCGTCCATCTCGGTGACCAGCTTGTCCACCCAGACATACTGCTCGTCGGTGCCCGAGAAGATGATCTGGTTGGTGATCAGGTCCGAGTCCATCGTCGGGGCGTGGCCCTTGCCCCAGCGGTCCTCAGCCAGCGGCCTGAGCTTGTCGATCAGTTCGTCTGCCTTGGCGGTGAACAGCGGGATGTAGTGAATCTGGGCCCGGGCGACCGGGGCGACGTCGAGCTGGCGGATCAGCCCGTCGAGCACCTTCCAGTTGGCGTCGGTGGTGTTGATGACCAGGGCGTCGCCGCTGGGGTCTTCGGCGATGGTCATGGGCCCGGAGACTGGCGAGCCCTGGCGGCCGTAGAGGTCGTTGATGACCTTGATCATGTCGGCCGGCCAGACGTTGGCCAGCACCACGCGGTGGATGCTGCTGTTGGCGCCGGCGCCTTCCTGGAGCTTGCCGACGAGCTGCTCGATGGCCGCCACGTCCGTGCCCGGTCCGGTGACGATCAGGCTGTTGGAGGCGACGTCGGTGGCGATCCGCGCGTTGGACCCCGCGACCTTGGGGCCGTTCTGCTGGCCGATGCCCAGCGCGGTGCGCAGGGTGTTGGCCATCTCGTCGGCCTTGGCGGAAGTCAGCCGCACGATGCGGATCTGCGGGACCGCGTCGGGCCCGCCGGCGGCCAGGTTGGTCACGAGCTGCTCAGCCGTCTGCACCAGGTCCGGCGCCCCGGCCAGCACGAGCTGCGTGCCCTGCTGGTCGGCAGAGATGCGAAGCTGCTCGGTCGCCGGGCGGCCCTGGTTCTGGCTGGCCAGCACGGTCTGGAGCACGCTCACCAGGTTCCAGGAATTGCCGGTGGCCACGGGCACGATCTTGACGACCGAACGGGCCAGCACCCGCGTCCGCAGCCGCTCGATCTCCTTTTCGATCAGCGCGAAGTCGTTGGCCCGGGCCGTGACGAACAGCGTATTGCTCATCGGCTCGGGGACGAAGGCGGCAATCATCTCCTCGCGGCGGATTTTCTCGGCGAACGCGACGCCCAGCGCCGAAGCCAACTGCTGGGCGTTGGCGCCGTCGGCCAGTTCGTAGCTGCGCGTCGTCGCATCGGGCGCCGCCTGGCCGCCGTCGAGGCTGGCGATGATCTGGGAAATCTGGGGCATCGCCGAAGCCGACGCCGACACTACCACGGCGTTCTGGTTGCGGTCGGGCGAGATGCGCACGTCGCCCAGGTCCCTGCGTCCGCTGCACAGGTTGCTGAGGATCGCAGCCACGTCGTCGGCCTTGGCGGTTGTGTTCAGTTTGATCAGCCGCGTCTCAGCCGACGGCACGCCGGCCTTGTCCAGGTCCTGGATCAGCGGGACGACCTCGTTGTAGGCGTCCTTGTCGGCGATGACGTAGAGACGCCCGGTTGTGTCGTCGCCGCGGAAGCGGATCTGGAGCTTGCCCTCGCTGGCGCGAATCTTGTTCAGGTCCGCGTAGAGATCGGTCATGGTGGCGGCAACGGTGCTGGCGTTGGCGACCTTGAGTTCGACGCCGCGAATGTCGGGCGACGTGCCGGCCATGCCGGGCCGGTCCAGTTCCTTGAGCACTTCCTGAGCGAAGTCGACGGCGCCGGCTTCGCCGGTGACGATGACGAACCGCCCATTGGGCGAGGGGGCGACCTGGGCATTGTACTGCTGGCCGGTGAGAATCTGGCCCAGCGGACCGGCGACCAGGTGCGAATCCAGGTTGTTTACGGGCAACTGCCGCAGGACCGTGCGGCCCTTGAACTGCTGCTTGAGCGTCTCGAGCATCTTCTCGATGCGGGCGAAGTCGGCCTTGCGGGCCGTGACGAACAGCAGCGCGGATGCCGGGTCGGCGTCGAAGGAGGCCGCCATCGCCCCGCTCTTGACGTCGGGCGCGAACGCCCGCACCAGGTCGTCGCGGGCCGACGCCGCCGCCTGGCCGCTGCTCATCTGGTAGTTGCGGACCTCGGTCACGTCGTCGGCCGACTCGGCGTCCAGCTTGCCGATCGCCTGAACCATGTCCTCGACGACGTGCGGGTCGCCGGTGAGGATGATCCCGCGGCCGGCGGGCGCCGCCACCATCTGCGTGTTCTTGGGCAGGACGAAGCCCTGCCGCCGCCCGTTGTATTGCCCGTAGAGTCGGCTGACCGTCTCGATCATCCGGGCCGGGTCGCCCTTGATCGCCACGGTGCGGACCTCGGCGCGCTGGCCCTGGCTGGCCTTGTCGATTTCCTCGGCCAACTGCTTGACCCGGGCGAAGGATTCGTCGTCGGCGAAGATGAACAGCCGCCCGCTGTCGGCGTCGGCCTGGAGGCGAACCTGCGGCTTGCGCTGGTGGCGGAGCTGGCGGTTCACGTCCTGGAGCAGGTTGTTCAACGTGTCGGCCACCTTGGCCGGGTCGGCGCTCTCCAGCACGACGGCGTGGAACGGCAGCGTCTGGTCCTCCAGGTCGGGCACGTCAAGCTGCTTGACGAGCTGGCCGACCAGGTCCAGCGTCTGCGTGTCGGACCATGCGAACAGATTGCCGCCGCGGTCGTCCGGCTGCAACCGCAGGCGGTCGTCGGCCGGTCCCGTGTGCGGCCGGGCGCGGACCAGGGCGTCGATTGGCCCGGCCAACTGGCTGGGCAGCGCATACTGGAGCTTGAAGGAGCGCATCGCCCCCTTGCTGCGCAGCTCCGACTGGGCCTCGTTCAGCTTGGCCTCGACCAGCTTGAAGTCGCTGGGCTTGGCGGTGACGAAGATCGTCGCCGTCGGGTCGTCCACGTCGAAGCTGACGGCCAGCTCGCCCGAGGCCAGCTTGTCCGACAACAGCTTCTGGACCAGCGTGACGGCCTGGCGGGCCTGTTGGGCGGTCTGGGCCTTGTAGGTCCGCAGTTCGCTGTTCTCGTTGACGATGCCCGGCTGGGGAACGTCGAGCTGGCGGGTCAGCTCGCGGACCTGCTCCATCTGCGTCGGCTGAGCGTCAACGACGAGGATCATCCGTTTGTCGTCGCTGACGGTGGTCACGCCGCCGGAGGCGGCGCGGTTGTAGCGAGAGGCCCCGCCGAAGAACTGCTGCACCGCCCGCTCCAGCTCGCTGGGCTTGATGTTGGTCAGCCGGAATATCTCGGTCTTGGTCTTCTGGTCGGTCGCGGACTTCTCCAGGTCCTCCATCAGCGCCTTGATCTGCTGCCATTGCTTCTCGGTGCTGGACAGCAGCAGGCTGCGGCTGTCGTCGCTGGCGTCCATGATCGGCTTGGGGTCGCCCAGCTTGCCCGTGTTGACCAGCATGTTGTTGACGTGCTCGATGAACTTGCGGGCGTCGAGCTGCCTGAGGTCCACAATGCGGATATCGCGGACGAGTTCTTCGTCAGGCTGGGTGGACGCCCCCGGCACGGGCACGTCGAGTTCCCTGATCAGCTCGTCGGCGCGGTCCATCATCGCCCCGGCGTTGGTCTGGAGCAGCAGCGTGTTGAGGCGGTTGTCCTCGACGACCTCCAACTTCAGCTCGCCCTGCCGCGGGATCAGCCGACGCAGCGTGTTGGCCAGTTGCGACGCCTGGGCATACTTCAGCGTGACGATCTTGTGCTGCTCGATCGACTCCTGCACCTTCTCCAGGTTCGCGATCAACTCCTCGATGTCCTTCATCCGAGCCGGGGTGGCCGTCACGATCAGGCGGCGGAACTGCTCGTCCACCGTGACGCGGATGTCGGACCCGGCGGCCACAGGCTTGCCGTCGCCTGTGTATTTCTGGCCGCGGAAGGCGTTGCTGATCACGTCGCTGGCGCGGCGGACGTCGGCATGCTGGAGCTGGAACATCTTGGTGACCAGGGTCGCCTGCTCGCCGCCGAGCTCGGTGTCCAGCTTGTTGATGATGTCCTCGACCTGCTTCATGTCATCATGCGAGGCCATCACCAGGATCGACCCGGAACGCCGGTCGGGGACGATCGCGCCCGGCGTGCGGCGGTGGACGACGGTCTTGTCGCCTTCCTTGACCGTGATCGGCGTGCCGGTGAGCTGGATGAGGGTCTGGACCATCTGGTCGGGGTCGGCGAACTTCAGCTTGAAGACGCGGAACTCGACCTCCGTCGGGCTCAGGCCCGGCGTCTGAACGGCGTTGATCACCGACGCCAGGCTGCGGATGTTCGCAGCCGTGTCGGTCACCACCAGCAGGTCGCCGCCGCTGGGGGACATCGCCCCGAACGTGCTGACCAGCGGCCGCAACTGGACGGCCATGTCGCGAGCCACGCCCGGCGTGGAGAGCACGACCGTGACGATCTGGTTGGGCAGCACGTCGGGACCGGGCAGCGTACCCTTGTAGACCGGCAGCGGCCGGGTCTTCACCTCGGCCAGCGGCATCAGCAGCAGGTGGTTGCGGTCGCGGATCATGTACAGGCTGCGGGTCATCAGGATCGAGTTGAGGACGTCGATCGCCTCGTCGATGGTGTAGGCCCGCGGGCTGTAGTAGGTCACCTCGCCGGTGACGTTGGTCGTGCCGATGATGCTCAGGCCGGTGATGCGGCTGAAGTACTGAAGGATGTTGGAAAGCTGCTGGTTGGCGAAAACGAATCGGATGGTCTTGGGAACCACGGGGGCCTGCGGCTGGGCCGGGGCAGCCGGCGCGTGCGGGGCCGGGCCGACGGCCACCTCGGTATCGGGCTGGGTCGTGGGGGCCTCAGCCTCCTGGTCGGGCTGCGTGGTCGGGGCCTCGGCCGCCTCGTCGGGCTGGGTGGTGGGCGCCTCGGCCACTTCCTCGATCACGAACGGGCCGATCACCTGGCCGGGACCGATCATGGGACTCGCGGCGATCCCCTCGCCGGGTGTGGACGGGCCGGAGCCGCCGGACCGCGGCGGCGGCGGCGGGCTGGCGGGGCGTACGCCGCTGCGACCGCTGTCGTTGCGTCCGCTGGTGTTGCCGGTGTTGGCGGTGTTGCCGGTGTTGTCATTCGTTCCGCTGACGCCCGAGGCCGAGCCGCCGTCGGGGACGCGAACGTATCGCACCTTGCCGTCAGGGTCGGTCACCTTCTGCCAGGTGTCGGCGCGCAGCAGGTGGGCTGTCGCCAACAGCAGGCCGACGGCCAACAGGCCCGTCAACCAGCGGCGCATGGGGCGGCGAAACGTGGTGGTTTGGTTGCTGATCATGATCCGACTCCCGATTCAATTGCCGGCCCGGCTGCATCGCCCGGACCCGGCCTGGTCAACTCCATTCGCTACCGCGGTTCCGAATCGCCGACGCCTCCCGAGGCCGAGGTCATCGGCGCCAGCGGGACGTATTGCTCCGCGGGGACCTTGCGCTCGAACGTCTGCGTCGGGCTGACCTCGACGACCCAGCGACGCCCGTCCAGTTCGATCACGGCGTAGCACCGCGCGGCGTCCACGGCGACCAGCGTCCCGTCGTCGGGCAGCTTGTCGCCGACCTTGTAGTCGACGGTCGTCTTGGTCTTGCTGTTGGCCACCGAGGCGATGCCCACCGGCCCGCCCGCCCCCTCCTGCTCATACACGCCGCTCAGCCGAAGATAGCGGTCGATCGGGTCCGGCGGCGGTTTGACAGGATCCGGCGGTTTGACAGGATCCGGCGGCTTGACAGGATCCGGCGGCTTGACGACGACGACCGGCTTGGGCGCCTCCCACCGCTGGAACATGCTGTAGTTCGTGTCGGTCAGGCTGGCCAGCGTCGTCGACCAGGCAGGCGGCAGGGGCTTGCCCTGCTTCTTGAGCTTGTCCAGTTCCGCCTGCCGGGCCGTGGCGGCCTCGGCCTGGAGCACGGGCAACTCGGCCACGTCGAAGCGTTTGGGCTTCTGGTCCATCCAGACCGATCGGTAGTGCAGTTCGCACTCCATCGTCGTCGTGGCCGGAGAAATCCTGTCGTTGTCGGCCAGCAGCGCCGGCTTGATGTCGATCTGCTGGATGGCCCCCAGCCGCTCGTACTCGTTGACGTGGCGGATCGCGGAAAGCGCATCCACCAGCGTGCCCTTTCCGTTGATGACCGCGTCGAAGGTCTGATAGTCCAGATTGCTGTTGCGCATCTTGGGCGGAGTGGTCGTCACCAGCGGGCTGCGGGCGTCGCGCGGACGCAAGCCACGTCCCTCGCGGTCGCGCGACACCAGCCGCTCGAGCTGGTCGCGCATCGCGCTGGCGGCGTCGTTCACGGTCCCGGCGGCGTAGCTGCGCCGGCCGAGCAGGGCCCACCGGTTCTCCCACATCGTCCTGGCATCGATGTCGGCCTTCTGGCGGGCGATGTCGTCGTCGATCCGCTTCTCGCGGGCCGCCAGGCCCTGCCAGGGCTCGATGAACAGGCTCATCCCCAGGCGCAGCGCCAGCAGCGAGCCGCCCAGGCCCAGGACGATGAACAGGAGCATGCGTTCGCGTTTCGCCATGGCGTTTCCGCTAGCGTCCTTTCACGGGCTGGTCCTGAATGATCCGGATCGTGAACCGCGTCTGGCGGCCCTCGGACCGGCGATCCGGCACGGGAATCTGTCGGCCGGCCACCTCGTTCACGCGGTAGAGGTCCTTGAGCTTCTCGCGCAACAGCGTCACGCGATCCATCGGAACCATGTTTCCCTTTTCGTCCTTCACCCGGACGTAGCCGTTGTCGGCCAACCCCTCCAGGGTGATCGTCCACTCGCCCTTGTCCTTGTGCACGGCCGCGACGTGGAAGACGTGGATGCCGGAATGGAAATCGCGGAGTTCCTTCCAGGCGGCCAGGTCTTCGGGCGCGGTCGTCGGCTGCGGCTCTGCGCCGGCGACCCACATCTGGTTCAGCCGCTCCAGTTCCGTCAGCCACTCGGGGTCCGGCTGGGCGCGGGCGGTGACGGCCTTCACCTGGTCGGCCAGGTCGCGAACGGCCTTGGCCTTGGGCTTGAGTTTGGCCAGTTCGCCGTCCTTGCGATTGACCTTGCCCTCGCTGATCGAATAGGCCACCGCGTTGGCGACGATGCACAGCAGCAGGCCGGCCGCCACCGCCCCGCCGACCAGCAGCTTCTTGCGGCGCCGCCTGGCGTTCAGGTCCACCGGCTTGTGCGGGTGGAGGAAATCGAACGGCGGCTGGGCCTTGTCCATGTGCCCCATGGCCAGTCCGATGACCGCGGAGAACTCGCCCGCCTGTTCGCGCTGCTTTCGCGGCAGGTGGATCGACTCGGAGGGGTCGAGGATTCGCCCGGGAACCTCCAGCCGCTGGCTGAGCAGGTCGGCGATCGGACGGGCCATCCGCATCGGCGCCGCCACGACCACCCCCTCGACCTCCAGCCCGCTGACCGTCGCCCGCGCCGCCTGCACCGAGCGGAGCACTTCGAGGTTCAGCCGGTCCATGAACTCGCGCGACTCGGGGGCGTCGTGGGCCGAGTCCGGCCGGGCCGCCTGCACCGACGCCGATCGGCTGAACAGCAGCGTGCCCTTGCGGACGACATTGATCTCGGTCATCGCCGGCCCGACGTCCACCATCAGCAGGCAGGCGTCGTCGTGCAGGCAGGTGCGCAGGGTCCGCAGGTTGCAGAAGCAGCGCAGCCCGATGCGGGCCGCCGTCAGGCCCGCACGCTCCATGACGGCGGTGTAGTAATCGACGACCTCGCGGCGGGTCGCCGCCACGAGCAGTTCCGTGTTGGTGGCCGCCGGGGCGACGGGCGGCGGGGAGCCGTTGGCGGCGGCGCCGTTGGACGCCGCTCCGCCGTTGACGCCGGCCGGTCCTTCCGATCCGCCCAGGTGCTCGCCGACGGTGTAGTCGATGACCGCCTCGTTGGCGGCGAAGGGCAGTTCCTTCTGCATCTGGAACTGGACCAGGGCAGCCAGTTCCTCGTCCGGCACCGGGGGCACCGAGAGGTTCTTGAGCACCACGCGGTCGCGCGGCAGCGCCACCAGCGTCCGCGCCCCGGCGCAGCCGTGCCGCGCCAGCACGCCCCTCAGCCACACGCCGAACGCCCCCGGGTCGTCCGTCGAAACGGTCTGGGGCACCGACTCGCTGAACATGCGCTTCACGCTCAGCCGCCCCGTGCCGGCCTGCGCGGCGATGGCGCGGACCTGTCGCTGGTCCCAGTCCAGGGCCAGTATTTCCCGGTTGAAGAGTTTCAACGTCAAGCCCATGTTCTCCGTCCGACCGCCCCCGCGCCGGGCCGACCGGCCCGTCCGCGCAGGCTGCATGATACCCGCATTCTAACGCTCTGACCGCCCCTTGCCGCCCTCCAGATCGCCTGTCAGCACGTAGGCCGGACCCAGGTCCGTCAGGTCGCGGAAATAGAGCGTCCGCGAATTGCCCTGGGAGACGTCCACCACCACTTCGATCCGGCGGTAGAGCCCCAACTGCTCGCTGTAGCCGACCGACTCGATGCGATACTGCTTGCCGCCGCCGCGCAGCGCCGGGGCCAGTTCCCTGAACCGTTCCACCGACAGCACGCCCTGCGTCAGCAGCCAGGCGTAGTTGTTGCGGTCAGCCGGCGCCAGGTTCGCCCTGGCGCTGGCGGCAGCGTCG
This sequence comes from Phycisphaerae bacterium, assembly GCA_022072085.1. GTDB lineage: Bacteria > Planctomycetota > Phycisphaerae > JAJVII01 > JAJVII01 > JAJVII01. The sequence goes on from JAJVII010000015.1 coordinate 55,749, forward strand.
GCTTCGGCTTCGTTGAACCCGACGGCCATCAGCACCACGCGCGAGGCAGCCGACGGGTTCACCGTGCCCGACCGCAGCCCGCCCCGGCCGCCTCGGCCGCTGCCGGCGGTCAGTTCCTCCAGCACCCTGGGCAGTTCGTCCAGATGCCCCGTCGCCAGCGGCGAGGTGAGCTGCTGGTCCTTGCCGTTCACCTTCACCGCCTCATCGAAGCCGACCAGGTCCGCGGTGTTGGCAAAGGTCACGCCCGCCTGCCGGGCCTTGACGATGAAGTCAGCCAGTTCCTTGCTGATGCCCCGCCCGGTCAGGCTCCGCGACAGGCCCTGGCCGGACCCGTTGATATCCACGCGCTGCTGGCCGGCGGCGGTCTGTCCGTTGTCGAACGCGTAGACCGTCAGGTAGGGATACCACCCGCGGTCGAGCTTGCCATCGGCGTTGTCCAGCGGCAGCGACTGGTCGCCGTCGTTCTCATTGGGGTCCAGCAGCCCGTTGCGGTTCATGTCTTCGCCGTAGAGCAGCTGCGCCGTCACGCCGCGCACCAGCAGCAACTCGTCCACCGACTGGAACAGCCCGCTGTTGTTGGGGCTGTAGGGGTTGTCGAGCTGCTCGTAGTAGTCGCGCTCCGCTCCCAGCGGCCGGGGCTCGTCGTTGGTGTCGCGCCAGTCGATGATCGCGTCGGCGATCTCCGGCGTCATGCCCGGCAGCCGCATGAGCTGCTCAGCCGTCGCCCCCGACAGCGACAGCTTGCCCGACTCGTCGGCAATGCCGTAGGCCGTCGTCTTGTCGTCGCGGTCGATCGCGTGAACCAGGCTGAACCGCCACTGCACCTGCCCGCCGTCGCTGACCAGCACGCCGCGGAACAGGTCCGGGTTGTCGGTGAGGTCCAGCTTCGGGTCGCGCGCGGGGTTGAGCAGCTCGGCGATCGCCAGGTTGACGCCCGAGCGGGCCGCCTCCATCGCCTCGGCCGACCGCGTCCCGGCGGCGCTGCCCGCGGACTGAGACTGGACGAAGAAGCTCAACCCGGCCGCCAGCAGCCCGGCCATCATCACCACGATCAGCGTGACGTAAAGGATCACGCCCCGTCGGCGGACGGGTGGCGCGGACCGGGTTGCCTTCGCATGGGTCATCTGTCGTTCGTTCATCTGCCGGGGCACGGTCAGTTCCTGCTCTGCTGGCGGACGCCGCTGCCGCCGAACATCTCGCCGCTGGGGATCAGCACCACGCGCTGATACGAGTGCGCCGGCAGCGGCTCGCGGTCGCTGGCGGCCTTGCTGTCGTCGAACAGTTCCGCCAGGCGGCCGCTCGTCGTCTCGCCCGCGTCGATCTCCTCCTGCGTCAGCAGCGGGGCGAAGCCGACAGTGATCTCGACGGCCTGCGGGGTGGGTCCGCTGGCGAAGTCCGTCTGCCACGTCCCGTTGACGTAGTAGCGAAGATAAATCCACTGCACTTCCGGGCAGATCTTCTCGGTCACGCGGAGCGGGTCGGCGTTCTCTTCGGCCGCCGGGTCGGTCGCCGTGCCGTCGGGGGCAGCCGTCCCCATCCGCTGGGCCAGCAGCCGCTCCCAGGGCGAGACCTCGTCGGCGGCCCCGTCGTCGCCGCCGGTGACCGACATGTCCGACAGGTCGGCCTGGCTGATCCGCCGCTCGACGAACGGACGAGACGAGCGGTAGAGCCCGCTGCCGTCGACCCAGAACCAGTTGACCTCGAACACGTCGTAGAGCGGCGGGCGCTGCCCGGACCCGCCCTCCTTGTCCAGCACGCTGGGGTCGATGAACCGGCCCGGCGGGATATTTCGGCTGGACAGGTACGCCACGCGCGAGGTCGAGCCGGTCATGCCGCCGTCGGGCGAGACGCCCTCATTGCCGCCGGAAACCGAGAAGCCCCGCCGCACCGACCGCATCCGCACGAACGTCGTGACCGCCGACACGCTCTCCATTTCCGTCGCCATCCGGTCCAGCACGACACGGGCGAGCTGGGCCTCGACGGAGGCCTCCTGCGTCCGGTCGCGCACGGTCAGCGAATACTCGTAGAACGAGAACAGCGCCGCCGTCAGCAGCACGATGATGGCGATCGCCACCAGCACCTCCAGCAGCGTGAAGCCCGCGGATTGGACGCGCGTTCTCATCTAGGGCGTCCCTCCGGTCCGACCACGGCCGCCGCCGCCGCGCGTGTTCCCGCTGTTGCCGCTGTTCCCGCTGTTCCCGCCCGTCGAGCTGCCACCGCCGGTCGAACTGCCACCGGGGGGCGTGCCCGATCCGCCGGTCGGGTCGGTCGTGCCGCCGGTCGTGCCGGAGGCGTCGGTTCCGTCGGCGGACTCATCCTCCGGCGTGGGCGGCTGCTCGCCGTAGACCCAGCCGGTCAGGCTGATGCGATGACTGATGTCATCCTCGTCGATGCTCCGGGCGTCGGGCTTGCCCCAGCTCACCGTCACGGTGATGAACCGCAGGTTGGGGATGTCCGGGGCGTCGTCGACGGCCAGCCGGTAGTGATACTCAGGAAACCCCGGCGCGAAGTTGCCGTCCTTGCCGTCGGTGACGTCGGCGAACTCCTGGGCCCGGATGCGGGCGAGCATCGACTGGGCGAATTCCATTGCCTGGGTCTTTCGGCCGATGTCCCGGCTCTGCGACAGGCCGCCGACGATCGACCCGCCGATCAGCGACGCGCCGATCAGGAACAGCGCCAGCGCCAGAACGACTTCCAGCAGGATGGCGCCGCGGCGCCGGCCCTGCATTCGGCGGTCGTCATTCGGCATTCGGCGTTGATTCGTCATTCCGATTTCGCCGTTCGTCGTTTCACTGCGGCCCGGCCGCGTCGGCTGTCAGGTCGGCAGCCGGCTGGATCGTCGCCAGTCCCGTCTGGCCGCGAAGGAACACGTCATAGCCCGCGCCGTCGCGGTTGCGGATCGTAATCGTCACGTCGCCGACCTGCGAGGAGCCGTCGGGGGCGAAGACCACCGACGACAACTCGCTGGGGATCGGCCCGCCGCCGGACGGGGCCGCTCCGCCCTGGCCGTCGTCGGCATAACTGGCCTTGGTCTCGCCGGTGACGCCCGCGAAGATCGGATCGCTCACCGTCACCGAGACCACCTGGAGCTGGCTGCCCGGCAGTTGCCAGTCGGCCCAGGACGCCATCAGCGGCTCGAACGCGCCGGGCTTGGCCAGCGGGTCGCGCTCGATGTAGACGCGGACGGAGGTCGCCGCCGGCTGGCCCTCGATCATCGGCGCCGCGGGTGGTGCGACGAACCGCACCTCCAGGCGGCAGCCGCGCTGCTGGGCCTGCGCCGACGCCATGTAGAGCAGCCCGCGAAGCTGCTCGGCCGAGCTGATCAGCCGGCGCTGCTCAAGCTGGCCGCTGAACGTGGGCATGACCATCGCGGCCAGGATCACCAGCAGGGCGATCGCCAGCAGCACTTCCATCAGCGTGAAGCCGCGGCGGGTCATGACGATCCTCTTGCCCAGGCTGCGGGAGGCGCCCCCGGCGACACGGCCGGTCGGAGGACCGGCCGGCTCGCGCGAACGGAAACCGGTCGCTGCGACCGGGGAACGAGGGACGCCGGGCTACTTGTTCGTCCCGCTCTCCTCGGTCCAGTTCTTCACGTCGTCGTCGGTGCCCGCCTGCTTGTCGGGCCCGTTGGACGAGAGGTCGTAGCCCTCCTTGTTATGCTCCCCGGCCTTGCCGTCGGTGCAGACGTAGACATATTCCACGCCCCAGGGATCCTTGAGGTCGGAGTTCTTGGCCAGGTAGCCGACCCACTTGTCATAGCCGTCGCCGTCCGGCTTGACCTGGAGGGCCTTGAGCCCCTCTTCGGTCGTCGGGTAGCGGTCGAAGTCGTGGTGGAACCCCTCCATCGCCACGCCGATCGCCCCGTTGGGCGCAATGGCCGACTTGGCCAGGTCGATCTTGGCCGCCTTGCTCCTCCCCATGAACATCGGGATGGCCGCCCCGGCCAGGATGACCAGGATGGCGATGACCAGCAGCAGTTCCATCAGGGTGAAGCCATGTCGCACGCGTCGCATCAGTCGCTCCTTGAAAAGTAGTTCCACACTTCGAGTTTCGAGTTCCAAGTTCCGAGTTTCAAGTCACTCGTTCCAGTCGCCAAGTCGGGTTCCCGGCCTGAACTTCTCACTCGGAACTTGAAACTTGAAACTTCCTTATACTCCGCTGGTCGACATCGAGAAGATCGGCAGCAGCAGGCTGAACGCGATCGCGAACACGACCAGCGCCATCACCAGCAGCAGCATCGGCTCGATCAGCCGAACCAGCGTGTCGATCGACCGGGCCAACCGACGCTCGGTCGACTCGGCCACGTTCACCAGCACCGTGTCCAGGGTGTTTGACTGTTCAGCCACGTCGATCATGTCCAGGATGTCCGCCGGGAAGTAACCTCCCTTGCTCAGGGGCACAGCCAGCGGCTCGCCGCGGCGGACCGCCTCGATCGATTCGTCCACGACGGCTGCCAGCGTGCGGTTGCCGATGGAATCGCGGCTGATCCGCAGCGCCGACAGGATGCCCACGCCGTTCTTAATCAGCGTGCCCAGCACGCGGCAGAACCGGGCGACGGCCATCAGGGCGATCACCTGCCCAATCATCGGCAGACGCAGCCGCGTGCGGTCCCACCAGGCCCGTCCAGCCTCGCTGGAGAGCACGCCGTAGAGCCCGCCGACCACCGCGACCATGCCGATCAGACCGAACATCCAGTTGGCCTCCATGAAGGTGGAGACCTTCAGCAGTATCTTCGTGCTCATCGGCAGGTCCATCCGCGTCGGGTCCAGGAACCCCGCGAACTTAGGCACGAAGAAGACCATCAGCAGGATCACGATGGCCGTCCCCATGAACAGCAGGAAGCAGGGGTAGGCCAGCGAACCGAGAACCTTGGACCGCAACTCGTCCTGCCGCTCAGTGAAGTTGGCCAGCCGCGTCAGCACGTCCTCGATGAAGCCGCCCTCCTCGCCGGCCCGCACCATCGCGGTGTGCAGGTCGGGGAAGACGCTCGGAAACCGGCCCAGCGAGTCGGCGAAGGTCGTGCCGCCGGCCACCTGGCTGCGCACGTCGTCCAGCACGCGGGCCAACCCGACCCGCCGCTGGTTCTGCCGCACCAGCACCTCCAGCGCCCGCAGCAGCGGCACGCCGGCATTGAGCAGGTCGGCCAACTGGGCGTAGAGCATCGACAGCCGCCGGGTCGAGACCAGCCGCTTGCCGATCCGCAGCCCCTTGGCGCCCAGCGCCGCGGCCTCGTCCATCTCGCGCAGGTCCAGCGGCATGAGCTGGCGGCGGTCCAGGTCGCGCAGGGCGGCCTGCGAGTTGTCGGCCGTCAGCGTTCCGCTGACCCGCTGCCCGCTGGCGTCCCGCGCTTCGTAGACAAATGTCGCCATGCAACTACGTTTCCGAAAGATTCGCCACAGATGTACGCCGATGAACACAGATGGATCGGAGAGAAGACAGGGCCGAGCCGCCTTCGTCTTCGACCGATCCGCATTCATCCGAGTTCATCTGTGGCCATCTGTGGCAAATCCTCTTTCTTGTCCGAATCCCCATCGGCGGCCGTCCGCGGCCTCGCCGTTGGCGGCGGAGGTCATCCCGTGCTCTGCGAGACGCGGGCCACTTCCTCCGGCGTGGTCTGGCCGGACAGCACCTTTCGCCATCCGTCCTGGCGGATGGTGACCATCCCCTCCTTGATCGCCTCGGCCTTGATGGACCCGACGCTGCGGCGTTCCAGGATCAGCTCGCGGATGGGCTCGGAGAGCGGGAACAGCTCGAACACGCCAACGCGCCCGTGATAGCCGGTGTTGTGGCAGGCCTTGCATCCACCACCGCGATAGATCACGCCATCGGGCGGCGGCGGGCAGTCCTCCGGCAGGGCGTCGGGCGTCCAGGGCTCCTTGCACTGCGGGCAGATCCGCCGCACGAGCCGCTGAGCCAGGACGGCCTCGACCGTGCTGGTCACCAGGAACGGCTCGATGCCCATGTCCAGCAGGCGCGTCGTCGCGCTGGGGGCGTCGTTGGTGTGCAGTGTGCTGAAGACCAGGTGGCCGGTCAGCGCCGCCTGCACCGCCGCCTCGGCCGTCTCCAGGTCGCGGATTTCGCCGACCATCACCACGTCCGGGTCGTGACGCAGGATCGACCGCAGGCCGCGGGCGAACGTGAGCCCCACCTTCGGCTGCACCTGGATCTGGTTCACGCCGTTGAGGTGATACTCCACCGGGTCCTCGACGGTGATCAGCTTGATCTCGTCGCTGACGATCTGGTTGAGCGCGGCATAGAGCGTCGTCGTCTTGCCCGACCCGGTCGGGCCGGTCACCAGCAGAATGCCGTGCGGCCGCTCGATCAGCTTCTGGAAGATGCGGTAGTGGTCCTCCTGCATGCCCAGGTCGCGCAGCGTCAGGATCAGCGACGCCCGGTCGAGGATGCGCATCACCACGCCCTCGCCGAAAAGCATCGGGATGATGCTCACGCGGATGTCGACCTCGCGGCCCTGGAGCCGCACCTTGATCCGCCCGTCCTGCGGCAGGCGCTTCTCGGCGATGTTCAGGCCCGACATGATCTTGATGCGGCTGATGATCGCCGACTTGAACCGCTGAATCTGCGCCGGCACGTTGGCCCGGTGCAGCACGCCGTCCACGCGGTAGCGCACCAGCAGTTCGCCCTCGTACGGTTCGACGTGCACGTCGGAGGCCCGCTCCTTGATTGCCTCCAGAAGAATCTCGTTCACCAGCTTAACGACCGACGCCTCCTGGGCCTCCTCCAGCAGGTTCTTGTCCTCGACGTCGTAGCGGTCGGCCAGCTCGCTGGTCGAGACCTGCGTCTCGTCCATGAGCGTCTCGATGGTCTCGCCGGCGACGCCGAAGTGGTTCTTGATGATCGCGTCGATCTCACCCCGCGCCGTCAGAACCGGCTCGACGTGGCAGCCCAGCAGCATCCGCAGTTCGTCCAGGGCGTAAACGTCGAACGGGTCGCTGGTCGCAATCCAGAGTTGGCCGTTCCGCTTGTGCAGGGGGATCAGCCCGTGGCGGTGAACCAGCTTGGCCGGCATCGCCCGCAGCAGGTCGAGGTCCACCTGGTCGGGCGTCAACTCGACGTAGGGAATCGAAAGCTGTTCGCTGAGCGCCCGCAGCAGCGTCCGCTCGTCGACGTAGCCCATGTCCAGCAACACGCGATCCAGCCGCGTGCCCTGGCGCAGATGGACAGACTGCGCCTCGGCCAGTTGCTCGGGCGTGAGCACCCCCCGTTCGACCAGTAGTTCACCTATACTCATAGTACTCTTAACGCACGTTCCGCGTAGACGTTGCAGTTGTTTGCCCGGATTTATCGACGGGTCTGCGACCTTGGCCAGTCCGGGGCGTCGGCCACCGCCGCCGGCTCAATCGCTAACCCCCGTTGGTCGCGGCAGTTTCGGGTTTCTTTGGCCCTGCCAAACGGACCCCTTCCGCCCCCATTCCACAGGTTGCAGCCACGATTCCCATTCTCATTATAAGCCGGGCCCGCCCTGTGACGACAATCGCCCCTGGCTGGGGGCGCCCTCGGCTGCAAGCCCATTGTCAGATGTATATACGACTGGGATCGGGCGCAGGTTTCCCGGCTTCGGGCCAAGCCGGCGGCCGACACGCGCAGCCGGCCGGATCAGAACATCTGCATCTGGTGGCGTTCGAGGCTGAACTTGCTCACTGTGTAGGTGACGGGGATCCGATACGTGCCGCTCCAGCAGGCGTGACAGTAGTGGGCAGGGTCGCCTTTGAAACACGCCAGCATGCCTTCGAGACTCAGGTAGGCCAGGCTGTCCACGCCCAGGAATCGGCTGATCTCCTCGACGGTGCGGCCGTGGGCGATCAGTTCCTCCTGCGTCGGGAAGTCGATGCCGTAGAAGCAGGGGTGCCGCAGCGGCGGACAACTCACGCGCATGTGGATCTCGCGGGCGCCGGCGCTGCGCAGCGCCTGGATCTTGCCACGGGTCGTTGTGCCGCGTACGATCGAGTCGTCCACCACCACGACGCGCTTGCCATCCACCGACTCGCGGATCACCGTCAGCTTCATCTTCACCGCGTCGGAGCGGCCCTTCTCGGTCGGCTGAATGAACGTCCGGCCGATGTAGTGGTTGCGCACGAAGCCGCGCTCCAGCGGCACGCCGCTGGCCGCCGAGTAACCCATCGCCGCCGACCGCCCGCTGTCGGGAATCGCGACGACGACATCAGCGTCGACCGGCGACTCCTCGCCCAGCCGCATCCCCAGCCGCTTGCGCACGTGGTGGACGTTCTCGTCGAACACGCTGCTGGAGGGATCGGCGAAGTAGACGTGCTCGAAGCTGCAATGCGCCGGCGTGACCGTCCCGGGCTTGACGAAGAACCGGCTGTGCAGCCCGGAGGCGTCCAGCGTGACGATCTCGCCGGGGGCGACCTCGCGGATGTACTCGGCCTCGACGATGGTCAGGGCGCAGGTTTCGCTGGCGACGCAATACGACCCGTCGGCCAGCCTCCCGATCGCCAGCGGGCGGATGCCGTAGGGGTCGCGGGCCGCCTCGATGCGGTCGGGGTAGAGGAACAGCAGGCAGTAGGCGCCCTGGATGTGGTTGAGCACGTGCCCCAGCGGATCGCCCTTGGCGATGTGGCTGGGTTTGGCCATCAGGGCCACGATCACTTCCGTGTCGCTGGTGGTCTGGAAGATGTGTCCGTAGGCCTCATACTCGTCCCGCAGGAGCTGGGCGTTGATCAGGTTGCCGTTGTGGGCGACCGAGACCGGCCCGCGGCTGTACTCGACGGTGAGCGGCTGGGCGTTGCGCAGGCCCGACGAGCCGGTCGTCGAGTAGCGCACGTGTCCGATGGCCATGTTGCCGGCAAGTTGGCCGAGGCTGCCCTGGTCGAAGACCTCGCCGACCAGCCCCATGCCGGTGTGCGTGCGGATGGTCTGCCCGTCCGCGGCGGCGATGCCCGCGGACTCCTGCCCGCGATGCTGTAGCGAATAGAGTCCCTGGTAGCAGAGGTGCGCGGCGTCGGGGCGGCCGTAGACGCCGAACAGCCCGCAGTATTCTTTCTTATCGCTATAATTCAAGGGTTTGATACACTCGCTGTTCGCCGCGGGGGGCGGCCAATACGCGTTGCCGGGCGCCGTCGAAAAAGCGACTTGGCATGCTAATCGTGGCTCGCGGACAAGTCAAGGCGGATGTGTCCGGCACGCTTTCGGCCGGGCGTTCGGCCCGCCAATCCTGAGGTGTGCACCGCAAGACACATGAACAACCACAACGACAAACCGCGGATCGTCGTCGTCGGCAGCGCGAACGTGGACCTGGTCGTCTCCACCCAGCGGATGCCCGCTCCCGGCGAGACGATCCTCGGCGGCGTCTTCTCCACCAGCCCCGGCGGCAAGGGCGCCAACCAGGCCGTCGCCGTCGCACGCCTCGGCGGCCGCTGCCACTTCGTCGGACGCGTCGGCGCCGACGACTTCGGCGAACGGCTGACCGTCACCCTCGAAACTGTCGGCGTCGATACCGAGCACCTGGTCCTCACCGAGGGCGTCGCCAGCGGCGTCGCGGTCATCGTCGTGGACGGCCGCGGCGAGAACGCCATCGTCGTCGCCAGCGGCGCCAACGCCCGCGTAACCCCCGACGACGTCGACGCCGCCGAGCCCCTGATCGCGTCCGCCGACGCCGTCCTGCTCCAGCTCGAGCTGCCGATCGAAACGGTTGTTCGGGCGATCCAGGTCGCCCGGGCCCGCGGCGTCCGCGTCGTGCTCGACCCGGCCCCCATGCCCGAGAAACTCCCGCCTGCGGCGCTGGACGTCGACGTGGTCAACCCCAACCAGGTCGAGGCGGCGCAACTCGTCGGCCAGCCGCTGAGCGACGACCGCCACGTCGCCAAGCTGGTCGCCGCCGAACTGATCCGCCGCGGCGCCGGATCGGCTGTCATCAAGCTCGGCCGAAAGGGCGCCGTCGCGGCGACCGCCGACGGCGGACGCATCGTCGAGTGCGACGCCTTCGACGTGAAGGTGGTGGACACGACCGCCGCCGGCGACGCCTTCGCCGCGGCGCTGACTGTCGCCCAGGCCCGGGGCCTCGACCTCGCCGACGCGGTGCGGTTCGCCTGCGCCGCCGGCGCGTTGGCCTGCACACGGCTGGGCGCGGTGTCGGCCATGCCGCTGCGCAGCGAGGTCGAGGAGCTGCTCGCGACGGCGGAATGACAGCGGCGTATAGTAGAGTCGCCGTTTGGACGTTCAGCGGCGAGCGTCAGCGAGCTCGCGACGGCCGGTTTCCCGTGCAGGACCGACGCCGGGACAGCCGATGGAAGGTTCATGAGTCCGCCGCTCCGTGCGCGCCGGCGTCACCGGCCGCAGAGTCGGCCTGCGGGAGCACGACGCACACCATGCCGATCGAACTGGTCGCCATCGATCTGGACGGCACGCTGTTGGACAGCAACAAGCGGCTGACCGTCCGTTCGCACGGCGCCATCGAACGGGCCAACCGCCTCGGGGTCAAGGTCGTCATCGCCTCGGCCCGCCCGCCGCGCACGGTCCAGCCGCTCTACGACCAGCTCGGACTGCGGACGGTGCAGATCAACTACAATGGGGCGATGGTCTGGGACCCGCGGCACAGCATGGTGCTCATGCACCGTCCGCTCACCCCCGAAGCCGCCCGCGCCGTCATCACCGCCGCCCGCGAGTGCCAGCCCGAGGTGCTCGTCTCCATCGAGATGCTCAACAAGTGGTGCACCGACCGCTACGATGCCGCCCAGGCCGCCGCCCAGGGCTGGACGCTCAAGCCCGACTGCATCGCGCCGCTGGACGAAATCCTCGGCCAGCCGGTCACCAAGCTGATGTTCCTGGCCCCGCCCGAGGCGGCGATCGCCCTGGAGGAGCGGCTGAACGCCCGCTTCGGGCAGCAGCTTGCCGTCGCCCGCGTCGATGAGGCCATCGTCCAGGTCATGCACCCCCGCGCCGGCAAATCGGCGGCCCTGTCTCTGGTCGCCGACCTCTACGACGTTGACCGCGACCAGGTGATGGCCATCGGCGACGCCCTGAACGACCTGGGGATGATCCAGTGGGCCGGGCTGGGCATCGCCGTCCACAACGCCCACCCCCGCGTCCGCCAGGCCGCCGACTATATCACCGCCAGCAACGACGAAGACGGCGTCGCCGAGGCCATCGAGATGTTCGTCATCGGCAACTCGCCTAGATGAAGATAATGTCGAATGACGAATGTCGAATGTCGAGTCAATACCTAATGACCGAATGACGAATTAGGGATTGCGTGCCGACGAATCCGCCGCATCGCGTTCGTCATCGGGGACTTGTCATTCATTCGACATTCGACATTCGTCATTCGACATTGCCCGGCTCTCTCTTCCGCCCCGCGCGTCTTTCCGCTACACTCCCGCCATGATCGATCCCGCCCAGATGCACGTGGCTCCGCCGGCCGAGGTTCCTCCTCTGCTCCCCCTGCCCTACCTCACCGCGGGCGTCGAGGGCATCGGCGGACAGATCAAGCAGAAGCCATCCGACTTTATCGTCACCGAGCTGCCGCTCTATGACCCGGCCGGCGAGGGCACGCACACCTACTTCTGCATCCAGAAGCAGGGCATCGACACCCGCGCCGCCATCCGCCGCGTCGCCCAGGCGCTGGGCCGCCGGCCGCGCGACATCGGCTACGCCGGGCTCAAGGACAAGAACGCCGTCACGCGCCAGGTGCTCTCGGTCGAACACGTGGACCCGGCCGTGGTCGAGGCGATGAGCGTGCAGGATGTCTCGGTGCTCTGGGTTTCGCGGCACCGCAACAAGCTTCGGCTGGGCCACCTCCGCGGCAACCGGTTCGAGCTGAAGATCCGCGGCGTCGGCGTCGGCCACCTGCCGCGGGCGCGGGAGATCCTCGATACGCTGAGCCGCCGCGGCGTGCCGAACTTTTTCGGCCCCCAGCGGTTCGGCGTGCGGCACAACGGCCACCAGCTCGGCCTGGCCCTGCTGCGGCGGGACAACAAGGAGTTCATCGACCTGTTCCTCGGCCGGCCCGACCCGGCGCTGGACTACGGACCGATGCTCAAGGCCCGCGAGCTTTACGAGCAGGGCAAGTTCGACGAGGCCCGCCGCGCCTGGCCCCCCTACCACCGCGACGAGCGCGCCGCCCTGGCGGCGCTCGCCCGCGACGGCAAACACAAGCACGCCCGCAGCGCGGTCGACAAGCACCTCCGCCGCTTCCTGGTCGCGGCGCTCCAGAGCTTCCTGTTCAACCGGGTGCTGGCCGATCGGCTGGCGACGATCGACACGCTGGCCCCCGGCGACCTGGCCTACCTCCACGGCCGCGGCGCGGTGTTCCACGTCGAGGATCCCGCCGCCGAGCAGCCCCGCGCCGACCGGCTGGAGATTTCGCCCTCCGGCCCGCTCTACGGGTTCAAGATGACCTGGCCTACCGGCGAGCCGGGGCGCGTCGAGCAGGAGGTGATCTCGCGGTACGGGATCGACCCGGCCTGGTTCGGACAGGGCGGCCATCACGTCCGCGGCGACCGCCGCCCGTTGCGGATTCCGCTGGGCGACCCGACGATCGCCGCCGGCGCCGACGACGACGGCCCGTACATCGAGATCGGCTTCGACCTGCCCAGCGGCGCGTATGCGACCGTCGTACTGCGCGAACTAATCAAGAGCGAGCACATCGAGCACCACGACCTCAACGACGACGCGGACGGCGACGACAACCTTGCCGAGGGCGGTGACGAATGAACGAGCCGGCTGTCGAGAGCATTTCCATCCGCATGCTTCGTCCGCACCTTCGCGATTTGCCCGACTTCCCGCTGCCGGAGGGGTTCGCGCTGCGGCTCTATCGCCCGGGCGACGTGCAGAGTTGGCTGGCGATCCACCACCTGGCCGAGTTCCTTATCCCGCGCGAGCAGATGAACCAGGAACTGTTCGACAAGCAGTTCGGCTACGACCTGGCGGCCATGGAGTCGCGCTGCTTCTTCCTGGTCTGCCCCGACGGGCGCGACGTCGGCACCGCGACGGCGTGGTACGACGACGACTTCTTCGGCCGATCCATCGGTCGCGTCCACTGGGTCGCCATCGTGCCCGAGTTCCAGGGCCGCGGGCTGGCCAAGCCGCTGATGGCCGCCGTGCTCCGCCGCCTGGCCGAGTCGCACGGCCGCGCCTACCTGAGCACGAACTCGCCGCGGATCCCGGCCATCCGGCTTTACATGGACCTCGGGTTCGCGCCGTGGATCGCGACGCCCGAGCACGCCCGCGGCTGGGCGCAGGTCCGCCAGCGCCTGAGCCACCCGCTGCTGGACGCCCCGCCCCTGACCCCGAGGGAGTTGTGATGGATCGGATCAAGACGCTGCTGGCGTGGTCCTGCGGCAAAGACTCGGCCTGGGCGCTGCACGTGCTGAAGGACGACCCCGGCGTCGAGGTCGTCGGGCTGCTCTCAACGGTGAACGCCGCCGGCGGACGGGTCGCGATGCATCGCGTCCGCGCCGAACTGCTCGACCGCCAGGCGGACGCCGCGGGCCTGCCGCTGTGGCGGGCCGAGATTCCCGACCCCTGCCCCAACAGCGAATACGAGCGGGTGATGGCCGGCGTGGTCAGCCGGGCCATGGCCGCCGGCGTCGAGGCGATGGCCTTCGGCGACCTCTACCTCCAGGACGTGCGCGACTACCGCGAGCGGAACCTCGCGGCGGCGGGCATGCGGGCGGTCTTTCCGCTCTGGAAGCGCGACACGCGGACGCTGGCCGGCGAGATGCTCGACGGCGGCCTGCGGGCCCGCGTCGTCAGCGTCGACACGCGGCAGGTGGACGCCTCGCTGGCCGGCCGCGACTGGGACCGCGCCCTGCTGGCCGGCCTGCCGCCGTCGGCCGACCCCTGCGGCGAGAACGGCGAGTTCCATACCTTCGCCTACGCCGGTCCGATGTTCCGCGAGCTGATCGAGACGGCCGTCGGCGAACTGACCCACGGCGACGGCTTCGCCTTCGTGGACCTGCGCCCGGTGTGAGCGGGGGGACCCGCTCGCAGATTGCGCCGATTGCGCAGGTTTTCAGAAAGAGACGAAGAGACGAAGAGAACCGCGAATGGACACGAATGAACGCGAATAAGAAGTCGGGAATTCGGATTCCCTCCTTGCCCTATTCGCGTCAGTTCGCGTTCATTCGCGGTTGTCTCCTCCCTTCTTCTCTTCCTTGAAATCTGCGTAATCTGCGGATGCCCTCTCTTCACAACAGTGCGGCGATCTTGCGGGTGAGCTTCGAGATCGGGCGGGCCTCGATGTTCGCCGGCGCAACCCACGCGGAGGCGGTCGATGGACGCCCCTTGGGCGCAGCCGCGGCGAAGACCTCCACCGTCATGTTGCGATGGGTTAGCTGGTGACGCACCCGGCCGACCTGCGCGAACTGGCTGGGCGACAGCGAGAGTTCGTCCTTGAGGAACCGCCGCAGGTCGGCCTCGGCGTTGCCGGTAGCGGCGACCGTCGTGCCGGGAAATTCCCACAGGCCGCCCCAGCGGGCGCCCTCGGCCCGGCGGGTCATCAGCACGCAGCCGCCCCGCCGAACCAGCGCGACGGCCCATCGCTCAGTCAGCACGCGGGTCTTTCGCCCGGCAGCGGGGTAGGCCTCGGGTCGATCCTGCCGCTTGGCCTCGCACAGCGCCGCCAGCGGACAGCGGCCGCACAGGGGCGAGCGCGGCGTGCAGACCAGCGCCCCCAGTTCCATCATCGCCTGGTTGAACTGGCTCGGCCGTCGTGGCGGGACGAGCGTCTCGGCCAGCGACCAGAGCCGCCGCCGGACCGCGGGCGACTTCGGATCGCCGCCGATCGCGGACAGCCGGCAGAGCACGCGGGCGACGTTGCCGTCGAGGATCGGCGCGGGCTTGTCGAACGCAATCGAGAGGATCGCCCCGGCCGTGTAGCGCCCGACGCCGGGCAGCGCGAGCAGGCCTTCGAGCGTGTCGGGGAATCGTCCAGCCGACGCGATCAGGCCGGCTGCCCGGTGCAGGTTGCGGGCGCGGCTGTAGTAGCCCAGCCCGGCCCATACCGCCAGCACGTCCTGGAGGTCCGCGGCGGCCAGCGCTGCCACGTCGGAGAACCGCCGCACGAACCGCTCGAAGTACGGGATGACCGTCGCCACCTGCGTCTGCTGGAGCATGATCTCGCTGACCCAGACGCGATAGGGCGTCGGGTCGCTGCGCCACGGCAGCGTCCGCTGGTGTTGTGCGAACCAGCGGAGCAGCCGTCGTCGGATCGGACGCGGGTCACTCTCCATCGCCCAGGGCATCCAGCAATCGTCGGCCCCCGTTGTCTTGTCCACGCCGCAGGCTGCCGCCTTCGTTCTTCCCGGCCGCCGCCGGATCCTTGCGCCGCTCGGTGGCGATCCTGTCCATCAGGTCGCACGGCTCAGCCAGCGGGTTGGGCGCCTCGCCGACGCGCGGCGGACCGAAGATCATCAGCCGGTCGGCGGCCCGGCGGTAGGGCGGCCAGCTCACCCCGTCGTCAGCCGACGGATTGCCCGTCCGGGCGAAGCGCACCCAGGTGCGGGCCATCAGCTCTGAGAGCAGCACGTCGGACGCGTCGAAGCTCAGCAGCTTGCCGGTCTGGAAGACGTAGAAGATTTCCTCGCTGTGGAACGCGCCCCAGCCCTTCTTCGCGGCCCCGGGCGAGACCTTCGTGAACTCGTAGAGGTAGCCGGGCGACTTCTTCTGTTCCATGGCCGCGACCATGAACCGCGCCGGCGCCGCGAACGACGACACCGTCACCATGCGGCTCATCGCATCGGGCACGTCCTTGTCGCTGGCCGCCGGGAACAGCCGCAGCGCCTCGTCGCCGTGCTCGCCGAATGTGCGGCTGATGATGAAATCGTAACCGCGCTTGCGCTTGATCGGCAGTTGCTGGAGAAAGACGGTCCCCTCGTCGGCGTTGAACCCGGCCATGAACGGCACGTCGTGCTGCTTGCCCCGGGCCCAGAGCGTCTCGGGCTCGTCGGGGATCAGCCAGCCGTCGACGACGGGCCCGAACTTGATGCCCTGGCCGAACAGCCCGCGCACCGGCTGGGTCGCCTCAATGAGCTTCTGGGGCGGGACCGCCCGCAGCGCCGCCAGCGGGTCGGCTGTCTTGTCGGCGCCGAGGCGGCCGGCCACCTCCACGCCGACCGATTCCATCGACTCCATCCCGTACCACGTCCTGGTCAGGTGGCGGTTGCGGCCGCGGGCCCCGCCACTTTCGGCGATCGCCCGCTGAAAGAGCCCGGCCGCCTGCGGGCAGACCATCAGCCGCGAGATGCTGGCCGATCCTGCCGACTCACCGAAGATCGTCAGGCACTTCGGATCGCCGCCGAAGCCGGCGATGTTCCGCTGCACCCACTTCAGCGCGGCGATCTGATCGAGCATGCCGTAGTTGCCCGAGACGCCGTCGGGCGATTCCTTGCTCAGCAACGGGTGGGCGAAGTAGCCCAGCGGGCCTAGCCGGTAGTTGATCGTCACGACGACCACGCCGAGCGGGACGAGGTGGCGGCCGTCGTAGTAGGGCCGCGACCCGCTGCCGGTCGTGTGCCCGCCGCCGTGAATCCAGAGCATCACCGGCAGTTGGCCGTCGCGTTTGGCCGGCGTCCAGACGTTCAGGTAGAGGCAGTCCTCGCTCTGGCTGGTCTCGGGCGTGCCCAGCAGCGCGTCCGGCTGCGGGCAGGAGGGGCCGAATTTGACGCACTCGCGCACGCCCTGCCAGGGGACGACCGGCTGCGGCGGCTTCCAGCGCCGGGCGCCGGTCGGCGGAGCGGCGAACGGCACGCCGCGGTAGACACAGATGCCGCCCTCGATCATCGCGCCACGGACCTTTCCACCGTCTACATCCACGACCGGCGCGGTCGGCGTGCCGTCCTCGAGGATCGAGAAATCGCCGGCCACCGACGGGCGGCCGAGCGGCTCGGCGCAGGACATCTGCGCCAGCGACATCACCGCCAGCGCGACGCACGACCCCAGGAGCATCGGCATGATTCTCGGCATGGCGCACCTCGCGGCTGGAACCCGGCGGGCACGAACACCGCTCTACGATACGCACGCCGGCGGCGGGAGGTTACCGCGGCAGTCACCGGGCCAGGCGCTCGTCGAAGAATCGCGTCAGCGTGGCGGCGTAGTCCGGCCATTCCATGATCGGCGTCAGGTGGCGGGCGCCGGGAACCTCGACCCACCGCTTGGGCTCCGGGGCCCGGCCGAAGAGGTCGCGGGCGCCTTCGATGCTCGTCACCTCGTCGTCGGCCGAGTGAATGAACAGCAGCGGAGCCCGGACGCGGGCGATCTGGGCGCCGGTGTCCAGCTCGTCAGGGATCTGCTTGACCAGCAGCCAGGCGATCGGGGCGCCCAGCACGCCGAACTTCCGCTTCAGCTCGTCGCCGGGGATCAGCGCCCCCTCCAGCGCGACGGCGGCCACGTCGTCGACCTCGCCGGCGAGTTTCACCGACACCAGCGTGCCCAGCGACAGGCCGACCAGCCCCAGCCGCCGCCCGCCGGCGAGATGGCCACGCTCGCGGAGCCAGCCGACCACCGCCCGGCCGTCGCCGACCAGGCTGGTCACGTCCGCATCGCCGCCGCTGCGGCCGTAGCCCTGGTAGTCGTAGAGCGCCGCCGCGTAGCCCGCGTCGCTCAGCAGCTTGGCCCAGGGCAGGAACGACCCGACGTTGCCCGCGTTCCCATGGCTGACCAGAATGACGCCCCTGGGCGCGACGGCCTCTTCTATTCCCGAGCCGGCCGGGGAACCGGCCGGGTTCTCCCCAGCCCCACGGGTCGGCAGGATCAGCCAGCCGGTGACGCGATGGCCCGAGGCGTTGGTCGTCTCGATGCTCTCGCAGCGCAGGCCGAACTGCTCCGGCGTCTGCGTCACATCGCGCTCTGGAAACAGGACGTAGTTGTTGATGCTGCAACCGACGGTGGAAGCCATAAGCAAGCCCAGTAGCAGGACAGTCGTCTTAGACATCGCGGAATCCCGGCCGGCGCCGGACGGGGCGCGGCGCCTCCAGAGTTTAGCAGACGGCCGGGCGGTTGTCTGCCGTTCATCCGGGCGCTTGCCGCCCGCGGCCGGGACGATGTAGACTGCCGCGGTCCGACGGAATGCGAGGCAAACATGACCCGACGCGAACGCGTGATTCGATCGCTCAACTTTCAGCCGACCGACCGGCCGCCGATGGACCTGGGGGCGATGCGGTCCACCGGCGTCAGCGCGTTCGCCTATCCGCGGCTGCGCGCGGCGCTGGGCCTGCCCGAGCGGCGTCCGCGGGTTTACGACCTCGGCCAGATGCTCGCCCTGGTCGACCTGGACGTGCTGGACGCGCTGGACTGCGACGTGGTCACCATCGAAGGCGACGGCGTGACCAACGCGTTCGACCAGCCGCTGCTCTGGAAGCCCTACGACTTCGGCGGGCGGCTGGCGGCCCTGGTGACCGACCCGGGGCGATTCCGGGCCGACCCCGACGGAACCCTCCGCGCCGGCAACAGCCGCATGCCGCCGGCCAGCTACGTGTTCGACGACGACCACGGCGGGCAGCCGATGATCCTCGACGCCGAGTTGCCGCGGCCGGACCTGGCCGCCGTCCGCAGGAACCTCGAGCGGTCGGCGATGACCGACGAACGGGTCGCCCGCATCCGCGACCTCTGCCGCCGCGTCCGCGAATCGACCGACCGCGCCGTCATGCTCTGGGGCCCGCTGACGATGGGCCTGTGCATCCACGGCCACGGCGGGCTAGCGGTCTTCCCGGTGATCTGCCTCCAGGAGCCCGACCTGGTCCACGAACTGCACGCGATGATGTGCGACGCGGCCGTCGCCCGGGCCCGGGCCCTGCTGCCGGAGATCAGGGACTACGTCGATATCGTCGGGATCGACTCGGACGACTGGGGCACGCAGACGTCGCTGATGGCGTCGCCAAAGACTTTTCGCGATCTGTTCCTGCCTTACCGCCGGCGGCACAACGACGAAATCCACCGCATCGCGCCGAACGTCAAGACGTTCCTGCACTCCTGCGGGGCGCTGCACGACCTGCTCGACCTGCTGGTTCAGTCCGGCATCGACGTGCTCAACCCGGTGCAGTGGCCGGCCGGCGGGCACAGCGCCGCCGAGTGGAAGGCCAAGGTCCGCGGGCGGGTCAGCCTGTGGGGCGGCGGAGTGAACGCCCAGGCGACGCTCGCCCTGGGGTCGGTTGCCGAGATCGAGGCGGAGGTCGGGCGGACCGTGCCCGTGCTGGCCGACGGCGGCGGGTTCATCTTCTGCAACATCCACAACATTCTGGCCGAGATCGCCCCCGAGAAGGTCATCGCCATGTACCGCGCCGCGGCCGCGCTGCGCTCGAACGTTCAGCCGCGACCGTAAGGGAGCACGCCGGCAGCACGTTCACGCCAGGAGTGGAATCGCCCTACACCTTGCGGTGGTCGGTGTCGGCGGCCTGCGTGCCGTCGGGCAGATCGACGAAGCGGTAGTCGCCAAAAATGTTGGGGGCCTCAGCCTGCATGATCCGCAGCACCTGGGCGGCCACGATGCGGATTTCCGTCTCGGCGTGCTCCTCGCAGCGCAGCTCGATGAAGTGCCGCAGCGCCCGGGCGTTGGCCGTCACGAAAATCTTCGTCTCGGTCGCGTTGGGCAGCACCGAGCGGGCCGCCTGGCGGGCCATCTTGCGGCGGAGCGTCTTGTTCTCCACGGCTGCGAACTTCTCGAACAGGGCGTCGGACAGCCGGCAGTAGGCGGCGTGGCTCTGGCGGACGGCCTCGATCCAGGCCGCGTGCAGCGCCGGGTCGGCGGCGATGCACTCGGGCTCGACGAAGTCGCTCTCGCTCTCATCAACATAGCGCTGCGAAAGCTGCGAGTAGCCGAACCCCGCGCGGTGCCGCACCAGCTCATGCGTGAAGCTCCGCGACACGCCGGTGAAGATGAAATTCCAGACCCCGTGCTCCAGCACCGAGCCGTGGCCGACCTCGATGATGTTGCCCAGGTAGTCGGCGTTGGTCTTGCGGCCCTTGCCGAAGCTCATGTAGCAGAGGCGGCCGGCCATCTCGGCCAGACGCTCGGCGCCCACCTCCGTGTCGGTCTGCCAGCTCACGCCTTCGTCGGACAGGAACCGCTCGATCACGGCGTTGTCGAGGATCTGTCGGCCGACGAGGTAGACCTTCGGCTGCGTGATGATGCGCATCTCGGGAGCGGTGGGGGCGGGCGAATCGGCGGAGGCGGCTTCGGGCTTTTCAAACGCCATATCGGGCTCCTTCCCGGCTGAAACGGCACGGGCTCAACGGCCAAGTTGTAGTCGACCGGCGACCCAAAGGCAAGGTGACGTCCGCAGATGCCTTTCGCACGGCCGCGGCGGGAGGTTATAATCCGACGCGTGCCCACACTACGCCGACCATTGCGGGAGGACCGGATGACGCCCGGCCGGCGTCTGGCCATTACGCTGATCGTACTGCTGGGCGTCGTGACCGTCGGCGCGGCCGGCTACATCGTGCTGGAGCACCTGAGCCTGCTGGACGCCCTGTTCATGACGCTGGTCACCGTTTCGACAGTGGGGATGGCCAGCGCGGACCTGGCGGCCAAGCTCGACGCAGCCGGCAAGGCCTGGACGATCCTGCTCATCTTCTTCGGCATCGGCACGGTAACGATCGCATTCACGAACCTGCTGGCCATGGCCGCCGGCGGAGAGATCCGCCGAATCCTGGGGAGGCGCCACTTGAACGCCCGAATCGCCGCCATGCGCAACCACATCATCATCTGCGGTTTCGGACGCGTCGGACAGACCGTCTGCCGCGACCTCCAGTCGGCTGACCGTCCCTTCGTCATGGGCGACAAGGATCCCAACGCCACGGCCTTCGCCGAGAAGCTGGGCTACATCTACCAGCTCGGGGACGCGTCGCTGGAGCAGACGCTCAAGGAAGCCGGCATCGAACACGCCCGGGCCCTGGTGACCGTCCTGCCCTCGGACGCCGAGAACGTCTACGTCACACTCACCGCCCGCGGCATGAACCCCGGCGTGGTCATCGTCGCCCGCGCCGAACAGCAGACCACCATCAGCAAGCTCCAGCGCGCCGGGGCGTCGCGGGTCATCAGCCCGCACATGCTGGGCGCCCGGCGGATCACCGAAGTGCTCGTGCGTCCGGCCGTCGTCGACTTCTTCGAGATGGCGTCGGCCGGCGTGGATTTGGAGATGGACCAGGTGCAGGTGGCCGCGGGCTCAGAACTGATCGGCAAGGACCTCCGGGCCGCCCGGCTGCGCGACCGCTTCCACGTCATGGTCGTCGCCATCCGCCGAAGCGACGGGCAGACGCTCTACAACCCCGAGCCCGGCGTAACGCTTGCCGCCAGCGACATGCTCGTCGTGATCGGACCGGCCGGCGCGTCGGCCAACATGCGCCGCCTCCAGCAGGTCGGCCTGGAAGCCGGCCCCCCGCCGACAAGCGAGGAGTAGGCCCGCCTCTTGCAAAATGCACGCGGGGCGATTACCCGTATACGCCATGGCCGACCCGTCGCCGCCACAGAAGGAAACCGTCAGCCAGTCGCTGGCCAAGCTGCCGCAGGACGAGCTGATGGCTTTCGCGGGGGACCTCAGACTGGACCTCTCCCGCCACGCCCCGCCGGAGGAGATCGTCCGCGCGGTCGAAGCCAAGCTCACCCTCATCGAGTCGCTGCCGCGCGAGCGGATGCTGGAGATCGTGATGTGGGCCCGCCGCCCGGTCGAGCAGTCGGCCAGCAAGCTCCAACTCGCCCGCGAAATCCTCCAGGTCCGCCGCACCAAGTTCGCCGGGCTGAGCACCGAGGCCATGCAGGCGATGGCCCTGCTGCACGGCTGCCCGGTCGAGCCGGACGACGACCGCCAGTCGCTGCGGCGGAAACTCAAGCACGGCGAAGGCCTGTGGCGGAAGATCCGCCGAAAGCGCCGGGCCCTGGTCGCCAAGCTGGTCACCCGGATCGTCGGCGACGACTCGGGGGACTACCGGTTCCTGCCCGAGGACAAGCGCCCGCTCTCACTCAAGGAACGGATCGAGGAGGAGGGCATCGTCAGCGGGCTGGGCGGCAAGCTCCGCGGCGCTGCCGACGATTTCGTCAAGCAGAAGCTGGACGAGATCGAGGCCCGCATCGACCGCAAGCTGGAGGAGATCGACCAGCGGCTGGCCGAGTGGCGCGACCGCGAGATCGCCAACCGCATGAAGATCATCCGCATCACCCTGATGGCCAGCGTGGTCGTGGCGCTGCTGTCGCTCGCGTACACCTGGCTGCGCGGCAGCGTGTTCCACTGGCTACCCTAGACAGCCCCCTAAGGAAATCGATCATGAAGTTCGTCATCAAGGCGTGGTCGCGCGCGAAGGAATTCCTGCGGGACGTTCACCCCGCCAAGCTCGCGTTCCTGGGCTACCTCTCCTACATCGTGATCGGGTGGGTGATCCTGTGCGTTCCCTGGCTACAGAAGGGACCGGGGGTCGGGGCGCTGGACAACCTGTTCATCTCCACCTCGGCGGTCTCGACGACCGGGCTGGCGACGGTGAGCATCGCCGACCGCTACAGCTTCGCCGGCCAGGTGGTGGTGCTGACGCTGATCCAGCTCGGCGGCATCGGCTATATGACGCTCGGCTCGTTCGTGATCCTCTCGCGCAGGACCGACCTGTCGGAGGTGCGGTCGGGCATTGGGCGGACAGTGTTCAGCCTGCCGGCCTCGTTCCGCGTCGACAAGTTCATCCGCAGCGTGATCAAGTTCACGCTGGTGATCGAACTGGCCGGCGCCGTCGCCCTCTACTTCATCTTTCGCCGGGCCGGGGCGCCCGACGCGGTCTGGAGCGCGATCTTCCACAGCGTGTCGGCCTTCTGCACGGCGGGGTTCAGCCTCTACAACGACAGCTTCCTCGCCTATGCCGGAAACTTCTGGCTGGTGGCGGTGATCGCCGTTCTGAGCTACCTCGGCGCGATCGGCTTCATCGTCTTCGTCGACTACTGGCGGCTGTTCCGCGGCAAGATCTCCGAGGTCACGCTGACCAGCAGGATCATCCTCCGCATGACGCTGTGGCTGACGGTGGGCGGCACGCTACTGCTGTTCATCTCCGAGCCGTCCATCCAGGGCAAGCCGATCGACGAGCGGCTGATGGCGGCGTTCTTCCAGGCCATGACGGCCATGACGACGGTGGGCTTCAACACTGTCAGCATTGCGGCGCTGTCGAAGGCCTCACTGCTGCTGATCGTCGTGCTGATGGTGATCGGCGCCTCGCCGTCGGGGACCGGCGGCGGGCTGAAGACCACGTCATTCTCAGCCATCATCGGCGTGATGCGCAGCGCGATCACCGGCCACGGCGAGGTGCGTTTCTGGGGCCGTCCGGTCCCCATCGAGCGGATATGGACCGCGGTGGCCGGCCTGGGGTTTTACATCTCGGCCTTGGTCATCGGCACCTACCTGCTGGAGATAACCGAGCCGTCGAACTTCCTGGACAATCTCTTCGAGGCCGCCTCGGCCCTGGGCACAGTGGGGCTGAGCATGGGCATCACCCCGACACTGACCAACATGGGCAAGCTGATACTGATCCTGCTGATGTTCTGCGGCCGGCTCGGGCCGCTCACCTTCGGCATTGCCCTGTTCTTCCGCAAGGGGCTCCAGCCGACGGCCCTGGACAACGACCTGGCGGTCTGATCACCCGGACCGGCATACTCGTCCGGCGTGGTTCAGCCGGTTACTTGCGCAGCGGATCGCAATCGGTTCATTCCCACATCGACCGCACCGACTTGCGGATATCGGTCGCGGTGGTCTTGGACTGGCCGGGGGCGGCGGCGTCGTCCGATTCCGCGTCGGCCGGGAACGTCCGCGGCTCGAACAGGGGATGCACCGCCGGCGGGATGAAACGCGTCAGCTGCGCGTAGCCGTGGGCGTCGCCCAGCCGGTGCATCTTGTAGTAGTACCGCAGCGGGAACGTCACGTACAGCCAGTCCCGCGCCCGCGTGCAGGCGACGTAGAGCAGCCGCCGCTCCTCCTCGATCTGGGCGGCGTCTCCGGTGGCCAGGTCGCTGGGCATGATCCCGTCGGCTGCGTGAATCACGAACACGACGTCCCACTCGCATCCCTTGGCCGAGTGGATCGTGCTCAGCGTCAGCCAGTCCTCGTCCAGGTGCGGCGGGCCGGCCAGGTCGCCCGTGCTGCTGGGCGGGTCCAGCGTCAGGTCGGTCAGGAACTTCGATCGGCTGGCGTAGCCGGTCGCAATGTGCTCGAGCTGCTCCAGGTCCCGCCGCCGCGGCTCGGGGTTGTCGTAGACCCGCTGGAAGATCGGATCGTAGAATCGGCGTATCCGCTCGACCTGCCCGGCCGGCGGCAGCTTGCGCCCAGCCGATACCAACTCGTCCAGCAGCGCCCCCAGCGCCGCGATCTGGTCGCGGGCCGCCGGCGGCGCGGGGAAGTCGGCCACCCGGCGCGGCTCCCAGCCGTGATCGGCGACGTGCCGGAAACAGCGGGCCGCGGTGGCCGGTCCGACGCCCTCCAGCAGGTGCAGCACGCGGTTCCAGGCAAGCTGGTCGCGCGGGTTCTCCAGCACGCGCAGGAACGCCAGCAGGTCTTTGACGTGGGCGGCTTCGAGGAATTTCAGCCCGCCGAACTTATGATAGGGCACGTTGCGGCGGCCCAGTTCCACCTCCAGGTGATCGCTCCAGTGGCCGGTGCGGAAGAGCACCGCCTGGCGCATCAGCGGGATGCCCTGCTCGTAGTGCTCCAGGATGCGGCTGACCACGAAGTCGGTCTGGTCCTCCTCGCGGCCGCAGGTGACCAGCAGCGGCTTCTGCTGTCCCGTGCGCGACGACCAGAGGTCCTTGGTGAACCGCTCGCGGGCCAGGCCGATGACCGCGTTGGTCGCGTCCAGGATCGGCTGGCGGCTGCGGTAGTTCTGCTCCAGCGTGACGACCGCCGCGCCGGGGAACTGCTCGGGGAAGTCAAGGATGTTGCGGACCTCGGCCGCCCGGAAGCTGTAGATGCTCTGGGCGTCGTCGCCGACGACCATGATGTTGCGGTTGTGCCGCCGCATCCGCCGGAGGATGCCGGCCTGGAGGCGGTTGGTGTCCTGATACTCGTCCACTAACACGTGGTCGAAGCGGGCCTCGATGCGGTCAGCCAGTTCCTCGTCGCCCAGCAGGTGAAACCAGAACAGGAGCAGGTCGTCGTAGTCCATCACGTTGCGGGCGGTCTTGGCGTCGACGTAGGCCTTGAACAGGCCCTTGAGTTCGTCGTGCCAGTCCGCGCACCACGGGAAGAAAGTCTTGAGCGTCTGCTCCAGCGGGTCGGAGCTGTTCACCGTCCGCGAGTAGATCGCCAGGCAGGTGCTCTTACGCGGAAAGCGGGTCCGCTTCTCGCTCAGCCCCATCTCGTGGCGAACGACGTGGATCAGGTCCTCCGCGTCGGCCTGGTCGATGACGGTGAACCCCGGGTCCAGGTCGATGGACTTGCCGTAGGTCCGCAGCAGCCGGTTGGCGACCGAGTGGAACGTCCCGCCCCAGACGCGGCTGACCGACGCCGACGCCCGCTGCGAACCCGGCGACGCCTGCGGGATCAGCCGACCCGGGTGGGCCTCTTCGTCCTCCCCCTCGACGCCGGCGCCCTCCCCCTCCTCTGCCGGGCGCTGTCCGCGCAGGCTCCGCACGATCGCGTTGGCCCGGCGAAGCATCTCCGCCGCCGCCCGCCGCGTGAACGTCAGCAGCATGATCCGCTGTGGATCGACGCCGTTGGCGACCAGATACGCCACGCGGCTGGCCAGCGTCTTGGTCTTGCCCGTGCCCGCGCCGGCGACGACGAGCACCGGCCCGTCGCCGGCGGTGACCGCCGACCGCTGCTGGGGGTTCAACTCGTCCATCCAGTCGGCGTCGATGCGAGCGTCAATATGTCGAGTATCATCCGCGGACACGGGCAATCCTATCCCCGCCGCAGGCGACGGGGCTTGGCCGACCGGAGCAGCCATCCTAACTTTCCCCTGACTTGGAGAGCATACCCGCCCCCGCCCGCGGCGGTCAAGCGTCTGCCGTTGACCCGCTCGCGCAACCCGCAGTAGACTGGTCCGTGTCGCTGACGCACGCGAAGAGACGTCCCATGACGCCATTGTCTGTCACCAAAGCCATCCTGCTGCTGCCGGGCTCCATGCTTGTGGCAGTGCCGGCGTCCATCCTGCTGGCCAGCCGCGACGTGCGGGTCGGCTGGGGCCTGCCGCCCGCGTGGGCCTGGACGCTGTCGGCGATCGGCGGGCTGGCGATCGTCGGCGGGCTGGCGCTGATCGGCCGAACGGCCAGGCTGTTCTTCACCGTCGGCCAGGGGACGCCGGCGCCGTGGGAGCCGCCGCGCCGGCTGGTGATGGCCGGCCCGTACCGCCGCTGCCGCAACCCGATGCTCACCGGGGCGTCGATCGTGCTGGCGGGCGAATCGTTGCTGCTGGGATCGGTCTGGCTGGCCGGTTGGTTCGCGCTGTTCGTCGCGGGCAATCACTTCTACTTCATGCTGCACGAGGAGCGAGTGCTGGCCCGGCGGTTCGGCGACGACTACGCCCTCTACCGCCGCCACGTCCCCCGCTGGCTGCCGCGCCTGAAGCCCTGGACCCCGCCCTCGGCCCCGCCGCCCGGGTCGCTGAAGTGACCGAGCCGACGGACGAGGCGTGGCGCCCGGAGCGTCAGTCTTCGTTCACGCGCTCGATGTCGGCGCCGAGGGACTGGAGACGCTGTTCGATCCGCTCGTAGCCGCGGTCGATGTGATAGACGCGGGAGACGCGCGTCCGGCCCCTGGCGCACAGGCCCGCCAGCACCAGCGCCGCCGACGCACGCAGGTCGCTGGCCATCACCGGGGCGCCGATCAACTGCTTGACGCCCTCGACGATCACCGTCGGGCCTTCCTTGCGGAGATGAGCCCCCATGCGGTTCAGCTCGGCCACGTGCATGAAGCGGTCGGGGTAGATTTTCTCGGTGACGATGCTGTTGCCGTCGGCCAGGCAGAGCAGCGCCATGAGCTGGGCCTGGAGGTCGGTCGGGAAGCCGGGGAACGGCTGGGTCACCACGTCCACCGGGGCCAGTCGTCGCGAGCTGCTCACCGTCACGCAGCCGTTCTCGCTTTCGACGTTCACGCCGATGCTGCGAAGCCGATCCACGACGGCCATCAGGTGGTCCAGGCGGCAGTTCTCGATGGTCACCTCGCCGTTGGTGATCGCGGCGGCGACCATGAACGTGCCGGCCTCGATGCGGTCGGCGATCAGGGGGTGCTCGGCGCCGCCCAGCGACGGGACGCCCTCGATGGTAATCCGCGGAGTGCCGTGGCCGGTGATCCGCGCCCCCATCGCGTTGAGCAGGTCGCCCAGGTCGGCGACCTCCGGCTCGCAGGCAGCCATCTCGATCGTCGTCACGCCGTCGGCCAGCGCCGCGGCGCTCATCACGTTGGCGGTGCCCAGGACCGTGCTGCCGAAGGGCCCGCCCATGAAGATCTCGGCCCCCTTGAGCCGCTTGGCCTCGGCGACGATGTTGC
This sequence comes from Phycisphaerae bacterium, assembly GCA_022072085.1. Lineage (GTDB taxonomy): Bacteria > Planctomycetota > Phycisphaerae > JAJVII01 > JAJVII01 > JAJVII01. The sequence goes on from JAJVII010000015.1 coordinate 83,165, forward strand.
CGCTGTCCAGGTGGATCGACGCCCCTAGCGCCGCCAGTCCGCGCAGGTGCAGGTCGACCGGCCGATCGCCGATCGCGCATCCGCCGGGCATCGACACGACCGCCTTGCCCCGCTTGGCCAGCAGCGGGCCCAGCACGCAGATGCTCGCCCGCATCTGCCGCACCAGGTCGTAGCGGGCGATGCTGTGCGACGCGTCGGTCACCGTCAGCGTCATCCGCCCGGCCTCGACGGACGATTCGACGCCCAGTTCGCCGAGAATCTTGGCCAGCAGCCGCACGTCGGCCAGGTTGGGCATGTTGGTCAGCGCGACCGGTCCGTCGGCCATCAGCGCCGCCGCCATCTGCGGCAACGCCGCGTTCTTCGCCCCGCCGACGCGAACCGTCCCGCGAAGCCTGTTTCCGCCGGTGATCTGAAGTGCATCCATGTCTGGTTCCAGAGGTCAGGAGCGTTCAACACGAAGGCTCACGAAGGCGTTTGACACACAGAGCCACGAAGGGAGACTCGATTCTTGTTTCTTGATTGAAAACCAAGAACTCCTTCGTGTCTCTTCGTGTCTTCGCTTCGTGGCCCTTCGTGTTAATCCTTCTTCGTCCCGACGACGTTAGAGGTCGGAATGCGTTCAACACGAAGGCTCACGAAGGCATTTGACGCACAGGACCACGAAGGGAATTTCGATTTCTTCTCTTGATCGAAACCCGAAGTTTCCTTCGTGCCCCTTCGTGTCTTCGCTTCGTGGCCCTTCGTGTTAATCCTTCTTCGTCCCGACGACGACTCGTTCATGACCCAAAGTGTCGCGGACGGTCCGCACGTCGGCCAGGCCGGCCTGCTCCATCAGCGGCGCGACCCGCGGCGCCTGGTTCCAGGCCACCTCGATGAGCAGCCGCCCGCCGTCCGCCAGCAGTCCGGGGGCCTGCTCGATCAGCGGACGGATCACCTCCAGCCCGTCGGGCCCGGCCGCCAGGGCCAGCCGCGGCTCGTAGTCGCGAACGTTGGCCGGCAGGTCGGCCAGCTCGGCCTCGCTGATATACGGCGGGTTGGAGCAGACCAGGTCGAAGCCGGCTTCGCCGCCGACCGGGTCGTAGAGCGACCCGAGCCGGAAGTCGATCGTGCAGCCGTTGGCGGCCGCGTTGGCCTGCGCGACCGCCAGGGCCCCGGGGCTGACGTCGGTCGCGACGACCGTCGCCCCGCGCAGGTGGCGGGCCAGCGCCACGGCGATCGCCCCGCTGCCGGTCCCCACGTCCAGCACGCGGAGCAGCGCCGGCGGCTTGGCGGCCGTGCCGTTGCCCGCGCGGGCCAGCCGGATCGCCTCCTCGACCAGCGTCTCGGTTTCGGGCCGCGGGATCAGCACGTCGGGCCCGACCGCGAAGGGCAGCGAGAAGAACTCCCGCCGGCCGACAAGATAAGCGATCGGCTCGTGCTCGCCGGCCCGGCGGACCAGTTCGCGGAACTTGTCCAGCGCCGGCCCGGCCACGGGCTGGTCGAAGCGGACGTAGAGCTGAATGCGCTGGATCTCCAGGGCGTGGGCCAGCAGCAGTTCGGCCGCCAGCCGCGGCTCCTCGACGTCCTTGCGCGTGAGGAAGTCGCGGGTCCAGGCCATCAGCCGCTCGATCGTCCACGTCTGCGATTCGGCGTGCGACATGGCGTCATCATATCAATTGCCCCGGGCCGGTGATAGTCTGACGAATCCGGCCCCGCCCGGACGATAACAAAGGATGCCGCACATGCGTCCGACGGCTAAGATTTTGACAAAGCTGCGTGCCACGGGTACCATGCGTCGCAGACAGGAGCCCTGACCCCCCGGCGAGAAATGGATTTCATGAACCGTCGCTTCCCGCGCATCGTCCTGCCACGGATTTGCCGCCCCGGCGGGCGGGCCCGCGCTCTGGCGATGCTGCTGTGGCTGGCGGCGTCGACGGGGCCCCTGCTCGCCCAGCCCGCAACTACCGCGCCCGACACTCCGCCGGAACTCACCGACGCGCAGAAGCAGGAACTCGCCTTCTTCAGCAAGACGCTCAAAGACAACTCCGTCCCCGACGCCCGCCGCAAGGAGGCCGCCGCCCTGCTGCTGGGCAAGAACTGGCCCAGGGCCGACGACATCCTGCTGGACATCCTGGCGACGCCCGACCCGGCCGGCCCGGGCGCCCGGCTGGCTGTGCTTGACTCGCTTGCGTCGACCACGCTCGGCAGCGAGGACCAGCGATCCTACGACCGTTTCGTCGATCCGCTGCTGGGCCTGCTCGGCGACGGCGACGAATCGGTCCGCAAGGCCGTCGCCCGCTCGCTGGTCATCTTCCGGGTCCGACCGGCCGTCCTGGATCGCCTGCGCGTGCTCATGCTCAGCCCCGACACCCCGGCCGCCCGGCGGCGCACGGCCGTGCTGGCCTTCGCCCAGATGCCGCCAACCTCGACCTCCATCGACCCGCTGATCCGCCTGCTGGACGACAAGGACGCCGACTTGCGCAGCAGCGCCCTGGCCGCCCTCAACCAGCTCGTACCCATCGGGCTGGGCAACGACGTCGCCGCCTGGAAGGACTTCTGGGCCAACAACAGCCACAAGTCGCCGATCCTCTGGGTCAACGCCCGGCTCCAATATCTGACCCAGGAAAGCCACCAACTCCGCCAGCTCAACGCCCAGATCGAGAAGCGGCTGGTCGAGTCGCTCAGCCAGCTCTACCAGGCCACGCCCGAGCCCCAGCAGCCCGACCGCGTGCTGGCGTTCCTGGGCGACCCGCTGCCGGCGGTCCGGGCGCTGGCACTCCAGCTCATTGACCGCATGATCGGCCAGGGCGACAAGGTTCCCGACGCGCTGAAGAAGCCCGCGATGGATCGGCTGGCCGACGACTCGCCGCGCGTGCGGGCCGCCGCCGCCGACGTCGCCCCCTATCTCGGCGACGCGTCGGCGCTGGGCGAGGTGACCAGGCAGCTCGGCAAGGAGAGCGACCCGGCCGCCCGGATGATGCTCGTGCGGGCACTCGGCCGGCTGCGGGCGCCCGAGTCGGTCGGCCTGCTGATCTCGCTGCTGACCAAGGACGACGACCGCGCCGTCGCCGGCGAGGCTGCGTCGGCCCTGGGGCTGATCGCCGCCAAGGGACGCCTCGACGCCGCCGCGGTCGATCCCATCGCCGCCGCGCTGATCGCCCGCTGCAAGGCCCTCCAGCCGACCGAGTCCGACCTCCGCGAGGCCGTCATCTCCGCGATGGCCGACGTCGGCGACCCGCGATTCGACCCGTTCCTGATGGCCGCGTTGGCCGACGAGTCGGCCTCGATCCGCCTGGCCGCCGCACGCGGGCTGGGCAACACCGCCGCCGACGCCGCCGCCCGGGCCAAGGCCGCCGAGGCCCTCGTCCAGCGTCTGGCCGCCGAGAACGACCGCGGCGTGCGGCTGGCCATCATCGGCTCGCTCGGACGCATGGGCCCCGACCGCCGCCGCCTCGACGCGATCTACCTGCGGACCAACACAACCAACGAGCCCGACGAGTCGGTCCGCAAGCGGGCATGGGACGTGCTGATCGCCCTGGTCAAGGCCTCCGACAAGGCCACCGAACTGGTCTGGGTGCGGCAACTGGCCGCCAGCAAGGATCCCGCCGCCCCGGCCCGTCTGGTCGACCTGCTGACGGCGATGGAGGCCCGCTCGCGCGAGGAAGACTGGCCCGCCGCCGATCGGCTGGCCGTGCTGGAGCAACTGGCCGACTTGCTGGTCGCCGCAGGCCGATCCGCCGACGCCGCGACCCGCTACGACGAGATCTACCACGACCTGACCGTCGCCAAGGACGCCCGCGCCGACGTCGTCGGTGAGAAGCTTTTCAAGGCCCTGCTCGGCAGCGACCAGGCCGCCAAGGCCATCGAACTGTGGAAGGCCCGCGGCGGCGACGGACAGGCCCAGGCGCTGGCTGACGACATGACCGCCTACCTCGACGCCCGGCTGGCCGGCGACGACGCCGACCCGGCCGCCGTGATGAAGCTGATCGACCAGATCCGCGCCGCCGTTCCGCAGGCCCAGGCCGACCCGCTGGCCGCCAAGTTGAAGGAACTGGCCGCCAAGGCCGACCGCGTCGCCGCCCAGCGGCTGGCCGTGCAGGTCGGCAAGGATCTCGACCTCGTGGTCGGCCAGGACGCCGCGGTGGCCGCCGCCGCCCGCAAGCGGCTGGCCGCGATGGGGGCGTCAGCCGTCCCGGCGCTGCTGGACGAACTCGAGAAGGCCATCGCCTCCAAGGACGCCGCCGCCCGGGCGCGGGAGTTGGCCGTCGTCAGCCTGCTGGGGGCCCCGCCGGTGGCCGCCTCCGCGACCGACTACGACCCGGCCGCCCCGCCCGACCGCAAGAAGCAACTGCTGGCCGATTACCGCAAGCGCTGGCAGGACTCGCTCAAGTCCACCGGCGGCTGAATCGGGCAGGAGCAGGCTTCACAACGGCGACACGGAGAAGAGAGCATCCGCAGATTACGCAGATTGCGCAGATTCCTGGAAGAAGAGAGAACCACGAATGAACACGAATCGACGCGAATGAGAAACCGAGAGAAGAAGATGCTTCCCCCTGATTCGTGTGAATTCGCGTTCATTCGCGGTTCTCTTGTCTTGAAATCTGCGTCATCTGCGTAATCTGCGGATGCCCTCTCTTCTCCTCTCTGTGCCCTCTGTGCCTCAGTGGTGATTCCGCCTTTTCGGGAGAGCCGCCATGAAATGCGAGATGCCTGACGAGCGGGCCTGCGACGAGATGATGCGCGGCCTGCTGCGGTCAGCCAGGCGGATCGCGGTGGTCGGCGCGTCGGCCCGGCCGCAGCGCGACAGCTATCACATCGTGGAGTTTCTCAAGGAGCAGGGCTACACGGTTCTGCCGGTGAACCCGAACTACCGCGAGGTGGCCGGCCTGACCTGCTTTGCCAGCCTCGACGACGTGGGCGGGCCGGTGGACATCGTGGACGTGTTCCGCCGTCCCGACGCGGTGGACGAGGTGGTGGACCAGGCGATCCGGAACAAGGCCGGCGCGTTGTGGCTCCAGGAGGGCGTAATCAACAACCCCGCCGCCCGCCGAGCCTGCCAGGCCGGTTTGAGGGTCGTCCAGAACCGCTGCATCTACAAAGAACACGTCGCGTTGCTGTAGCACCGAGGATCAGGAGAGCCCCAGGCGGCTATTCCAACCTGCCGCGTGCCCTCAGGAAGACAGTTCGCGACCGCTATCTCTCCCTCCCCTTCGCCCCCACACAGATCAAGAGAGATGCCGCGTCATGGACCCCACCGGCCCATGACGCGGCCAATCTCACAGGCGTCTCACGGTGCCGCAGCCAAGGCGACGGCAATCCCGATGAGGGTCAGGGCGCCCAGCGTCGCCAGGATGGTCGTTCCCGTTCCCGCTTCCGCACCGCCGGGCGTGTTGAGTTGCCCGTCGGCATTGGCCTGCGTCTGAAGCTGGGTGTAGTGCGCCACTTCCTGGTCGTCCAAGGGCGCGGCGATATTCGCGCTGACGGTCTTTGAAACCGTCGGCGTGGAGCCTTGGTCGCCCCAGGCCAGGCCTGCGGGGACAGCCAATACGGACAAGGCAAACGTCAGATAGACCGTCAAGAGCTTCCGACCCATAGCACGACCTCCCTATTCTGACCTCTCAGGGTTCCCCGGCGTCACGCGACTCCGAGTTTGACGGGCGATGAGCCCGAACGCCGATGAGGACAGACGTCCATTTGTGTTTCTTGCACGCCCGCTGGAAATCACCGCGCGACATGGCCAAGCGGCCCTGTCGCGGATCATGGATGAAGACCTCGGCTGTCTTGTTTGAGAATCCGATGACGGTCACCCAGTGCGCAGGACTTAGTGGCGCCCACGCCGTCTCGTTGGCCCACTGAAACGTGGGCCACTTGCCGGTTCGGGGAGGACCCGACAAGAGCACCATGACGGGCCTGCCCCTGTCCAGGTTCTTCTTCAAGTCCTCAAGGTTTCCCGGATAGGCGAATCCCACCAACCCGACCTCTCCAGCCATCGCAGTCAGGTCATTGGCTGTGAGCATTCGCTTCCCGAATTTCTCGGGAATCTCGCCTTGGGCAAGTCTGGTCGGATCGACGCCGTAGTACATCGCAACAGATGCGAAACAGGCATATCCACACTGAAATTCCTTGGATTGCCGGATAGGCGGCACTCCAAGAACAAGGGACGTGCAAGGCAATTCACGCACGTCAACCAGAGGGGAGGGACGGGCGTTCGGACACCCGACAAGCAGGAGAACGCTTCCGCTGAGCGCACCTATCAGGACGCCGGATGAAACGCGGCAGCGGCAAGTCAACATTCTCAAGCTGTTCATCCCCGCAGGCAGAGAGGCGGCCTGACTCGCCGTGGCAAGAACCCCCATGGTCCTCCTGGAATCCGCGGCCCGGCGCCCCATGAGTGTGAACTATAGTTTACAGACAAGCCGCCTGTCAACCCCTAATCTCGCTTTATGCTCGGACGCGAATTGAGAAAGGCCCGCAGCGCCGCTGGATTGACCCAGGAGAAGCTGTCAGCCAAGGCGGGAATCTCCCGCGAATACATAAGCATGCTTGAAGGCGACCGGAAGTCCCCGACTGTGGAAATGCTCTTTCGCATTTGCAGAGCCTTGGGGTGTAGACCTTCCCACATCATTCGCCGCGTGGAAAATAAGACGCCCCAAAGCAAGTGAAGACAATGCGTGCCCGGTCTTGCTCCCCGATCCTTGCCCGCCGCGCCAGCCACAAGATCTGTTTGAGCGTCAGACACTCCTGGCGTAAGTCGCGGATGGCATCAGATGGCCGCCTTGGGTTAGAACGCAGCGACCGGAGAGCAATTGGGTTTGCGCGCTTATTGATAGAGCCGCCGGCGGCACGGCGGGGGCCTCTTTGTGTAGGGCAACCGCCCCCGGTTGCCCAGGCACTCTCGACAAGAAGAACTCGGCTGCTACGCAACCGACGCACAACCGGAGGCGGTTGTGCCTACACGAAGACGCGGGGCGCTCAGCTAGAACCGGTGGCGGCGGTCGGGGGCTTTGGGGCCGGTTACGCCGCGGGCCTTGAGCAGGTCGCGGGCCATCGCCAGATCCTCGGCCGTCGTGATCTTGAAGTTCTCAGCCGTCCCGCGCACCACCGAAACCGGATGGCCGATCGCCTCGACGAGTTGGGCGTCGTCGGTGATCGGAACGGTGAGCTGGTCGCGCTTGGCCAACGCCTCGGCGTAGATCGTGCGGCGGAAGACCTGCGGCGTCTGGGCCAGCCACAGCCCCTCGCGCCCCGGGGTGCCGGTGACGGTCCGCTTCTGCCCCCCCCACTCGCCGGGCGGGCCCTCCTCGACGCGCTTGAGCGTGGCCGTCAGCGGAACGGCCGGGATCGCGGCGCCGGAGGCGACGGCCTCAGCGAAAACCTTCTCGATCAGTTCCTCGCCGATGAGCGGGCGGGCGGCGTCGTGGATGGCGACGTGGTCGCAGTCGTCGGGGATCAGCGCGAAGCCGGCGGCCACCGAGTCGACCCGCTGGGCGCCGCCGCCGGTGAGCTTGATGCCGTGGAAGCCGAGATGGCTGCCCCAGCGCAGCTTGATCCGCTCCAGGTCGTCAGGCGCGACGACCACGACGACCGAGCCGGCTTCGGGGTGGTTCATCAGCGGCTCGGCGGCGCGGATGAAGACCGCACGGCCGGCAAGGTCCTCGAACTGCTTCTTCTCGTCCCCGCCGAAGCGTGAGCTGGCGCCGGCGGCCACGATGATGATGCCGAATTTCGCCATCGTCGATGGGCTCCCAATTCGTCAGCGGCGGCGCGGGTCGCTGTCGCGGCGGCCGAAGATCATGCGGCCGGCGGAGGTCTGGAGCACGCTGGTGACCGTCAGTTGCACTTCCTGGCCGATCATGTCGCGGCAGTGCTCGCCGACGACCATCGTGCCGTCGTCGAGATAGCCGACGCCCTGGCCGACTTCCTCGCCGGGCTTGATGACCTTGACGTTGATGTTCTCGCCGGGCAGCACGACCGGCCGCAGCGCCGTGGCCAGGTCGTTGATGTTGATCACGTCCACGCCCTGGAGCTGGGCGATTTTGTTGAGGTTGTAATCGTTCGTGGCGATCTTGGCGGCCAGGCTCTTGCCCAGCGCGACCAGCTTGTGGTCGACATCCAAGCCCTCGGACTTGACCATCTGCGGATCGGTGATGGCCACGTCCACCTTGTCGTTGCCCTGGAGCCGGTTGAGCACGTCCAGCCCGCGGCGGCCGCGGTTGCGCTTCAGCTTGTCGGAACTGTCGGCGATGGTCTGCAACTCGGCCAGCACGAACCGCGGCACGACCATCTGGCTCTCGATCAAGTGCTGCTCGGCGATGTCGGCAATGCGACCGTCGATGATGACCGACGTGTCCAGCAGCAGCGGCCGGGCGCCCTTGGTCTGCTTGGCGAACTCGACGTAGGGAATCACGAACCGGATGTCGTCCTTGGTCTGGAGGATGAAGCTGATCGTCAGGAAGCAGCAGACCAGCCCGAGGACGACGTTGATGCCGGTGACGAACGGCGGCGGCTCATCCGGCCACCACGTCGAGATCAGCAGCTTGACGACCATCCCCAGCACGAACGCAAACACCAGCCCCACCAGCAGCCCGAGGAACAGGCCGCTGATCGCCGCCAGGCTCTTCCGCGGCAGCACCAGGTCGATCGTCACGATCCCGATGCTGAACAGCAGCGCCCCGCCGACGCACAGCACGAGCAGCCCGGGGCCGGCCACGTGCGACGCGGGAATTTCCACCGGACGATATTCCGGCGCTCCCTCGGCCACGACCTTGCCGGTCACGGTGTCGACCTTCAGCTCCTTGACCCACTCCGACTGCACCTGCCTGGTCGTCAGCGCCCCGTACACCAGGAACCCCGCATAAACCGCCAGCAACACGAACGACGCCCGCAGCACTGTCAGAACCATGGCTGCCCCTTTCCTCTACAGGCGGCCGGGAGATGAGATATCCGGCCTGGTAAGATTGAATGACCCCGCCACCGAGCAAATCGGATAGACTGGATGACATATACGTAAAATCACTATCCCGCATACTCTAGCATCTGCCGTCGCCCGATGAAAGGTGATTGAACATGCCCAGGCCCCCAATCCGCACCCTGGCCGCCCTGGCCGCCTTCGCCCTTCTGTTGCCCGCCGCCGCACTCGCACAGACCACCCGACCCGACGATGTCCGCCTGAACCCCGACGACCCGGCCGTCCGCCAGGTCCATTCGCTGCTGGCCGCCGGGAAGATCGCCGACGCCCTCAAGCTCACCGACGAACGCCGCACCGCCGCCCCCGCCGACGCCGCCGCCCGCGCCCTCTACGTCCAACTCCGCATGTCGATCGTCCGCCAGGCGCTGGCCGACCAGCAGTTCAACGAGGCCGAAGTTCTGCTCCGCCAGGTGCTGTCCGTCACGCCCGACGACGCCAACGTCGCCCGCATGGTCGCAACCATCGAGGCCGCCCGCGGCCGGCTCAACGCCTCCCTCGCCGACGCCAGGCAACTCCTCCGCGTCGAGCGGTTCGAGCAGGCTGCCGCCCTGCTCCGCCAGGCCGCCGGGCTCGTCCCCGACCAGCCGCAACTTTGGCGCGACGACTGGTTCGCCGCCCTCATGGGCGCCGCCGACGACCACTACATCATGCAAAACTACGGCTCGGCCCTGAGTTTCTACACCCAGGCCATCGACCTGCGCGCCGCCCCCGGGCAGCCCGGCCAGCCCCGGGCCGACGCCGCCGCGCTCGGCGAGCAGGTCCTGTGGCGCTGGTGCCACTGCTACGCGATGAACCTCGCTTACACCGCCGCCATCCAGCGATCGCCGCAGCAGTGGCAGGGAATCCTCGACCAGATCAAGCCCAACTTTGAAGCCGCCCGCGCCGTCATCCTCGGCAAGTTCGTCACCGCGCTGGGCCGCGAGAATCTCGGCCAGCTTCCCGAGTCCATCGCCCTCTACCGCGAACTGCTCGGCGGCCGGGCTCCGGCTGACGACGCCTCGCGCACGCCCGCGCAGACCGCCGCCGTCCTCCGCGCCGCCGCCACCGACTACGTCGACACGCTCAGCCGCGCGGACACCATCGAGCGTCGCGGCGGGGCGTGGGCCACCGTCCTGCCCGGGGCCGCCGTCCAGCGCAACGGGCGCTGGGTCAACGTCGAGGCCCACAACGACCTGGCCGCCCGGCGGATCGTTGAGACTGTCGACTACCACGCCCCGAGGTTGGTCGCCTACCTCGGCGGCGCGCAGGCCGACCTGGACTGGAAAATGCCCTACACGATCGCCCTGGAGCCCAAGATGGGCGGCGGCTCGCTGACCGATCTGGGCATTCCGAGCTACACGATCATCGACACCCGCGGCAACAAGCTCGTCGCCCACAAATCGGTCTGCTACCAGACCGACCCGCTGCTGCTGGGCGCGACGATCCCCCACGAACTCAGCCACGCCCTGATCCATCGGCTGGCCGCCTACGCCGACGTGCCGCTGGCGATCGACGAGGGGTTGGCCATCCACGCCGAGACGACCGCCCGCTACGTCATGTTCCGCCGCGAGCTGGTCCGCCGCGGCGGCCCGCAGTTGACGGTGGCCCAACTTCTGTCCGCCGACAAGATGCCCCCCGCCGGCCGGGCGGCCTTCTACGCCGAGTGCTACAACCTGGTGGCCTGGCTGATTTCCCGAGGCGGCGGCCCGCCGCGTGTCGTCGCGATGTGCCGCCTGACCGCGCAGATGCCCCCGGTGGCCGCCTTGCTGAAGGCCTACAACTTCCCCGACCTGGCATCGGCCGAGGCGTCGTACCACGCCTTCCTGGTGGCCCAGGGCCTCCTCGCCCCGCCGCAGACGCCAAGTCCGTGAGGACGAGGGGGGAATGACATGACATGAAATGGTGTGGCACACAGAGGCCGATGCTTGCTCATGCACATATCCTGATTGACTTGCTGTGCAGTTCAGCTCGCTCTCCGGAGGGTTCAACCTCCTTTGCAGCAATTCACTAACCCTTGACAAGGCTCAGACAATCCGCCATAAGATATCTGGCCCCAGTTGAGAGGTATTCATGAGAGAGGTCACGCGGCTCCACGGACTCTTGCTTAGTTGGCGCACGGTAGTCGCCGCACTAGCGCTCATGATTGTCGCCTTCCTCCTGCTTTGGACCTCCGAGAAACTGGCCGACTGGAATCCTCTTTGGTTCGGAAAAGTTCTGCCCGCCTTTGCTGCCGTTGTTGGAACGTCAGGAGTATTCGCCATCGTCTACGAGCTTCTTGTTCGTCGGCAACAGACTCGCTATGTACTTGAGTCACTAGACTTGCGAGAGGCGCTAATCCGTTCCGGCCTCGATGATGTAAGTACGAATTACATGGACTACGACTATGCTAGCCGGATCAAGAAGGCCCATGAAATCGTTCTCTTTGTCCTCTACGCACAGACTTGGATTGCAAGGTACACGGTCGAGATCACCAAACACCTCGAATCTCCTGGGAAGTCACTTGTTCTATGCGTACCAGCATTTGGCAACCCCTTCTTACCTGCCCTTGCCAAGCAATTTCGGTATAGCGAAGAAGACCTTCGAAAGCGAATTGCAGATTCCATCGCCAATGTCGTTCAGCCAGCCCTGAGCGGACGTTTGGGCAAAGGTAGCAGCGTCCGCGTCATTTGGCACCAGTCTCGACCAGCATATTCCATGTACAAGTTTGACGATTGCCTTCTTGTGGGAACTTACTATGCAAGTAGCGCAAGAAGGCGATCACCGATGTTTGAGTTCATTGACGTCCCTGGAAGTATGTTCGAAGAATTCAATGCCGACCTAAACCAAGTCATGGCTGATGAAGGAACCACAATCTTCGATTCGGCCAATAGCATTAATCGCTTGGAAGAGGTTCTTACAGATAAGGTTCCGGCCAGTCTTGCCAAGATACTCGATAAGGATCGGAAGGAGAAGACGAAGACGGCACAGGGCTAGTAAGAAAGAGAAACAGGGTCACGAAGAGAAGCGGATCACGAGCTATACTCTCGACTCCCCAGCAGTGCTGCCACCCTCACCCGTCTTCGCGAAGGCTTCGCCGGGCCGAGCCCGGGGGCGGTTGCCCTACACTCAGAAGGGGAGATCGCTGGCGGGGGCACGTCTGTATTGGCCTGTGATTGCCTGTACTTGCCTGTATCTGCACCGGCCGAGGTCGGCCAACGCGATTGGCCGCACGCGGCCGGTTCAGGGGGTATCCGGGTAGGGGCAACCCGGCCGATCGCCTGCCAGACCCCTTGGCCCCCGGCCAAACGCATTCTGGGGCCGGGGTCAGGGGTCGGGGGCCGAGGGTCGGGGGTCGGTCAGACTGATTCCCAAGACCCGCCCCCCCGTCCCTTCTCATCGCCGCGTCACCGTGTCCCCGCGTCTCCGTCACTCCGAATCATTCACAGCCCCGGCTGGCTGGCCGGCGCCGCGGGCGGCGGGGTCGGGATGAACGTCGTCAGGTAGATGCCCGCTTCGCGGGCGCCGCGGGCCAGGCCGGTCAACTCGGCCTGCACCCGGCCGTAGCCGACCGAGTCGTTCGCATCCATCGTCCGGTTCAGCAGCGCCGCCGGCCGCAGCGCACGCGGGGCGGTCAGCAACGTCAGGGCCTGCGGGTTGGGCGTCGCGTCTGCGACCTCCGGGGCGTGCCGCGTCGTCCGCGGCCAGGCCCACCAGATCGCCAGCGCCAGCACCAGCAGCAGGCCGGCCGCCACCGCCCACGCCGTCGGCCCGATCCGCCAGCCGGGCGATGGGGCGCTGTCGGCGGACGCTTCGCGGACGGCACGCTTGATCCGATCCGCCAGTTCGCCGCCGGCGGCGTCGCGCAGTTGCTCGCCCTCAGCGTGGAGCCGGCGCTCCAGCGACAGCCCGGGGTCCCGCACGTTGCGGTTCTCACGCTCAGCCATGTGCCACCTCGCTGTCCATTCCCTCGTCGGGGGCCGACGCGCCCGCAGAGCCCGCGTCGGGCAGCAACGCCCGCACGCCCGGCGACGCCAGCAGCCGCCGCCTGGCCCGGTGCAGCATCACCTTCACGCTCACGCCGGTCCGCCGCGTCACTTTCGCGATCTCGCGGACCGACATCCGCTCGACGTACATCAGCCACAGCGCCTGCCGCTGGCCGGGCGAGAGCAGTTGGTCGGCCAGCGACCAGAGCCGACCGGCCTGCTCGCGGGCCGCCAGGGCGTCGCCGGGCGCCGCCGCCGACCGGTCGGTCGGCTCGACGCCGTCCAGGTCATTGGTCGGCCGATGCGAGCGGAAGAAGTCGGCCGCCTGCCGCGTGGCGATGGTGAACAGCCACGGCGCGAACCGCTGCGACGAATCGTAGCGGTGCAGGAAGCGGTAGGCCCGCAGGAACGTCTCCTGCGTCAGGTCGTCGGCGTCGTGCTCGCCGAGCCCGCGGCGGCGGAGGTAGGCCCACAGCCGCCGGGCGTAGCGATCGACCAGGGCGTCGAAACAGGCCGGGGAGCCGTCCCGCGCCCGGCGGGCCAACTCCTCGGCGGTCAGGTCGCTCAGGATGTCCGCGCACTGCGGCACGCAAGCCCCTCGCGAGCGGCGACGACTTCTCGCCCCTCGCCCTTCCAGGGAGAGGGGCAGGGGTGAGGGTTCCCGGACGGAGTGAGTGTTGCGGCGCACCGGCGCGCGCCAAGCCGGCCGCCACCCTCACCCGGTCCCGACTTCGTCGTGACCACCCTCTCCCTCGCAGAGGCGAGGGAGAGGGATACTCAAGGCGGCAAACGGCGCAGAGCTACGGATTCAGGTCCAGCGGCAGGTGCAACTCCAGTCGCGCGCCGGTTCCGCCGGACGAGCCGCCCTTGCCCTGACCGTCCCTGGCGTCGGGCTGGGTCGCGGGGCCGCCGCGCCTCTCGACGCCGATCTCGAACAGCAGCCTGGAGACCGCGTCGACCGGGAAGGCGCCCTTGATCGTCACGGTCGGCCCGTCCTGGGCAACCTTCACCTTGCCGAGCATGTCGGCGACAAGCTGCTCGCCGGGCCTGACGGGCTGGCCGTCGGCCTGCTTCTGCTCGATGCCGATCTCGACCATCGCGATCAGGCCCTGGAGAACCTTGGCGAAGCGCTGGGCGTGCTCGAGGTCGGCCGCGGTCAGGGCGATGTCGCACGCGAGGTCGGCGTCGACTTCGCTGACCCGCAGGCTGACGTGGCGGACGTTGGTCAGGACGCCCGCCCGCGGCCGGTCCTTCGCAGCGGCAGCGACGTCGGAGGCGTCCATGTAAAGGATAGCGCCATCGGCAGCGGTCAGCGACTTGACGCGGGCGTCGTCAGCGGCGACGGAGGGGGCCTTGGCGTCGAGCGTCAGCAGCGCCGCCTTGAGGCTGTCGGGGTCGGCGGCGATGACGGCCTGGCTGTCGCCGTGAAAGCAGCCGAAGCGGACAGCCGGCTTGCCCTGGGCCTTGGCTTTGGCGTCGATCCAGCGGTGGACGGTGTAGTCGCCGACGGCGAGGGTCTCGGGGCCCTCGCTGGCTTCGATGATCCGGGTGACCTTCCGCTGGTCCATCTTCGCGTCCAGCAGCAGCACCCAGGCCTTCTCGTCGTAGCTGTCGCCGAAGAGCGTCAGGCCTTTGACGTCGGTGAGCAGGTCGCAGCCGAGGGCGTTGCGGACCTCGGCCAGTTTCTCCTCCAGCCCGACGGCCTTGCCTTTGTCGATGACGAACTGGCCGAGCCTGGATGCGACCAGCCGCGTCACGTCCACATGGGCGACCCACTTTGCGGTCGCAGGGACCTGCCTGGCGTCCAGCCCGGCGGCCGAAGCGCTCGATACGAACGTCGCGGCGATCAGCATGGATGCGATGGCCAGTCTCATAACCGGTCTCCTGTGTGTGATGGCGCCCCCTCTCCGAACCCGCACAGGACTACGCCCCCCGCGGCCGGGAGGTTACAGGCAAGTCATGCGGACCCCTGCGGGCGTACTCACACCCGCGCCGGGTAGGCGTGGACCCAGTCGCAGACGGCCTTGATCGTTTCCGGCCCGCAGGCCGGCGGCATGACCCCCGCGCTGCTCACCACGACCCCGCGATGGTGCGGCAGCTCGTCCAGCCGGGCGGCGATGAAGTCGATGATCCCCTCGGCCGCCTCCATCCACAGGGACGCGTGCGTGCCGCCGACCAGGCATTTGTCGGGGCAGGCCCGCCGCCCGTCGCCCAGCGTGGTGTTGCCGACCGGCGGTGCGGTGAAAGCCTCGAAGCCCGCCACCGGCAGCGTCGCCAGGTCGCCCAGAATGGCCTTGAGGTGCCCGCACATGTGCAGGATCATCGGCCGGCCGGCGGCGCGGGCCAGCTCGGCGCACTGCCGCACGTGCGGCAGGTTCAGCTCGCGATACTGCCGCGCCGAAACCGTCGTCGTCGAGGTGTCCTCGATCAGCCAGAGGCTGTCGGCCGGCTGGTGGTCGGCCGTCAGCGCCAGGTATTCCATCTGCGCCCGTTGCATCCGCGCCATCAGTTCAGCCATCTCGGCCGGGTGGTCGGCCAGAAGGTAGTGCGTCTGCTCCGGCCCGCAGGTGTATTCGAGCATTTCCATCAGCGGCGACTTGCCGGCCGACGAGTGGGTAGCGGCGGTCTGGCCGGCGGCGCGGTCGGCGGCGCGGGCCTCTTGCAGCGCCCCGGCGTCCAGCTCCCAGCGGCAGTCGTCGTACCACTCGGCCATGATCGCAATGCCCTCGCGGTCGCGCACCGGGTGCTCGATCGGATGCCACGATTGCGAGCCGGCGTCGAAGCGACGGACCATCCGCAGTCGGCCTCCGGGCGTGACATAATGGGTGATCTCCGTCCCGCCCTCCTCCCGCTTTTCAACACCGCAGCGGCGCAGCGTCCGCCGCGCGACGGACGGCAGGCCGACCTGGCGGTCGCTGCCGATGAAGTCGTGCAACTGCGAGTTGTTCAGACCGGCGAAGCGGCCGCCGCGGGAGTGCGGATAGGCGCCGTCGAGCTTGGGCCAGAACGGCAGGCGGTCGACCGGCTCGCAGGCCACCGCCGCCTGCCACCGTTGCCGCGGGGTCATCGTCGTCAAGGTCGTCGGCATGGTTTCGCCTCCGTCATCAAAGGTTGGCCCGGAGGAACTCGATCATCCGCTCCAGCGTGCGCTCGAAATGCGGCGACCGGTTGAACCACCCGTGGCCGACGTCGGGGTAGGCCTCCAGTTCGCAGCGGGCGCCGACCCGCCGCATCGCCTGCTCGAACTGCTGCGGGTCCTCGATCGAGACGATCTCGTCGCGCTGGCCGTGCAGCAGCAGCATCGGCGGACACGCAGGCGAGACGTGCGCCAGCGGCGACGCCTCGCGATAGCGGTCGGGCATCTCGTCGGGCCCCCCGCCCAGCAGCTTGACCTCCGACTCCCGGGCCAGCTTGCCATTCTCCCCGCGCGGCACGCGAAGAACCGGGTTGAAGCAGACCGCGGCCGCGACAGCCGACGCCCCCGCGCCGCGCACCGCCAGCAGGGCCGCCAGATGGCCTCCTGCCGACCCGCCGCAGGATGCGATCCGCCGGCCGTCCACGCCGAGTTCGTCTGCGTGCTCGCGCAGCCATGCGACGGCGGCCCGGGCGTCGTCGAAGCAGGCGGGCCAGCAGGCCTCGCCGCTGAGCCGATAGGTCACGCAGAGCCCGGCGATTCCCAGCGTGGTCAGGAACGCGGCGTGGCGAGCGAACTGGCCGCGGTCGCCGCCTTGCCATCCGCCGCCGTGCAGGTAGACCACCGCCGGCCAGAGCGTCACCGACGGGCGGCGCGGCCGATAGAGCATCGCCGGCAGGTCGCGCCCGCCGGCGTGCGCGTAGGTCACCTGCTCCCGCAGGAACGGCGCATCGGGCGGGGCGGCCGGCTGGTCGTACGCCTGCCGCTCGGCCTGGAAGATCGCATCCAGCGGGGTGTAACTCCCGGGCGTGCGCATCATCGGTTCAGCTCCATGCTATCGGTTCACGCCGACACTCAGAAGAACGCCCTCCAACCTGGCGGCCTCCTCGCCGGCGCCGGCGAGGTTGGTTGTCTCGGACGGGTCGGCTGACAGGTCAAACAACTCGCGGCGGCCGTCCTCATAGAGGCTCAGCTTCCAGCGCCCGTCGCAAGCCATCTGCCACTTGCCCAGCGTGGAGATCTGCACGTCGCGATGCGCGGCGGTCCGGCCTTGCAGCAGCGGGGCCAGCGAACGGGCGTCCCAGTCGGCCGGCGGGCCCAGCCCGGCCAGTTCCAGGAACGTCGGGGCCAGGTCGAACAGCTCGACCAGCGCCTCGCTCCGCCGCCCGGCGGCAATGCCCGGGCCGGCCGCCACCAGCGGCACGCGGACCGACGGGTCGTGCGGCACCGACTTGAACCATCGCCCGAGGTCGCCGAGCATTTCGCCGTGGTCGGAGCTGTAGACGACTATCGTGTTGTCCAGTTCACCGCGGCGGTCCACCGCGTCGATCAGCCAGCCGACCCAATCGTCGATGCCCTCGATCATCGCGGCGTAGTTGCGGCGGATCTGCTGGTGATCGACGGGGGCGTCGGACGGCGCGACCGGCGGTGGAAACTCGACGCCGTCGTAGCGGGCCATGAGGTCGGCCGGCGGGTCGAACGGCTCGTGCGGGCCGGGAAAGTTCACCTGGAGGTGCCACGGCTGGCCGACGGGCAGGCGGTCGAGCAGTTCCAGCGCCGCCCGGCCGGTAAAGTCGTCGGTGTACTGGCGGCGGGTCAGCGGCGTGGGCCAGGCCGACTCGCCGCGCCCGTCGCGAAGGGCCATGCGGCGGTCATAGTCGGCGGCGTGATCGGTGGCGACGCCCTCGGCGTGCAGGAAGGCCATGTAGGAATCCTGCGGGCGAACTCGGCCGCTCTTGACGGCCTGCCGCTTGCCGTTCTGGTCGATGGTCTCGGTGTAGCCGAGGCGGCCCATGCGCGGGGTCCAGCCGGACAGGCCGCAGAAGTCGGTGTGCTTGTGCAGGTCGGTCTTGCCGCAGGCGGCGACGCGATAGCCGGCGGCCCGCAGCCGCTGCATGAAGGTGTCGGACGACTCGTCGAGATCGTAGTGGTTGCTCAGCACACCGTGCCGCGCAACGCGCAGGCCCGTGGCCACGCTTGCCCGGGCCGGGGCGCACAGCGGCGAGTTGACCCGGCACTGCGTGAGCATCGTGCCGCGGGCGGCCAGCCGGTCGATGTTGGGCGTGCGGACGGGGGCGAGGCCCATGCAGTTCAGCCAGTCCCAGCGGTGCTGATCGGGGAAGAGGAAGAGAAAATTCGGCGGTCCCATCGCACACCTCCAGCCGCTGTTTTACCCGAGGCGGCAGGGCGATGGAAGCGCCCGTCAGCCGGTCGAGACGCGCGACGTCCTGTCCCTTGCCGGGTCGAGCCAGGAGTCGTTGCCGGAGGCGGTCCTGGCGCCGCCGGTGAGGATCGCCCCGTCGGGCAGAACCTCCAGCGGCGTGTAGCGCGGGTGATGCGACTCCTTGTAGGGGTCGTTGTGGCGGGAGTTGTAGCAGCAGATCAGCGTCCAGCGGGCCTGATCGCTGGTGTTGGCGTCGGAACGGTGCAGCGTGTTGCAGTGGAAGAAGACCGCGTCGCCGGGCGCCAGCTCGGCGTAGACCAGTTCCATCCGCTCGAGCGCCTGCTCGACGCGCTCGGGGTCGGCGCAGGTCTGGCCGGCGAACCGGCCATGCTCGATGCGGCCCATCAGGTGCGAACCGCGCAGCACCTGGAGGCAGCCGTTGGCTCGCGTGGCCGGATCGACGGCGATCATCACGCTGGCGAGTTCCGGGAACAGGCAGCCGTTGCTGTACCAGTAGCCGTAGTCCTGGTGCCACTCCCATGCGCCGGCGACGCGCGGCTGCTTGAGGATCATCTTGCTGTGGTAGTGATAGACCTCGCCGCCGAGCAGGCGTTCCATCGTGCGGACCACCCGCTCGCTGCGGGCGATCGTTCCGTAGATGTCGTCGCCGGGATGGTTCCACAGCGAGATATCCACCGGCTTGCCGCTGCGGTCGGCTCGGCCGCTGGCGTGAGCGAGCAGCTCGCGATCGGCCCGGGCGGCGTCGGCCAACAGGCGCGTCTCGGCGGCGTCCAGCAGGCCGGGGACGATGAGATAACCGTCGGCGTTGTATTGCGTGACCTGCGCTCCGGAAATGCGGAAGTGCGACATGATTGGTCCTCCCACAAATTATTGGAGGGACCCGTCGCGAAGGCAAGCCACACGGAATTGGCGCACGGCGGATGCGGGCCGGCCCGCATCCGCCGTGCGATTGCGTTTCGGCGTCGATCGCCGGTCAGTCGCGCAGGTCG
Source organism: Phycisphaerae bacterium (assembly GCA_022072085.1). GTDB lineage: Bacteria > Planctomycetota > Phycisphaerae > JAJVII01 > JAJVII01 > JAJVII01. Next base: position 102,360 of record JAJVII010000015.1, read on the forward strand.
ATGCCCAGTTCGCGGAGCTGCCGCTCGTCCACCTGAGACGGGGCGTCGGTCAGCGGGCAGACGGCCGACTGCGTCTTGGGGAACGCGATCACGTCGCGGATCGACTCGCTGCCGGTCAGGATCATGATCAGCCGGTCGATGCCCATCGCAATGCCGCCGTGCGGCGGGGCCCCGGCTCGCAAGGCGCCCAGCAGGAATCCGAACCGCCGCTCGGCGTCCTCAGCCGTGAAGCCCAGCAGTTCGAACACGCGGTTCTGCACGTCCTGGCGATGGATACGGATGGACCCGCCGGCCAGCTCCTGGCCGTTGCAGACCAGGTCGTAGGCCTTGGCCTTGACCAGGCCGGGGTCGCCGGCCAACTTCTCGATGTCCTGGTCGCGCGGCGAAGTGAAGGGGTGGTGGCAGGCGACCCAGCGTTTCTCCTCGGCGTCGTACTCGAAGCTGGGGAAATCGACGACCCAGCAGAACTTGAAGACCCCTTCGGGGATCAGCCCGCGGGTCCGGGCCAGGTGCCGGCGCAGGAAGTCGAGGCACTTGTTGACGACCGACTTGCTCGCGTCGCCGACGGCGAAGATCAGGTCGCCTTCGTTGGCGGCCAGCCGCTCGATGAGCTGGGTCTGGAGGGTCTCGCCGAAGAACTTGGCGATCGGGCTGTCGAGCTTGCCGCCCCTGACGCGGAACCAGCCCAGCCCCTTGCCGCCGGCGCCCTGGACGGACGCGGTCAGCTCGTCGAGCTGCTTGCGGGTCAGGTCCGACCCGCCGGGCAGGCAGAGCGACTTGACGACGCCCCCGGCGGCGACGACGGACTTGAAGGCGTTGAACTCGCTGGCCGAGGCGATGTCGCTGACATTGCGCAACTCCAGGCCGAAGCGGATGTCCGGGGCGTCGCTGCCGTAGCGGTCCATGACCTCGTCATAGGTCAACCGCTCGATGGGCGTGGGCACGTCGATGTCCAGGACGCTCTTCCAGATGGCCTTGACGGCCCCTTCGGTGGTCGAGAGCACGCGGTCGATGCTGGGGAAGGCGATCTCGACGTCGAGCTGGGTGAACTCCGGCTGGCGGTTGGCCCGAAGGTCCTCGTCGCGGAAGCACTTGACGATCTGGAAGTAGGCGTCGCAGCCGGCGATCATCAGGATCTGCTTGAACAACTGCGGCGACTGCGGCAGGGCATAGAAGCTGCCGTGCTGGAGTCGGCTGGGGACGATGAAGTCGCGGGCGCCCTCGGGGGTGCTCTTGGTCAGGAAGGGGGTCTCGACTTCGAGGAAGCCCTCGGAGGCGTAGAAGTCGCGGATCGCGCGGACCGCCGCGGCCCGCACGCGCAGGTTGCGCTGCATCTTCGGGCGGCGCAGGTCGAGGTAGCGGTACTTCATGCGCAGTTCCTCGCCGACGGCGTCAGCAGACGCGTCGGGCAGGAACGGCAGCGAGACCTGGCACTTGTTCAGGAGGGTGAGCTTCTGCGCCCGCACCTCGATCTGCCCGGTGGGCAGCTTGGGGTTCTCCAGGCCCGGCCCGCGGGCGGCGACGCGACCGCTGACCGCGAAGACGTCCTCGCTGCGCAGCGTGTCGGCCAGGTCGTGCATGGCCTTGTCGTCGGAGGCGTCGAAGACCACCTGCGTGATGCCGGTGTGGTCGCGCAGGTCGATGAAGACCAGGTTGCCGTGGTCGCGATAGCTCTGGACCCAGCCGGCCAGCGTGACCTGGGCGCCGACGTCGCCGATGCGCAGCACGCCGCAGCGGTGGGTCCGCTGCCAGGCCGACTCGTCGTAACTCTGAACCGAAAGCGTCGAAGGCGGTTGGGCTTGCTCAGCCATGATCGTTTCTCGTTGAGTGAGGAAAGAATCCGTCCGGCGGAAACGCCCGCGGGTCGTGCCAGGCCGGGCGTTCCCGGTGAATCACCGGGACCCCGGCCGTCAATTCGGATCGGGCGCTTCCGAGGAAGCGGTCGTCGGGGCCTGCGGCGGCGAGTCGGGCTGCGTGGTCGGGCGGGCGGCCCGGGCGAACCAGTCGCTCATGACCCTCTCGGCCGGTTTGCCCCGGGGGGTGTAGTATTCGTCGTCGGGCCCGCCGGTATCCTCGCTCCAGTCCCAGAAGAAGATGCCGCCGACGGCGGGGTTGTCGCCCCAGACGCGGATGAACGCGTCATAGAGGTTCCGCTGCTCGACCATCGACACCTTGCCCTTGTTGTAGTAGTAGTCCCAGGGCTTGAAGGCGGCGCCCTTTCGGCTGTACCAGCCGACCTCGGTGAAGATCACCGGAATGCCCACGCCCTCGTGCCACTGCTCGATTTCCTGCTTGTAGTGGCGCGGCACGCCCTTCTTGACGTAGTCGTCCCATGCCTTCACCAGCGAATCGACGCTCGGCTCCCACTCCCCGTCGTGGGCCAGTTCAAAGTACGTCGTGATGCCCGCGCAGTCCAGTCCGTCGTCGGCGCCCGGCTGGCTCGGCCACCAGAACTGGACCTTCTTGTAGCGGTCCCAGTTGGCCGAGTAGCCCAGCTTCAGCCCGGGGTAGTTCTTGCGCACGAAGCGGATCAGGTCCCGCCAGCGCGACGGGTAGTCCTCCATCTTGTTCAGTTCCGACCCGATCATGAACACCGACGCTCCGCCACGATGAGCCGGTGCGGCGTAGAACCGGATCACGTCGCGGTAGTCGGCCCACCATCGCTCGGGGTCGTTGGGCTGGATGCGGCCGCGCCATTCCGTCTCGCGCGGGTGGTCCAGCAGGACGATCGGCATGACGATCACGCGCAGGCCCAGCGAGCGGGCGTAGCGGATCAGTTCCTCGGTCTGGTCGGGGTCCGGCGACTGCCGCGTGTCGGGGTGGATCGTCGAGCTGGACCCATCCTCCTGGAACGCCTTGACCGCCAGCAGCACCGAGTCGGCCCCGGTCTGGCGGACCTCGCGGATCATCCGCTCGTAGGTCGCCTTCTTGTCGGCGTTGTGAATCTGGATGGCGACGCCATGAAACCGCTCGGCCTGCGGCACGGGCGTGTACGGCACCTTCGGCCGCGAATCGTCCTGCGCCGTCGACGGGCCGCTGGTCGCCTGGCGACCCCATTTGTGCAGCGCCAAGCCGAACAGCAGCCCCGTCAGCAGGGCCGCCGCCAGACCGATGACCAGGTTCTGCTTCATCGCATCGTCTTCCGCCAAACTCGCCGGAACCCCGCCCGACAGACTCGTTAGCCTAATCGGACGGCCTCATCCGGTCAACCGCGCCCTTGCTCCCCTACATCAGCGGCTCGAGCACCTTCCGGTAGGCCGGCAGCGCCTCGACGGCGTCGGCGATCTCCGGGTGCCACCGCTTCTCCCACTCGAACGTCAGCCAGCCGTCGTAGCCGATCGACTTGAGCGCCGCCATCGCCGCCGGCAGGTCCACCTCGCCCTGGCCGACCATCGAGATGCCGAACGCGTCGTCCTTGATGTAGCCGTCCTTCACGTGCGTGTAGACGACGAGGGGACCGATGTGCTTGGCCGACTCGTCCGGGGTCTCCTTGCCCATCAACTGCGTGATCAGCAGGTCCCACAGCACGCGGGCCCGCGGATGGTTCACCCGCCGCATCAGTTCGCCCACGTCGGCGGCCCGGCACCAGGCGTCGTGCGTCTCGATCGCGATCGGCGTGCGGCACCCCTCGGTCGCCTTGACCATGTTGCGCAGCGTCACGACGGCCTCGGCCTTCCAGTCGAACTCGCCCTGTCCCTTGCGCGGCGCGCCGCCGAAGACGCGCACGGCCTCGACCGTGCCGATGCGGTCGGCCAGCTTGCAGTAGCGGACGATCTCGTCCAGGTGCTTGGCCCGGTCGGCGTCGTCCTTGGCGATCAGCCGGCAGGACGTGCACAGCCCGCTGACGACCAGGCCCGCGGCGCGGATTCGGCCGAGCGTCTCATCCAGCCGCTCGTTGAACTCGGGCAGCCTGGTGATGTCCAGTTCGTCGCCCAGCCCGCGGAAGTCGATCCCCGCGAAGCCGCCGACGCTTTTCATGTCGGCGAGAATCCTGTCCAGCGTGCAGCTCGGCCAGCCCAGCGTGGTCACGGAAAGTTTCATCATTTCACTCCATCAAGGTTGCGGTTGGCTGACGACAGGCGAACAAGGCTAACAAATCCGCCCCGGCCCGACAACGGGGGAAAGACAATGACGAATGTCGAGTGTCGAATGTCGAATGAAGACACCCTCACTCCGGCCCTCTCCCTCTAAGACGAGGGAGAGGGAGAAGAGGAGCATCCGCCCCCTCGCCCTCGCTTCTGCGAGGGAGAGGGTGGACCCGCCGAAGCTTCAGCGAAGGCGGGGCCGGGTGAGGGTGGCACGCGCGAGAAAGTCTACAGCCCGAGCAACGTTCCCCGCGACTCCCACCCTCTCCCCTGCCCCTCTCCCGTCAAGGGAGAGGGGTAAGAGGACCGCCTTCGGGCCACTTACCTCTAGCCTCTGGCCCCTGACCTCTAGCCCCTGCCCCCTACACCTTCAGCGCCCGCAGGCGGGCGACGACGGCCGGGATCGTTTCGAGGGCCCGGGCGATGTCTGCGTCGGTGGTGAAACGCGACAGGCTCAAACGCAGGGCCCCCTGGGCGGCGGCCGCGGGGACAGCCATCGCCCGCAGCACGTGCGACGCCTCCAGCGAGCCGCTGGAGCAGGCCGCCCCGCTCGAAGCCGCGACGCCCCGTTCGCTCAGGCCGATCAGCAGGGCCTCGCTCTGGCAGCCGGGGAAACTGATGTTGGTCGTGTTGGGCAGCCGCGGGCAGCCCTCGCCGCCGCCGTTGACGCGGGCCGACGGATCGGCAGCCAGCAGGCCCGCCTCCAGCCGGTCGCGCAGCTCGCGCACGCGGCCGGTCTCGACGGCGATGCTCTCGATGGCCAGCCGGGCGGCCTCGCCCATGCCGACGATGCCGGGCACGTTCTCGGTGCCGCCGCGGCGGCGGCGCTCCTGGTGGCCGAGCAGCCAGGGCCGGAACCGCGTCCCGCGGCGGACGTAGAGCGCCCCGACACCCTTGGGTCCGTGAAATTTGTGGGCCGAGATCGACACCAGGTCGGCCCCCAGCTCGCGGACGTTCAGCGGCAGCTTGCCGAAGCTCTGCACCGCGTCGCAGTGAAAGGGCACGCCGCGTTCGCGGCAGAGTTCGGCAATGCGGGCCGCGGGGAAGATCACGCCCGTCTCGTTGTTGGCGTGCATGATCGAAACCAGCGCCGTCTCGTCCGGGGCGACCGCCGCCTCAAGCGCCGCCAGGTTCAGTCGGCCGGCGGCGTCGACCGGGACTCGGATAACCTCGCGGCCGGACTTCTCCAGCCAGTCGGCCAGGTCGCGGACGGCCGAGTGCTCGACCGCGCTGATGACGATCTGCGTGCCGCGGTCGCGGGCAGCCAGCAGGCCCCGGACGGCCATGTTGTCGCTCTCGGTGCCGCCGCTGGTGAAGACGATCTCGGACGGGTCGCAGCCCAGGGCCGCAGCCACCGACGCCCGTGCCCCTTCGACGGCGGCCCGCACCTGCCCGCCGAAATCGTGAACGCTGGAGGGGTTGCCGTACCGCTCGGTGAGGTAGGGCATCATCGCCTCGACGGCCTGCGGGTCGATCGACGTGGTCGCGTTGTTGTCGAGGTAGGTCCAGTCCAAGAAACACCGTGGGTCGGGGGCCGGGGAACAGGGGTCAGGGGTCGGTCTGACTGATCCCCGACCCCTGACCCCCGACCCCGCAACGCGTCTGCTTCAGTATAGACTCGTGCCGGTCTGGGAATTGTAGTCGGCTTCGGTGAGGTCCTTCGCCCAGCGGGCAGCCGACTGGACCCACTCGTCCGGGTCGTTGCTGAAGTCGTTGATGCAGCGGTCGACCGCCTGCCCGTATTCCTCGACCGTCGGATTGAAGCGAACCATGCCCAGCGCCAGCAGGGCCTCGATCTTCCAGGCCCGGTCGGGATGCTTGCGGGCCACCAGGATCAGGTCGCCCGGCTTCCACTTGTTCTGAGCGGCGAACATCGAACTGGCGGTGCGGTTGATCCGCGTCCGCGTATCCTCAGCCAGGTCGCGGAAGCTGCGGGCTTTGGCCGCCTCGTCCGCCCTGCCCATCTGTCCGTAGAGCCAGGCCAGGTGCTCGGCGGCGACCGACTCGATCCGCACGCCCAGTTCCTGCGTCCAGACGCGGACGTCCGGGCGAGTCGCCAGGTTGTGCCCGAGGATCAGCACCGCGCGGAGAATGGAGCGGGCCCGCTCGCGGCCCTGCTCGCCGCGGCCGGCCCATCGAGCGGCCTCGATGATTGCGGCGCTGGCGACGCGGTCCAGGGCCATGTTGAACTTCTGCGAGCGGCGCCATTCGAGTTGGTTGACCGGGAAATACCTGGGATAGAGGTTGAAGCCCTGTTTGTCCGCGGCGCTCTCGAGCAGGTCGGCGATCTCCAGCGGCGGGATCATGGTGGGCGGCAGCGCGCCGGGGTTGATCGGCTTGAGCTTGCGGTCCAGGTCGGAGTCGGCCCGCTTCTTGGTCTCGTAGGCAGCCATCGCCTTGTGGATGTCCTCGGCGCCGTCGCCGGCCTGCCCCTTGGGGGCTTCGACGATGCCGGTAATGTCCAGGTCGATCTTGATCGGATTCTTCACCAGCTCGCGGGCCGCCTCGCTGGGCTCGGGGTCCTTGGGACCCTTGGGCCAGAGAATCCAGGCGACCCCGCCGCCGATGATCGCGAGCATGACAACGGCGACGACCAGGCCGAGCTTGTAGGAGCCGGAACGGAATTGCGTCATCGAGACACCTTCAGGAGGTAAGAGTGAAGCATCACTCAGCATCACGCCCCATGAGCACGATGCAAGACCCCTCTCCCTTTCAGGGAGAGGGTGGCCCCGCCGAAGCTTCAGCGAAGGCGGGGCCGGGTGAGGGTTCCGGGCGGAGCAGACACCCTCGGCTGAACCAAAGAACCCTCACCCCTGCCCCTCTCCCTGAAAGGGAGAGGGGAGTAAGAGCGGCCCGGGACGGGTTGCGAACCGTCAGGGCAGGATGAACTCCCGTTCGGGGTGATGGACCGTCAGCACCGGGCAGGGCGCCTTGCGGACGACCTTCTCGGCGACCGAGCCCAGCAGCATGTGCGTCAGCCCGCCTCGGCCGTGCGTGCCGATAACCACCAGGTCGACGCCCTGGCTGTCGGCGTAGCGGACGATCTCGATCCAGGGCCGGCCGGCCAACACCTGGACGACGGTGGGAACCTGGCCGCCGACGCGCTGGTCGACGAACTTGCGGAGCGTCTCGTCGGCGCCCTTCATGACGTCCTGCGAGGGCGGCACGCCGACGGGCATGGTGTTGGGGACCATGTTCATCCAGTATTGGTAGGCCTCGTCGACGACATGGATGACGTGGAGCGTCGCCTCGTAATCGCGGGCGAAATGCAGGGCGTAATTCAGCGCCGCTTCGGACAGCTCGGAAAAGTCCGTCGGGTAGAGAACCTTGCAGATGTTGATCATGCCAGTGCCTCCGGGCGTCGCCGCCGTTCATTCCTATTATGCGGAGATCGCCGCCAGGCTTCAAGCGGGTGGGACGGGCGACAAGGGCGGCAGCGACGACGCGGACCGGGAGGCCCGTTCACCCCGCCGCCGCCATCCGGTCGAAGTGGACGGCCACGAGCTGGCGCGCGGGCTTGCCGCCGCCAACCTGCTGTTGCGGCTGGACGCGGATGACCCGAGCGGTCTTGATGCGGCTGAAGCAGCCGGCGACCTTGGCCAGCGTCGCGGTGCGCGGGAAGTTCAGCTCGACGACCTGCCCCGGGCGGATGGGGGCCAGGTAGGGAAGGTTGATCATCGCCCCGCTGCGCGAAACGTCCACGCTGCGAGCGTTGATGAACATGCTCAGGTGCGGGCAGTAGACGCTCACCGGCCAATCGATCTTGTTTCGGGCGCTGCTGCGTCGATCAGCAAGCATGACCATCGCAAACGCTCCTTGCGGCCGATGCCGCGTGCGGCGTTCTCGGTTCCATGAGTGCCATCGAACAGGCAGGGGTGTCAGTTTAGGTAATTTTTTCCGAATATACGTTCTGCGGCGGCGGCAGGCCCCGGCGACTGCTCAACCCCGGCCCGGCACCGCCGGGCACCGCGAAGCCAAGCTGGGCCACAGATGCCCGCAGATGAACACAGATCATTTATTTGACTGTGGTTATGGATGCGGCGTCTGCCGGGCGGCGGAGTGTTTGAGCGGTTTCGGCCAGGCCGGCATTCCTGGGGGCGTCAATCGGCGGCCGGCTGGCGGCCGAAGATGTCCACCCGCTCCCAGGCGGAGCTTCGCCAGCGCAGCCAGAAGCCGACGCCGAGCAGGACGATGTAGATCGTCCCGGCGATCCACGGGCCGATGCTCAGCAGGCTCGGGGCGACACGCGGCATGACCCACCAGGTGATCGCGAAGCTCAGCGGCACGAACAGGCCGCCGATCAGCACCAGGCTGGTCCAGAGAATGACGTGCGTGTCGCCGGCGCCGCGCAGGGCGCTGGCGTAGATGATGCCCATCGCGTCGAAGAACTGGAACGCGCCGGCCCAGATCAGCGCCTGGCTGCCGATCCGCACCACCTCGGGGTCGTCGTTGAAGAACTGGATCAGCTCGCGTCGAAAGACGACCAGCAGCACGCCGATCAGCAACTGGTAGCCGCCGCCGAGGATGAACCCGGCCGCCGTGAATCGCCGGGCGTGCGCGAACTGCCGCGCCCCCATCGCCCTGCCCACCAGCGCCGAGACGCCCAGCCCCACGCCGACCACCGGCATGAAGCCGAGCTGGAGATAGGTCATCGCCGCGTTGGAGGCCGCGGGGTGGGCGTTGCCCAGTTCCGCGCCGACGCGCTGGGTGATGTACATGATCATCACCGACCAGCCGATCAGGTCCAGCAGCCAGCTCGCCCCCATCGGCGCGCCGATCCAGATCAGCCGCCAGAAACGGTAGAGGCTCGGCCGCCAGTTCCGCCGCGTCCGATACGGACCGGCGAAGGCGGGCATGAAGAAGCAGGCCAGCAGCGCGGCGGCCGCGAGGAAATTGGCGATGACGCTGGCCAGTGCAGCGCCGGCCATGCCCATCCGCGGCAGGCCCGCGCGGCCGTAGATCATCGCCCAGTTCAGCAGCACGTTGACGACGTTGGAGGCGACGCCGATGACCGCCGGCAGGCTGGGCCGGTGGACGCCCTGGAAGAAACCCTGAAGGCCCGACATGATCACGACCGCCGGCAGTGACCAGACCATCACGCGGAAGTAGGCAAGCGCGCTGGCGTAAACCTCGGGGCTGGCGGCGTAGCGCGTGGGCAGTCGGCCGGCGACGGCGTAGACGCCCGCCGAGGCGAGCAGCGACAGCCCCGCCAGGTAGATGGCCTGCCAGGCGTAGCGGCCGGCCTCGGCGTGCGTGCCCTTGCCCAGCGACTGACTGGCGAAGCTGTTGACGCCGAACGCCGTGCCGCGAAAGAGCGTGGCCACCGCGATGAACGCGAAGACGGCCGGCGTGATGGCCGACAGCGTGATCGTCCCCAGGTCCGGGTTGCTCACGGTGTCCAGGGGGATGCGCAGCCCGCCGAGGCGGAACTCTGTGCATCCGATCCTGCTGACCATCCAGGTGTCGAAGAAGCCGATGAGCATCTGCGAGAGCATGGCCGGGATGATCGGCGCGGACAGCCGCAGGACCTGCGTAAACCCGGACGACCAGGGAAGTTGGCCTTGGGGGTTCGGGATGTCGTGCGGCGCTGCATCGGGCATGTGGCCCAGTGTATCAGCGTCCAACGGGCCCGCAACTGTGCGGCGGCTGACCGAAAGCTACCTATCTTCCTGTCCGATGCAGGGATAGTGCAAAATCGCGGACGGATTTCACTTGACGGTTATTTTCGTAACTCGCTAATATTGAGCATGTTAAAGCGGTTGCACAGCAGGAGCATTTCGGATTCCCCTCTCGGCCGGGCCGATGACGCGATTGACGAACCCTTGGTCCGGCGGCAGTGGGCCGCGAGTTTGGCTTCGCTTGTCGAAGCCTCTTGCCGACAAGCGCTTCGGTGAGCGAAGCGATTTGCAGGCCGCCGGATGGTCAGGATAGCCGGCTTCGTGTGCGACTGAGGTTGACTCCCTAAGGAGGTGGTCTGATGGCCACGGTGACCAAGAAGGAACTGATCGATCGAATCGCCGACTCGACGGGCACCAAGCGGGTCACGACCAAGAAGATCATCCAGGGCTTCCTGGACGCGGTGATCGACGAACTGAGCCGCGGCAACCGGCTCGAGTTCCGCGACTTCGGGGTCTTCGAGCACAAGGACCGCGCCGAGCGCATCGCCCAGAACCCCAAGACGCTCGAGCAGGTCAGCGTCCCGCCCAAGCGGACCGTCAAGTTCAAGATGGGACGCATGATGAAGAAGCGTCTCCAGGACGCCCTCGACCGCGGCGAAGGCGGCCCGCCCGCGCCGGCCGGTCCCGCGCCCCAGGGCGAAATGTAGTTCGATCGCAACTCCCGCAGCTGGTGCAGGCGTTCGCGCCTGCACTTTCGTGCTTGCTTATTGACTCGCGCCGTCATTTGCACTAAGAACTAAAAAGAGCCCACCGGCCGGTGGGTCGAACCGGTTACAAGTTCGAGCCCGTCCGACTTCCACCCTGGTGCTTTTCGGACGGGCCCGGCAGGAGGCCAACCATGGCGCGGGGCGTCGTCAAGTGGTTCGATCAGCGGAAGGGCTTCGGGTTCATCACCGACGCCGATGGCCATGATCTCTTCGTTCACTACACCAACGTGAACCCGGCGACCCGTCAGCAGCTCGTGGACGGCCAGCCGGTCACTTTTGAAGTCGCCGCCGGCGAGAAGGGCCCCATGGCCGTCAAGGTCGACGTCATCGCCGACGCCGGCGACCCGCCCGCCGCCACGCAGTAGCTTTCTCTCCCCATCCCCGCGCGCCCGCCAGGCCCCTGATCGAAGATTGGGGGGGTCTTCTCGACTACACGTGTCTTCGTTGAGTCTCGTGGTTCCAGGGAACAGGGGTCCGGGATCGGGGGTCAGGGGTCAGTCAGACCGACCCCCGATCCCCGGCCCCTGACCCCCGATCCCCGCCTCCCGCGACGCGATCACCATCAGCCCTTCCGGCAGCGGCGGCCAGGACATCCGCCGCAGCGGACCGGGGGTCGCCTTCAGCGCCAGCCTGGCCATCGAACGCGCCAGCGGAAAGTTGTCGCTGCGGGCCAGGATGCCGCAGACGTAGTCGAGGTTGTAGACCCGCGGCGCGGTGCCGGCCAGCCGCACGCGCAGGCCCGCCCGCCGCACGGCCTCACCCAGCGTCGCCCGGTTGAAGTACCACAGGTGGGCCCGGTGGAAGTGAACCCAGCGCGGACCGAGCCGCCGCGCCGGTCGGCTGGCCAGGTCGGGCGTCGTCAACAGCAGCACGCCGCCGTCAGCCAGCAGGCTCGCCGCCTGGGCAATTGTCGTCAGCGGGTCGCGCACATGCTCGATCACGTCGATCAGGCTGACCAGGTCGAACCGCTGCGGCGGGGCGAAGCCTTCGAGCGTGCCGCGGAGGACGCGGCCGTCAGCCGAGTCCCCTGCCCCGGCCTTGGCGTGCGGCTCAAGGCCCGTCGCCTGCCAGCCGCGGCCGTCGGCCGCCGACAGCGAGTAGCCCAGCCCGCAGCCGACGTCGATCAGCCGGCCCGGCAGCACGAACCGCTCGACGCGGCGGAGCAGGCGGTCGTAGGTCGCCCGCTTGGTGGCGGCCAGCCCGCGGTCGCCGCCCTCGCGGTAGCCGAACTGGTCGTAGTATTCGGCGTCGTAGATCGCCGCCAACTCCGCGTCGGTCGGCTGCGGCGTTGCCAGCCCCAACCCGCAGCCGTCGCAACGGGCCAGCCAGGGGTGGGCGTCGGGGAACATCGCCTGCACGGCGCCGCGGCCGCACAGCGGACAGCTTGTGCCTGGTTCTGCGTTCATGGTTCGGGCAATTGGCGCTTGGGCAGTCCGCGGATGTCGTGCCCGGCCAGCTTGCGCAGCAGGAACCGCAGCACGAACGCCATCGCGAAGGGGATCCACGCCAGTAGCAGCCAGCGCGGCCAGCCGGGAACGGGCTGGCCGTCCAGCCAGCGTTGGGCCGTCGCCGTGTAGCCGATCCATTCCAGGCCCGAAAGGATGAGGAACTCCTGGAGCGGGCGGCGGATCGGCGTGCGGCCCCTCATCTGCTGCACGTAACGCCAGTAGGCCAGCGCGTTGAACGCGATTGCCGGCCAGAACGCCGACAGGTAGGCCGCCAGGATCAGCTTCTCGCCTCCGATGGCGTAGCCCAGGGCGATCCAGCCGTAGCCGCCCAGCAGGCCCAGCGTGACGACGATGAGGAACTTGATGACCGGGACCAGCCGCGGGTACTTGAAGTCGTAAAGGCGGCTGAGGTGTTCGAGGTAGCGGAACTGCTCGGCCGTTCCGAACTTGCTCTGCCCGCGCTGGCGGTCGGTGAAGTGGATGGGCACCTCGCGAACGCGTCGGCAGCGGCACTTGACCAGCAGCTCCAGCCCGATCTTATAGCCGATCGGGTTGAGGAACGCCGCCTGGTCCACCGTCGCCCGCTCCAGCGCGAAGAAGCCGCTCATCGGGTCGCTTACCGGCGCGAACGGCCGGGCCAGGCGCGTGGCCATGCGGCTGTTGGCCCGCCGCCACCACGACCACTGCGAGTCGAGGCTGCCGCCCTCGGCGTAGCGGGAGCCGACGACCATGTCGGCCTGTCCGTCACGCAGCGGGCCGACCAGTTCGGGGACCATCTCCGGCGGATGCGAAAGGTCGGCGTCCATGACGACCAGCCAGCGCCCGCGGGCCTCGGCCAGCCCGCGCAGCACGGCCGACGACAACCCGCGTTCGCCGCGGCGGACGATCAGCCGGATCAGTTCGCTGTGCGGCGACGCCTCGACGACCCGCTCGATACCGTCGCCGCTGTCGTCATCGACGAGGATCAACTCCGCCGACAGCCCGGCGCCGGCCAGGGCGGCGAACAGCCGCTCGCTCAGTTCGGCGACGTTGTCCGCCTCGCGGAAGGTCGGCACGACGACCGAGACCTCAACGCAGCCGGTCCGGGATGCGGGCGTGGCGGTCAGAACCATAGTCCGGCATTTTACCCAATTGCGGGCCCGCGGGCAGCCCGTCGGGGCTCTTTTTTTCGCGTTGACAATTCCTCGCCGGCGGACTTAAGATGACCCTGCGTTGTCATACCATACGATTTGGCCGGACGGTAAGGCCGGCGCGACCGGCCGGGAACTGCTTATCAGCCGAGGGTTTGCCATGAAGAAACTTCTTGCGACGCTGCTGCTTGCGGCCTTCCTGTCGCCGGCGGTCATCAGCCTGACCGGGTGCGACGCCCCGACGATGGTGCTCACGCCGCAGGACCGCAATCAGAAAATCAGGCGGAATATCAATTTCGAAGCCCGCGAACTGGTGGAGGACTGGGACTCCCTGTGGATGGTCGATAAGCCCAGCCAGCTGACTCGCTGGTATCTGCCGAATCCGGACTAGCCGCCGGCCGCCATGTGTTGCGGGCAACGGTCGCCTGATTTCGCCGAAACGTCAGGTCCTCCGCCCTCCGCGGCGGGAGGACCTTTTTCATAGCGGTCGTGCATTGCCGACAGAGGCGTAGTGTCGAATGCCGAATTTCGAATGTCGAATCAATGACGGATGCCCAATGACAGACAGACCGGACACGGGCTTGCCCGAGTCCCCTGCCCGTTCGGCCCTGGGGCATTCGTGATTCGACACGCTTTCGTCATTGGCCATTCGACACTCGTCATTGGGGCCTGCCCCGATTGCCACTGCACGACGCGTTAGTCCGGTTGTGGCGCCTGTGACGGCGTCCGACTCAAACCATTTGCGCCGTGACACGCCCCTCGCCCGCCGACAGTCCGGTCCTTCGCAACCTGCTCCATCCCTGGCGGATGATCTCCTGGCTGTTGGGCTACCGCGACGTGCCGATGGGCCGACGCCACCTGTTCCGCATCGACTTCCAGAGCTTCCTGATGTGGAACGCCATGATGGCCCTGGCGGGCAAGAACATCACCCAGGCCATCGTGACCAAGGGACCGGCCGCCCACCAGTTGACCGACGGCCAGTTGACGCTGATCCTCGGACTGCTGGGCGCCGCCGGCGCCGCCGGCAACATCGTCTCCAGCTTCTGGACCTGGCTGGGCAGCGGACGCGACTCGGTGAAGTTCATCCTCATCCCCTCCACACTGGCCGGCGCCTGCGGCATCGCCGTCGGGCTGGTCCCGCCGACCCACCCCTTCGTGTTCACCGCTCTGGTCTTCGGCATGTTCGTCTCGATGAGCGGCGTGGTAACCATGCGGTCGGCCGTCTGGCATCTGAACTACTTCCGCGCCGGCGTGGGCAACATCGTCTCGCGGTTCCAGGCATCGGCGATGGTCGTCAGCGGCCTGATCGGCTGGGCCGCCAGCTACCTCATGGACGTTCACCTGGGCGTCTACCGGATCATCTTCCCGGTGACCGGGGCCCTGGGCGTCTGGGGCGGGCTGCTCTGCCAGCGTCACCAGAAGCGCCGCCAGGATTTCGGCCTCACCCTCGAAAGCACGGGACCGGCGCGGCAGCGGCCGTCGCTGCTGATCGGCCTGCGGATCCTCCGCCTCGACCGGCCCTACCGCCAGTTCCTCGGGCTGATGATGATCTTCGGCGCGGGCAACATGATGGCCGACGTCGTGATGGTGCTGTTCCTCAACGACGCCTTCCACGCCAGCTTCAACGAGAACGCCCTGATGCTGATCGTGCTGCCGCAACTGGTGACGCTGGTCGCCACGCCGTTCGCCGGGAGGCTGCTGGACCGGACCAACCCCATGCGGCTGCGCGTCTGGGGGGCGTCGTTCTGGGGCGTCAGCCGACTGGTCGTGATGTTCGCCGCGTTCGCCGGGTCGCTGCCGCTGGTGATCCTGGCCCAGATGCTCAGCGGCATCGGCGGGGCCCTGGGGACGATGGCCTGGCAGCTCGGGCACATGCACTTCGCCCGCAAGGATCTCGTGCACCACTACATGGGCCTGCACGTGACGGCCACGGGCATCCGCGGCATCATCGCCCCGTTCCTGGGCATGGCGCTGTGGACCGGGGCCCAGGCGCCCGGCTGGCTGGGCGGGTGGCGCATCCCGCAGATCGGCCCGTGGCTGTTCGCGATCACCTTCGGCATGGCCCTGGTCGGTGTGATCGGATTCGCCTGGATGGACCGCCACTACCGCAACCTTACCCCCCTGGGCCCGGAAGTCACGCTGTGAACAACCGGCCCATGGCCCGTCCGCACTATTGAACCCCCGCCCGCGTGGGGTGTAAGATCGGAACCCATCGTCACCTCAACGCCGAATCGAGGAGGAGCACAGCGATGGCCAAGCGCAAGCAACTGAACGTGGCGCTGATCGGCGCCGGCTTCATGGGCCGGGCCCACTCCAACGCCCACCTGAAGGTCAACCGGTTCTTCAATCTGCCGGCCGATGTCGTCATGCACACGATCGTCGACGTGGCCGAGCCGGCCGCCCGCGCCGCCGCCGACACCTGGGGCTGGCGCCGCGTCGTCACCGACATCCGCGAGGCGCTGGCCGACCCCGCGATCGACCTGGTCGACATCTGCCTGCCCAACTACCTGCACGCCCAGGCCGCCGTCGCCGCCGCCAAGGCCGGCAAGGCCGTCCTGTGCGAGAAGCCCCTGGCCCACACGCTCGCCGACGCCCGGCGGATGCTGGCGGCCGTGAAGCAGGCAGCCGTCCCCAACTTCGTCAGCTTCAACTACCGCCGCGTGCCCGCGCTGGCGCTGGCCCGGCAGTTCATCGCCGAAGGCCGCCTGGGCACGATCTACCACATCCGGGCCAGCTACCTCCAGGACTGGATCATCGACCCGGACTTCCCGCTGGTCTGGCGGCTGAAGAAGGAGCTGACCGGCAGCGGCGCCCACGGCGACCTGAACGCCCACATCATCGACCTGGCCCGCTTCCTCGTCGGCGACTTCGACTCGGTCAGCGGGTTGATGGAGACGTTCATCAAGGAACGCCCCCTGGAGGTCGGCCGACAGGTCCGAGGCCTCGAGGGCAAGGGTGGCCGCAAGAAAGGCAAAGTCACCGTCGACGACGCGACGCTGTTCCTGGCCCGGTTCAAGAACGGCGCAGTCGGCTCGTTCGAGGCGACGCGCTTCGCCCAGGGCCGCAAGAACCGCAACCAGCTCGAAATCAACGGCAGCAAGGGCTCGCTGGCGTTCTGCTTCGAGCGGATGAACGAACTGGAGTTCATGGACGCGACCCAGCCGCTGGCCGAGCAGGGCTTCCGCACGATCCTGGCGACCGAGGGCGTGCACCCCTACATGCAGGCGTGGTGGCCCCCGGGGCACATCGTCGGCTACGAGCACACGTTCGTGAATCAGTTGGCCGACGTGGTGCGGGCGCTGTGCAGCCGGTCGAAGAAGGATCGCTTCCGCCCGGACTTCGCCGACGCGTTCGAGGTGCAGAAGGTGCTCGAAGCGGTCGGCCGATCGGCCCGCAGCGGGCGCTGGGTGAAGGTGGACAGCGTGAAGTGACCCCGGCCCCCGGGCGTCCGCCCGGCGACGGAGCGAGGACGGACAGTGGAGCGAATCTGTCAGGTGGCCGACCTGTTTCCCGGGCGCGGGCGGTTCGTCGTCGTCGGCGACCATGAGCTGGCCGTCTTCCTGATCGACGGCGAGGTCCACGTGATCGAGAACGCCTGCCCGCACATGGGCGGCAACCTGTCGGCCGGCCAGGTGCACCGCGGCGCGGTCACCTGCCCGCAGCACAACTGGCCTTTCGACCTGGCGACGGGGCGCTGCCCGGACTCGCCGGACGTGACCGTGCGGCGGTTCGACGCGGAAATCCGCAGCGGGGTCGTCTTTGCATGCCTCGATGAACAACCACAAGGAGAAACCCAATGAAACTCGGCGTATTCACCGTGCTGTTTTCCGACAAGCCGCTGGCCCAGGCGCTGGACTACATCGCCGGGCTGGGGCTGGACTCGGTCGAGATCGGCGCCGGCAACTACCCCGGCAACGCCCACTGCCCGCTGGACGAACTGATCGCCAGCCAGAAGAAGGCCGACACCTGGAAGAAGCAGATCACCGACCGCGGGCTCGTGCTCGAGGCCCTGAGCTGCCACGGCAACGCCCTGCACCCGGACAAGACGTTCGCCCGGACCAGCCACGACGTTCACCGCAAGACGATCAAGCTGGCCCGTATGCTGAAGGTCCCGACGGTCGTCGAGTTCAGCGGCTGCCCCGGCGGGTCGGCTGCCGACAAGACGCCCAACTGGGCCACCTGCGCCTGGCCGCCGGACTACCAGGCGGTGCTGAACTACCAGTGGAACGACGTGGCCATCCCCTACTGGAAGCGTGAAGCCAAATTCGCCGCGGACAACGGCGTGCGGATCGCCTTCGAGGCCCACCCCGGGTTCATCGTCTACAACCCCGAGACGCTGCTGCGGCTGCGCGAGGCCTGCGGGCCGGCGCTGGGCTGCAACTTCGACCCGTCACACTTCTTCTGGCAGGGCATCGACCCGATCGCGGCGGTCAAGGCGTTGCAGGGCTGCATCTATCACGTCCACGCCAAGGACACGCTGGTCGACCGGCAGAACGCCGCGGTCAACGGCGTGCTGGACACCAAGGGCTACGACGACCTGCCCAAGCGGAGTTGGACGTTCCGGGCGGTCGGCTTCGGCCACGACGCCGACTTCTGGACCGACTTCGTCAGCACGCTGCGGATCGGCGGATACGACGGCGTCCTGAGCATCGAGCACGAGGACCCGCTGATGACCAGCAAGGAAGGCTTCGAGAAGGCGGTCGCCTTCCTCAAGCCGCTGATCATGCGCGAGGGGCTGGCCAAGATGTTCTGGGCGTGAGGCCGACCGGCCAACCGCCAAGGCGCCAAGAGCGCCAAGAAGAAGATTGTGTTGGAAAAGAGAAGACCGCGGGCAGCAACCCGCGGTCTCATTTCATTCTTGTTCAGCTTGACGCTCTTGGCGTCGTCGCTTGGCGTCCGGGCGGTTACTCTTTTCTCCCGACCGGTTCAAGCGACACGACCAGCTTGACCATCTTCGGCAGCTTGCCGGTGGAGTCGTCCACCTTCACGGCGTAGTCCGCGGGCAGCCTGGCCAGCCGCTGCGTGTCGCTCTTGCTGGTCTTCCAGTCCTTGCCCTCAGCCCAGTCGTAGGTGACCGCGAGAACCCAGCCGGCCGCCAGCGTGTCGGCGGCGGCGGCTGAGACGTGTACCTTGTTCGCCCCCGGCAGCAGGCCCGGCAGGGCCATCGGGTTGCACTGGAACAGCGTGTGCACCCGCTTGACCCGCAGCGTCGCCGACGCGTCGCCGGTCGTCCGGATTTCCCAGGCGAACTCGTAGACCGAGGGGTTGGCCAACGCGAAGGACTTGACGGCCGTTTCGACGCGTTCGGCCTGCCCGGTCACCTCGGCCACCTTCTCGGCGGCCCGGTAGCGCAGCTTGCCGTCGGAGCCGCGGACGCCGGCCATGACCATCACGGTCGTCGTCGCTCCCTCGCCCTGCCTGATCGCCAGTTCCAGCGTGGCCTCGACGACGCCGTAGGGGCTCTTGACGGGCAGGAGCAGGGCGCCGTTCTTCGAGCCCTCAGCCAACTTCACGCCGCCGTCGTCGGCGATATCCAGCCCGCGGGTCATGCCCGCGTCAACGCCCTGCCGCAACTGGGCGCCGTCGGCCGGCTGCCACTGGAGCCAGCCGTTGCCGTAGGCCCGGTAGATCGCGTCGTTGAATGGGTTGGGCTTCTCGCGGCGGTAGGGCTCGAAGTATTTGAAGTTGACCACGTCGAAGTGTTCGTTGCCGCCGGCGCTCATGTTGGCGGGCGGATACTTGTCGAAGCTGGGCGCGATCAGCCACTTGCCCGTGCCCTCCCACAGCCGTACGTAGGTCTCGTTGGCCTTGAGGGGGATGTCCAGCACGCCGGCCTCGTCGTGCCCACCGTTAAGGTTGTTTTCCGCACCGACGCTGATCTTCTTGCGCGTGGCGATGGCCGTCCAGAAATCCAGCAGCGAGCCGGGCTTTGTCACCAGCAGGCTCCAGGGGACGTCCTGGCCCTTGGTCTCGGATTGGAACTGCTCGCGCTCCTCCAGGGTGATCTCGTGGTTGCGCATCGAGTAGAGGAACTCCGGCCCGCAGCGGCCCTCCTCCTGGGCCTTGGTGACCAGCGTCGGGTCGGCCTCGATCTCCTCGGCGCTGGCGATGTGGCCAGGCTTGCCGTCGGCGGTGCGGACGCGGACGTAGAAGGCGGTCATCGCGTCGAACAGGTGCCAGCCGCCGTCGTACTTCACTTCCCAGAAGGTGTGGCCCCACTCCTTGCCGCCGTTGCCGTTGGCGACGCGGACCTCGTAGCCCCCCTCGTGCAGGATCGCCAGCACCAGCCCTGCCTGGCTGCCACACAGGCTGCAACCGGCGGTGTTGATGGCCTTGGTCACGCAGCGCCGGTCGCCGCCCATGTTGCGGAAGGGGTAAACCACGCGGCGGAACCAGTGGTAGAACTCCAGCACCTTCTGTTCGTCGCTGACGCCGGGCCGGTCCTTGAAGAAGTGATCGGCGATCGCCTTGGCGCTGCTGGTGTCGACGGTGCCGTCGGTCAGCACCTTGGGCGATTGCACCAGCGGCGGCGGGTCGGCTGCCCGCAGCAGCGTCGAGACGGACAGCACACAGACGACGGCAACCGCCATAACAAGTCGCATCACGTGCCTCCCGAAAGAATGTCGCGTCAACCTACGCTTCCAACACTTCAACGGTGATGTGGGTGTTGGTGTAGATGCACAATTCGCCGGCAATGGCCAGCGCCTCGCGGACGATCTGCTCAGCGCCCAGTTGCGTGTGGTTCAGCAGCGCCCGGGCCGCCGCGGTCGCGTAGGCCCCGCCCGACCCGATGGCGACGATGCCGTCGGTCGGCTCGATCACGTCGCCGCTGCCGCTGATGATCAGGCTGGTGTCGCGGTCGGCGACGGCCAGCAGGCTCTCCAGCCGCCGCAGCGCCCGGTCGGTCCGCCACTCCTTGGCCAACTCGATGGCCGCCCGCTTGATCGACCCGCTCGAGTTCTTCAGCCTGGCCTCGAAGCGTTCCATCAGGGCAAACGCGTCCCCCGCGGAGCCCGCGAAACCGAGCAGCACCCTGCCCTCAGCCAGTCGGCGGATTTTCACCGCATCGTGCTTGAGCGAGGTGTCGCCGAGGGTCACCTGCCCGTCGCCGCCCAGGGCGACGGACCGGCCGCGGCGGACCGAAAGGATGGTCGTCGAACGGATGCGGGGCTGGGGCATGGCATACTCCGGCAAACGGGTCTGTCAGAAGGATGATGATACCGCGCCGCGTGCGCGCAAGAAAGCCTCCGTCATTCCCGTGACCGGGACAACGGAGGCTGGTTTGCGAACGGAATCAAGGTTCGCGGGGTCGCTTACTTGGCGCCCAGGATGGCGTCCTTGGCGGCCTTGGCGACGCGGAACTTGACGACCTTCTTGGCCGGAATCTGGATCTCTTCGCCGGTCTGCGGATTGCGGCCGACGCGGGCCTTGCGGTTCACCAGGACCAGCTTGCCCAGGCCGGGCAGCGTGAAGCCCTTCTTGGCTTCCTTGTAGGCCAGGCAGGCCAGGTTCTCGAGGAACTCCTTCGACTGCTTCTTGCTGCACCCGCACTTCTCCGCCAACGCGGCAGCGACCTGGGACTTCGTCAACGGCTTGACCGTGGCCTTGGCCATGGATGCGCTCCTTCCAGCTCTTGAATGGATATGTGGTAGTCCCTGAATCGGCGGTCAGAATAATGACTCCCCGCGTGAGTTTCAATACAAAAACAGTCAGGAAATGCGAATTCCGGGCCGAAGGATTCCAGACGTGTCCACCCCGGCGAGGCAGCTTTGCTCAGCAGACCTTGTCCACCAGGTCCAGTCCCAGGCCGCGCCAGTCCCCCATCGGCTCGATGCGCACCACCAGCGCCTGATAGGTGACCCGCCGGGTCATGCGCGGATGGTCGGGCGAACGCGGCAGTTCGATCTCGACGCGCACCAGGCTGTTCAGACTGACCCCCCGCCCGCCGGGGACCAGCACGAACATGCCGCTCTCGGACAGGTTGCCGGTCCGTCCGCGCCCGACCAGTCGGCCGCGGTGGTCCCACAACTGCACGGGGTAGCTGCCGGCTATCCGGACAGAGTTGCGGCGTTCGCTGGTTCGCGTCGTGGTCATGCGGATTGACTGCAACGGCGAAGACGTAAGTCGGTTCGTCCCTGGAATGTATCGACCCGGCGGCCAGGGCGTCTTAGTACATTCTCCCGGCGCCCGACTCTTGGAATCTATCCATTACAGGCGGCGATCCGTCAAGCGACGGTCAGGAGACGGCCGGGCTGGTCCCGGCGTCAGGGGCGGCCAGGGGCGGCGGGGACTGGGCCGGGGCCGGGGCGCCGGAACGGTCGCCGCTCGCCAGCGCCGGGCTGCCGGCCTCGGTCGTGTCGCCAGGCCGGTGCGGATGGTACTCCGGCACGATCCCGCGCAGGGCGTCGATCACCTCCCCGGCGCTCTCCGGGTCGGTCACGCCCTTGAGCAGGCCCAGGGCGTCCTCCACCTGGCGGTCCGAATAGGGCACGTTCTTCCAGGCCAGGATCTTCGGGTGAACCGTTGGGCTCATCCCCTCGCCCTTGATCGACAGTTCCTCGAACAGCTTCTCGCCGGGGCGTCGGCCGACCTCGCGGATTTCGATGTCCTCGTCCGGGCGGAACCCCGACAGCGTGATCATCGTCCGCGCCAGGTCCACGATGCGCACCGGCTCGCCCATGTCCAGCACGAAGATTTCGCCGCCCGAGCCCATCGTCCCGGCCTGGAGCACGAGTTGGCTGGCCTCGGGGATGGTCATGAAGTATCGCACCATCCGGGCGTCGGTGATCGTCACCGGGCCTCCGGCGGCGATCTGGGCCTTGAAGATCGGCACGACCGAGCCGGCCGACCCGAGCACGTTGCCGAACCTCACGGTCACGTATTGCGTCGGGTAGTGGCGGCCGAGGTTCTGGATGTAGATCTCGGCCACCCGCTTGGAGCAGCCCATGACGCTGGTGGGGTTCACGGCCTTGTCGGTGCTGATCATCACGAACTTCTCGACGCCGACCTCGCCGGCGGCGTCGGCGACCGACTTGGTCCCGAACACGTTGTTCTTGATCGCCTCGCCCGGGTTGACCTCCATCAGCGGTACGTGCTTGTGGGCCGCCGCGTGGAACACCACCGCCGGACGCTCATCGAGGAATATCTGCTGCGTCCTCCGCCGGTCCGCGATGTCGCAGATGTAGGCGCTGATCGCCAGCGACTCGTATTTCGCCCGCAGCTCGCGTTCGATGTGGAACAGGTTGTTCTCGGCCTGCTCGATCAGCACCAGCCGCCCGGGGCCGAACTCGGCCACCTGCCGGCACATCTCCGAGCCGATCGACCCGCCGGCGCCGGTGATCACGACGGTCCGGCCGTGCAGGAACGCCCCGATCCCCTCGCGGTCTAGGTTCACCGGCTCGCGGCCGAGCAGGTCGTTGATGTCCACTTCCTTGATCTGGCTGACCGACACGCGGCCGTCGATCAGGTCGCTGATTGCCGGCACGGTGCGGAACCGCAGGCTCGTCCCCTGGCAGTGGTCCACGATCCGCTGCAACTCGCGGCGCGTCGCCGAGGGGATCGCGATCAGGATTTCCTCGATCTTCTCCGACCGGCAGATGTCGCCGATCTCGTCGACCGCCCCCAGCACCGGGATGCCCATGATCCGGGCGTTCTGTTTGGCCGGGTCGTCGTCCACGAAACCGACCACGCGGTAACGCTCGATCGGCATGCGCTGAATCTCGTGCAGCATGCCCGTCCCGGCCCCGCCGGCCCCGACGATCAGCAGCCGCGTCAGGCCCCCGCTGGCTATCGGGCGCATCTCCTCGTGCCACAACCGCACGATCAGGCGGGCCCCGCCCACCAGTCCGATCGTGAGCCCCAAATCCAGCAGGTAGATCGAGCGCGGGAACCCGTTGCTGATCAGCGGCGGCAGGTTCAGCCAACCGAACGCCATCCACTGCACGTAGACGAGCATGAAGAAGATCAGCGTCGCGACGTAGCTGGCTTTGAAGACCGCCAGCAGGTCCTTGAATCCCGCGTAGCGCCACCAGCCGTCATACAGCCGGAACGCTCCGAACACGCTGAGTTTGATCGCCAGCAGGATCGGCAGCGCGGAGAGGAAGAAGTATCGCAGCCACGACCGCCGATCGGCCCGGTTGGCCCGGTCCAGCGTGCTGACTTCCTGGCGCAACTGGCGGCTGGCCGCCTGCACTTCCTTGGGGTTGTTCAACGATCTGTCGATCTGGTCGGCCGCCTCTTTGATGCGGCCGATCGAATCGTCGAACTCCCAGATTCCCGGCCCGCCGCCGTAGGTGAGTCGGAAATCGAACCGCAGCAGAAAGGCCCCGGCGAACGCCGTCACGAACAGCAGCCCGTGCACCAGGAAGACGACCAGCCGACGATGCCGCGACAGGAGCCTCCTGGGCCCCGACGCGCTCCTGGTCTTTTCCGGCCTGGTTTCTTCCTGCGCCATTCGTCTTCCTGACAATCGGCCGACCTGCGGCGGGCCCGGATCGAGGTTCCCCTTGCCGATCCATTCTATGGCCCGTCACCGCTCCCCCACAAGGCACAAAGTCCCCCTCCGCAGCGGCGAACTTCGCCAGTTCATAGTTCGGACAACGGACCGGGCCGATTGAGCACAATCCCGCGCCTCGGCCGATCGCGCGACCGAGAACTGCACGTCCTTGACAGCCCGGCGGGCCCCACGTAGCATGACACTGGATGCTCGCCGGCTCGGGCAGGAGGCTTCTTCCGACGCCCGCAAGGAGGCAATCAATGGCTCGCAAAAAGAAGGGCGCAGCCCTTTACGAACTTCTGTACAAGGACAAGAAGAGCCAGACCACAGACAAGGGGGCTATCAAGCTGCCGAGCTGGTGGAAGGATCGCCCCCAGAGCGCACGCCAGCCCCAACCGGTAGAAGAAATCAACGACCTGCCCGATCCGCTGCCTGCCGCCCGTGCAGCCGCCGAAGCCCCGCCCCTGCCCGCCTCGCCGCCCGCGCCCCCGCCGCTGGTTACCCGCGAGCCGGAGCCAGCTGAGGAGCGGCCCGACGAAATCGACGAACTTCCCCCGGCCGATGCGGACGAGCCCGCGCCCTCGGCAGACACGGAAGAAGAGGAAGCCGCGGCGGTCGAGGCGTATGAGCAGGACGAGCCCGTCGAGCCGGAGGAGCCGGCGGACGTTTCCCCCGCGACCCCCGTCGTCCCGGCCGCCGAAGCCGACGTCGAGGAATCGCCGCCCGTGCCCGGCGGCTTCGCCCCGACGCCGCCCCCTCTCGCGGCCGAGCCGCCTGTCCGGACGCCCCCTGCCCCGGCGGCGACACCCGAGCGTCACACCCCGACGCCGGTCACGCCCTTCGCCCACCGCCAGGAGGGTGCGAGGCGCTGGCTGAGCGTCAGCCCCGACGAGGTCCGCCTCAGCGTCTCGCCGTTCGCCGCGCTGATCGCCGTTGGCGTGGCCATCTGCGTGCTGCTGCTGTTCTTCATCGGCGGCTACTACCGCGGCCGCAGCGTCGGCATGCACCGCGTCGCCGACAAGACCGAATCGACGACCGCCTCGGACAACGGCGGCGGCAGCATTACGAACCCGCCCCCCAACTCCAATGCGAACGATCACCCGGCCAACCCGACGGGCAACCTGACCGAGCAAGAGCGGGCCGCCCGCGGCGACAACTGCATCCGCGTCCAGTCCACCGGCACCGACGCCCGGGCCGCGGTGGAGTTGGCGGGCATCCTGAATTCGCCGCCCTACAACTTCAAGGTCGTTGCGGTCCGCGACGACCACAACGGAATCTGTTCGGTGCGAACCGACCAGGGCTGGAACTCCTCGACAGCGCTGGGCAAGCAGCGGCTGGCTGACGACATCGAGCGGCTCAAGGACGCCCTGTCCCGGATCAAGGTGGACCACCCCGGCCTGATCGGATACGACCCGAACAATCGGAATACGCACCCCTACATCGACAAGATTCCGCCGGCCTCGAACTGACAAATTCTCTGGACGCCCTTCCCGCCGGTTGCTAGACTATCGGGCTCTACTTTTCGAAGCCTGGCTTGGAAGGAACCTGCAATGTCCCTGGACCGGTCCCTCAAGAGCAAGAACGCCCTGCAACGCCACCGCAACGTGCTCAGCCGCGCCGAGCGGCTTGACAAGCTGAAGGAAGAGGAGCGGTGGGACCAGGCCAGCGGCTCGGTCTTCGGCCTGCCCAAGGTCGAGCACCGCAAGGTCGTGACCAAGAAGGAGCCGGCCAAGGCCGAAGAGGCCGCCGCGGGCGCCGAGGGCGCTGTCCCGGCCGATGGCGCTGCGGCCCCGGCTGCAGGCGCCCCTGCCGCTGCCCCGGCCGACGCGGCCAAGGGCAAGGACGCCGCCAAGGGCGGCAAGGAAGCCAAGGCCGGCAAAGGCAAGTAGCCCCTCGTCCGTCCGCGGGCATCCCAATCTCCTGCCCCGTTGCTGATATGCCGATTCCGCCCCGGTCCGCCTCGGACCGGGGCTTCTTCTTGCGCTGTTCGACGCGTGCCGCCGCGGCAGAACCCATCCCCGCCGCAAGCGGCGGGGCTTGGCCGAAGGCGATGCGTTTGTCCTTGACCCGTTTCTTGCTTGGAGTCGGGCGGCGGCGTTGCAGATGACACAGCGGGCCGATACCATATCGCCGCTGTTCTGTCCGGGAGACGATCATGGACCATGCCTCGCTCATCAGCAAACGGTCAGCGGCAGTCAACGCCAGCGGCATCCGCAAGGTGTTCGACCTGGCAGCCGACCTCAAGGATCCGATCAACCTCTCGATCGGCCAACCCGACTTCGACGTGCCCGACGCGATCAAGTCGGCAGCGGTCGAGGCCATCCAGGCCGGCTTCAACCGCTACACTCAGACGCAGGGGACCGGCGAGCTGCGCGAGGCGCTCGCCGCCCGCTTGGCGACGCGTCCCGGCTGGGAGAAGCCCTCGGTGCTGGTCACCAGCGGCGTCTCCGGCGGGCTGATGCTCGCGTTCATGGCCCTGCTGGACGCCGGCGACGAAGTCATCGTGCCTGACCCGTACTTCGTCATGTACAAGCACCTGGTGCGGCTGGTCGGGGCCAAGCCGGTCTTCGTGGACACCTACCCCGACTTCCGGCTGGACGCGGCCCGCGTCGAGGCCGCCATCACCGAGCGGACCAAGCTGATCCTCGTCAACTCGCCGGCCAACCCGACGGGCAAGGTAGCGTCGGCCGACGACCTGCGGGCGGTGCTGGAGGTGGCCCGCCGGCGCGGCGTGCTGGCGCTGTCGGACGAAATCTACGACGAGTTCAACTACGACGGCGACTTCGTGTCGGCGGCGACGCTCGCGGGGCCCGACGAACTGATCCTGCTGGGCGGCTTCTCCAAGACCTACGGCATGACCGGCTGGCGGATGGGCTACGCCGCCGGCCCGCGGCGGATCGTCGAGGAGATGACCAAGCTCCAGCAGTACACCTTCGTCTGCGCCCCGTCGATGGTGCAGGCGGCCGGCCTCGAGGCGCTGCGGACCGACATGAGCGGGCACATCGCCGCCTACGGCCGAAAGCGAGACCTGATCTACGAGGCCCTGCGCAAGGACTTCGACGTCGAGCGGCCGGGCGGGGCGTTCTACATCTTCCCCGCGGCGCCGGGCGGATCGGCGACGGCGTTCGTGGCCAAGGCCATCGCCAACAACGTGCTCATCATCCCCGGCTCGGTCTTCAGCGAACGCGACACGCACTTCCGGATCAGCTTCGCGACGACCGAAGCCAAGCTGGCTGAGGGAGCGGCCGTCCTCTGCCGCCTGGCCCGGGAAATGAAGTCGGGCGGCTGACGAAGAGGAACACGGATTGCACCGATTGACGCGGATTGCACGGATGGAAGAAGGTCTTGGGCTTCTCCCCAGCCCCTCCCTCTCTCGGTGAAATCCGTGCCCCATCCGTGTAATCCGTGTTCCTCCCCCGCGGCCGTCCGGGCGGGGCGGGCCCGAATCGAACCTTAACGGGCCTTGAAATTCCATCCGGCGGCGGGTAAAAAGTTCGCTTCGCCGCCTCCGGGCATGTCCGGAGGGTAGCGCGAGGGGCGTCCGGCATCCGTTTTGGCGGACCGGCCCGGGCGCAAATGTGTGGAAAAGGGCCTGTTGTTCAATACAATACGCGGCTTGTGCAGGGCGGCCCGGCGGCGTCCGGCCCGACGGCGGTTGGAACCGATTCGAAACTGGAACCAGGACGGCCTGGATGAAATTCGCACTGATCGACAGAGTGGTGGAACTGGAACCCGGCAAGCGGATCGTTGCGATCAAGAACGTCGCGCTGGCTGAGGAATATCTCCAGGACCACTTCCCGGCCTTTCCCGTTCTGCCCGGCGTGTTCATGGTGCAGGCGATGGTGGAGGCGGCCACCTGGCTGGTGCGGGCGACTGAGGACTTCGCCCACGCTCTGGTGACGCTGTCGGAAGTGCGGACGGTGAAGTATCAGAGCTTCCTGGCGCCCGGCGACCAGTTGCGGGTGGAACTGACCGCCGACGAGATCGGCCCGGTCGCCAGCAGTTTTCGAGGCAAGGGATCGGCCGGCGACCGCGTCGTCGTGCAGGGCAAGATCTACCTGCGGCACGAGAACCTGGCCGACCTGCCGGGCGGCTCGGCCGACCTGGACGCCCGGATGATCGAGCGCCTGCGGAAGCACTGGGAACTGATCGGGCCGGCCCGCTGATCGGCCCGCGCGAAGGTTGAAGTCAGAGTTGAAGTTGAAGTTGAAGTTGAAGTCCGAGTGGACACTTTGAACTCAGGACCGACTGGTCAAGGACCTGTTCTTAGAGGAGCATGCAGATGGCAATGACACGGGAGGAAGTGTTCGCGAAAGTCCAGGAGACGCTCGTCGAGGCGCTGGGCGTGGACGACGACGAAGTGACGCCGGATGCGACGCTGACCGGCGACCTGGGGGCCGAGTCGATCGACTTCCTGGACATCGTCTTCCGCCTGGAGAAGACGTTCAACATCAAGATCCCGCGCGGCGAACTGTTCCCCGACAACATCCTGAACGACCCGGACTTCGTCAAGGACGGCAAGGTTTCGGCCAACGGGCTGAAGGAACTCAAGGCCCGCATGCCGCACGCCGACTTCACCGACTTCGAGAAGGACCCGGACATCAACAAGATGCCCGACCTCTTCAAGGTCCAGACGATCGTCAACTACATCGAGACCAAGGTGGCCGGGTAGTTCGAAACGTTCGATGTTCGAAGTTGGAAGTGCGAGGTCGGAAGAGACGTTTCGAGCACCGATCGCAGCGTGCACGGGTCTTTCCTGCCTTGAACTTCGTATGTCGAACTCCGAACGGTTCTCTGCGGAGCGCTCATGCGTTGGTTCTGGATAGATCGGTTCGAGCAGTTCGAGCCCGGCCGGCGAGCCGTGGCCGTCAAGTGCTGCACGCTGGCTGAGGAGCACCTGCACGACCACATGCCAAGCTGGCCGGTCATGCCCAACTGCCTGATCCTCGAAGGCATGGCCCAGACCGGCGGCATTCTCGTCGGGCAGATGCGGAACTTCACCGAGAAGGTGATCCTGGCCAAGGTGACCAAGGCCAGTTTCCTCCGCCACGTGCGGCCCGGCGACCGCATCCTCCACGAGGCGGTCGTCGAGAGCATCAGCGAGGCCGGCGCCAGCATCCGCGGCACGGTCACCTGCGACGGCCAGACCGTCGCCGAGATTTCCCTGATGTTCAGCCACATCGATCAGAACCTCGGCGGCATGGAATTCCCCGAGGAGAATTTCGTCTTCCACGAAGGATTCAAGCTGCTGTTGGACAGCTTCAACATCCGGGACGACGCCGCCGACGGCGACGCCTCCGGCTCGCAGCAGAAGTGACTGGCATGACCGATTCGCGCCGCGTCGTCATCACAGGACTGGGACCCGTCTCACCGTTCGCGGTGGGCGCAGCGGCCTACCGCGACGGCCTGTACGGCGGCGCCGTCGGCATCCACCGCATCGCCAACTTCGACCCGGCCGGCTTCCCCAGCCAGATCGGCGGCGAGATCGCACCCGACCAGTTCGCCGTCCGCGACTACGTCCCCAAGAGCTACCGCAAGGCCACCAAGGTCATGGCCCGCGACATCGAGCTGGCCGTCGGCGCCGCTGACCTGGCCGTCCGCGACAGCGGCCTGACCACTCTGGGCGTCGAGGGCACGGGCGAACGCGTGCCGGCTGACCGCATGAGCACCAACATCGGCGCGGGCCTGATCTGCGCCGACCTCAACGAACTGGCAGAGGCCGTCTGCTCCGTCGTCGACGAGAACGGTCAGTTCAGCATCAACCGATGGGGCAGCGAAGGCATGCAGCGTCTGACCCCGCTGTGGCTGTTGAAGTACCTGCCCAACATGCTGAGCTGCCACGTCTCGATCATCCACGGCTCCAAGGGGCCCAGCAACGCCATCACCTGCGCCGAGGCCTCCAGCCTGCTCTCCATCGGCGAGGCCGTCCGCATCATCGCCCGCGACAACGCCGACGTCGCCCTGGCCGGCGGCGCCGAGAACAAGATGCACCCCATGGGCCTGATGCGCGAGTGCCTGCTCGGCCACCTGACCACGACCCACAACGACGACCCGGCTGCCGGCTGCCGCCCCTTCGACCGCGACAGCGACGGCACGGTCATCGCCGAGGCCGGCGGCTGCGTCGTCCTGGAAGAGCTTTCACACGCGACCGCCCGCAGCGCCCGCATCTACGCCGAGGTCGCCGGCTGCGGCTTCACCTTCTCGCCGTACCGCATGGCCGACCCCGAGCCCCACGGCGCGGGCGTGGCCGACGCGATCGCCGCCGCCCTGGCTGACGCCCGCATGACGCCCGACGATCTCGACCTGATCGTTCCCCAGGCGCTGGGCGTGCCGGTGCAGGACCTGGCTGAGGCCCGCGGACTGGCGACCGGCCTGGGCGCCCGGGCGTCGCAGATCCCGACCTGGCCGATCACCCCCCACCTGGGCAACAGCGGCGCGGCCCTGGGCGCGATGAACATGATCGCCGCGGCCATGGCTATCCACGCCGGCAGGATCCCCGGCGCGGTCAAGTGCCCGAACCCTGACCCACAGTACGGGTTGCGGATCAGCGGCGAACCGATCGAATCCAAGTTTCGGGCGGCCCTGCTGACCGGCTATACGATCGCCGGACAGAACGCGGCCGTCATTCTCAAGTCCGTCGGGCAGGTTGACTAGATGTCGCGAAGACGCGTCGTCATCACGGGCATGGGCTGCATCACCCCGCTGGGCCACAGCGTCCCGGAATACTGGGACAACCTGATGGCCGGCGCCAGCGGCATCTCGCGCACCGAGCTGTTCGACGCCCGCACGTTCCCCTCGACCTTCTCGGCCCAGGTCAAGGGTTTCGACCTCCAGCAACACATCGGCCCGGTGGGCCTGCACGAGACCGCCGGACGCAACACGCGGTTCGGCCTGGCCGCCGCCAAGCAGGCGTGGGAGCAGAGCGGCCTGCACCGGTTCGAGCAACTCGACCCGCGGCGGGTGGGCGTCTACCTGGGCGCCGGCGAGGGGAGCCTGGACTTCCAGATCTTCGTCGATTCGATCGTCGCGACCTGGCAGCCGGAGCTTCGGCAGATCGACACCGTCCGCTGGGCCAAGATCGCCCTGGAAACCATGGACGCGATGCGCGAACACGAGCAGGGACCGCACATGCCTTCGGCCCACATCGCGGCCCAGTTCAACGCCCGCGGGCCGAACTTCAACTGCCTCACCGCCTGCGCCGCCAGCACCCAGGCGACCGGCGAAGCCACCATGATCATCCGCCGCGGCGACGCCGACGTGATGATCACCGGCGGCTGCCACAGCATGATCCACCCCTTCGGCGTAACCGGGTTCAACCGTCTGACCGCGCTGAGCACGCGGAACGATTCGCCGCAGACCGCCAGCCGCCCGTTCGACGCGACCCGCGACGGCTTCGTCCTGGGCGAGGGCGGCAGCATGGTCATCCTCGAGGAACTGGAGCACGCCCGGGCCCGCGGGGCCGAGATACTGGCCGAGGTCATCGGCTACGGCTCGACGGCCGACAGCTACCGCATCACCGACATCGACCCGCAGGGCGCCGGCGGGGCGCTGGCGATGGAGTTCGCCATCCGCGACGCGGGCATCGCCAAGTCCGAGGTCCACTACATCTGCGCCCACGGCACCAGCACGACCGAGAACGACCGCACCGAGACGATGGCCGTCAAGAGCTGCTTCGGCGAACTGGCGCCGAAGATACCGGTGACCAGCCCCAAGTCGATGCTCGGGCACCTGATCGCGGCCGCCGGGGTCACCGAGCTGATCGCCTGCGTAATGGCCATCCGCACCGGGACGATCCCCCCCACCAAGAACCTGAACCACCCGGACCCCGAGTGCGACCTGGACTACGTGCCCAACACGCCGCGGAAGGCCGACGTCCGCGTCGCCGTGAATAATTCCTTTGGCTTCGGCGGGCAGAATGATACAGTGATTCTGCGGCGGTTCGAGGGGTAGGCGGACCGCCACGGACTTTTCGCGGGATCTTCACCAAGGCCTGACGTTAAGCAGCGACCCTCTTGCGGACCAAACGGTTCGCGAACGCGGGCCAAGGTTGCGGGTGGAATTCAGGACGAGCCGATGCACCAGCCTTTCGCCAGTGCGCTTGCCACCGGATTCTGGACGCATGTCCAGTGGAACTGGGCCCTGCTGTCGATCCTGGGCACACTGTTCACCGTCATCCTGCTGTCGGCGCTGATCCTGGCCCGCTACGTCCGCATCCTGCTGAACATCCTCCAAGACACCCCCCCGCCGCTGTCGATGGGCCCGCTGGACTTCCAGCGGCTGGAAGGCGAGCAGGTGCAGTTCCGCGCCGCCGACGGCGTCAGCCTGCGCGGCATGTTCCTCTACGCCGGCCGCAACAAGCCGCGCAAAGGCATGATCGTCTTCTGCCACGAGTTCGGCAGCGACATGTACAGCTGCGCCCGCTACTGCCGCCCGCTGCTGGAGTCCGGGTTCGACGTGTTCACCTTCGACTTCCGCGGCCACGGGCGGTCGAGCAACCAGCCCGGCTACATCCCCCGCCAGTGGGCCAGCGAGCGCGAAGTCAACGACGCCATCGGCGCGTTCGCCTACGTCCAGAGCGTGCTCGCCGGCGAAGGGCTGCCCGAGGAGATCGGCGTGTTCGGGATCAGCCGCGGCGCCGGGGCGGCCATCCTGGCGATGGAACGCAACGAAACGGTCAAGTGCGTGCTCGGCGACGGGACCTTCTCGACCGACGTGACCATCGAGAGCTTCATGAAGAAGTGGGCCAAGATTTTCGCCAAGGTCCGCATCGTCTACGAGAACCACCCGCCGGCGTTCTGGAAATTCCTCCGCTGGCTGGTTTTCCTGTTCGCCCACCGCCGCTTCAAGTGCCGGTTCCCCTCGGTCCGCAAGGCCATCGCCCGGATGAGCCCGCGTCCGATGTTCTTCATCCACGGCGAGCGGGACAGCTACATCCGCCCGGACCAGACGAAGTACCTCTACGCCCTGGCGCCGCAGCCCAAGTTCCTCTGGATCATCCCCCGGGCCAAGCACAACCAAGGCGTCGCGATCGCCCCCGACGAATACCGCCAGCGGACCGTCGCCTTCTTCGAGTGGTTCCTCGCCGGCAACGAGTCCTCGATGGAATACGTCGAGGCCCTCACCCCCTCGATCGTCGACGTGGCCTGACGCGAATTCCTGATTTCAGATTTTCGATTTTCGATTCCCATGCGGCGGGCCTTGCGAGATGGGGGCGCCTCTTCAATCGAGAATCTTCAATCCAAAATCTGAAATCCGATTTGCGCACCGAGCCACTGGCGTCTTTGCCTGCATTCGTGATACGCTGCCCGCATGGCTGTCAACCCGCTCTTGCGACTGGCTGCCTGGATCGCCGGCAGGAACGCCCAGCGTAACCTGAACGCTTTCCTGCGCGCCTGCGACGACGCCCCCGCAACCCAGCAGCGGGTGCTGGCGCGGCACGTGGCGGCGTCCGCCGCCAGCCGCTTCGGCGCGGACTTCGGCCTGGCCGGCATCCGCACGCCCGAGGAGTTCGCCGCCCGCGTGCCTGTTCAGACCTACGAATCGCTGTCCCCGTACATCGAGCCGATCAAGACCGGCGACGTGACGAGCCTGTTTAACCCCGGCACACGCGTCCGCATGTTCGCGATGACCAGCGGCACGACCGGGCAGGCCAAGTATCTGCCCGTCACCGACCGCTACCTGGCCGACTACCACCGGTCCTGGAACGCCTGGGGCATCGCGATGTACCGCGACCACATGGACGCCTGGCTGCGGACGATCCTCCAGGTCACCTCGCCGATGGACGAGACGCAGACCGAGGCCGGAATCCCCGCCGGTTCGATCAGCGGGTTCATCCAGCGGCACCAGAAGAAGATCGTGGAGCGGTTCTACGCCGTGCCGGCCGCCGTCAGCTACATCAAGGATCCTGACGCGAAATACTACACCATCATGCGGCTGTCGCTGACGCGCGACATCGCGATGATCGCGACGGCCAACCCCTCCACGACGCTGCGTCTGGCCCAGACCGGCGAGCGGCAGGCCGATTCGCTCATCCGCGACATCCGCGAAGGCACGCTGCGTGCGGACCTGGAGGTCGCGCCGGAGATCCGCACGGCTCTGGCCCGTCGGCTGGCCGCCGATCCGGCGCGGGCGGCGGCGCTGGAGCGACTGGCTTCCCGCCGCGGCCGCCTTCTGCCGATGGACTACTGGAACGTCGCGGTCCTGAACAACTGGACCGGCGGCACGGTCGGGCTCTACGTGCGGAAGCTCGTCGACTACTTCGGCGACGTGCCGGTCCGCGATCTGGGGCTGATTGCCTCCGAGGCCCGGATGAGCATCCCCATGCAGGACGCCGGCCCCGCGGGCGTGCTCGAAGTGACGGGCAGTTTCTACGAGTTCATCCCAGCCGACCAGATCGACGCCGCGACGCCCGACGTGCTGCGCTGCCACGAGCTGGTTGAGGGCGGCGAGTATTTCATCCTGCTGACAACCGGCGGCGGGCTGTTCCGCTACAATATCGGCGACCTGGTGCGGTGCGAGGGCTTCGTCGGCCGGGCGCCGGTCATCGCGTTCCTGAACAAGGGCAAGCACGTCAGCTCGGTGACCGGCGAGAAGTTGACCGAACATCAGGCGGTGACGGCCGCCGAGCGGGTCAGCGCCCGCCTGGGCGTGCCGCTGGAGGCATTCGTGCTCTGCCCGCGGTGGGCCGACCCGCCGCACTACGCCCTGAACGTCGAGCCGGGCGGCACGCCGGCCCTCCGCTGGGCGGACCTCTGCGCCGAGCTGGACGCGGAGCTGGCCCGGCTGAACATCGAGTATCAGCAGAAGCGTAGCAGCGGGCGGCTGGGCCCGATCGCGTGGGCCCCGGTGGCCGACGGCTTCCTGGCCGAATTGCAGGAGCGGCAGATCCGCCAGCGTCAAGGCCGCCGCGAGCAGTACAAACACCAGTTCCTCTACACCCAGGTGGACGCCGACGGCGACTTCGCCCGCCCGGCGGCGGTTGAGTCGCGGTCGCAAGCGCGGTAATCTCCACCGGGACTGAGAGCGAGCATGATCCTCAAGCAGATGCTGCAACTGATCCGGCTGCTGGGCCTGCGGCGGGCCGGGCGCATGAAGCGGCGCTACGAGAAGGCGCTGCCGCACGTCCGCGGCTATGCCGCCACCTCCTGCTACTGGACGCTGTTGAAGGTCGGGCTGCTGGACGCGATGGCTGACGGGCCGGTGGAACTGGAGGCCTTCGCCCGCGACCGCGGACTCGACCTGCACGTGCTGGACTCGATCTGCTCCTACTTCGACGGCATCGCCGTGCTGGACTACGACCACGACGCCCGGCGGGCGGGCCTCGCGAAACTCGGCCGCGATCTGCTGGCCGAGCCGCGCGGGCTCTTCGAGCTGCTCTACGCCTACGAGCCGATCTTCACCGACCTGGAAGCCATGCTCCGCGGCGACAAGCGGCTCGGCCGCGACGTGCAGCGGCGGACCGACTGGGTGGGCATCGGCAGCGGACGGCTCTGCCGCCAGCTCCCCTACCCTGTGATGATCGACATGGTCCGCCGCAACGGCGGACGCAACGTGCTGGACCTCGGCTGCGGCGATGGCGCCCTGCTGATGGAACTGGCCGCGGCCGAGCCGGAACTTCGCGCCGTCGGCATCGACATCAACGGTCCGACGGCTGATCTGGCGACGCGGCAGATCGCAGCGGCCGGCCTGGGCGACCGCCTCTCGGCCTGCACGCGGGACATGTTCGACCTGCCGGGCAACCACGCCGACCTGGCCGCCATCGACTGCCTGACGGCCTGCGACACGTTCCACGAATACCTGTGGGACGGCGACAGCCGCGTGGTCGAGCTGCTGGCCAACCTGAAGGCCGCCTTCCCCGGCGCGCGGATGGTCATCGGCGAGTTCTGCAAGCAGAGCCACGAGTCGCTGCGCAAGCGGCCGACCGCATTCCTCGAGCACCACCTGTTCCACCAGCTCACCAACCAGCGCATCGAGACGGCTGACCGCTGGCGGGATATCTTCGGCCGTGCGGGCCTGCGGATCGTCGAGGAAAAGGTCTTCGACCTGGTCGGCCACGGGTACTTTGTTCTCGAATGACAGGATTTTAGATTTCAGATTTCCGATTTTCGATATCGGAGCGGGACCTGCGTATAAGGGGGATGCCTCCGTGGATGAGGCTTCATTCAAGGACCGGACGAAGCGGTTTGCGCTGCGGGTTATTCGGCTCGTGGAAGCCCTGCCTGAAACGAAGACGGCCCGCGTGATCGGCAACCAGCTTCTGCGGTGCGGCACGTCGGTCGGAGCCAATTATCGTGCCGTTTGCCGAGCCCGCTCGCGGAAGGATATGATTGCGAAACTCGGAATCGTGCTGGAAGAGGCCGACGAGTCGCTGTATTGGATGGACTTGCTCGCGGAGGCCGGATTGATGGAAACCCGGCGGCTGGCCGATCTGATAAAGGAAGGCGGCGAACTGGTGGCCATGACCGTCGCGTCGATCAAGACGCTGCGGTCCGGACGGCCCCGTTCGGGAAAATCCGAAATCTAAAATCTGAAATCTAAAATCGCATGGAACTATTCAGTTTTCTGTTCGGCAAAGACGGCAAGGAAGTCGAGCTGCTGTTTCACGGGGCGGCCCGGCAGGTCACCGGCTCGATGCACTATCTCCGCGTGGGCGAGCGGTGGATCGCGCTGGACTGCGGCCTGTACCAGGGCCACCGCCGCGAAGCCGAGGAAGCCAACCGCCGTTTCCCCATCCCGCCCAAGGAACTGACCGCCGTCGTCCTCTCGCACGCCCACATCGACCACAGCGGCAACCTTCCCTACCTGGTCAAGCAGGGCTTCTCGGGGCCGATCTACTGCACGCCGGCGACGCGCGACCTGTCGGCCGTCATGCTTCAGGACGCTGCCCACATTCAGGAGGAAGACGCGGCATACTGGAACAAGAAGCACCCCGGCGACCCGATCGAGCCGTATTACACGCAGGAGGACGCGTTGGCCGCGCTCTCCTATTTCGTCACCGTCCCTTACGATCGCACGTTCCCGGTCGTGCCGCGGACGAGCTGCCAGTTCCACGACGCCGGACACATCCTGGGCTCGGCGTCGCTCTCGTTGACGGTCGACCGCAACAACGGTCTGAGCCCGCTGCGCATCGGCTTCACCGGCGACCTCGGCCGCCGCGGCCTGCCGATCCTGCGCGATCCCGCGCCGCTGCCCGAGTGCGACTACCTCATCAGCGAATCGACCTACGGCAACCGCCGCCACGACAACCCCAACGACATGAAGACCAAGCTGGCCGAGGTCGTCACCCGAACCGTCGCCCGCGGCGGCCGCGTCGTCATCCCGGCTTTCAGCGTCGGCCGAACGCAGACGCTGGTCTACTACCTGCGGCAGATTTTCGAGGAGAAGCTGGCCCCGCAGGTCGATGTCTTCGTCGATTCGCCGCTGGCCGTCAGCGCGACCGAGGTCTTCAAGATGCACCCCGAGATCTTCGACCGCGAGGCCCAGTCCCTGCGGCAGAGCTACGGCGGCAGCCTCTTCGAGTGCGCCCACTGCAACTACATCACCGACGTCTCCAGTTCCAAGGCCCTCAACGACCGCAAAGAGCCCTGCGTCGTCATCTCGGCCAGCGGCATGTGCGAAGCCGGCCGCATCCTGCACCATCTCAAGAACGCCGCCCCCGACCCGCGCAACACAATCGTTATCGTGGGCTTCATGGCCGTCCACACGCTGGGCCGACGGATCGTCGACCGCGAGCCCGAGCTGCGCATCTTCGGCAAGATGTATCCGCTGGAGGCCGAGGTGAAGACGCTCAACGGTTTCAGCTCGCACGCCGACGCCGGGGAACTGGACGAGTACCTCTTCCCGCTGGCCAAGAGCGTCAAGCACTTGTTCCTGGTCCACGGCGAGACGGGCCAGTACGAGCCGCTGGCGGCCCGCTGCCGCGAGGCCGGCTTCGCCCAGGTCACTTATCCCGAGCGCGGCGACCGGTTCTCACTGGAGTAACCCCCCGGTCAATCGCCGTCGGGCTGGGTGGTGGGCCGATCCCGCCGATCGACGCGGACCTTGTCCACCAGCCCCCCGCGCAGCCGGAACGTTCCGACGAACAGCGCCCCCTCGCCGCCGCGCGGCTGCCAGTCGCAGAGGAGCTTCGGGGTGGACTTTCCGGCGTCCTCGATCCGCCAGGCGCCGAGCTTCTGGGCAAGCGGCAGCCGTAGCTTCAGCAGCGACAACGGCAGCCAGTCCTTCATCGTGATCTTCAGCTCGCCGGCCTCGGCGGCCTTGAAGAACTCCTCGGACGTCTCGAACTTCTGCCCCGCCGCCAGGGCCCGTGCCCAGTAGCTGGCCATCGTGGCCACCGTCGCCTCAGCGTAGAGGTCGTCGCTGGCGTTCAGGGGCAGTTCCAGCCAGTATCGCTTCCACGCCGCCTCCAGGGCGTCCAGGCTGCCGGTGTGAAACTGCTTGCGGAAGGAAATCTTCCAGTCGCGTCCGGCGCTGATGTCCTTGATGAGGCCCTCGAACGCGGCGCAGTACTTCCCGTTGTCGGCGTGAACCAGGAAGTGCACGACCGACCATGACTGGAGGTAGTTCAGCTCCGCTTCGCCCGCCGCCACCTGCTGGCTCCACTCCTCGGGCGTCAGCTTCATCACGTCCTCGAGCCGCCGCGTCTTGCCCGCCTTGATGAGCACCTTCAGCGCCGCCAGCCGCTGCGGCGAAACCGCGCCGACGACGAACCCGTCGCCGGTGAACAGGCCCTCGGCGAAATACTCAGCCAGCCCCTCGTTGGCCCACGGCGGGATGCGCCCGCGGATCACGTGGAAGGCGTACTGGTGGAACCCCTCGTGCTGCACCAGCCGCCAGGTCGAGTTGGTCGTCCGCTCGCCAGCGATCGCCATCAGGCGGCTGCCCGCGCGGTCGGAAATGAAGACGCCCCAGCTTCCCGCCGGGCCGCCGGCTGCGCGGTAGTCCTTCTCGTCGCTGTAGAGATAGAAGGGCAACCGCTCGCGGATGGCCCCGCCGAAGTTCCGCGTGCGCTTCGCGTATTCCTCAGCCATCGCCGTCATACGGATGACGGCTTCGCGGATGTCGTCCTTGTTCTCCAGGTCGGTGTAGATCGTGTAATACTTCGACGTGTACTGGACCATGCGGCCGGCCTGCGCAGCCCGCGGCGCCGCCGCCAGGACCGCCAGCCAGGCAGCCGCAGCCGGCAACAGCCAGCCGCGTCGGCGAATTGCATCGTCGGGCATGAATCTCCTCCGTCAAGTCGCCGGGCCGATCGTCACGGCACGAAGGTCGCGTCCTTGGTCGCGGTCTCGTGGCCGGCCGGGTCGCGGGCGATCACCCGGTAATGATACGTCCTGCCCTTCTCCAGATCGCCCAGCGTCCAGCGGGCCGATCGCGAATAGCCAAACCGCCGCCCCTTCACGCCGCGGCCCTTCTCCGGCTCGGGCCAGTCGAAGTAATCGACGGCCTGGCCGTACTGCTCCGTCGGCCCGTACTCCAGCCGGAACATCGCGACTTCCGCGTCGCGGTCAGCGTCACCGCCCTCCAGTTCGACGCTTAGCGTCACCCGCCCGCCGGCCGACGTCGCTTTGCCCGGCCCGGGCGCCGGCGGGGTCGCGTCCTTGAGTTGGAGCGACCGGAACGGCGCATACAGCGGGTCGCCCATGGCCACGCCGCACCAGCGCTGACCCAGCCGCAGCGAACCGTAGATCGACTCGGCGAAGTCGGCCCCGCGCGCCAGCGCCATCAGCCACAGGTGCCCGTGCGGGATGCCGATCGACAGCGGCTCGCTGGTCACGCCGAAGCTCGCGGCGATGCCGCGGTCCATCGCCCCCTTCGCCCAGTTCATGCAACTGCTGTCCACGTGAACGCCCAGGGCCCCGGGCGGGAAGCGGAACACGTCCTCGTATCGGCCCAGCCCGTAGAAGCCGTAGAAGATGAAGCAGTCGTCCGCGGGATACCGCCCGCCCCAGGTCGCCGTCAGCGCGTCGCCGGCTGCCCAACCCTCGCCGCCGCGGACAAGCAGGGCGTTCTCCGTTCGGCTGGCGCCGACCACTCGGCCGGTCGTCTTGCCGTTGCCCACCTCCCAGCCGACGGGGAAGTACGCCTTGCCCTGCACGTCGCTCATGGGGCCGGCCTTGCCGGGTTCAGCCAGCGTGATCTGGAAGACGCCCGGCTGGCCCGCGACGGCCGCCGCGGCGGTCGCTTTGGCAGTCACCGTCGGCAGGTGCGGCACGCCCTCCTTGCCGCCGTCGCCGATCTCGGCCGGCACGTTGTCGATGACCACCGGCCACGGCCGCCGCAGCCCCTTGTCCCCAGCCAGCGGCGAGCCCTCGGACCCGCGGACGAGGGCGACCGCCATCGCCATCGACGCCACCGCGTCGCCGGCGAAGGGGTGCTTCTGATCCAGCCAGATTGTCGGCGTCCAGGGCGGCGTCTCGCCGGCGTCGGGCAGCCGCAGGTAGCGCTCGGCCCACAGGCCGCCGTCGATCATGTTCCGGGCGTGCTCCGGAGTGTCGCCCAGACGCGTCACGAGATAGAAGTTGAACCGCCCGCCGCCGCTCTCGCGCAGTTGCCGGAACGGCACGAAGCCCTCGCGGGCGAACGCCCCGTAGGTCGGCAGGATGCACTGGGCCATCGTCGCGCCCAGCAGACGGGCGCCCACATCGCCGGGGGCGCCGCTGGTCTCGTTCACGCCGGCCTTCACGTTCTCGTCCAGGGCGATCAGCCACTGGTCCAGGCTTCGGCGGGCGGTGTAGGCGAACCAGTCGCGTTTCTTCTCCTCCGGCGGCTGGGCGTGGTGCGTGCCGAGTATCGACGGCACGCCGGGGCAGACGGCGATGTAGCAGATGTGCGCGGAAAGCGGCCGACCGTCGCCGACCTTCTCGGCCAGTCGGGCCGCCAGCGGCTTGGCCAGCCGCTCAAAGAACTCGGCATACTCGATGTCGTAGTCGCGTTTGAGCGGGGCGAGCTTGACGCCGAAGAGGTTCTCAGCCGGCACGCCGCGGCGGGCGGCGTAATACTTCGCGACCGCCTCGCTGTCGGGCGTGCCGTCCTTGTCGCGGTCGGCGTCGTCGGCGCGGTAGAGGACGAGAACATTGGTCGGCCCGGCCCGCCCCTGGTCGGCGCCCGCGGCGTTCAGCACGGGGCCAGTCAACAGAACCGCCGCCAGGAGAATCGCAACGCGTCGCATGTGCACCTCGCAAGACAGGGCCCGCGCCGGTCAGCCCGGCATCGGTTCGATGTCCACGCCCAGCGGGAAGGTCACCGGTTGGGAGGCGTAGAAATCCGTCCCGGCGCCGCGGACCTGGTCGCGCTTCAGCTCGGCGACCTCCTTGGAGCCGGACCAGACGACGGCCCGGCCGCGGGCGTGAATTTCCCGGGCCAACTGGAAGCCCTTCTCCTGGGGATAACCGAAGACCTTCATGAAGGTCTCGATGACGTACTCGAACGTGGGCTCGTCGTCGTTGTATACGACCACCGCATAGGGCGGCTGCGGCCGGGGCTTGCCGCGGGCGCCCTGCGTCGTGCGGGCAGGCGCGTCGGCAACGGCGGCCTGAGAGTTGGATTGCATGGTTCGACGCCTCCTTCGGGCCAAACTTCGGCCCATGATTCAAGTCTATCGCCCCCCGGCCGTCCCGACTACGGGCAGTTCCCTTTCGCCGAAACGCCCACCCGCTTGACGGCCGGGCGGCGGACCTTACCATGCCCTTCTGACCCATATCCACTGGAGACCCCATGATCCGCATCGACCTGGGCAGCAAGACGCGATGGGAGTTCCGCCGGGCCCGCAACTGGGACGCCTGGGTGAAGGCCGCCGTCCCCGGCTGCGTCCACACCGACTTGCTGGCTGCCGGCCTGATAGACGACCCCTTCGTCGGCACGCGCGAACTGGACGTGCTCTGGA
Organism: Phycisphaerae bacterium; assembly: GCA_022072085.1. GTDB lineage: Bacteria > Planctomycetota > Phycisphaerae > JAJVII01 > JAJVII01 > JAJVII01. Next base: position 143,787 of record JAJVII010000015.1, read on the forward strand.
TCGACCAGGCCGACTGGGACTACCGCCGCACGTTCGACGCCCCCGCGCCGGTGCGCGAGCAGGCGGTGCAGATCCTCCGCTTCGAGGGGCTGGACACCGTTGCCGACGTTCGGCTGAACGGCCGCCGGCTCGGGTCGGCCGATAACATGTTCCGCCGGTGGGATTTCGACGTGACGGGTTTGCTCAAGCCCCGCGGCAACGAATTGCTGGTCCGCTTCACCGGCCCGGTGAAGGCGGCCCGCGCGCGGGCTGCCCGCGACGGCCGACAGATTCCCGGCGACACCTACCCCTGGGGCCAGGGCCGGACGCGCTACACCGCCCGCAACCGCATCCGCAAGGCCCAGTACCAGTTCGGCTGGGACTGGGGCCCGCAGTTGACCACCAGCGGCATCTGGCGCGCCGTCGAGCTGATCGCCCACAGCGGCCCGCGCATCGACCACGTCGCCCAGCGGCAGGCCCACCGCCGCGGCCGCGTGGAGGTGACCGTCACCGCCGACCTGGCCGCCCCATCGGCGACCCGCTGCACGTTGCGCGTCCGCCTCGGCGACGCGTCGGTTGACGTCGCGCTCAAGCTCCGCAAGGGGACGACGCGGGCTGAGGCGACGTTGACGGTCCGCGACCCGCGGCTCTGGTGGCCGGCCGGCTATGGCGACCAGCCGCTCTACGACCTGCGCGTCGAGCTGCGCGGCGGCGACGGGGCGGCGCTCGACTCAGCCGACCGGCGCGTCGGCCTGCGGCAGGTGGAGCTGGTCCGCAAGCCCGACAAACAGGGCGAGAGTTTCAAGCTGCGGGTCAACGGCCGCGACGTCTACTGCAAGGGCGCCAACTGGATCCCCGCCGACATCTTCCCCACACGCGTCGCCCGGGCTGACTACGAGCACCTGATCGGCCAGGCCGTCGCCGCCAACATGAACATCCTGCGGATCTGGGGCGGCGGCATCTACGAGCACGATGACTTCTACGACCTGTGCGACCGGCGCGGCGTGATGCTCTGGCACGATCACATGTTCGCCTGCTCGAGCTACCCGGCCACCCGCGAGTTCCTGGACAACGTGGCCGCGGAGATCACCCACCAGGTCCGCCGCCTGAGCTGCCACCCCAGCATCGTCCTGTGGTGCGGCAACAACGAGAACGAGCAGGCCGTCGTGGATTGGTGGGCCAACCGCGACGACATCGAACTGCTGCGGCGGGAGTATCGCACGCTGACCGACCGCGAGGCCGCCGTGACCCGGGCCGAGGCCCCCGACCTGCCCTGGTGGCCCAGCAGCGCGTCGTCCGGCGGGAACTTGGTCAAGCCCAACAGCACCGACCGCGGCGACTGCCACTTCTGGGAGGTCTGGCATCAGCGCAAGCCGTTCAGCCGATACCTGGAGATCAAGCCGCGGTTCCAGAGCGAGTTCGGGTTCCAGAGTTTCCCCGATCCGCGGACGCTCCACCCGGTCATCACCGGTGACGACCAGTGGAACCTGACCAGCCCGCAGATGGAGCACCACCAGCGCAGCGGCGTCGGCAACAGCGTCATCTGCGAGACGCTCACCCGCCACTTCCGCCTGCCCGAGCGGCTGGACGACTTCTTCCACGTCAGCCAGCTCCTCCAGGCCTCGGCGATCCAGATGGGCATCGAGCACTGGCGGCGGATCAAGCCGGTCTGCTGGGGCACGATCTACTGGCAGATCAACGACTGCTGGCCGGTCGCGAGCTGGTCGAGCATCGACTCAGCCGGGCGACTCAAGGCCCTGCACTATTTCGCCCGGCGGTTCTACGCCCCGCTGCTGATCAGCGGCATCGAGACCGACGGACGCGTGGAACTCTGGCTGACCAGCGACCTGGCCGAGAGGCTGGCCGGCGACTGGCAGGTCGAGGTCTGGAGCCTCGCGGGCAAGCGGCGCGAGCGGATCGCCGGCCGGTTCGCCCTGGCGCCCGACCAGAGCCGTTGCATCGCGAGTTGGCCGATCGAGCGGTTCGCCGCGGACTTGGACGCCCGCGACGACGTGATGCTGCACCTGACCGCCAAGGCCGGCGGGCGCAGCGCGGAGAACTCCCTGTTTCTCGCCCCTTACAAGCGGATGGCGTTGCCCCGCGCGCGGGTCGAGGCGAAGGTCGCCCCGGCCGGTCGCGGCGCGATGAGCGTCACGCTCCGCAGCGACGCGACGGCCCTGTTCGCCTGGTGCGACGCGGGCGAGATCGCAGGCGACTGGAGCGACAACTGCGTCCACCTGCTGCCCGGCCGCCCGCGACGGCTGCGCTTCGTCCCGCGCAAGCCCACGACGGCAGCCGCGCTGGCCAATGCCCTGACCGTCCGCACGCTGCGGGACACCTATTGAGCCTCCCGAGCGCCGTTGAAATCGGGCGTTGGACGGCTACTTCGACTTCTTGTGCATGCTGTTGACGAAGTTGACCCAGTTGAGGTGGGCCTGGGCGGCCCACTGCGACCAGGGGTCCGCGTCGGCATCGTTGTCGGGACGCAGGCCGCTGTTGGTCAGCGTGGCGTTGCTCTTGGCGTGGGCCAGGGCGTTGATGCCCGCGTTCTCGTTGGCGTGGTCGCGGTTGGGGTTGAACTCGATGTAGCTGGTGCTGCCGGGCACGACGCGCTCGGTGGTTTCGGTTGCGCAGCCGGCCAACAGAACCAGCCCGCCCAACGCCAGCGACATCAGCATCCACCGCAGCATGCCCGCCATCCCGTCTCCCCCGCGGCAACTGAAGATTATACCACGACTGGCCCAGCCGTGGGTGCGTGCGTCAGTTGCTTGAGGGCCTCGCGGCGGGCGAATAGAATACGGGACCATGAGTAAGAACGCCGCCGCAACCGTGGACGCGACGCAGGCAGAGGCCAGGTATGCGCAGCTGGCCGACCTGCTGAGGGGCATGGGCGAGGTCTGCGTCGCCTTCTCCGGCGGGGTCGACTCGGCGTTTGTGCTGGCGGCGGCGGTGGCGGCGCTGGGGCCGGCCCGCGTGACGGCCGTCACGGGGCTCTCCGGGGCCCTGCCCGTCCGCGAGCGGAACGAGGCACGGCAGTTCGCCCGCGACCTGGGCTGCCGCCACGTCGAGATCCGCACCTTCGAGATCGACGACGAAAACTACGCCTCCAACCCGGCGGATCGCTGCTACTTCTGCAAGAGCGAACTCTACACGCACCTGAAGCGATACGCCGCAGAGCACGGCATCGCCTTCATGCTCAACGGCGCCAACGCCGACGACCGCGGCGACTGGCGGCCGGGCATGGCGGCGGCCGACGAATTCCACATCCGCAGCCCGCTGCTGGAGTGCGAGCTGACCAAGGCCGAGGTCCGCCACCTGTCGCGGAAGCTCGGCCTGCCAACGGCCGACAAGCCGGCGATGGCCTGCCTCGCGTCGCGGTTCCCCTACGGCACGCGTGTGACGCCCGAGGCGCTGGCGAGGGTCGAGGCGGCGGAGGACTACCTCTGGGGGCTGGGGCTGCGCGACTTCCGCGTCCGGCACCACGACACACTGGCACGGATCGAGCTGCCGGCCGACCGGATCGCCGAGTTCGCCGCCCCGGACCGCCGGCGGGAACTGGTAACCCGTTTCAGGGAAATCGGGTATACCTATGCAACGCTCGACTTGCAGGGCTTCCGCAGCGGCAGCGGCAACGAAGTGCTCGCGCAGCTCAAGGCGCCGGCTGCCGATCAGGCCTGAGCCGCGGATGCCCGTAGCGGCAGACCGTTCTTCACCGTCCCTGGCGAACATCCTGCTTTGGAGAACGCAACATGTCATCCCGGCCGCGCCCCCTGCTGACGTTCGCGATGATCGCCCTCTGCTCGCTCCCCGCCGTCGCCCAGGACCAGCCGGCCCCGCCGGACCCCGCCGGGCCGCAGGCGGCGCCCGAGCCGCAGCGCCCGCCGCTGCCGGACCTGGACCAGCCCGTGCCGCCTGACAAGGTGGCCGTCATGAAGGGCATGATGCAGGCGGGCCTGATCGGGATGCCCGTGCAGATCGCCAAGCGGTATAGCCTGACGGACGATCAGAAGACGCAGGCGACGGCGATCGTGCAGAACTTCTGGGCCGGCGTGGACGAGAACGACAAAGAGCAACTCTTGCGAGTGATGTATTACTCCCGCACGCTGGTGGAGTCCGGCCAGGCCAAGCCCGAGCATTTCCAGCGGCTGTCGTCTGACGCGCTGCCGGTCGTCGAGCGGCTGTTTCAGCAGATGGAGAACTCCAGCAAGCAGTTCGAGGCCATCCTGGACGATCAGCAGCGGGTGAAGTTCGAAGCGGACATGGAGGATTTCAGGACCGGCCAGCAGCAGGTCATCGAGCGGGCGAAGCTGGTGGCCAGCGGCGAAGTGCAGCTCGGCCCCAACGGCGAGCCCGCTGACGGCTGGCCAAACGAGGACATCAACGCCGTGCGCGTGCGGCAGGAGGAGGTCGTCGAGACCGACGCCGACGGCAACGAGGTCCGCCGATCGGTCACGCGGATTCGCAGCAAGCTGCCCACGCGGGCCGTGGTGGCCGCCGACGAGCGCTACTGGACGGCCTACGTGAAGGGCTTCATCGCGAAGTACGGGCTGAACAAGGAGCAGACCGCCCAGGCCCGGCGGCTGCTGGGCGACGCGATCACGCGGGCGCGGGAATACCGCAGGGCCAACAAGGCCCGGTTCGCCGAACTGGCTGACCGCCGCAAGCGTGACGAAGCCGAGAAGAACGTCCTGGACCTCGAACAGCTCCAGAAGGAGGAGGCCCGCATCGCCCAGCCGATCGTCAACCTCTTCGACGACATGGATCGCCAGCTCCAGAAGCTTCCGACCGAGCAACAGCGCGCCGGCGGCGCCGACCGCGGCACGTTGCTGAAGGAAGAGAAGAAAGACGGCAACTAAGAATCTATCTCAATTGCCACACGGGTCGCGACGACGGGTATTGCGGTCGCGGCCAAGGAGTCGAGGAGGAGTCGATACGAGATTGAGTATCGTCGACGACGAGCGACGCCGGCCGCGACCGCAAGACCCGCCGTCCCGGCGGGTTGGGCCACAAAGGGCCCGTCTGCGGCGTCGCCGCTCCTCGACGATGCTCCGTCCCGCATCGACTGCGTCGCGGCTTCTGGCATCCGGGCCCTTTGCGGCCCAACGCGATCCCGTGTGGCAATTGAGATAGATTCTAAGGCCGCGTCCGCCGCTGCGATTCGGGAATCCAGCGAGACTTGCACGCGCGCGTCAGTCTGGTAGCATGTCCCGACCATGATCACCAAACAGATTGAAGCGGATTTCTGCGTCGTCGGCGGGGGCATCTCGGGCCTCTGCGCCGCGATCACGGCGGCCAGGCACGGCCTGCGGACCGTGCTGATCCAGGATCGCCCGGTCCTGGGCGGCAACGCCAGCAGCGAGATCCGCGTCTGGATCCAGGGCGCGACCTCCAGCGGCCGCAACCGCTACGCCCGCGAGGGCGGCGTGCTCAATGAGCTTTACCTCGAACACATGTGGCGCAACCCCGAGTCCAACGCCCACCTCCTTGACGCCCTGTTGCTGGAGATGGTCACCCGCGAGCCCAACCTAACGCTGCTGCTGGACGCGGCCGTCTACGAGTGCGCGATGGCCGCCGACGGCCGCATCGCGTCGGCCGCCGCGTTCTGCTCGCTGAACCAGACCCGCTACGTCGTGGCCGCTCCCCTCTTTGCCGACGCCAGCGGCGACGGCATCCTCGGATTCCTCGCCGGCGCCGAGTTCCGCATGGGCCGCGAGAGCCGCGACGAGTACGGCGAGCCCTTCGCTCCCGAGCAGGCCGACAACCTCACCCTCGGCGATTCGATGTATTTCTACAGCAAGCGGCACAGCCACCCGGTCCGCTTCACGCCGCCGGCCTACGCGATCGACATCACCACCATCGGCATGAACGACTACCGATTCCGCCGCCTCTCCACGATGGCCGAGCCCTACGGCTGCGAACTGTGGTGGGTGGAATACGGCGGCCGCCTGAACACCGTCTACGACGCCGACAAGATCAAGCACCACCTGACCTGCCTGGTCTACGGCATCTGGGACTACATCAAGAACTCCGGCAAGTTCGCCGACGTCGACGACCTCACGCTCGAATGGGTCAGCAGCTATCCCGGCAAGCGCGAGAGCCGCCGCTTCCTCGGGCCGCACGTCCTCAAGCAGCACGAGATCCTCGCCCAGGAGCCTTTCGCCGACGGCATCGGGGCAGCCGGCTGGTCCATCGACCTGCACCCCTCCGACGGCATCTACTCCAAGGAGAAGCCCAGCCAGCATCTCCACCCCGACTGGGTCTACAATGTCCCCTTCCGCTGCCTCTACAGCCGCAACGTGGACAACCTTCTGCTGGCCGGCCGCCTGATCTCCGCCTCTCACGTCGCGTTCGGCTCGATCCGCGTGATGGGCACCGGCGGCATGTGCGGCCAGGCGGCCGGCGTCGCCGCGGCCATCTGCCATCGCGACGGCACGATGCCCAAGGACATCTCAGCCGACCCCGCGCGCGTGCGCGAGCTTCAGCAATCGCTCCTCCGCGACGGCCAGCACATCCCCGGGCTGCGCAACGAGGACCCCGCCGATCTGGCCCGGGCCGCAACCGTCACCGCGTCCAGCACCTATGCCCTCCATGACCGCACCGACGCCGACGCCGAAATCAGGTTGGCCGACGGCGGCTACATCATCCTGCCCGTCGCCGATCCGGCGACCGAGTGGGCCGAGCTTCAGTTCCGCGCCGACGCCGACACGACGCTCGAATACCAGCTCAAGCTCAACGACCGAATCGTGAACTACCACCCCAACGTCGACGCGGGCACGCACACGCTGAACCTGCCGGCCGGCCGGGCCGTCTGGCATCGCCTCCCGCTGCCGAGACTGGCTGCCCCGCAGAACGTCTGGGTCATCCTGCCCAAGCGTTCGGACGTCGTGCTGCTCTGCACGCGGATGCGGGCCGCCGGGCTGGTCGTCGAGGACTACAGCCAGCGTCGACTGACCTTCAGCCGGTTCCAATACTGCCCGACGATCCGCCTGCCGCGGCAGCAGCGGCTCTACGAGCCCGCCAACGTCATCGACGGCTACCACCGGCCGCACGTCTTCCCGCACTCGTGGGTGTCGGGCCCGCTGACTGACGGCCCGCAGTGGATCGAGTTGGCCCTGCCCGGCCCGGCCGCCGTCGGCACGGTGCAACTCACGTTCAACGGCGACGTGAACATGCACATCCAGACCGCGCTGGACGAGGTCGACCGCCGCGACGTGCCGGAGTTGGTCAAGGACTGCGACGTGGAACTGCTCGACGCAGGCGGCCAGTGCACGCGGCGGATCGAAGTCCGCGACAACCACCAGATCATGCTGCGTCTGGACGCAGGCGGCGCGACCGCCAGCCGCGTGCGCGTCACGGTGCTGGCCGCTCGCGACCACGACCGCGCCGAGATCCACGAAGTCCGCCTCTACGCGAAGAACTGACCCGCGGCATCCGCGAAGAGAAGAGAAAGCATCCGCAGATTACGCAGATTCCGCAGACTTGGAGAAGATCGCCCACCAAGGGCCATAAGGACCCACGAAGGGATTCTGCGGGAACGAGAGAAGAGAATCCCCTTTCACAACTTTGTGACCCTTCGCGGGAGTTCCTCGTGTCTTTCCCACAATCTGCGCAATCTGTGGATGTCCTCTCTTACACGCGCAGCACGCCGAAGCGGTCGGGGGCGTGGTTGGTCGGGCCGACCCAGGAGAAGACGTAGCTGCCCGGCTGCGGGCAGCGGTTGCGGCAGACGTTGAATCGCCAAGCCGACCCCGGCTCGCAGCGGGCCCCCAGCGCCTGCACCGGAATTGCGACCTCCACCGACCAGCCGCCCAGCGACCGGCCGGCCGCCGCACGCAAGCCCTCCAGGCCAACGGTCCCGTCGGGCATGTGAACGCCGACCGATCTGCCGGCCGCGTTCACCATCACGTGCCAGTAGTCCTGCGGCCGCGACTCGTCCAGGCCCAGGAAGACCTCGACCGCGTCATCGGCCCAGATGCTCGTTCGGCCGTCTTCGGTCACTGCGGTCTTGATGCCTTCGGGCATCGGCTCGTCGCAGCGGAAGGCGAGGTAGAGCGTCCCGCCGGCGAGCAATCCGCGCACCTCCGTCGTCACCGGAGGCGGGGTTGCGCCGGGCCGGGCGTAGAATCCTCCCGCCGGCTTGGCCTGCCGCCATTGCGGGTCGCTCATCGTCCCGGTGAGCTTCGGGGCGGGGTCAACCCGCACCGCATTGAGCACCGGGACCTCCTCCAGCAGGCCGCGGAGCCGGTCCAGTTCCGCGCTGCTGAGGAACAGCGGCTGCGTCCAGGCCAGCCGGTCGCCGCGTCCGTAGCACTCGAAGCGGACGTAGGAGACGCCCAGTTCGCCGCCGTCCAGAAACATCTCGGTTGAGTCGACGTAGCCCAGCCGCTTGCCGCTCTCGCTGATCACGGCGATGCCCGTGGCGTCGGCCGTCTTGACGTGGACGGTCGACCCGTCGACGCGGATCGACTCGATCGTGACGCCCGTCGACGCATAGAACGCCCCGCGGCGCAGGGCGTCCATCACGCCGGCGACGCTGCGGTCGGCCGTCATGACGACATTCCACCCGCGGCCGATGTCCTCGGGCTTGTGGGCGTCGTCGTTGGCGAAGCCCCACACCCGTCGCCCGCCCGTCAGCAGCATGTCCCACTTGTAGAGCGCCAGCCCGCCGCCCAGGCCCCAGTGCGTGCCGCCGTTGAATATCTCGATGCCGGCGTAGCCGGTCAAGGCGCGGAGCGTCTCGATCGGGCAGTGGTTGAAGTGGGCCTCCCAGTTGGGATGGCAGAGCACCGCCAGCCCGCCCTCGGCGTTGATGCGGCTGATGGCAGCCTGGCGATCGCGACCGCCGACTAGGCTGGCTGCCCCGATGTGCAGCATGTGCGGGCCGCCGGCGCTGATCTCGTTGCCTGGCAGCAGGACCATGCCGCAGGGGTCGAGCCCGGCCAAGTCGGCCTGCGTGTCGTGGTCGCTCATCATCAGCAGGCCGTAGCCGCACTCCGCATAGGCGCGGATGACCTCCTGAATGTCCAGCCGCCCGTCGGAACGGGTGCTGTGCGTGTGCAGGTTGCCCTTGAGATGATGAACCGGCCCGGATTGCGGGTAGGGCGACTCGAATCGAACGTCAGACATCTTCGCCTCCGTGACTGGAGGCGGATTATACGCGCCTGGCCGGGCCGGCGGTAGCAGCGGCCGCCGCCTACTTGTTGCCCACCAGCCGCATCACCTCGGTCAGCGTCGTCCGGCCGGCCGCCGCCTGGCGGACGCCGTCGGCAGCCCAGGTCACCATGCCTTCGCTCACGGCGGTCGCACGCAACTGGTCGGCCGTCGCGTTCTCGCGGAGCGCCCTGCCGATGGCCGGCGACATTTTCAGCGTCTCGGCGATCAGCATGCGGCCGCGATAGGCGGCATGCTGCTCGACGCCGCGGGCCGCCGGCTCGCGGAAGGCCTTGTCCATCGTGTCCCATTTCAGCCCGCCGGCGCGGGCGAACTTCTCAGCCAGGCCGAGCAGTTCGGGACTGGCCATCGGGGCGGACTTCTCGGGCAGGAGGCAGCGGACCAGCCGCTGAGCGACGATCAACTTGACCGCGTCGGCGACGATGAACGGGTCGCCGCCGATATCGATCATCCGCCGCAGGGCCGAGGCCGCGTCGTCGGTGTGCAGCGTGGTGATGACCAGGTGCCCGGTCAGGGCCGCCTGGAGGCAGATCATCAGCGTGTCGCGGTTGCGGATCTCGCCGACGAAGATCACGTCGGGCGCCGACCGCAGCATCGCCCGCATCGCCCGCTCGAAAGTCACGTCGAACTGCGGACGCACCGGCATCTGCACGACGCCCGGCAGCATGTACTCCACCGGGTCCTCGATGCTCATGACCTTGATGGCCGGGCTGACCAATTCCATCAGGCAGGAGTAGATCACGGTCGTCTTGCCGCAGCCGGTCGGGCCGGTGACGACGATCAGGCCGGACGGCTGCGTCAGGGCCTCGTCGATGCGGGCGCGGTCCTCGGGCTGGAACTTCATGCGGTCCAGCTTGAGCACGACCTGGTCGGGGTCGAGAAACCGCACGGTCATCGACTCGCCGAACAGCGCCGGCACGAAACAGACGCGCAGGTCCATGCGCTTCTTCTCGCGTCCGAGCTCGATGAGGATGCGGCCGTCCTGCGGGCGTTTGTTCTCGTGGACGTCGCAGGCGGCCATCCGCTTGAACTGCTCGATGACGGCCGGCAGGAGCTTGAGGTCAAACTCAGCCGCCGTCCGCAGCAGGCCGTCGACGCGGAAGCGAACCAGGGCGATGTTGCCGCCGGCGGCGTTCACCTGCGGCTCGATGCTCATGTCGCTGGCGTGCATGGCCGTGCCGGCGATGACCATCAGGTGGGCGGCGCGAGCGACGGTGTCGCCCTCGGCCTCGGGCGACCAGGGGGCGCGGGCGGCCCTGGACGCCTCAGCCAGCCGATCCAGCAGGGGCTTGATGCTGACCGGCAGGTCCACCCTGGGCGATTGGCCGTGCAGGAAGCGATCGAGGTCCTCGCGGGCGAACCGCCACTGCTTGCCGACTTTGTGCCCCTTCACCCTTCCCTCGCGCACCCAGCGATAGAAGGTGGGGCGCGAGACCTTGAGCATGGCTGCCGCCTCGTCGATGCTCAGGGGCCCCTGCCCGCCGGGCCCAGCCGGCAGGTCGGACAGACCGCCCATGGGAGCGGGTCCGCCGGGTAATTTCCCTTTCGCCTTGCGGGACAATGACTTGGACTTGCTCGACCCGCTCTTCGACTTGTCGCTGGCTGACTTTCGTCGGTTTGCCATGAGGCGCCTCCTTTATGTGATCAAGTAATATCATAGCTCTTATGATATGCAAATATAAAATTGGAACGCCCGCCATCTTCCTTCTTGCCGGGCGCCGCGATCGCGGCCGATCCTCGTCATCGCGTTGCCGCAAACACCAGCCCGGCTTATAATGAATGCTGCATGGAGGCCGGGCGCCTGGCGCCAGAGGGAACTCTCCGATGAAGCGACTCAAGTGCCCGCGCTGCGGCGAGCAGATCGTCATCACGCCCGAGGCGGTCACCGTTCAGTGCCCCTCCTGCTTCGAGGAATTCAACGTCCACCGGCCCTCCCCCATGGGCAAGGCGTCACAGCAGTTCCTCGAACAGGCCGAGAAGCAGACGCCCCGCGAATTCCGCCCGCCATCGGAATCCCGGCCCGCGCGGCCGCGTGCCGAGCAGACGCAGGCCTACGACGTCACGCCGGCTCAGCCGGTCATCGTTCAGCAGCCGGTCGTCCCGGCGCCGGTCCCGAGCACGCTGAGCGCCGGGCGGGCGAGGCTGATGGCCAGGCGGGCAGCCGCCCGCGAACGGCGGAAGCTCGTCGCCGTCTTCAGCCTGTTCCTCCTGATTCTGGCGATCCCGATCGGCATCTACGCCATCCATCGCTATCGCACCGTGAATGACTCGCCGGCGACTCCGCCCAAGCCCGCCGCCGAGGAGCAGCAGACCCCGCAGCGCCAGCCCCTGCCGGGCGAGGTCGCGCCTCACATCTCGCCCGAGCCGGCAACGCGGAACCGCCCGGCCCCAGCCGGGAACCCCGCGCCCCCTCCGGCCGACCCGACTGAATCGACGCCGCCGGCCCGGTCGCAACCGCCGGTCACGCCGGAGCCCGTGAACGGGCTGACCGTGGGGTTGATCAACCCCCTCCAGGCCGATCCGACCAACGACACGCGGGGGCAGTGCATCGGCCGAGTCACCTCCAGCCGCCAGCGTGTGCTCAGGCTGGTGATCGTCAGGGCGCGATTCGTCGACAGCGCCGGCCAGCAGGTCTACAACGACGCCGACGTGCAGGTGGTCGACGTCGGCCCGGGCCAGAGCGTGCCCTTCGTCGTCGCGGTTGAGGGCATCAAGATATCCCGGATCGCCGACGTGAAGCTCTCGATCACCGACCCGCCGCAGGAAGCGCCCGAGAGCAGGCGGATCGCTCAGGTGCTCTCGGCCCGGGCGTCGTCGGACGACAAGGGCGTGACGGTCGCAGTGGAGGTCCAGAACCCGACCGACGGAACGCTGTCGGACCTCGAGTTTCACGTGGAGCTGTTCAACGAGCGGCACTGGCGGACCTACTTCGACCTGTGCACGCCGCGCGAGGCCGTCACCCTCGACCCGCACGAGAAGCGGCGCGTCACCTTCATCATCCCGGCTGACCGTCTGGACAACATCCTGATCAACCCGGCGGCCGAAGTCCGGGCGGCCGGCCAGTTCAGCGAGAACTGACGCCCCCCGCCCGGCTCGCCCCGCGGCGACGGAGCGGGCGCTGGCGGGCGCTTCCCTTTGGACCATGTTGGTTTTCCCGACAGCGGCGAGTAGGATGTAGCGTTTACCAGGGAGCCGCTTCGTGTTCATCATCGTGCCGCTGAGCACCGACAACCCGATCCGCCGGCGGCCTTATGTGAACATCGCCCTGGTTGCAGCCAACGTGCTGGCGTTCGTCGCACTGGACGTGCTGGGCGACAAGAATCCGCAGTTGCGCGAGCTGAAGATCAACCTCATGCTCTGGGGCGAGAGCCCGCGCTGGTTCCAGTTCGTCACCAGCATGTTCCTGCACGGCAGTTGGGTCCACCTGATCGGCAACATGGTCTTCCTGTGGGTGTTCGGCAACGGCCTGAACCAGAAGATGGGCGGCGCCGCCTACCTGCTCTTCTATCTGGCCTGCGGCATCTTCGCCGGCGTCGGCTACACGCTGTTCTACTCGCAGCCGGTCGTGGGCGCCAGCGGCGCGGTGTTCGGCGTGGCGGCCGGTTATCTCGTGCTCTTCCCGCTCTCCCGCGTCTACTCGATCTACTGGATCTTCTTCTTCATCGGCTTCCTGGACCTCAGCGGGCTGATGCTCATCGGCTACTTCATCGTCTACGAAGCGGTGCTGGAGTTCACGCGGCTGGGCGCCGGCGACCACGTGGCCCACATGGCCCACCTGGGCGGGGCGGCGTTCGGCGCAGCATCGGCGGCCCTGCTGCTGATCACCGGCGCGATCGCCCGCGACCAGTTCGACCTGCTCGCGTTGGCCAAACGCTGGCGCCAGCGGCATAGCTTCCGCCACCTGATGAGCAACCCGCAGCGGCAGGCCGAGGCCCGCTACGGCCGCATGGCCCGCCCGGTCGATTCCCGCGAGGTGGCCAGCACGCCCGACAGCGACCCCCACGCCGAACGCGTCAGCGCCCTGCGGACGGACACCGCCAGCGCCCTGCGAGCCGGCGACCTGCTGGAGGCGGCCAGGCTGTACAACTCGCTGCGCCGGCTCGACCCCGACGCCGTGCTCCCGCAGGAGACGCAGCTCGACCTGGCCAACCAGCTCATGAGCGACGGGGAGTATTCGACCGCCGCCGACGCCTATGAGGCGTTCCTCAAGCACTTCCCGCGCTACGCGACGCTCGAGCAGGTCGAACTGCTGCTGGGGCTGATCTACGCGCGTTACCTCGACCGGCCCGACCAGGCGCGGCAATATCTGACCAGCGCCCTGGCCCGCCTGACCGACGCGAACCAGCAGAAGCTGGCCCGCGACGAGTTGGCCCATCTGGATGCAGCCACTGGGTGACCTTCGCATGACCGACACGATCGCATTCATCGCGGACACGCACATCGGCGCCGACGAGACGCGCTTCGCGTTCCAGCCGCACCGGCCCCAGTGGCTCGACGCCGCTTTCGCCGGCCTGGCGGAGGTGGTAAGGCGGGAGGGCGTGGACCTGGTCGTTCACGGCGGCGACATCGGGCACGCCGGCACAGCCGAAGAGACCGCGCGTGCGATGACAATCCTGGGCGGACTGGGCACACCGGTGGCGGCCTGCCTGGGCAATCACGACATGTTCGGCGACGGCTCGTACGAGCGATGGGGCGAGTGCGTCGAGGAGGCGGCTGCACGCGGCCTGCTGCTAGCCAACCGCCGCGTGCGCCTGGCCGAGGCCGACGTCTTCGTGCTCAACCATGCGTGGCTGCGCGAAGGCTGGCCCGCGTGGCGATGGACCGACGGCACGGCCCTGGGCTGCCTGCACGAAGAGCAACTGGCGTGGCTGGCCGACGGACTGGCAGCGTCGCCGGACCGGCCGGCCGTCATTGCGGTGCATCAGCCGATCGCACCGCCGCCGGAGCGGCTGCGTCCCGGCGCATCCGAGGTCTATCCTTCCGACCCGCCGTTCGCCGGGCCGCTGACCGAGTTGATCGGCCGCCACCCGCGCGTGCGGCTCGTGCTCAGCGGGCACTACCACGCGACCTATCGCACCGACCATGGGCGCTGGGTCCACTGCTCGGTCGCATCGATGACGGAAATGCCGTTCGACGTGCGGATCATCCGAATCGGCCGATCCGGCATGAGCGTCGCCACCGTGCCGGCCATGCCCGCCCCGCCCGACGCCGAACTCAACCCCGAGAAGGCCTGGTGCATCGGCCAGCCGTGGGACCGGGACTTCACGCTGACCTGGGCCTGAGGCCCGCCCCGATGAGACGAGACGCCCCTTGACCGATCGCCGGCCAGGGGGCGTCGCTTGATCGCGCGGGCGGCCGCCTCGCCTATCCCTTCAGCCTGCGGGCCTTCTTCACCAGGTCGATGAACTCGGCGCGGTAGCCGTGGGCGTCGGCGCCCTTGCCGTCGGCTGCCAACTCGCTGACCAGATCCCAGCTCGCGTTGCCCTTGTGCTCGCTGTTGCGAAGCAGCATGCCGAAGGCGGCCACCGACGCGGCGAACTTGAAGTCGCCGCTGGCCTGGCTGAGCCTGCCGCCCGGGCCCGAGACGGTCAGCCAGAGCTTCTTGCTGGTCTCGCCGGCCGGCTCCTTGTAGCGAAGCTTGACAGTCATCCACTCGCCGTCGGTCGCCTCTGCCGACGGACGGGTCGGCTGCTGATACTTCAGCGGATCGACGCCGGGCAGGTCTTCCTGCGCGCCTGCCGGCACGATCTCGTAGAGCGCGGTCACCGTGTGGCCCGCGCCGATTTCGCCGGCGTCCTTGGTGTCGTCGTTGAAGTCCTCGGCCCGCAGCATCCGGTTCTCGTAGCCGATCAGGCGGTAGGCCCCGACGCGGACCGGGTTGAACTCGATCTGGATCTTCACGTCCTTGGCGATGGTCACCAGCGTGCCGGTGAGTTGCTCGACGAGCATCTTGCGGGCCTCGGCGGCGTTGTCGATGTAGCCGTAGTTGCCGTTGCCCTTGTCAGCCAGCTTCTCCAGCGTCGAGTCCTTGTAGTTGCCCATGCCGAAGCCCAGCACCGTCAGCGACACGCCGCTCTTGGCGTTGGTCTCGACCATGCGGACGAGCTGGCTCTGGTCGGAAACGCCGACGTTGAAATCGCCGTCGGTGCAGAGGATCACGCGGTTGACGCCCTCGGAGAGCAGGTGGTCCCGGGCGACGCGGTAGGCCAGCGCGATACCCTCGCCGCCGTTGGTCGACCCGCCGGCCGACAATGCCTCGATGGCCGACAGTATCTCGCCCTCGCGATCGCCGGGCGTCGAGTCGAGCACCAGGCCGGCCGCCCCGGCGTAGACGACGATCGCGACGCGGTCGGTGGGCTTGAGCTGCTCGACCAGCAGCTTCATCGCCCGCTTGACCAGCGGCAGCTTGTTGGGCGATTCCATCGAACCGCTAACGTCCAGCAGGAAGACCAGATTGGCGGTCGGCCGCTTGTCGTTCTCGATCACGCGGCCCTTGATGCCGACCCGCATCAGCCGGTGTTTCGCCTGCCAGGGGCAGTCGGCCATCTCGACGTGGACCGCGAAGGGGTCGCCGTCGGCCTTGGGGGCGTCGTAGGCGTAGTCGAAGTAGTTGACCAGTTCCTCGATGCGGACCGCGCCGGGCGGCGGCAGCGATCCGCCGTTGAGGAACCGCCGCACGTTGGAGTAGCTGGCCGTGTCCACGTCGATGCTGAACGTGCTCAGCGGATTGGTGCGGGCCGCCAGGAACGGGTTCTCGTAGATGCGGTCGTAGGCCTCGGTGTTATGCTGGCCGTCGGGCGCCTGGCGCGGCGGCTCGTTCACGTCCGGCTGGGCCTCGGAGGCGGCCACCCGCATGGCTGTCGGCGCGGATTGGTCGTACATGGTCGACCCGGAGTAGCGACCTTCGCACCCGGCAAAAGCCGCCAAACTGACCACCGCCAGCAGCGTCCCAACCGCCAACCCCGCTATCGCTTTCCCCTTCATCGCTCGCTCCTTCTGTAAGATTCCCTGCTCGCCATTACCCCGTCTCACGATGGAGCCGCCGGTCACAGCAATATTCCGGACGCCCCAGCCTGCCGGCCGCTACGCACCCCCTCGCATCGTCGCACGGCCGCCCGGCATCAGGAAAGGCCAATGTCGCGGGATACCGACGCTGGGCGGACCGATGTTGCGAGAAAGCGACGCCTGATAGGATGGGCAATCCGAAGGCGTAATGATTCCAATTTTCAAATGAATCAATTCTCGGATGGCATGCAGACACTTCGGTCTAACACAGTCCTTTCATCGTCAAATCGCCCGGAATTGGCACGCGTTTTGCGGCGTATTGCCCGAGGTTCGGGGGAGCGGTCGCTTGGCTGGCGGCCTGCCTGCCGTCGGAAGTGAGAGAAGTCTATCCGCGGAATTTCACACCAGAGGAGATTGCATCATGCCAAGCGCGAAATCTGTTCGGGGTCGGCGGCCGTTCAGCGCCATCGGCCGATTGGGACTGTCGCTCGTAGCCCTCGCGATGATCCTGTGCACCGCCCCCGCCGGGCTGGCTAACGTCGTCGTGTATGAGGCCATGGGCCCCGCCAATACCTGGGAGGGCTGGGGTGGCTGGTTTGGAAACGGCCCCACCGCCAGCATGAGCTTGGCAGTGAAGTTCAGCCCGTCGGCCAGCGGGACTTTCGAAGAGTTGTACGCTTCCTTCGTGCCCGACTCGGAGACATCCGACCGGTCGTACACGATCCGGCTGCTCGCCGACGACGGCAACTCGCCGGGGGCGGTCCTCTGGGAGAAGACGGAGTCGACCTGGCCGGTGGCGGACGGGGCGGTCTTTCATCTGGACGGCTTGAACGGACCAATGCTCACGGTCGGCCAGTCGTACTGGATTCAGGCCACCAAGCCGGACCTGGGGATCACTCAGCACGGCTGGCAACAGAATGACCAGGGCTACCTCGGCACGGTGGCCATCAGCCAGAACGGCGACCCGTGGATGATCTTCTCTGACACCGATGTCTATGCCATGCGGATCCTCACGGCGCCCGAGCCGGGAACGCTGGGTCTGCTGGCCCTGGGCGGGCTGGCGCTGGTCCGCCGGCGTCGACGGGTCTGAGAAAGCGCCCGGGCAAAACGCACTCCACGGGCGGCCCACGCGGCCGCCCGTTTTGCGCGCCGGATGCGGATCAGGTGCAGGCCCCACGGGCCTCGCGCCGCTGCGTCGCCGGCGGGGGCCTTCCCGGAATCATCTCGGAATCTCGTCCGCGACACGCGCCCTTGCATCGCGCGGAGGGGGCCCCTAACATTGGGCCGAAGGAGTTTCCGACCATGGCCAGCAACGCGAAGTCGGCGCCACGCCTGTCGGCCGTCCCGGACACGGAGGGGCGGTTCGGACCTCATCGGTTCGGCGGGCGCTACGTGCCCGAGACGCTCGTGCCAGCGGTACAGCAGCTCGCAGCCGCCTACGACGCGGCCCGCACGGACCCGGCGTTCAACGACGACCTGGAGCGGATGCGCCGGGACTACGCAGGTCGACCGACGCCGCTCTACCTTGCCCGTCGGCTGAGCGAGCACTACCGCGGGGCCCGCATCTGGCTGAAGCGCGAGGATCTCGCCCACACCGGCAGCCACAAGATCAACAACACGCTGGGTCAGGCGCTGCTGGCCGTCCGCATGGGCAAGAAGCGGGTGATCGCCGAGACCGGCGCCGGTCAGCACGGCGTGGCTACCGCGACCGCGGCTGCGGCGCTGGGCCTGGAGTGTGCGGTCTACATGGGCAGCGAGGACGTGCGGCGGCAGGAGCTGAACGTCTTCCGAATGAAGATGCTCGGCGCGAAGGTCATCGCCGTGTCGGCCGGTTCGGCCACGCTCAAGGATGCGACCAACGAGGCGATGCGCGACTGGATGGCCAGCAGCGAGCAGACGCATTACATCATCGGCTCGGTCGTCGGGCCCGACCCCTTCCCGCGGATGGTCCGCGACTTCCAGGCGGTGATCGGACGCGAGGTGCGGGCCCAGTCGGCTGCCGCAATCGGCCGACTGCCCGACGCCATTGTCGCCTGCGTGGGCGGGGGCTCCAACGCAGCCGGCGTGTTCTACGACTTCGTGGACGAGCCGGGCGTGAGGCTGATCGGTGTCGAGGCCGGCGGCCGAAGCACGAGGCTCGGCGACCACGCAGCGCCGCTGAACTTCGGGCAGCCGGGCGTGCTGCACGGGGCGCTCAGCTACGTGCTCCAGGACGAGGACGGCCAGACGGCGATCGCCCACTCCGCAGCCGCCGGCCTGGATTACCCCGGCGTCGGCCCGGAGCATTCGTACTGGAAGGACAGCGGCCGCGTGCAGTATGTCAGCCGGACCGACTTGCAGGCGATGGCGGCCTTTCGCCTGCTCTGCCGCCGCGAAGGGCTCATCCCCGCGCTGGAGAGCGCCCACGCGGTGGCGTATCTGGAGGAACTGGCCCCGGCGATGAAGCCCGACCAGTCGATCGTGGTGAACCTGTCCGGCCGAGGCGACAAAGACTGCGCCGAAGTGATGCGGCTGGCCGGCGAATAGAAAAAGTGGACCTGGTCCACTTTTTCCGGTGAGGACGAACGTGACGGACCTTGAACGCAAACTGCGGGCTCGGGTCGAGGCGGGCGAGAAGATGCTCGCGCCCTACGTGACGGCCGGCTATCCGGACCTGGCGACGACCGCCGAGATCCTGCGGGCCATCGACGACCTGGGACTCGGCTGCGTCGAAATCGGCATCCCCTTCTCCGACCCGGTCGCCGACGGGCCGACCATCCAGGCGAGCTTCACCGCGGCGCTGGAGGCGGGGCTGAAGGTGAAGGACCTTTTCGCGACGTTGGGCACGCTGGCCGGCGAGCTGGTCACCCCGCGGATCGCGATGGTCAGCTACTCGGTCGCCTGCCGACACGGGCCCGACCGGTTCATCGCCGCGGCAGCCCAGGCGGGCCTGGCCGGCGTGCTCTTCCCGGACCTGCCGATGGGCTGTGAGCCGGAGGTCGGCAGGCTGGCTGAGTCGGCAGGCCTGGCCGACGTGATGCTCGTCGCGCCGACGACGCCGCCGCAGCGACGGGCCGAGATCGCAGCCGCCTCGACCGGGTTCGTCTACTACATCTCGGTCGCAGGCATCACCGGCGAGCGGCGGGAGCTGCCGGCCGAGGTCGGGCCCAACGTCGCGGCGCTCAAACAGGCCGGCGGCGGCAAGCCGGTCTTCGTCGGGTTCGGGATCGGCCGACCGGAACAGGTAGCCGAGGTGACCGCAGTGGCTGACGGGGCGATCGTCGGGTCGGCCCTGGTGCGGCAGATGACCGAGTGCGCCAAGGCCGCCAAGTCGCCGCAGGCAACGGGGCTGGAAATCCGGCGGTTCGTCCAGGGGCTCTGCGGCGGGCTGGGAAAGGCGGTTACGGCCCGGAAATAGCGGGAATAACAGCATTTAGTGCGTTGCTTCACGATTGTTAAATATTGTCTGGCAGGTAACTTAAAAAACTTCCCCGCCACCTAACCGCCCCCCGGGCAGACTGTCTGACTAGATGAAGCGTGGCCGAGGAGAGCCCAGGCAGCCGCCCGCGCAGCCCGATGAATCGGCCCAGCGGGACGCCGCGCTGGTTGTCCGGACGCTGGCAGGAGACCGCACGGCGTTCGATGACCTGGTCCGGGCCCACGAGAAGCAGGCCCTCGCGGTGGCCTACCGGTTGCTCAACCGGGTGGCCGACGCCCAGGAGGTGGTTCAGGACGCGCTGCTGAAGGCGTATCGAGCCCTGGACACCCTGGAAAACCCGCAGGTCTTCGGCTCGTGGCTGCTGCGGATCGTCAGCAACCTGTCGCTGAATTATCGCCGGTCTCGGGCCCGCAGGACCGGGTTGAGTCTGGAGGACAGCGGCCGGCAGGATTCCCACGGCGGTCAGAATGAGTCGCTGTTGAACGTCCTGACCAGCGATCAGCAACTTCCCGAAGAGGAGTTGATGACCGAGGAGTTGCGGGGCCGGATACGAGAGGCCCTGGAGGAGTTGCCCGACCGGCAACGAACGGCCCTGGTGCTTTTCTCCATCGAGAAGATGCCCCAGAAACAAGTCGCCGACGTGCTGGGATGCTCCGTCGAAGCGGTGAAGTGGCACGTCTTCTCAGCACGAAAGAAACTGAAAGAAAAGCTCAAGCTCGAACTCTCCGACTTGATGGACAGTGACGATGAACAGGACAACGCACCCATTTGACGACGACGCGTTCGACCCGCTGGCCCCGGTGTCCGGCGCCGACGAGACGCCGCCGGCCGGCTTCGACGCCGCGACGGACTCGCCCGCCGACGACGCCCTGGCCGACCTGCTGAGTCGCGCGACGCAACCGCCGACCGGCCTGCGGATCGACCACGCCCGGCTGGGCCTGATGCTGGCGGCTGAGCCCCTGCCCGGCCGACGGCGCCCGCAGCCCGGAAGGATATTCCGGCTGGTGGCCACGAGCCTGGCGGCTGCCGCGGCCATCGTCATCACGACCGTCGTCGTGCTCCGCGGGCCGGGCACGCCGGCGCAGAAGCCGGACACCGCCGCCCTGACGGCTGAGCCCCGCCCCCTGCGGGTCGCCCGCGTGGGCGTGGACCCGACCACCGCCGGCGAACTGGTCGCCAACTCCGCCCGCGAAGGCAAAGCCGAGGTCTTCTATCCCCGCCTGCCTGCCGGCGAGGCAATCAACGACAACGCCCCCGCGCCCTCGACCTCAACTCCCGATGCGTCCATCGTCCTGATCGACTATACGCCGTTGACCGGCACGCCCTACGGCGGGACGCCCCCGCCGGCCGGTTCGACCGACGCCGCCCTTTCCAGCTTCATGGGACAGTAGGAAGGAAGCAACCGACACATGCCACACCCATCGCTGCACCGGATCGTGCTTCGCGTAGCCGTCGTGGCAACGTTGACGCTGGGCCTGCTGGCCCTGCCGGCGGCTTCGGCCCTGGCCCAGCCGGCGCAGACCCCGGCAACGACGACGGCGACAACCAAGACCTTCAGCGTCGGCGAGATTCAGAAGATGCTCGACCAGAAGGTTCGACCGATGACGGTCCGCAACGGGCAGCTGCTGAAGGTGCTGGCGGACATTGAGTCGGCCGCTGACAGCAGCGGCCGATGGCTCGAGGTCCCGGCCCGCACGCTGGGCTGCCTGCCCTACGGCGACAAGACGCCGATCGCGTTCAACACCACCGGCAACCAGACCGGCCGCGAACTGCTGGCCACGCTGCTTGACGCCGCAAACCTGACCTGGCAGATCGACGAGACCGGCGAAGGCAAGGCCATGCTCCGCGTGCTGCCGCGGCCCGAACTGGTGCGGATCGGCCGACGCGCAACGATCGACGAGGTCGAACTGCTGCGCGTCCTGCGGCACGAGACGGTGAAGGCCAACAAGACCTCGCTGAAGGCCCAGATTCAGGCCGCGGCGCAGCGGCACGTCGATTTCCTCTACGACGTCACCGGCGAAGACGCCGCGCAGGCCAGCAAGGACATCAACGACTCGGCGGCCAACATGCCCGAGTCGCCCTTCACCGGCGTGCTGGACCAGGTCTGCGCCGAGCATCGCTGGGCGTGGCGCGTCGACCAGAGCACCATCTGCGTGGTGGATCGTCCCAAGCAGATCATCCACCAGCTCCAGCGGACGGTCGTCGTGCAGTGGAAGAGTGCGCCGCTGGACGAGGCCCTTGTCGAACTGGGCGAGGCGTCGGGCGTGCTGGTGCAGTTCCAGCCGGCCATGATGGAAGGCGTCGAGGAGCAGAACCAGCGGATCACCTCGATGGACACGTCGCGGCGGACCATCCTTCAGACCATCGAAACGGTGTCGGCCCGCACGGGGCTGGCCTACGAAGTTCGCGAGGATTCGCTCTACTTCTTCGCGCCGCGGCTGCACTCAGGCCGCATCGACCCGGTGATCGGCATGTATCAGATGCCGCTGACCGGCGGCGGGTCGGTCAACCTGTTCCTGCGAAAGTCGATGCTGCCCGAAGACGTCCAGCCCCTGGTGGACAAGCGTCTGGAGAAGGCCGCCGCCGAGATGGCTGACCAGCTGCGCAAGTCGGCCGCCGACGCCCCGCCGACGGCGAATCCTTAGAATCTATCTCAATTGCCACGCGGGATCGCCTCGAACCATCGCCTCACCCGATTCCGCGCGCGAGCGGTTTCCCTGCCGGCCGCTTCCGATATAATCCAGCCATGAAACGACTCTGCCTCATCAACGTCGCGGCGCTGAGCAATCGCATCATGGACCTGGCGCCGCAGGGCGGCGCCCTCAGGCGTCTGGCCTCGGGCGGGCGGCGGTCGCTGCGGCCCGTCTGCCCGGCCGTCACCTGCACCATGCAGGCGACGCTGACCACCGGCGCCCCGCCCGGTGGGCACGGCATCATCGCCAACGGCCTGCACTTCGCCGACCGCGGCCTGGTCAGTTTCTGGGAGCAGTCCAGCCGCCTGCTCGACGTGCCGCGATTCTGGCGGCGGAAGCGGCTGAGTGGGCTCCGCACTGCGATGCTCTTCTGGCAGAACTCCATGTTCGGCGCCGCCGACGTCACGCTCACGCCGCGCCCGGTCCACACGCCGGACGGCCGAACCGTCTCGTCGTGCTACAGCGATCCGCCGGACCTCTACGATCGTCTGGCCGTCGAGTTGGGCGCGTTCGAGCTCAAGCACTACTGGGGCCCGTTCGCGGCGTTGCCCGCGAGCGACTGGATCGCCCACTCGGCTGTCCGCGTCTGGGCGAGCGAGCGGCCTGACCTGCTGCTGGTCTACCTGCCGCACATGGACTACTGCCTCCAGAAGGTCGGGCCGGCCGACGCGAGCATCGCCGCCGAGGCGGCTGCGCTCGACGCCCTCGTCGGGCGGATCGCCGGCGCGGTCGAAGCCGACGGCGGCCGCGTCGTCGTCGCCGGCGACTACGGCATCGTGCCCGTCAGCCGACCGGTCATGCCCAACGTCGCCCTGCGACAGGCCGGCCTGCTGCCCGTCCGCAACGTCGCCGGAAGCGAGTGCATCGAGGTCGGCGAAGCCCGGGCCTTCGCGATGGTCGACCACCAGGTCGCACACATCTACACCGCCGACCCGTCCTGCATGGACGCCGCCCGCGGCGTGCTGGCCGACTTGCCCGGCGTCGCCGAAGTGATCGACCTGGCCGAGGACGACCGCTTCGCCCTTCGCCACCGCCGCAGCGGGCAGCTTGTCGCGCTCGCCGAGCCCGACGCGTGGTTCGCCTACTACTGGTGGACCGATGCGGCCGCCGCGCCACCCTTCGCCCGTACGGTGGACATCCACCGCAAGCCGGGCTACGACCCCTGCGAGTTGTTCATCGACCCGGCGGCTCGGGCCATCTCGCTGGACGCCACGCGGGTCAGGGGCAGCCACGGCCTGCCACCCGCGGCGCCGGCCGACATGCCCGTGCTGCTGGCCTCGACGCCCCTGCCCACCAACTCCGAAACGGTCGACGCAACGGAAGTAGCGGGCCTGCTGGAGCAGTTGATCCTCGCCTGAGGCGCCCGTCAGAGCGCATGGACCCCGGAGTTTCGCGTCGGAATCTCTTAGAACGCGTATGAAAACCTACGCGGGTCGCGTGTAGATTTTCATACACGCTCTTAGACTGCACTATAATGACTGGTTGAGAGCAATCGGTTTCGCGCAAGTCTCCTGGCGACGGGGCCGGCCATGGCACGCGGGCAATCAACAGCAACATCGTCGGACGCCGCGCGCCCGCGGCGGCGCAGGCGGCCTTGGCCGGTGCGCTGCTTCCGCGGCACGCTGGCGCTGGCGATGCTGCTGGCGGCCGCCTACGTCACGCTGCCCTGGTGGCTGCCCACCGACTGGCTGCACGGCCGCATCGTCAGCCAACTCCAGCACGACCTGAACCGCAAAGTCTACCTCCGCTCGGTCCGCGTAAGCTGGTCCGAAGGCGTCGTGCTGGAAGACCTTCGGATCGCCCGCGGGCCGGGCTACGGCGAAGGCGATCTGCTCCGTGTCGGCCGTGTGCAGGCGCCCTTCACGCCGCTGCGGACCTGGCTGACCGGCCACGTCCTGCGCCTGGAGCTGAGCGACTGCGATCTGACCGTGGTCCGCGACGCCGGCGGCCGCCTCAACCTGGGCGAGCTGAAGCTGCCCGAGATGTCGCTGAAGTTCGACCGCTTCACGTGTGACCAGGCCCGCGTTCGGCTGATCAACCTCAAGAGCAGGCAGAACGCGTCGATCGACCTGCCCGATCTCAGCTTCGCCGCCGATCCCGCGACCGGACGGATGCTCTTCTCGGGCGCCGCCAGCGTCGCCTATGTCTCCGGGCCCGGCAGCGAGAGCACGCAACTCGGCTACCTGTCGGCCGATGCCGACATACTCAGCCGACCCGACGCCGCGACCGCCGCCGGCGGCAGCGTGCAGCCCGGCGGCAAGGTGCGGCTGAGCTGGCGGACCGTCGATCTCAAGAGCCTGACGGTTCACGACTGGCAGGCGGCCCATGCGATCGGCCTGCGCCGGCTCAGCGGGAAGTGCGGCGGCACATTGGCGCTGACGCTCACCCCGCAAGGCCGCATCGAGTGGACGCTGGACGCCCGCGTGCAGGAGATGGAGGTCGATCTGGCGTCGCGGCCGCACCGGCTGCACGTGCCGGCCGGGCGGTTCTTCCTCGAAGGCCTGTACGACACGCCCAGTGACACGATCACGCTCGGCCAGTTGCGGACGGAACTGCCCGGCGTCGACCTCCAGGCCTCGGTCGAGTATCGCCCCAACGACGCCAACGTCCTGCGGCTTCAGGTCGCCGACGCCCGGCTGCGGCCGGAGCTGATCGCCCGGGTATCGCCGGACCTGATGAGCTGGCTGCCGCCGCAGTGGCGGCTCTCCGGCGAGTTGCGGCTGACCGGGAAGATCGAGCTGGCCGACACGTTCCAGGACCTCAACCTGCGCGTCGATGCGACGGACCTCGGCGCCGCAATCCCCGGCTGGGTGGACAAGCCGGCCGGGCGGTCGGCCGAGCTTGACGTGCAGGCCCACTACCAGCAGGACCGCGACCGGCTGAACGTGCCCAGGATCTCACTCCAGATCGGCCGCAGTCGCCTGACGCTCTCCGCAGTCGCCGACAGCCTGTTTCCCATCCTGTCCGGCCGACTCCGCGTGTGGGACGTCTGGCTGAACTGGCTGGCCGAACTGGACATCGACGCCCCGGATGCCAGCGATCTGCTCGACCGCCTGCCCGTGCTCCGCCGCGCGATGGGCGACGCGACGCTGGCCGGCCCGGTCAAGGCCCAGGTTCGTTTCGAGCCGCTGATCCGCGAGCGCCGGTTCGAGCAGGTCGTGCTCGGGCGCGAGCTGTCCGCCTCGCTGGACTTCGCGCCCCAGTCCGCGCTGCGCATCCCCTGCCCGACGCCCGACGCCCCGCCGGCGATCGACAAGCCGCCCGGGCGGCCGCTGGCCCTGTCGATTCGGCTGCCCTTCGCGCCCGACAGCATGACGGTGCACGACGGCCAGCTCGTCATTCGCGAAGGCGTCGTGACCGACGCCGACGCTGGCCGCATTGCGCTGGCCCCGCTGTCTGGCAAGCTCGCTGTCAGCCGACCTCCGCCAGGCCAGAGCCTCCAGCGCGTCGACCTGGTGCTGGACGGCAACCTGATCGGCCGAAATGTTGAACAATTCGTCGGGCTGATGCCCTGCCTACGCGACGCGCTAGCCGAGAACGACGCGGACCTCTCCGGCGGGTTCGACGGGGAACTGAACGTCCGGCTGGGCGGTCCGCAACTGCGGACCCGGCTGCGCCTGGACCTCGATCGGCTGGCTGTCCGCGTCGGCGGCGAACGCCTGCTGCGGACCATCGGCCACGAGCACCGCGCCACCGGCGACGCGGCTGTCCCTCCGCCCGCCGGCGCGATCCTGATCAAGCGGGCCGACGAACCAGCCCGGCTGGAGATCAACTACTCCGGCGTCCTGCTCGGGCAGGGCGCCCGCAGTTTCCTGCCCGCGCAGATCGACTTCGCAGGCCTGGGCCTGTCCCTGCACACCGAGGGCAACCTGGTCGACCTGGGCGACCCGCAGTGCGCGACGCTTCATATCGACGACGTCCGCCACGTGCTGGCGCACTTCCCCGTGCTGGCTGACGAACTGGGGGCCCTCAAGCTGCACGAGGGGTCAGCCGACCTGCGGATCGGCTGGCTGCCCGGCGAGCCCGACGACATGACGCTCGCCATCGACGCGACAAAGCTGGGTTTCTCGCTGCCCGCGCCCTGGGGCGGGAGCAAGGCAGCCGGCGTGCCGCTGTCTCTGAATGCGCGATTCACGACCAACCTGCCCGACGGTCCGGTGAGCCCGTGGATCAACGTCCGCCGAGGCGTCGTGCAGTCCGGCGACAGCCGCGTCGGATTCAGCGGGCTGGTCGTGCTGTTGCCGGTGCTGTGGGGGTCGGCCAGCCCGCCGCCCATCGACCAGGTGAACCTGAAGGTCGGCGGCCGACTGTCGGCTGACAGCCAGCTCCGCACGCTGCTGCCGACGCTGGCCGACTGGCTGGACGCCCGCGGCGTCAGCGGCGGCGTGACGTTTCTGACGCAACTGACCGGCGGGTGGGAGGAACTCCACCTGACCACCGACCTGGACGCGCGGGACATGGCGATACGCATCCCGGGCGGGCTGGACAAGCGTGCCGGCGTCGCCGCCGGCGGCCGCATCGACCTGACCGTCAATCCGTCCGGCTGGTCGCTCTGGCAGATCAACGACCTGCGCGGGCAACTGGCCGACATCGCCTTCGCCGCGTCCGGCCAGGCCCGGCGGCAGACCGGTTCGCTCACGGCTGCCAACTGGAACCTGCGACTGGACCTGAACGTGCCGGACCTGGGGCAGTTGTCCGAGTTGTTCCCGGCGATACTCTCCAACCGCGACTTCCTCGGCGGGCCACTCTCGGGCAGCGTCGCCTGCAACCTGCACCTGTTCGACGACGGGCAGCGCGAGCAATGGGCCAGCCGCTCCCTGCTGGGCTGGGCCCGCATGCTGCCCAGCCGCATGGACCTCCACGACGTGCGCTGCAAGCTGGCCGATTCGCCGGTCGCGATCGACGGCAGCCTTTCGCTCAGCGACCAGGCCGTCGGCAGCCCGCGGCTGCGATTGGCGCAGGGTCCCAACCGCGTCGCGGTCGCCTTCAACGTGAGCAACCCCGTCACGCATCCGATCGACCAGGACATCCAGGTCGTCGGGCGGCACGTGGACATCGACGAGTTCCACGCATTCTGGACGCGGCTGCGTTCGCTGCCGTGGCCGTCTGCCGATGCCGGTCCGGCGGCCGCGCTGGCTGCCCCCTCCCCCGCCCGCGTCAGGACCGCGCAGGCCGCCGGCAGCATCGCGGTCAGCGGCGCGCGGCGGGCGTTCCAGTCGGTCAGCCAGCCGGTCGGCCCGCCGCTGCGCGGGCAGGTGGAGAGTCCCGAGCCGGCGCCCATGCCCCAGCGTGACACGGCCCGGCAGATCACCGACTTCGCCGCGCGGTGCGACCTGCGCGGCAGCGTCCACTTCGAGGAGGTTTACGTCACCGACAGTAAGAACCAGACGCGCTACAAGCTGTCGGAGTTCACCAGCCGATTCTCGCTGGACGACGGGCTGATCGATTTCCCATTCCAGACGGGGATGGAGGGCGGCACGCTGGACGGCCGCGTCACCTGCAACCTGGCCGACGAAGTCCCGCTGCTCCAGATTCAGTACGAGGCGCGGCGGCTGTTCCCGACGCAGCGCGTTCACCCGCTGGTCGAGGCGTTTTTCCCGGGCATGACGGTGAACGGTTACGTGACGATGATCGAGAAGAGCCACCAGAAGCTGCTGCCCGACCCGGGCGAAGCCAACTGGCCGGTCGGCGCGGGGGAGATCATTTTCAACAACGGCATGCTGGTCGGACAGGCGGCGCCCGACTGGATGGCCCGCATCTTCCCCGGGCTGAAGTGGAAGGAATACCGCTTCGACCGCATGCACGACTGGTTCGAGCTGACCGCCGACGGGGCGGCACGCCATCACATGCTTTTCGATGGGCAGTCCTACGACATCTACATGATCGGCGACACGCACCGCGGCTCGGGCGACGCCCACTACGAGGTCGGCGTGGA
Source organism: Phycisphaerae bacterium (assembly GCA_022072085.1). Taxonomy (GTDB): domain Bacteria; phylum Planctomycetota; class Phycisphaerae; order JAJVII01; family JAJVII01; genus JAJVII01. The sequence continues at coordinate 171,988 of JAJVII010000015.1, forward strand.
CCTGCTGGCCAGCCTGGACTCCAAGACCTGGTCGGTGAACCTCCGCCAGGGGAAGATCCCGATGATGTACGTCGACGGACGCATCGTCAACCGCGAGCTGAAGGAATCGAAGTTCTCGATGGTCCTGCCGACCTCGGCGCTGTGGAAGATGCTCATCGAGAACAACCTCATCTACCGCGCGGTGGTCGAACTGGCCGCCCGCAAGTCCGCGCAGGCCCCGGAGAGCCCGCCCGCCCCGTGAACCGGCGGCTGGGTCTTGATCGCCGCGCCCCGTCTGCGACAATACGCCCGTCTCGACTAAGGGGCTCTAACAGAACCTACGCGGGTCGCGTGTAGGTTCTGTTAGAGCCCCTAACTCCCGAACAGGACGCCCGCAATGCCCCAGAAGATCGAGTTCGTACGCCTCGTCGGAACTGAACGCCGCGTCGGTGAGACCCTCGCCTCCGTCTCCCGCCACTGGCGAGGCAAGGACGAGAAGTTCCTCTTCGTCTCCCCGCACGATGACGACGTCGTCGTCGGCGGCGGGCTGATGATGCAACTGGCCGCCCGCGAGTCGGTCCCCGTGCACCTCCTGGTCGCCACCGACGGCCGCATGGGCTACTGCTCGGCCGACGAGCAGCGGGCCATCGCCGACATCCGCCGCCGCGAAACCTACGCCGCCTACGGCAAGCTGGGCGTGCCCGAGGAGCGCATCCACTGGCTCGGCTTTCCCGATTGCAGCCTGACGGCGTTCCAGGGCCGTCGGCCCGCGGGCCCGGGCGAGCCCGACATCGCCGGCTACACGGGCCTCCAGAACGCGCTGACTCACATCATCCGCAAGGTCGCGCCCAGCCAGATCTTCGTGCCCACATGGGCCGACCTGCACCCCGACCACAAGCTCGTCCACCAGGAGCTGATGATCAGTATCTTCCACGCCGGCGGCGACATCTGGCCGGAACTGGGCCCGCCGCTGACGCGCCTGCCCCACGTCACCGAGATGGCCGTCTACTGCGATTTCCCCACGCCGCCGAGCCTGCGCATCCGCACGGCGCCCGAAATGCTCCAGAACAAGCTGGACGCGATCGCCGCCTTCGCCAGCCAGCGGCAGATCGACCTGGTCGTCCGCACCATCCGCGACGCCGGGCCGGAGGAGTTTTTCCGCTCGATCGACCTGCGCATGTACCAGCCGGCCCGATATCGCAGCATGTTCGACCAGCCGCAGGGCCTCTATGCCCTGCCCTGACGGCTGCGGCGGCGCAGACCGCCACGCTCACCCGGAGGCAGACCGCAGATGAAACTTCCACTCCCCGGCGACGTCGCCGCGCTGGCCAACACAGCCCGGGCGGTCGAATCCTTCGGCAACATCCTGATCGTCGGCGGTTCGGTCCTGGTCCTCCTGGGCGGCCTGTTCGGGCTGATCACCGGACGAGTCAAGCTCCGCGGCGGCCGGCAGATGAGCCCGCAAGGCGCCCGCGCCTTCAGCGCCGTCGCCCTGCTGCTGGGGGCCGCCGGACTGGCCTACGGGCTTTGGGAAATTCTCAGGTAGCGCTGCGGGCGTTACGGTTGTCTTCCCCGCTCGCGCGCGTTAGTCTGGACCGGTCGGCCGACAGGCCGGCGGGGGCCAAACCATGGGCAATCACGCCTGCGCGGGTGCGGGACGTCACTTCAGATTCCTCGCTTCAGTCTGGATCGCCGCGACGGCGCTGGCCTCGGCGACGTTGGGCGGTTGCGCCAAGGGCCCGCCGCAGTACGAGTGGGCGCGGCTCCAGACGCCGCTGACCACCGCAGTGGGCCAGATGGCCGTCGTCGACGGGCGGCTCTTCGTCCTGGGCGGCCTGGCCGACAACAACACACACCGCAACGCCCTCACTGACGCGATCTGTTCGTTCGATCCCGCCTCGGGCCATTGGAAGAAGCACGAGGCCCGCCTGCCCTACCCCCACCTGTCAGCCGGCGGCGGCCCGGTCGTCATCGGCAAACGGATCATCCTGTCGCCCGGTTTCGGGCCGACCGTCAACGGCGGATGGGGCGCACACAACCACGTGATTGAGTACGACGTGCAGGCCGACAAGGCCGTCGAGACCGCAGCCTATCCCCACCCGGCCATCTGGGGCTGCCTCATGGTCGCGACTGCAACCGAAGGCCGGCCGCGGGTCTTCTCCCTCGGCGGCTGGAACGGCGGGCCGGTCGGTACGGTCTTCGAATACGACCTGGACAAACGCACACTGTCGCCGGTCACATCGGCTGACGCTCAACCGAACTATCTCCAGACCTTCGCCGCCTGTCCCGACGGGCGCGTGGCGGTCTTCCGCAGCCGCCTCGATCCCTGGGCCGCCGAATGGTTCGACCCCGTGCGCGGCACTGCCAGGCCCGCCGCCGGCAAGCCGGCCGAGGCCATCGGCGGCTGGGGCCTGGCCTGGCCCGACGGCAACGGCGGCGTTCTGATCGCCGACACCCGCGCCGGCCGCGTGGCCAGGTTCGACCCGAAGACCGGGGCGTTCGCGCCGGCGGCCGTGACGCTGCCAAACGCGAGCGAGGGATTCGAGATGGGCACGTCCGCCGCCGCGCCTGGCGGCCGCACGCTCTACATCTCCGAGCAACGCTGGGACCAGGACCACTGGACGGTGAATCTCATTGTCGGGCGGCGAATGTAGCGCCCGGCAGCACTGGCATCCCTGATTCGGCGCCGGCCTGCGAAAGCCTGCATTTGCCTGTATGTGCCTGTATCTTAAATATCTGGCGGGCAACAGTTTACAAGATAGCCCGGCCAATGCGATCTGACGCATTCGGCCGGGTCGCCTCGACTCCGGTCGACCAAATCGGCCGCGTCGATCCTGCGCAAGCAGACACCCCTTAGAACGCAAACGGCCGACGACGTCAGTCCGGCCGACAGTCTGCCGGCTGCCCCGACCGCGCGGCGACTCGACGGACGCAACGCGCCGCCGGGTCCGATTACCGTCGCCGAGGGCGGCGGCTTCCCCCCCAACAGCCAGGTGGGCGACCAGGCCTTACGCAAATGGGTGATGTGGGGCCCGACGACGGCCGACACGCGGCGCTGATCGACCTGCTCCGTGAGTTCGATTCGTTGTTCGCCGGTTAGAAGTCGCTCAAGAACCTACGCGGGTCGCGTGGCGATCGCGATCAGACGCTGCGAGTGACGGGTCAGCCGACCCGGTCCGCCGGGGGAGTGACCCAACAGCCGCACGTCCGTGAACCCGGCCGTCCGCAGCAGCGCCCGCAGTTCCGGGCCGCTGTACAGGCGGACCGAAAGCCGGCGACGCTGCACGCGGCTGCCCAGGCGGAACGTCCAGGTCGGCTCGACGCGGCTGGTCCGCGCGTTGAAGCGGTGGCGGTCGATGATCTCGACGCCGTTGACGGTCGTGCGGCCGGCCGGCCGAAAGTTCTTCACGAGCCAGGTCTTGTTGAGCGTGTCGATCAGCAGCCGCCCGCCCGGGCGCAGGGCGGCCAGCGCGGCCCGCGCGGTGGCCAGGTTGTCCGCGTCGCTGAAATAGCCGAAGCTCGTGAACCAGTTGAACGCCGCATCGAACCGCCCGGCGAACGGCAGCTCGCGCATGTCGGCGCGCACGAAGTCGATCTGCACGCCGGCCTTTCTCGCCTCGCGGCGGGCCCGGGCCAGGTAGGCCGGCTGGAAGTCGACGCCGGTCATCCGCAGCCCCATGCCTGCCAGCGGGATCGTCAGCCGCCCCTGCCCGCAGGGGCAGTCCAGCACCTGCTGACCCCTGCCAAGTCCCAGCAGCCGCCGGATCATCCGCGCCTGGCGCAGCGACCGGGACGCGGCGAACTGGCCCGCCAGTATGCGTCCGTAGAGGTCGTCGAAGAACTTGTCGTGCCATCCGCGCCCGGCCATCGAAGAGCCTCCAGCGAATCGGCAGGTTCCGCACGCGGCAAGGTTACACTCGGAATCTGGATCGACGCAAGCGCCGCCCGCGCCCTCGCACGCCGTCGGGCAGGCCGGGTATACTTGACAGGGGGACAATGGAGGCAAGCCATGTCGGCCAGGTCCGCGACGGCAGTCGGGGTGGTTCTGGCAATGCTGTCAGCCGGGGCGATCGCCCGGGCCGACGACCCGCCGCCCGCGGCATCGCCGGTCATCGACTTCAACTATGCCCGCCAGCTCATCCAGAAGGAGCGGCGGGGGGAATCGCTGACCCCGCAGGAGCGGGACTATCTCGCCCGCGCCCGCGAAGAATATCGCCGCCGCAATGGACGGGTTCCGCCGACGACCCAGCCGGACGGCCGACGCGGGCCCGGGCCGACGACGCGCCCGGACACGCCGGCGCCCCGCGCAAGCATGGGCTTCAAACCCCTGACCGAGATGACCGCCGACGACCGCTACAAGGGCGAGGACGGCGGGCTCTACGGCGGCGGGCGTAACTCGCCGGCTGACGCGCACGCGACGGCGGCGGCCGCGGCGATCGGGAACATCACGCCCCTGGACGCCGAGGGCAAGCCGGCCGCCGACGGCAAGATCGTGCTCATCTCCATCGGTATGTCGAACACGACGCAGGAGTTCTCGCGCTTCAAGCAGTTGGCCGACGCCGACCCGGCCAAGCGGCCCGAGGTCGTCATCGTCGACGGCGCCCAGGGCGGCATGGACGCCGCCAGTTGGGACCCGACGGGCAACGCCGGCGCCGAGCGTGTCTGGGGCGTGCTCGCCGATCGGCTCAAGCGCGCCGGCGTCACGCCGCAGCAGGTGCAGGCGGTCTGGATCAAGCAGGCCCTCAAGCAGCCGGCTGGCCTGGGGGCCTTCCCCGCGCACGCCCGCACCCTGCGCGATCATCTCGTCGCGATCCTCCAGTTGGCCAGGCAGAAGTACCCGAACCTCCGCGTGGCCTACCTCTCCAGCCGAATCTATGCCGGCTACGCCACCGGCGGGCTGAACCCTGAACCCTATGCCTACGAGAGTGCGTTCTCCGTCCGCTGGGTGATCCTCGACCAGTGCCGCGGCGACAAGGCCCTGAACTGCGACCCGGCCGCCGGCGAAGTGAAAGCCCCCCTGGTTCTGTGGGGCCCCTATCTCTGGTCCGATGGCACGACGCCGCGAAAGGCCGACGGCCTGACCTACGTCCGAGCCGACCTGGCCGGCGACGGCACCCACCCGTCGGCCGAGAGCGGACGCACGAAGGTCGCACGCCAACTCCTGTCGTTCTTCACGGCCGACCCGCTGGCCAAGTCGTGGTTCGCACGCCAGGCTGCGCCCGTGCCTCGGCTGCCCGATTCGCCGTAGTCCTCGGCGCGGGCTGGAAAAGTCCAGATGCGCTCACAATAATCTCCGGTCGCGCGGGTCGATTGACGCGCCTGCATCGCACCTGACCGGAGGAGCCATTCATGCCCGATCGCTGGACGCACGTGGTCTGTCCGCATGACGCACATTTCCTGATCCGCCGGGCCGCCAGCGACCTCGCGGCCCGTCTGGAGGCGGCCGTCGTCGCGCCCGACGCGGCGCCGCGCGACGGAACCGTCCGACTGACCATCGAGTCCGGCGACCCGGCCGCCCCCGAGGCGTGGCACATCGCCCGCGACCGCCGCCGCCTGGTATTGACCGCCGGCCGGCCCCGGGCCCTCTACCGGGCGGCCTGGGACCTGATCGACCGGCTGGACGCCGGTCGGCCCGTCGAGTCGTGCGTGGTGCGGCCGCCGTTGCGGGAGTTCCTGGCGATCTGGGACCAGCTCGGCTGCGGCTACAGCCGCGACAGCGTCGGCTTCGACTGGGACGCCCACCTGGCCGAGGCTGTCCGGCTGGGCATCACGCACCTGGAGTGCAACGCGCTGGCGACGCCGTATACGATCCAGGACGACGACCCGGAAGACCCCTACATCCAGTGGAATCTGTTCGGGCCGTCGCTGGACCAGTTCGTCGCCAGCGACCTGACGGCCGGGCTCTATCCGCCGGCGTATCTGCGGGACAACCTGAACGCCCTGCGGGCGCGCGTCGCGCGGTTCCGCGCGTTCGACATCGAGCCGGTGATGCTCTGCTACGAACCGCGCTGGCTGCCGGAGCGGTTCTTCGCGCGGCGGCCGGACCTGCGCGGCCCGCGGACCGATCACCCGGGGCGCGGCACGACGCCGAGATACGCGTTGGACGTGGACCACCCGGCGGCGCTGGAGCACTACGAGCAGCTCGTCGCGCGGCTGGTGGCTGCCGTGCCCGACCTGGCCGGCATCTGCATCATCGGCGAGGACAGCGGCGCGGGCTACAACTTCACGCAATACCGCTACGCCGGTCCCAACGGCACGTTCCGCGCCCGCATGCACACGCTCGGCCAGCGCGTTGGCGATTTCTTCCGCGCGCTCGGCCGCGGGCTCGACGGCGACGGCGCGCCGCGACGCCTCTGGCACGTCTGCGACAGCTTCGAGTGGGACCGCGAACTGCCCGACGTGCTCAAGGAAACCGAACCGGCCGTCGGCATCCTGCACGTTACACCGCAGGAAGACTTCTACGAACTGGACGGACAGCGGCGGGCCACGCCGTGGCACGGCGCCAACCAGGTCCACATCGACGACGTCGTGCGGCGGCACAGCGAGATGGTCCGCCAGACCGGCCATCCCGACCTGCCCGTGACGGCGATCCACGGCTGGCTGACCGATCCGGTCCTCGGCGTGCCGATGCCCTGGGTGATCGCTGAGAAGTATCGCAACTTCGCGGCCGCCGGTTACGATCGACTGGCCCTCTACGGCGGGCACCTGCCGCCGACGCACACGCCCTTCAACGCAAACCAGCACGTCGCCCGGGCCCTGCTCCGCGACCCGTCCGCCGACGCCGACGCGCTGATCGCCGCGCTGGCTGACCGCTGGGCGCCGGACCAGGCCGACAACCTGCTCGCGGCCTGGCGGCTGGTCGACCGGGCGATGCGGCTGTGGCCGTTCCGTCCGACCGGCGACCACATGGTCTGCACCGCCGTCTGGTATCGCAACCTCTATCGCCCGCTGATCGTGCGGCCGGACCTGCTGCCGCCGCCGGAGCGGCGGTGCGTTTACCTCCACTCGATGAGCGTCTGGTTCGACGTGGGCCGATTCCATTTCCTGTGGGAGGGCACGCGGCGGCGATTCACCGCCGAGCAGGCCGCCGGGGCCGCCGACCGCGTCGAACGCCACCTGCTGACGCCGCTGGCCGAGGCGGGCGATTTGCTGCGAGCCGTCCCCGGCGACGCCGCCGCCGACCACGCCGAGCGCGTCGAGGCCATCCGCCTGATCGCCGCCCGGCGGGTGCGTGAGCTGCGCGTGGCCGCCCTGCTGGACGCGTATTACGAAGGCCGACCCCCGGCCGACCGCGCCCGCCGCCGCGAGGACCTGGCCGCCTTCCGCAGCCTCGTCCAACTGGACATCACCGAGGCAGACCTGCTGATCCGGCTGGTCGCCCGCACGGGCGGCCGTGTCGTCCTCCAGAGCCCGCGCCAGACGCCCTTCATCCTGGGCACGGACATCTGCGAGCGGCTGGCCGGGCGGAGCGCGATCGCGGCCCGCGAGCTGGCGTCCGACGCGACGCGGGCGTTCTTCGAGGAGCCCCTGGTCGCGGGCGAGTGGCCCTATCGCGGCGAGGCGACGATCCCGGCCCTGTTCCGCGGGTCGCTGTAGCGACCGCCCCGCCGCCCGTTCCTCTTCCCGCGACCGGAGCGATTGTCGTTGACGCGGGCGTCCGGCCGTATTACGATTTCATCAGACCGTAATACGCCGGAGGACCCCATGGCGGAGATGGCCCGAGTCAGCCTTTCCATCGAGCGGCCCCTGCTGGACAAGCTGGAGCGCATGGTGCGGCGCAGCCGCTACACCAACCGCTCCGAGTTCGTCCGCGACATGATCCGCGAACAGATCGTGCAACAGGAGTGGGAGGCCGACGAGGAGGCCCTGGGCACGATCACGATGATCTACGACCATCACCAGCGCGGCCTCAGCGACAAGCTGACCGGCCTCCAGCACGACCACCACAAGGAAATCCTGGTGACCTCGCACGTCCACCTGGACCATCACTTGTGCGCGGAGGTGGTTCTGGTCCGCGGCCGGGCCAGCCACATCCGCCAGATCGCCGACGAACTGCGGAAGCAGCGCGGCGTCCTGCACGCGGCCCTGGCGATCAGCTCGACCGGCAAGACACTGCTTTAGACGCGCCGCCCGCGCGGCGGATCGGACACGCAATGCACATACCCGACGCATACGTCAGCGGACAGGTGAACGCGGCGACCGCGGTCGTCTCGGCGGTGGCGGTGGGGCTGGCGGCCTGGCGGGCCCGGCGGACGCTGGGCGAGCGGCAGGCGCCGCTGCTGGGCATGACTGCGGCCTTCGTCTTCGCCGCCCAGATGCTCAACTTCCCCATCGCCGGCGGCACCAGCGGGCACTTCCTCGGCGCCCTGCTGGCGGCGGTGCTGATGGGCCCGCTCAACGCGTTGCTGGTCATGACCGTCGTGCTGGTCATCCAGTGCCTTGTCTTCGCCGACGGCGGGTTGACGGCGCTGGGAAGCAACATCTTCAACATGGGCATCATCGGCGGACTGGCCGGCTACGCCATCTTCAGCGCCGTACGGCGATTCCTTGCGCAGACGCGGCGCGGTTTCATGGCCGCAACGGCTGTCGCAGCGTGGGCGTCGGTTGTCCTCGCGTCGGCTGCCTGCGCCGTCGAGTTGGCGATCTCGGGCGTCGTGCCGCTGCGCGGCGTCCTGGGTGCGATGGTCGGCGTTCACGCCCTGATCGGCGCGGGCGAAGCGATCATCACGACGGCGGCCCTGTCGGTCGTCATGGCTGGCCGACCGGATCTGGTCGGCGCCTGGCAGCCGGCGCCGGTCGGCGCGTCGAAGGAGGCCCAGCCATGACGCGACGCAGCACCTGGATGTTCGTGCTGCCCGGTCTGGCGGTCGCTGTCGGCTTGGCGGTGTTCGTTTCGCCGCTGGCGTCGAGCAGTCCGGACGGACTGGAAAGGGTGGCTGAGGACAAGGGCTTTGCCGACAAGGAGGCCTCCGGCGACGGCGAGGCCTGGAAGTCCGCCCCCGTACCCGACTACGAGATGCCCGGCGTGAAGCGAGTCCCGCTGGCCAAGGCGCTGGCTGGTCTGGCCGGCACGCTGGTCACGTTCCTGGTCGGCTGGGGCGTCGCCCGCCTGGCCGCCCGGCGGAACCGGCCAAACCCCGCAGCCGGCGCAACGGATGGAGAGGGCTCCTGATGCACGTCCCGGCCCGCTCCCTGTCGCAGGACGATTCGCTTGTCCATCGCCTCGACGCCCGAGCCAAACTGGCGGCGCTGCTGGGTCTGGTCATCATCTGCGTCAGCACGCCGCCCGGCCGATGGGGGGCGTTTGTCTTCTACGCCGTCTTTCTCCTCGCGGTCGCGGCGCTGTCGCGCGTGTCGCCCCACCACCTGCTCAAGCGGCTGCTCGCAGTTCTGCCCTTCGTCGTGCTGGTGGCGGTCTTCCTGCCGTTCATGCCCGGCCAGCCCCGCGTCGCGGTCGGACCGCTCTCGCTGTCGCGCGGCGGGCTGGCGATGTTCGCCACGATCTCGACCAAGGGGCTGATCGCGGTCGGCGCGGTCGTGCTGCTCTCGGCGACGACGCCGGCGGCCGAACTGCTGGCCGGCCTGGCCCGGCTGCGCGTGCCGGCGATCTTCGTCATGCTGCTGGCGGTGACCTGGCGATACCTCTGGCTGCTGGCCGACGAGGCCCGGCGGATGAAGCGGGCGGCCGTCGCACGCGGGTTCACCGGGCGGTGGCTGTGGCACGCCAGGACCGTCGGCCGAATGATCGGGGCCCTGTTCCTCCGCAGCCACCAGCGCGGCGAGCGGGTCTACCTGGCGATGGCGGCCCGCGGGTTCGACGGCCGGGCCGTGGGCGTCCCGCCCGCGCGGCTGCGCGGCGGCGACCTGCTGTTCGCCGCCGGCTCGCTGGCGCTGCTCATCGCCTGCCGGGCGGTGCTGCCATGACAGGCGAGCCGCTGATTGACATCCGCGATCTCACTTTCTCCTACCCCGACGGCACGCGGGCGCTGAGCGGGCTGACGGTGTCGATCCACGCCGGCCAGCGGGTCGGCCTGGTCGGCCCCAACGGCGCGGGCAAGAGTACGCTGCTGCTGCACCTGGGAGGCATGCTCAGCGGGACCGGCAGCATTCGCGTGGCCGGGTCGCCGATGGACCGCTCGCACCTGCGGGCGATCCGCGCGGCCGTCGGCCTGGTGTTTCAGAACCCCGACGACCAGCTCTTCTGCCCGACGGTTGCGGAAGACCTCGCGTTCGGCCCGCGGAACATGAAGCTGGACGAGCACGAGGTCCGGCACCGCGTCACCGCGGCGCTGGCGGCGGTGGGGCTGGCCGACCGCGGCGGCAAGAGCCCGTTCCATCTCAGCTTCGGCGAGCGAAAGCGGGCGGCCATCGCGACGGTGCTGACCATGCGGCCGCAGGCGATTGTGCTGGACGAGCCGACGTCCAACCTCGACCCGCGCGGGCGGCGGGAGATCATCGCCCTGCTGGAGCGACTGGGTGGGACGCAGGTCGTCGCGACGCACGACCTGGAACTGGTGCGGCAGTTGTGTGGGCGTGTGCTCGTGCTGTCGGGGGGCCGGCTGGTGGCCGACGGGCCGCCGGGCGAGGTGCTTGCCGACGAATCATTCCTGCTGGCGCACGGCCTGGCGTGAACCGGCGTCCGTGCGGCCGCCCAGTCGCTCTCGGTCTGCTCAGACGCCCTCGATCCTGTAGGTCTCGAGGGGCCAGACGCCGGCGGCCCGGCCCTTGCCGGCGATCAGCGCGGCGGCGTTCTCCATGCTCCGCGGCAGCGAACTGAAAGTGACGATCAGGCAGTCGGCTTCGTCGATCGCGGTCGATTCGCGATAGGGCGACGCGGCCACGAGCACAACCTTCTTGCCCTCGGCGATCAGCTTCCTGGCGAGATGGACGTTGGTCGGGTTTCCGCGCCAATAGGTCGCGTGCATAACGACGACGTCCGCGGCCCGGCTCATCGCCAGGACCTTCTGCTCGTCCTCCTCGGTCATCTTGAGCTGGCATTCCCAGTTGGTGACGTGCGGGAAGTGCTCGCGGAGATACTCGGCCATCATGTGCGAGTGATACCACTGGTCCTCGGCCTTGTTCAGCCACTCGTCGTTGCGCTGGTCGGTGAAGAATATCCGCGCGTCCTTGGCCAGCGGCAGGAACTTCCCGCGGTCGCGGACGAGGATGGCGGCCCGCTCGGCGGCCTCGGCAGACAGCCGATGCGTCTCGGGGTCGCGGATCGGCGTCATCGCATTGGCCGCATCCACCTTCGGGTGCGAGAAGATTCCGTAGTCCCACTTCATCGCCAGCACGCGGCGGACGTGATCGTCCAGCTCGGCCATCGGGATTCGGCCGTCCTGCACGTAGCGGTTCACCCAGTCGGCTGCGTCGGCGGTGTTGTTCAGGTCGCTCTTGACCAGCACCAGGTCATTGCCGGCGGCGATGCCCTCGGCCACCGCCTGGCCGAACGAGTCGAATCGGCTGACCACGCCCTTCATGCCGATCGCGTCGGTCGTGATCACGCCCTCGAAGCCCATCGCGACGCGCAGCAGGTCGTGGACGATCTTTCGGCTGACCGACGCGGGGCGATCGGGGTCGATGGCCTCATAAACCGTGTGGGCAGTCATGATCGCGGGCAGGCCGGCCGCGATAAGTTTGCGATAGGGCAGCAGTTCGACGTCGTGCAGCCGCTGGCGGGACGCCTTGTTACGGTCCTCCTGGAAGTGGACGTCGACAGCCGAGTCGCCGCGGCCGGGAAAGTGCTTGCCGGTCGCGATCAGCCCGCCGTCGCGGAAGCCGCGAAGCATGGCCAGGCCGAAGCGGGCGGCCTTTTCCGCATCGTCGCTGAAGCTGCGGGTGCAGATTTCCGGGTTCTTCGGCTCGATATTGACGTCCAGGCAGGGCGAGTGCAGCATGCGGATGCCGACGGCCCGCTGCTGCCGCGCGACGGCCAGGGCGCAGCGGTAGACGAACTCTTCGTCGCCGCTGGCGGCCAGGCCCATCTGGCTGGGGAACAGGTGCACGCCGCCGCGGCAGTAGTCCTGCGACAGGTCGCCCTCGGAATCGCTGCAGAAATACATCGGGATGCCCAGCCGCGAATGCAGCGCCAGGTCCTGCGTCCGGTTGAGCAGATCGGCGTAGGCGTCAGGCATCGTGTAGGGGCTGTAGCGCTGGCTGCGGAGGTGGCCTTCGGGGTCGAAGCGATTGCCGTAGGGCTCAGCCGTGTAGATGTGAGGCGTGGTCCGCAGGCCCGCAGGGTTGTACTTCGTCACGAACTCGACGAGGTAGGGCGCGAGGATCGTGCCGGCCAGGTGCAGCGTCATGCACTGGCCGATCTTCTCCTGGAGCGTCATGCGCGAAAGCAGCGTCTCGATCGTGCTCTGGCGGTCGGCCATCTCGTTCCTCCGGGCAGGTTGCACGCGGTCAGGGAAAAAGGGTAGTATGCCAGCGACCCGCGGAGATGTCCATGCCCATCGAGCCGCCCGACGGCAAGGAGCCGACGATGCCCGCTTCGGAAGAAAACGAAAAGTTCGCGTTCGGCCTGTGGTGCCTGATGAATCGCGGCGGCGACCCGTTCGGCGAGCCGGTGCGCGAGGCCATGAGCCAGGTCGCGGCGATGGAAGGCCTGGCCCGCCGCGGATACTGGGGCTACGAGTTCCACGACAACGACCTGTGGCCGATCAACGCCGGCCCGCGCGAGATCGGCAAGGTCGTCGCGACGCTGGCCAAGGCGATGGACCGCACGGGGCTCCGCTGCGCGTCGGGCACGACCAACCTGTTCACGCATCCGGTCTTCAAGGATGGGGCCTTCACCAGCCACGACCCGAAGGTTCGGGCACTGGCGATAGCCAAGGCCATGCGGACGATCGACGCAGCCGCCGAACTGGGCGCCGAGAACTTCATCTTCTGGGGCGGCCGCGAGGGCGCTGAGGTGGACATCGCCAAGAGCCCCGTAGACGGCATCCGCCGATATCGCGACGCGATCTGTTTCCTGGTCCAGTACATCCTGGACAACAAGTATTCGATGACCGTGACCGTCGAGCCCAAGCCCAACGAGCCGCGCGGCGACATCTATCTGCCCACCGTCGGCAGCGTGCTGGCGTTCATCGCGACGATGCCCGCAAAGATCGGCCGGCGAGTCGGCGTGAACCCCGAGTTCGCCCACGTGAAGATGGCCGGGCTCAACGTGGTGCACGAATACGGCCAGGCGCTGGAGGCCGGCAAGCTGTTCGAGCTGCACCTGAACGGCCAGAATCCGCTGCGCTACGACCAGGACCTCAGCTTCGGCTCGGACAACCCGAAGGAGGGGCTGCTGCTGGTGCACATGCTGGAGTCCAACGGCTTCGACGGGATCATCGCTTTCGACGCCCACCCCTATCGCGTCGAGGACAACGACGGCGTGTGGGACTTCGTCGAGCGAAACATCCGCAACTACCGGCTCTTCCGCGACAAGGCCCGGCAGATCGACGCCGATCCGCGGATCGCAGAACTGCTCGACCAGATCGGCGCCGCGTCGCCGTCGCTGGTCGGGCGCTACTCGGCCGCCGAGGCCGCCCGCATCAAGGCGATGAAGTTCGACCCCGACGCGCTGGCCACGCGCCGGCTGCCCTACGAGCGTCTGGACCAGGTGCTCACCGAAATCCTGCTGGGCGTCAACTTCAAGTAGACGGTGGAGGACCGCATGCTGCTGGGCATCGACGTGGGGACGAGCGGGACCAAGGCGCTGCTCTGCCGGCCTGACGGGCGCGTGGCGGCGACCGCGACGGCTGAGCACCCCATCCAGCGGCCGCAGCCGGGCTGGAGCGAGCAGCGCCCAGCCGACTGGTGGCGATCCACGGTCGCCGCGGTGCGCGCGGTGCTGCGCAAGGCGCGATGCACGGGCCGCCAGGTCCGGGGCATCGGGCTGTCGGGCCAGATGCACGGGTCGGTCTTCCTGGACAAGGCCGGCCGCGTCATCCGCCCCGCTCTGCTCTGGAACGACCAGCGCACCGGCCCGCAGTGCGAAGCCATCGAGCGGGCCGCCGGCGGACGGGCCGCCCTCATCCGCATGGTCAACAACCCCGCGCTGACCGGCTACACCGCGCCCAAGGTGCTCTGGCTGCGCGAAGCCGAGCCGCGGGCCTACGATCGCCTGGCCACGATCCTGCTGCCCAAGGACTACATTCGCCTTCGACTGACCGGCGAATACGCGACCGACGTGGCTGACGCGTCCGGCACGCTGCTGCTGGACGTGCGGCGGCGGCGATGGCATCGCGGGCTGCTCGATCGGCTGGGCATCGACGCCGGCCTGCTGCCGCCGCTGGTCGAGTCGCCCGAGCCGACGGGCGGATTGACCGCGTCGGCGGCCCGCACGCTGGGCCTGACGCCGGGGACGATGGTCGTCGGCGGCGCGGGCGACCAGCCGGCCGGCGCCGTCGGCAACGGCATCGTGACCGCGGGGGTCGTCTCGGCGACGATGGGGACCAGCGGCGTGATCTTCGCCCACGCCGCCGGGCCCGTGGACAATCGCGAAGGCAACCTCCAGTCGTTCTGCCACGCCATGCCCGGCGCGTGGTGCGTGTTCGGCTGCATGCTGTCGGCCGGCGGGTCGCTCCAGTGGCTGCGCGACACGCTGTGGGCCGACGAAACGCAGACGCTTCGCAAGGCCGGCCGCGACCCCGGCGTGCTCTACGAGTCGATGATCGCCGAGGCGGCCAAGGCTCCGGCCGGCTGCGCGGGGCTGATCTTCCTGCCCTACCTGACCGGCGAGCGATGCCCCCACGCCGACCCGGAAGCCCGCGGCGCGTGGGTCGGGCTGACCGCGCGGCACACGCGCTGCCACCTGGTCCGGTCGGTCATCGAGGGCGTCACGATGGGCATGCGCGACCAGGTCGAGCTGATGCGCGGGCGCGGCATCGCAGTCCGACAGGTCCGCGCCGGCGGGGGCGGCGCCCGCAACGGATTCTGGCGGCAGATGCAGGCCGACATGTATCACGCCCCGGTCGCGACGATCAGCACCAACGAGGGCGCGGCGCTGGGGGCGGCGCTGCTGGCCGGCGTGGGGACGGGCTGCTTCGCCGGCGTGCCCGAAGCCTGCCGGTCGGCCATCCGCGTCCGTCAGACGCTGCGACCGTCGGCCAGCGGGCGCAAGGTCTACGACGCCGCCTGGCCGGTCTTCACGCAACTCTATCGCGATCTGAAGAGTCGCTTCCGGGAGTTGGAAAACCTGAAATAGCCTGATGCGTCGCCGCCAGCGCCGGGGGACTGCATCCGGATCAGACGCCGGCCAAGCCGGGTTCGGCGTCGGGCTGGTCGGCTTCGCTGTAGGCGTGGGCAGCGCCGGGCTCACGACCGGCCAGCACCGTCCGGTTTCGGCCGGCATGCTTGGCCTCGTAGAGGGCCTGGTCGGCGCGATCGACCAGTTCGTCGCCGCTCTCGCAGGGGACCTGCGGGAAGCCGGCCACCCCGACGCTCACCGTGACGCCGATCGCGCCGTCGGGCAACGTGATGCTCCGGGCAGCCAGCGACTGGCGGATGCGTTCACCCAGGTGGGCGGCCTGGGCCACGGTCGTGTGGGGCAGGATGATGGCGAACTCCTCGCCGCCATAGCGTGCGGCCACGTCGGTCTTGCGACAGACAGCGCGGACGGTCTCGGCGACGGCGCGGAGGACCTCGTCGCCGGCCATGTGTCCGTGCTTGTCGTTGACCTGCTTGAAGTGATCGATGTCCATCATCAGGATCGCCATCGCATGCCGGTGGCGGTCGCTGAGCTGGAACTCGTGATTCAGAAGGATCTGGAACTGCCGGCGGTTGGTCAGGCCGGTCAGGGGGTCGGTCTCGCTGAGCAGGACGATGCGGTCGAGCACGCTGGCGAACTTGCGGGCGACGATGCCCGCCTCGGCGAAAAGCCCGCTGGGCAGGCGGTCGCGCTTGGCGGTGACTTCGTTGTCGCCCAGCCGCCGCACGAGGATCGCCAGCGGGCGGATGAACAGCAGCCAGACCGCCGCGAACGTCAGCAGCGCCGCGACGATCAGCCAGGAGAGCTGGGCAGTGTAGGCTGTGCGGATGCGGTCGGCTGACGACATTTCGTTGATGCCGCCGGTTACCTGCACACGTCCGATGGTCCGCCCGAGGGTGTCCTTTAGGTTCACCTGGGCCGACAGCGCACCGTGCCCGCTGGACCAGTGGTCGATCTTCTCCGACTCGTAGGGGTCGTCGGCGGCGCCCGGGCGGCTGGAGTCGGCGACGGCGACCTCGACGCCGGTGATGCGGGTCAGGTCCTGGAGCATCGGCCAGTCGATCGTGCGGAGGAAGATGGCATAGCCCGTGGGCGAGGCCGCCGGCCCGAGCGGCTCGCGGGCGAACAGTGCAATGCGCCCGCCAGCCGCCACCAGCCCGGTCAGTTGCGGCGCATCCCAGTCGGCCGGGAACAGCGGCGACCGGTTCAGGGAATCACCGGGCGACCAGGCGGGCTTGGGTCTGGCCAGGCTGGTCTCATTCACCCATCCAAACGTCGAGACGACCTTCTCGTCGGGGCTGACGACCACGAGCCCCATTGACGTGCCTTCCTTGTCCTTGGCGAACTCGTCCACCACGCGGCCCGGTTCGCCCCGCAGCAGCGCGGCATCGTTGGCGGCCGCCAGCCAACTCCGCCCCCAGTCCGAAAGGACGCGCCGCTCGCGGGCCAATCCGCTGAGGGCCTGCTCGATCCAGCGCACCGCTACGTTGCCTTCCTCCCGGGCCATCTGATGCTGAATGGAGGGGACCAGCCAGAGGTGGTGGATCAGCGCCAGGCCGAGCACCCAGCAGGCCACAACCAGCAGCATGATCTGCGAGGAAAGCCAGCGAGTGCTGATCTTCATCATGGCCGACCCGACCCATGAGAAGGCGGCTGCGACGATGCATCGTCGGCAGCGCGGTACAAACCGAGGCCCGTTAAGCGAATTATCGGCCCAGGTTATTGCCCCCTTTAGGTAACAATCCGCGGGTCGAATCGGCCGGCAGGCCGCCTGGCTTGTGGCGTGCAACCGACAGGGGAGCCGGTTATTATCGGCCACGGCCCCTCTGTCCGACGCCCGGGGGCGCCGGCGGCGGGATCGCTCCTGCAAACCGTGGAGGATCCGATGACACCGAAGCGCGGAAAGCAGATACTGTACCTGACGCAGAAGGACGTGGTGGCGGCCGGCCTCGGGCCACGGGACGTGCTCAAACTCGTCCGCACGGCCTTGACCCAGCACGGGCTCAAGAAGGTCGAGATGCCCGCCAAGATCGGCATCCACCCCCTTCCCGACACACTGATGCACGCAATGCCCGCCTGGGCGCCGGGCGTCAAGGCCTGCGGCATCAAGTGGGCCGAGTGTTTCCCGGACAACTACCGCTTCAAGCTGCCTCAGACCAGCGGGCTGATGGTGCTCAACGACCCCCAGACCGGCTGGCCGGTCTGCATCATGGACGCGATCTGGATCACAGCCAAGCGGACGCCGGCGGTCAGCGCCCTGGCCTGCCAGAAGCTCGCCCGCAGGGACACGACCGAGATCGGCATCGCCGGCGCCGGCGTGCAGGGGCGCGAGCACGTGCAGGTCCTGCCGCTGGTGCTGCCCAAGCTCAAGAAGATCAAGATCACCGACCGCTTTCCGCAGGTCGCGCGCAAGCTGGTCGCCGACCTCCAGCCGACGCTCCCGAAGGTCGAACTCGTCCCCTGCGAGAAGCCCGAGCAGATCGTCCGCGGCTCGCAGGTGGTCGTCACTGCGACGGCCATCCTCAACAAGCCCGATCCGCAGGTGCGCGATCGGTGGATCGAGCCCGGGGCCCTGCTGCTGCCGGTCGACTTCGACAGCTACTGGGAGTGGAAGACTTTCAAGCGGGCGAGCAAGTTCCTGGTCGACAGCCTGGCCGAGATGCAGTATTTCATGACCGTCGGCTACCTTGCCCACGGTCTGCCGAAGCTGCACGCAGAGATCGGCGAAGTGATCGCCGGCGTCAAGCCCGGCCGCCAGCCGAAGGACGACCTGATCATCGACATGAACATCGGCATGGGCATCGAGGACGTGGTCGTCGGGCTGGAGGTCTACAGACGCGCCTGCCGCAAGGGGCTGGGGCGGCTGCTGCCGCTGTGACGTCCCGACTTCCGCTGAAGAGATCGACGAAAAAGGCCCGCGGCCGAAACCCACGGGCCTCTTCTTTTTCGCATTGCGGCGTCAGCTCTTGAGCATGCCGCGGAAGACGTCGCCGGCCTGGGCCAGGACCGCCGGCAGGCCGTCCGGGTCCTTGCCCCCGGCCTGGGCCATCTGCGGGCGGCCGCCGCCGCTGCCGCCGACGCCCCCGGCCAGCGCCTTCACCCAGTTGCCCGCGTGCCCGCCGCGCTTGACCAGATCGTCGCTGACGCCGGCGACCAGCGTCACTTTTTCGCCGTCGGTCGTCGCCAGCAGGATGGCCGCCGACTTGCTCTTGTCCCGCAGCCAGTCCACACCGCCGCGCATCTGCTCCACCGACGCCGACGGCAGTTCCCCGACGCAAAGCAGCGCGCCGCCGTCGATCGGCTGGGCCGACGCCAGAACCTGCGCCAGCGCCGCATCGACCGCGCCGGCTGCGTCGGCGCTCTTGCGCTTCTTGAGTTCCTTGATCTCCTCCTGGAGCGCCTCGACGCGCTGGGGCAACTGCTCGACCGACGCGCTGAACCGCCCGGCCAGTTCATCCAGCGTGCGGGCCATCCGCTGCACCTGCTCGACCGCGCTCATGCCGACGACGGCCGTGAGCCGACGCACGCCCTTGGCGACGGCCTCCTCGCCGACGATCTTGAACAGGCCGATCTGTCCGGTGCGGGCGACGTGCGTGCCGCCGCAGAACTCGCGGCTGAATCCATCGCCGACGGAGACGACGCGGACGGTCTGGCCGTATTTCTCGCCGAAGAACGCTCGCACACCCGGCAGCTTGCGGGCGTCGTCGATGGGCATCTCATCGGTCGCAACCGGCTCGTCGGCGATGACGCGGGCGTTGACCAGCCGCTCGATCTCGGCCTGCTCGTCGCGCCCGACGGGCCGGGAGTGGTTGAAGTCGAACCGCAGCCGGTCCGGCGCGACCAGGCTGCCGGCCTGCTGCACGTCGTCGCCCAGGACATGCCGCAGCGCCCAGTGCATCAGGTGCGTCGCGGTGTGGTGGCGACGGATGTCGGTCCGCCGCGGATCGACAGCCAGCCGGGCCTGTTCGCCGACGCGGATTTCGCCTTCGGCCACCTGGCCGACGTGCACGACGGTCACGCCGATGCGGACCGTGTCGCTGACGTTCAGCAGGCCCGACAGCGTGCGGATCGTGCCGCGGTCGCCGACCTGTCCGCCCTGCTCGGCGTAGAAGCAGGTGCGGTCGAGCACGACGCCGACCTCGCCGTCAGCCGCCGTCGCCTTGCCCTGGCCGACGAACTTCTCGCCGCGGGCGAAGCCCAGCACCTTGGCCTCAGTCGAGTCGCCGGCGTACTTCGGCTTGTCGTCGGTCCCCGGGGCGTCGTGCAGTACGGCGATGCGGCCCTGGTCCCCGCGGCTGATCCGCACGTGCTCCTCGACCAGGCGGGCGTACTCGACCATGTCCACCGACAGATCGCGCTCCTCGGCCATCAGTTGCGTCAGGTCGATCGGGAAGCCGAAGGTCGTGTCCAGGTCGAACGCGGCCTGCCCGGTGACCACGCCGCCGGCCTGACGGGCCTGCTCCGCGGCGTCGTCGAACAGCTTGATGCCGCGGTCCAGCGTCCGCAGGAAGCCCTCCTCCTCCTGGCGGATGATCTCAGCGACGCGGCGTTCCTGCGAAACGATCTCGCCGAACGCTCCGCCGACGATGTCGCGCACGGTCGCGACCAGCCGATGGAGGAACGGCTCGCGCAGGTTCAGATACTGCCAGCCGAACCGCACGGCCCGCCGCAGGATCCGACGCTGGACGTAGCCGCGGTCCTTGTTGCTCGGCGTGCTGCCGTCGGCGATGGAGAAGCTGAGCATGCGGATGTGGTCGGCCACGACGCGGAAGGCGTTGTCGACGTCGGCGCCTTTGCCGAACTTGCCGGCGTATTTCAGGCCGCAAAGCTTTTCGGTCGCGGCGATGATCGGGGCGAACAGGTCGGTGTCGTAGTTGCTCCGCCTGCCCTGGAGCGCGGCGGTGATCCGCTCCAGGCCCATGCCGGTGTCAACGTGCTTGGCCGGCAGCAGAACCAGATCGGTCGCGCTGCGGCGTTCGTACTGGATGAAGACGAGGTTCCAGATTTCGACGAATCGGCCGCTGGCGGTCTTGCCCGTCGCGTCGGACTTGAACGCCGCCAGGGCGTCCGGTTCGCCCGGCCGCAGGTCCATGTGGATTTCGCTGCACGGCCCACAAGGACCGGTGTCGCCCATCTCCCAGAAGTTATCCTTCTTGCCCAGCCGCACGACGCGGGCCGGGTCGATGCCGGTCATCTCGGGCCAGAGCTTCTCGGCCTCGACGTCTGGCTCCAGGCCACCCGCGGCGTCGCCGCCGAAGACGGTGACGAACAGGCGGCCCTTCTCGATGCCGAACACGCCGGTCAGCAGCGTCCAGGCCCAGTCGATGGCCTCGCGCTTGAAGTAGTCGCCGAAGCTCCAGTTGCCCAGCATCTCGAAGAAGGTATGGTGCGTGCCGTCGCGTCCGACCTCCTCCAGGTCGTTGTGCTTGCCGCTGACGCGGATGCACTTCTGGCTGTTGACGGCGCGGGTGTAGTCGCGCGTCGCGGCGCCCAGGAAGATGTCCTTGAACTGGTTCATCCCGGCGTTGGTGAACATGAGCGTCGGGTCCTCGGCCGGTATCGTCGGCGCCGAGGGCACGAAGCGATGGCCGCGCTCGCTGAAGAAGTCGATGAACTGCTGGCGGATTTCGGCGCTGGTCATGGCTGCTGCTTCTTGCCTTTCACCAGTTTGAGTTTCGGCTCCCCGTTGACGATGCGGGCCTGCACGTCGGCGGCGGCGTCCAGAGACTCGCTGACCTGCTGGAACTGCGACAGCGAACCGACGGCCTGCTTGTCGAGCTGGTCGATGACCTCGCCGGGACGCAGGCCGGCGGCCTGGGCGGCGGAGCCGTCCTCGACGCTGACCACGGCCACGCCCCTGGCGTCGGCGGCCAGGCCCAGGGTCTCGCGCCGCTGGGCGCTCAGATCCACGACGCGGGCGCCGCGCCAGTCGCACCAGATGGGATCCTCCGGTCGGCGGGCCATCACCTCGTCGCGCTTGGCCAGCGTCACCTTGATCGTCGCCTGCTTGCCCCCGCGCCACAGGGCGACCTCGATCGGCCGATCGATCGGCGAGCCGCCGATTGCGCGGACCAGGTGGCTGTAGTCCTCGATGGTCTGGCCGTCGATGCGGACGATGATGTCGCCCTCCTGCACGCCGCCGCGGGCGGCCGGCGTGTCGGGCTCGACCGCGACCACCAGCGCGCCGACGTAGGCCGGGGCGCCGACACGGGCCGATTCAGCCGGTCCGGGCGAGCGGACCGACACGCCCAGGAAGCCGTACTCGACCTTGCGACCCTGACGCAGCAGGGCGATGATCGCCCGTGTCCGCCCGGTGATCGGGATCGCGAAGCCCACGCCCTCGCTGAAACCGGTGCGCGAGCTGATGGCCGTGTTCACGCCGATGACCTGGCCGCGGATGTTCAGCAGCGGGCCGCCGCTGTTGCCAGGGTTGATGTCGGCTGACGTCTGGATCATGTTGCCATAGTAGCGGTCGCCCGTGTCGGGCATCGCAGGCAGCGATCGGCCGATCGCGGAGATCACGCCGACGGTCATCGCGGGTCGGCCCTCGTTGGCCAGCCCGAACGCGTTGCCCATCGCGATGGCCCAGTGGCCCTGGCGGACGTTGGACAGGTCGCCGAATGTCGCGGGCTCAAACTCCGGATGATCGCCGCCGTTGACGATCTGGATCACCGCCAGGTCGCTGCGCGGATCGCTGGCCAGCACCTTGGCGTTGTAGCGGTGGCGGTTGGAAAGCACGACCGTCACGTCCTGGAGCGAATCGACGACGTGGTCGTTGGTCAGCACCAGGCCGGACGCGTCGATGATGATGCCAGAACCGACGGCCGGCACAAGGCGGTCGCCGTGCTTCTCTGCCATCTCCTTCTGCTCGGGCGTCAGCCCTTTGATCGCCGAGAGCCGGCGGTTGCCCTGCACGGCGACGACCGACGGGGCGATGCGCTCGGCGATGTCGGCAAAAGCGTTCTGGAGGTCCTCCAACTCGGCCATGCCGGCGCCTGCGGAGGCCGCCGGCGGCGGCGCGACAGCCGGGCCTGCGGCGTCGGGCGCGGTGGTCGGGCCGGCCGCCGCCAGCGCAGGCGACAGGGCCAGCAGCAGGACGATCGTCAGCATGGAACTGCATCGACACACGGCAGTTCTCCGTCATCGGGGAGGAGTCGCCCGGCCGCGGGCCGCCAGGCAACGGCCTTGTGCCCGCGGGCGGGTTCCAAGACCGGATAGTATAGTAAAATCCGGCAAAGAAATCGCGGGCGATCGCCCCGTCGGCCATCGCCCGCGTAGATTGCCTGACCGGACGACCCCGCTACTTGCGGCTCTTGCCGGAAGACTTGGCCGCGGAGGCTCCTTCCCCGTCGTCGCCGTCGCCGGCGCTGCCGTCGTCGTCGCCGGCCACGGAGGCCTCGCCGCCCTTGCGGATCGGCGCGAGGCCCTTCTTGGCGCGGACGGCCTTGCGGATTTCTTCAGCCAGGTCGGCGTTGTCGACGAGGAACTGCTTGACGTTCTCGCGGCCCTGGCCGAGACGGACCTCGCCGTAGCTGAACCACGCGCCGCTCTTGCTGATGATCTCCTCCTCGGTCGCCAGGTCCACCAGGTCGCCCTCCCGGCTGACGCCGGAGTCGAACATGATATCGAATTCGGTCTGCTGGAACGGCGGCGCCACCTTATTCTTCACCACACGGGCGCGGACGCGGCTGCCGGTGGTGCGCTCGCCTTCCTTGATCGCGCCGACGCGGCGGACGTCGATGCGGACGGAGCTGTAGAATTTCAGGGCCCGTCCGCCGGGGGTCGTCTCGGGGTTGCCGAACATGACGCCGATCTTCTCGCGGATCTGGTTGATGAAGATCACCGTGCAGCGGCTCTTGCTGATGATCGCGGTGAGCTTGCGCATCGCCTGGCTCATCAGCCTGGCCTGGAGACCCGGCAGCGAGTCGCCCATCTCGCCCTCGATTTCGGCCCGGGGGATCAGCGCCGCGACCGAGTCGATGACGATCACATCGACCGCGTTGGACCGTACGAGATACTCGCAGATTTCCAGCGCCTGCTCGCCGGTGTCGGGCTGGCTGACCAGGAGTTGTTCGAGGTTCACGCCCAGCCGCTTGCTCCAGACCGGGTCCAGGGCGTGCTCGGCGTCGATGAAGGCGCAGACGCCGCCTGACTTCTGGGCCTGGGCGACGATGTTGAGGGCCAGTGTCGTCTTGCCGCTGCTCTCGGGACCGAACATCTCAACCGTCCGGCCGCGCGGCACGCCCGACCCGCCCAGCGCCAGGTCCAGCGACAGCACGCCGGTGCTGATGCCGTCCACGGTCGCCCCGTGCGCCTCGTCGAGCTTCATGATCGAGCCCTTGCCGAAGTTCTTCTCGATCTGGGCCAACGCACGCTTGAGCGCCTGGTCGCGCGGGCTCTCGGTCTCAGCCATCGCTGTCTCCTGTGGCTACGGGTTCACGCCGACACGGCACGCGTCGCGCCGCAATCGACCTGTTCGGGCACCCCTTACAGATAGCTAACATACAACCCTGCCCCCGCCGGTCAAGTGCAAAATGACCCGCCCGGGCGATGCCATTATAGCGGCGGCGGCGCGATCCGCACGCGGCGAGGGCTCCGCCCCGGCTGCACGCCTGATTGATTGTGAGGGGAATGTCGGTCGTGGAGATCGAACCCACTCGGCTCAAGGCCTCAGCCCCGCAGACTGAACCGGCGCTCACCGGAAGACTGCTGCTAACCGACAAGGGTCGCAATCCTAACAGGGCCCGCCGCTGTGTCAAGGCCCTGGTTGGGCTGCATTACCCGGCATCGGCCAATCCCGGAGGCCACTTTACTTGCCCGCCGCCGGTCAGCCCGTCAGTTTCGCCCGGGCCAGCGGGGTGTAGATCGGCCCGCGGTCGCCCTGCTCGCTGCTGAACAGGACCAACTCAGTCGCCGACTGCTCGGCGCCGCGGAAGTCGACCGGCCGGGCCAACTCCTTTTCGTAGTCCACGTCGCGTTCAGCCTGTCTCACTCGGCCGAGCGTGACGTGCGGGTGGAACTCGCGGTCCTCGCCCGGGAATCCGGCGGCGGTCAACTCTTTCGCCAGCCGATCCTGCAACCGAGCCAGCACGCCCGCCGACTCCTCGACGCCGATCCAGATGACGCGGGGCCGGCCCGCATCGGGGAACGCCCCGAGGCCGGCCAGCGAGAACTCAAACGGGCCGATCCCGGCAGCCGCCCGCTCCATCGCCGCCGCGACCTGCGGCGCCTGCTCGGCCGACGTCTGGCCCAGGAACGCGAGCGTCAGGTGCATCTGATCCAGCGACACCCAACGGATGCGCCCGGGAATCCGCCGCAACCGCTCGACGGTCTTGCCCAGCAGCCGCCGGGCGGCGTGGTCCAGCTCGATCGCGATGAACAGCCGATAATCCATAGAGAAGTGCTGAGTCCTGAGTGCTGAGTGCCAAGCCCCGAGCTGAGTACCGAGGGGACGGCGTCCGCGCCATCCCCTCCCCTCCTTCTCTCCTGTCTCCTCTCGCCTGCCTCCTCCCCCTCAGAAACACACGATGTCGCGGAACTGCGCGACTCGGCGGTCCACGTCGTCGCGGGTCACGCGGGCCAGTCGGCCCAGCGCGAAGTCCTCGATCGTGAAGCTGGCCAGCACTGTCCCAACGACCAGCGACTGCTTGAGCAGCCCGAGGTCCAACCGGTCGCGGTCGATTCGCCCGGCCGACAGCGCCAGCGTGCCCATCATGCCGCCAGCGAAGGTGTCGCCCGCGCCGGTGGGGTCAGCCACGGTGTCGGAGGGGAACGCCGGCAGGCTGGCCATGCCCTGGCCGGTCAGCAGCAGGCAGCCGTGCTCGCCCTTCTTGATGACCACGAACCGCGGGCCCCAGCCCAGCACGCGTCGGCCGGCCAGCACGAGGTTGTCCTCGCCGGTGAGCATGCGGACCTCGCCGTCGTTGAGCACAAAGCCGTCCACGCGGGCCAGCAACTTGAGCAGCGCGTCGCGCTCGTTGCTGATCCACAGGTTCATCGTGTCGGCAACGACCAGCCTGGGAGCAGCCAACTGGCCCAGCAGCTCCACCTGGAGCGCCGGATGGGTGTTGGCCAGGAAGACGAGCTCGCTGTCGCGGAAGCCGGCGGGGATCTTCGGGCCGGCCTCAGCCAACACGTTCAGATCGACCGCGAGGGTCGTCGCCTCGTTCATCGCGCCCTGGTAGCTGCCCTTCCAGCGGAAGGTCTGCGAGCCCTTGCGGACTTCCAGGCCGGTCAGGTCGATCTGCCGCCCCTTGAACTGGTCGAGGAAGGCCTGCGGGTAGTCCTCGCCGACCACGCCGACCAGCCGCGTGGGAACCAGCACGCTGGAGGCGAAGCTGAAGTAGACCGCCGACCCGCCGGGCCCGTCGTCGAGCTGCCCGTGCGGCGTTTTGACCGAGTCAATCGCGATCGAACCGGTGACCAGCAGGCTCATGCGTGTCCTCGCTGAAAGCGAAGTGAATCAGAGACGGGAGGGCGAAGGATGCTCGAATTCGACGTTCATCATCGACTTGCCCTCCTCGCCGGGGGCAAGCGTAAGAAGAATCGTGATGTCTCCCTGGATGTCCTCGGGAAGTTGATCGATTAACGGCAGCACCATCTTCTCCCGAGCCACCAGGGACTTGCCCTTGAAGCGAGAGTCGATAATTCTCACGCGGATGGAGATCGAATTGTACTGGTATGCGTCGACCACAGAGAACTTGGCGCGCAAGGCCTGTTCAATCGCCTTGGTTCTTGCATTCTTCCTTCGCATCACGGCAACCTTCCTTTCACCCAAACAAGTATCGCCATCGCCGACTTGCAGAAGGTCTCTGCCTCTTCCGCAGTTCTCCGGGAGGTTTCATATCTCAACTCATTGCTCCACGTATGAACCCGCCGAAACTCCCGCATGATATTAGACGGCAGGTCGATCCTTCGCCGGTGAAGTTCCTCGCGCAACCTCGCGTAATTGTGCCATCCAGCTCCTTGAAACGTGACGCCGCGACGCTTCGGGAACGGATAAGTCGAAAGCAACAGGGCCTTCAAAGCGCATTCGACGGCATAGCCGGCCAAGTAGATCGAGTCCGCATTCATCCCGTTCTTCCGCAGGAGTTCGGCCGAGTCAAGCCGAAGTCCCGCGGCACGAACGAATTGCGGGATGTCAATCCACCCAGCCATTCTAGTCTATCCCCGTGCCTCAAGAACTGCCATCGGGCATTGTCTGACCGACTCTCTACGGTCCAACGTCTCCCGGCGCGTTCTGCGGGAGCGATGCATCCTTCGCAGCCGGCGCGTCGTTCCAGTGCGTCGCCTTTTCGATGGCGGCGTCGATGCGGGCCAGGGACTTCTCGCGGCCGATCGCCACGAGGGTGTCGAAGATCGGCGGGCTGACCGTGCCGCCGCTGATGGCGACGCGGATCGGCTGGGCGACCTTGCCGAGCTTGAGGCCCAGCGACTCGCAGTGGGCCTTAAAAGCCTCCTCCATCGGGACGGCCTCGAAGGGGTCGGCGGACGCGATTAGGTCGCGGACGCGTTTCAGCTCCGCCAGCCCCGCACCGTCGTCGGCCAGCAGGACTTTCTCCACGGCCTTGGGGTCCAGTTCGACCGCGTCGGCGAAGAAGAAGCCGGAGGTCTCGGCGAACTCAGCCAGCGTGCGTGCCCGCTGGCGGTAGAGCGGCGCCAAGGCCGCGAGTTGGGCGTCGTCGGCGCGGGCGGCGGCGTAGTCTGTGCCGGCCAGGAACTCCCGCAGCCGCCGCACCAGCACGTCGGGCGGGCTGCCCTGGATGTACTGCTGGTTCATCCAGTCGAGTTTTTCCAGGTTGAAGCGGGCGTTTGACTGCACGATGCGATCGGGGCCGAACGCGGCGATCAGCTCGTCGCGGGTCATCAGCTCGCGGCCGTCGCCGGGGTTCCAGCCGAGCAGGGCCAGGAAGTTGACCAGCGCCTCGGGCAGGTAGCCGCGCCGCTGGTAGTCGCCCACGCGGACGGGAGGAAAACCCTTGCTCCACATCTCGGGGTTGTCCTGCCGCTTGCTGATCTTGCTGCCGTCGGGGTTGAGCAGGATCGGCAGGTGGGCGTAAGTCGGCCGCGACAGGCCCAGCGCGTCCTGGAGGGCGATGTGCTTGGGCGTGTTGCCCAGGTGCTCCTGGCCGCGGATGACGTGCGTGACGCCCATCAGCGCGTCGTCGATGACGACGGCCATGTGATACGTCGGGAAGCCGTCGCTCTTGCGGATGACGAAGTCCTCGAGCTGCTCGGCGGCCGTGGTCACCTGGCCGAACACCCGGTCATCCACGGTGATCGCCTGCTCGGGCATGGCCAGCCGCAGGACCGGCTGGCGGCCCTCGTCGATGAACTTCTGCCGCTGGGCGTCGGTGATCCGGGCCCACTCGCGTTTGTAGATGAAGTCGCGCTTCTGCTCGCGGGCCTGGGCCCGGTAGGCCTCCAGCTCCGCGGGCGTGACGAAGCACTCATAGGCCCGGCCGGCGTCGATGAGCTTGCGGAAGTATTCGTTGTAGATGTCCAGCCGCTGGGACTGGTAGACCGGCTCGGCGTCCCAGCCGAGGTCGAGCCAGCGGAGCCCCTCGAAGATGGCGGCGGCGGCCTCCTCGGTGTTGCGCTTCTGGTCGGTGTCCTCGATGCGGAGCAGGAAGCGGCCGCCCTGCTTGCGGGCGAACAGCCAGCTATACAGCGCGGTGCGGGCCCCGCCGACGTGGAGATAGCCGGTGGGGCTGGGTGCGAAACGGGTAACGACGGCCGAGCCTGACGAATCCATGCAGTTTCCTTGACGTTCCGGGTCCATCCGTGATTGTCCAATCCGGCAAGGTTAGGCGATAAGCCCGCGGGCGTCAAGCCGGGCCGGCGGGCGGGCCCTCGCGAAACCGCGGGCGGCCGGCTGTCGCGGCGCAATTGACACCCAAGCCGGCGGGCGGGAGAATCGCAGCCGGCATGCCTTGCAGAGGAAGGAGCTGAAGCCATGTGGAGGACTCTGGGCGGCCTCGCCAATCGACGCCTGATCGTTCTTGTCTTTTGCCTGGCTGGGGCGGGCGGCCCCGCCCTGTGCGGATGCGAGGGAACTGCAAGCGAACTGGAGCTTGTTCAGTACAGTTCGAATTCCAAGTGCATCCTGATCCAGGGGTCTCCTTACGTATGCATCTTCCATGACGTGGCCACCGGCCAATCGACGGAGGTGGAAGGGACGATCGAGACCGAGAGCCCGGGCGGCGACCAATGGCTCGTCAAGCCAATGATGGAAGGGGCCACGCCATGGACTCTGGTGCAGCGTCGGGATGATGGTGCCATCCGAACCCGCAAACTGCCGACGGTTCCAGGCGCCGAGAATGCCAGAACAAGTTTCCCGGCTGAACTTGTCATGCTCTTCGGGCCGGGCGAGGGCCAGATCTCGGCCGCCATCGGCGATCCGTGGGGCAAGACGGCGCCCGCCTTCTTCGCCTGGCGGGCGGGGCAGGCCGAGTGGGCGCCTGCCGATCCGCCTTCGGTGATGCGGGCCGACCTGATCAGGACGCTGAATCCGCAGAGCGGGCCCCACATGCCCACCAACTCGACGGCTTACCGCGACGACCCGTATCATCTCCAGGCTCGCCCCGTTGGTGCGGACCCGCTTGCCGGCGCCAACGTGCATCTGACTGCCAGGGCGGACAGCAATTCGGCAGTCGCCGGGGAGGTCCACATTGACCCGCCCGACGGGCGCAGCCACCTGAAGATCAGTCTGCAAAAGACGGCCAGAGACCGTATCGGACCGCCCTCGGGGAAGAGGTGGAGCTACACCACCTGCCGTATCGATCTGACCGACGCGGCCACGGGCAAGTCGCGGCCTGTCTGGCAGCGCGACCCGGGGCTGGGCTTCCAGGAGCAGGTTCTTGAGCCGATGCTGGACCTGCTGTTCGCCCCATTCTCCTGGATGTTCTACACCGACGCCTGACCGCCGGCCGTTCTCGAGACAGGCCAGTCGCCGCCGCGAAATCCCACCGGCCGACCATCCGCCATGAAAGGGTGTCAGACGCCTCTTTCGGGGGAAATTTGACCGGGGGGGTACTGTATCCGACACTTGGAGTTGGCAAGCTGGGCAGCCTGGCGGAACCACACTACCCGCCGATTGGAGGGTCTGGCGATGAAGCGGGCTCGACTGCATCACAGGCTGGTCAGCCTTATCGGGCTGGCCATGTTCCTGGTAACGATCTACCTGTCCGTCGTCGTGCTCTGCCTGGTGCGGATCAACGCGGCCGACCCGGCCCAGCCGGCGGAGGACTCGCCGGCCTGGCGGGTGTTGTCGACGATCTCGCCGATCTCGCACGTCCAGAAGTGCGGCAAGTGGGTCGGGGCGATCGATCGCAACTCCGAGAACTACCTGCGGTCCCGTTGCCGCATCTGGCCTTGGGAGCAACTGGCCGTCGAGCAGGAGGACACCACGCTGACGATCAACGTCGTGGCGACGACCGAGTCGCGGGCCCAGCGGATCGCCCGCCAGGTCCGCGAGGAACTGGACAAGGGCGCGGGACAACTGGGCCAGGGCGGCAACCCGGCCCTGCTCCCGCGCTGACTGATACGTCGCTATGGCCCCTGCCCCGGCGCAGCGTCCGCGGGCGGGGGGGACTGGGGGGATTCATCCTTCTTGCGGGCCTGCTCGGCGGCGCTGTGCGCCAGGATGTAGCGCAGCAGCGTCTGTTGCTCGATCAGCCCGACCAGCGCGCGGCGGGTCGGGTCCCGCTCGGCCGGCCGGATGACCGGCAGGTAGGACGTGTTGCTGCGGTTGAAGCGGTCGGCCACGTCGTCCGGCTGGTCCTGGCCGAGCACCATCTCCGCGCCCGTGCTCATCATGTCGCCGGCGATGATCAGGCTGCTGAACGAGGGGTCGTAGGCGAAGTTCCTGATCTGGTAGTAGCTGATGTAACCGAGGTAGTAGCCCTCGGCGTCGACGACCGGGACGCAGTCGAACTTGCTGTGGCCGACGAAGCCCAGCACCTTGTTGTAGCCCTGGTCGACGCCGATGGCGTGCACGTCGCGGACGATGATCTGCTCCATGTTCGCCTGGGCAAGGTCGATCGGCACGCTGCGGGCCCGCACGCCCAGCGATTCGCCCAGGCGATGCAGCACCTGCTTCCACGCCCCGATATCGGCGATGCCCTGGCCGCGCATCGTGCCGTGGGCCACGCTCACCTCGCCGCTGACCGTCAGGGCGATCTTGAGCAGGACCGGGGCGGCCAGCTCGTAGACCGCCACCGCCGCCAGCACGACCGTCTGCAACTGCTGAAACGCGCTGTTCTCGCCGGGGAAAGTCTGATAGAGCAGGCCGACCAGGGCGATCGCGATGGCCGAGTGGCTCAGCAGCGACGCCGGAAGCCAGCGGACGATCCGCGGTTCGAGCGATCGGCCCCGGGCACCGAGGTAGCAGCCGGCCAGCCGCCCGACGACCCGCGTCAGGATGTACCCGCCGGCCAGCAGCGCCGTCGTGCTCTCCAGCAGGTAATCCAGGTGCAGCGACGCGCCGGCCAGCACGAAGAAGATCACGTAGAACGGCGTGTCGATGCGCTCGATCAGCTGGCGGACCTGCTCGGCTTTGGCTGACGCGTTGCCCACGACGATGCCCGCGGTCAGCGAGGCGATCAGGAACGGCTGGAAGTCCAGGAGCTGGCTAAGCCCGACCGTCAGCAGGATGCCGCCCAGCAGCAGGAGCAGCCGCTCGGCGTCGGAGTGATACTTCTGCTCGGCCACCGTGATCGCCAGGCCGATGATCGTGCCCAGGGCGATCGATCCGACGATGACCGCCGGCCCGTGCAGCAGCATCGTCCACGCGCCGCCGTGGTAGGCGATCCGCAGCACAGGCCAGGTCAACGAGAACAACGCGATCACGAAGATGTTATTGACGACGACGGCGTTGAGGATCAGCCGCGTCATCGTGCCCGAACTGGCCGTCTCACGCAGCACGAGGAACGTGGCCGCCGGGGCGATCTCCAGGGCGATGATCGCCGTCAGGATCGCCGTCTCGACGCTGCCGGTCATGCCCCACATCGACAGCCCGACGACGGCTGCGACGCCCAGCGTGTCCCACGCGCCCAGCCGCAGCAGCCACGGCCGCAGGTGGCGGAAGACGGATATCTCGAACTGCGTGCCGATAGTAAACAGGACGACGGCCAGGGCGATGTCGCGCAGGGGCGTCAGATCGCGGACGACCTGCTCGCTGGGGATCATGCCCAGGGCGTGCGGGCCTATGAGGATGCCCGCCAGGATGTAGGCGGTCACCATCGGCAGGAAGCGGACGTAGCGGGCCAGCAGCATCGTCGCCACGGCCATGACCAGCGCCAGCGCGACGACCAGCGTCGTCGGCGGCGTGACGGCCAGCGTCGTCGGATTCGCGATGCACGGAATCGGCGACATGCAATTTCCCTGTTCCTGGTCCCCCGCCCGCGTGATGAGGATCATACCGTACCGAACAGCCGTTGTGAGCAGGAGAAGGAAACCGAATTGTCCGCGATGCCCGTGCGGAGGAGAATCGCCCCGCGCTACTCCGGCTCGACCGTCAGCGCCCGCCACAGCAGGCTGAGCGCCGTCCGGGCGGCCCGCGTCCGCACGGTCTCGCGGTCGCCGGGAAAAACGTATCGGCGGGCCGAGGCGCCGCCGGGCCCCGCCAGCCCGATGAAGACCAGTCCGACGGGCTTGTCGGCCGACCCGCCGTCGGGCCCGGCGATGCCGGTGATCGACAGCGCCCAGTCGGCCCCGGTCCGGGCGTGGGCGTTGCGGGCCATCGCCTCAGCCACCGGCTCGCTGACCGCGCCGTGCTCAGCCAGCAGCGATTCCTCCACGCCCAGCAGCGCGACCTTCGCGGCGTTGGCGTAAGCCGTCAGGCCCGCGACGAAATAATCGCTGCTGCCGGGGACAGCCGTGATCATCTCGCCCAGCAGGCCGCCGGTGCAGCTCTCAGCCAGCGCGAGCGTCTGGCCTCGCCGTCTCAGCAGCTCGCCGACGACCGACTCCAGCGTCTGGTCATCACAGCCGAAACAGAACTCGCCCACGCCATCGCGGACGCGGCGCTCGGCGTCGTCGAGCATCCGCCGGGCCTGCTCGCGCGTGTCGCCCAGGGCGTAGATGCGGACCGAGACCGAGCCGCCGCCGGCCGTCGTGCCCACCTGCGGGTTGGTCCCGCGGGCCAGCAGGTCGCCCAGCCGCTCGGCCAGGTCGCTCTCGCCGATGCCGAAGGTGTGGACCGTGCGCGTGAGGCGGCAGCGCCCGTCGCCGATGCCCGCGGCGATGACGCCCGCGACCGTATCGTCGAACATCATCCGCATCTCGCGCGGCACGCCGGGCAGGCAGAAGCACTCGGCGCCGCCGACGCTGAACCGCAGCCCCGGCGCCGTGCCGATCGGGTTGACCAGCACGCCCGCCGACGCGGGGAACAACGCCTGCACGCGGTTGATATCGGCCATGCGGCGGTTGAGGCGGCGGAAGCGTTCCTGAATCTGCTCCAGGGCATCGGGGCGTTCCTGGAGCGGCTGGCCGAGCAGGTCGGCAGCCGCCTGGCGGGTCAGGTCGTCGGGCGTCGGGCCCAGCCCGCCGGTGACGACGACCCAGCCGGCCGACCGGGCGGCGGCAGCGATGGCGTCGGCGGTCGCCTTCGCGTCGTCGGCGACGACCCAGTGGCCGGTGACAGCGGCGCCCAGTTCCTCCAGCCGCCGCGACAGCCAGGCCGAGTTGGTGTCGACGGTCTGCCCGCTGACCAGTTCATCCCCGATGGCCACGACAGCCGCCCGGCGCATCCTGTCCACGCCGATTGCTTCCATGAACGACCTCGTGAGAGAAACGACCGCAAAGACGCAAAGGACGCAGAGAAGAGGGAGGAGTGAGTTCAGGAGAGAGGCAAGGCCGGGAGAACAACAGGATATCGGAAATCGTTCCTGCGTCTCAGGGAATCCTCTCTCCTTCTTCTTCGCGTCCTTCGCGTCTCTGCGGTGAAATCTTCCTAGACGTTGAATCGGATGGTGATCAGGTCGCCGTCCTGGACGACGTAGGTCTTGCCTTCCAGGCGGAACTTGCCGGCCTCGCGGGCGAACTTCATGTCGCCCAGCTCGGCGAAGTCGGACCAGTGGACGACCTCAGCCCGGATGAAGCCGCGGGCCAGGTCGGAGTGAATCTCGCCGGCGGCATCGACCGCGTGCGTGCCGGCGGCGATCGGCCAGGCGCGGCACTCGTCCTCGCCATACGTGAAAAAGACGATCTGGCTGCACGCGGTGAAGCAGGCCCGCGTCAGCCGATTCACCGCCGGCTCCTCGATGCCCAGTTCCTTGCAGAACTCCGCCTCGGCCTCGGCGTCCAGCTCTGCCAGCTCGGCTTCCAGCGTGGCCGCCAGGTCCAGCGTCGCAGCGGCGTCCTGGGTAATCTGGGCCGGCCAGGGCGGCGGGGCGTCCATCTGCCCCTCGCCCAGGTTGCGGACGACGACCACCGGCTTGGTGGTCAGCAGCGCGAAGCTGCGGAGCATCTTCTGCTCCTCGGGGTCGTGGACGATCTCCGAGAGCGGCCGCTCGTTTTCCAGGGCCTCGGCGCATCGCTTCTGAAGCTCCAGCTCGCGGGCCATTTCCTTCGTGCGGCTGGGCTTCTTGAGCTGGGCCTCCAGCTTGTCGATGCGGTTGGTCACGGTCTGAAGGTCGGTCAGCAGGAAGTCGCTGTTGATCTCGCGCCAATCGGCTTCGGGGTCGACGCGGTCGCGATAGGCGAACACGCCGGGGTCCTCGAACGCCCGCAGCACGACGACCAGGGCGTCGGTCTGCCGCAGCGTGGCGATGTGCCGCTGGGCGTCGGCGCGTCCGGCATCGGTGGAGAAATCCAGCCCCGGCACGTCGAGGAACTCGATCGCGGCGTTGGTCTTCTTCTTGGGCTTGTACATGTCGGCCAGGCGGTTCAGCCGCGGGTCGGCCACCTTGACCATGGCCAGGTGCTCAGCGGCGCCTGCGGCGTCGGCCTGCTTGCCGGCGGTCAGCGAGTGAAACAGCGTCGACTTGCCGGAGAACGGCAGTCCAGTCAGTGCGATCTTCAAGTTCAGCCTCCGGGAGAGATCAGGATTCCGGCGGAGATTGTAAGTCAGGAGCCCGGCGGAAAGAAGAGGATCGCTCGCAGATTACGCAGACGGCGCAGATGGGGAAGAGAAGATCGCCCACGAAGGGCCACGAAGTCTTGAACCAGAGACCATCAGGATACTGATTTCGGTCGCCCCCTTCGTGGGAACCCCGTCCTATCTGGGGTCTGCGACCCCTGCGCCATCTGCGAGCGATCTGCGGCTATTCTTCCGGGCGGACCGAGGCGGCCATCGTCTGGCGAATCTTGCGCATCAGCGACATGAACTGCTCGATGTCGGACTCTTCCAGTTCCGACAGCACCTTGACCGACTGGCTGAGACGGCCCTGGCGGAATTCCTCGCGGGCGCGCCGGCCGGTGTCCGACAGCGACACGTCCACTTTGCGTTTGTCGTGCGGGTTGATGCTGCACTGGATCAGCGGATGGTCGAACTTGCTCTCCAGGGCCCGGACGATCCGCGACATCTGCGCCGGCAGCACGCCGATCTGACGCTGAAGCTGCCCCACATTCATCGTGCCCTGCCGAGACAGCAGGTCCAGCGCCAGATACTCGGTCTCGCTCAGGTCCCAGCCGCCGGTGGACCGCTGCTGCTGACGCATCTGCCAGCCGATGAGGGAAATGTTAAAAATCTCCTCGGCCATCTTGACCAGGGCCGACTCATCCTTGGCATGTGGCGGCATCGCAGTGGGTCCCTGCCAGTTGAGATTGCCTGTCGGGGCGTGACTCTCCGCCAATCATATCAGTCTGCAAAAAGTTCGCAATTGTGAAATGAATCGCCGAAGCGGGCCATCTCAGCCGCCCTGCCCGCCCGGGGACGAGGGGGCCGCGCCGGCGGCGCGGATGATGAACAGCGCCTCGGGGGCCATCAGGTTGGGCAGGCCGAGGGTCCGCACCGGCGCGCCTTTGCGGAGATACTCGGCGTGCTCGATGACCCCGCCCAGCTTGCGGCAGAGTCGGCGGAAGTCGCGGAGGGTCAGCACGCGGATGTTGGGCGTCTCGTACCACGGGAACGGCAGCGCCCGGGTGACGGGCATGCGGCCGCGGAAAACGATCTGCCAGCGCAGCCGCCAGTAGCCGAA
Organism: Phycisphaerae bacterium; assembly: GCA_022072085.1. GTDB lineage: Bacteria > Planctomycetota > Phycisphaerae > JAJVII01 > JAJVII01 > JAJVII01. The sequence continues at coordinate 207,307 of JAJVII010000015.1, forward strand.
GTTGGGCACGGTGACGATGCCCCGCCGCCCGACGCGGAGCACCTCGCGCAGGACCAGGTCGGTGCGGTGGGTGACCTGGAGGGTCTCGTTGAGCAGGACCACGTCGTAGCTGCCGTCGGGAAACCCGGCGATGCCCTGGTCCAGGTCGGCCTGCACGACGTCCACGCCGCTCTCGACGCAGCGGGCGATGGCGTCCGGGTCGATCTCGATGCCCAGGCCCCGGACGCCGCGTTCCTCGGCCAGCCGCCGCAGCAGCACGCCGTCGCCGCAGCCGAGATCCAGTACGCGCGAGCCCGGCTCGACCAGTTCGCAGATGCGGTCGTAGTGGTGCGGGGCGCTGAGGCGTGCGCTCATCGTACTCGACATTGCTTGGCGGACTCGTCCAGGAAACCGCGCACGATGCGGTGGAGTTCCGGAAACTCCAGCAGAAACGCGTCGTGCCCGTGGTCGGTCTTCAGGTTCGCGTAGGTCGCCCGCTTGCCGGTGCGGATCAGGGCGTTGACGATCTCGCGGCTCTGGTAGGCCGGGAACAGCCAGTCGGTCGTGAAGCTGACGACCAGGAACCGCGACGAGGCCCGGGCCATGGCCGCATCGAGCGTGCCGTGCTGGGCCACCAGGTCGAAGTAGTCCATCGCCTTGGTGAAGTAGAGATAGCTGTTGGCGTCGAACCGCTCGACGAAGCGATTGCCCTGGTGATCGAGATACGTCTCGACTTCAAACTCGCTCGAAAAGTCGTAGGCCGGGCCCGCGGCGTTGCGGAGCTGTCGGCCGAACTTCCAGCGCATCTTCTCTTCGCTGAGGTAGGTGATGTGCCCGATCATCCGGGCGATCGCCAGCCCGCGCCGCGGCAGCGGCCCGCCGTAGAACTGGCCGCCGTTGAAGTCGGGATCGGAGACGATGGCGTTCCTGCCGATCGCGTTCCAGGCAATGGCCTGCGGGCTCAGCCGGGCGGCTGCGGCGATGACCATCGTCGTCGCGACGCGGTCGGGATAGAGGATCGGCCAGGCCAGCGCCTGCTGCCCGCCGAGCGAGCCGCCGGTGACGCAGAGCAGCTTCTCGATGCCGAGATGGTCGATCAGCAGCCGCTGGACGTGGACCATGTCCTCGACGGTGATGATCGGGAAGTCCAGTCCCCAGGGCCTGCCGGTGGCCGGGTTGGGGTCAGCCGGTCCGGTCGTGCCCGAGCAGCCGCCCAAACAGTTGGAGCAGATGACGAAATACTTGTCGGTGTCGATCGGCTTGCCGGGCCCGACCATGATGTCCCACCAGCCGGTCTTGGCGTCGCCGGCGGCGTGCAGGCCCGCGACGTGGGCGTCGCCGGTGAGGGCGTGGATGATGAGGACCGCGTTGTCGCGGGCCTCGTTGAGCGTACCGAGGGTCTCGTAGCGGACGCGGATGGGCCCGAGCCTTCGGCCGCAACTGAGGGTCAACTCGTCGGGCGGCCCCGCGAGGGTCACGTCTCGCGGCTGCACAATGCCGGCGCTGGCCGACCCGGGGGTGTAGTCGGCTTCGAATTTCGCAGCCTCGGTCTGTCGGTCGGTCTCAGCCAACGCGCGTCCTCTGCTGGAATTTCGTCCAGTATAGCGGAATCGCGATTGAAGTGAAGTAGCCGGTGCGGCGAAGGGGTCGGGGGTCGGGGGCTAGGGGGCGGTCTGACTGACCCCTGACCCCGGATCCCTGCCCTCTCACTTGCCAGCGTAGTCGATGATGCGGGCGATTTCGCTGCGCATGTCCTTGCGATCGACGATGAAATCGACGAAGCCCTTCTCCTGGAGGAACTCGGCCCGCTGGAAGCCCTCGGGCAGCTCGACGCGGATCGTCTGGAAGATCGTCCGCGGGCCGGCGAAGCCGACCAGCGCCTTGGGCTCAGCCAGGATCAGGTCGCCCAGCATCGCGAAGCTCGCGGTCACGCCGCCGGTCGTCGGGTCGCAGAGCACGGAGATGAACAGGCCGCCGGCGTCGTCCAATCGGGCCAGCGCCGCCGAGGTCTTGGCCATCTGGGCCAGAGAGATCGCCCCCTCCTGCATGCGGGCGCCGCCGGAGGTTGAGAAGACCACCAGCGGCAGATCCTCCTCGGTCGCCCGCTCGATGGCCCGGGTCAGCTTTTCGCCGACGACGCTGCCCATCGAGCCCATCATGAACGTCGGGTCGAGCACCGCGAGGATCACCGCCCTGCCCTTGATGAAACTCTTGCCCACGACGATCGCGTCGAGTTGGCCGGTCTTCTTCTGCTCCGCCGTCAGACGCTCGGCGTAGCCCTTGCGGTCGGTGAACTGGAGCGGGTCGGTCGGGGCGACCTCCTGTGCGAACTCCTCGAAGCTGTCGGGGTCGCAGGTGATCTCGATCCGGCGGCGGGCGCTGACACGGTAGTGCTGGCCGCACTCGGGGCAGCAGTTGAGCTGCTCCTCGACGATCTTGCGGTAGACCATCGACTCGCAGCCGGGGCAGCGCATCCAGAGGCCCTCGGGCACGTCGGCCTTCTTGCTGGGGGCGAACCCCTCCCAGGCGATGTTGCGCAGGGCCGGCGGGCGGGCCGCCTCCTTGCCGTTGCCGCGGTTCTGTTCGCTGCTGTTTTCCATCGTGGATTGCACCCGGGAGAATGGATCGTCTCGTTGCCTTACCGCTATCTCTGGTCCACCGGCTCGACCTCGAACCGCTGGGGGCCGTCGGGCGACGCCTGGACCATCGACCAGACCTGCGAAATTTCGCCCCGGCCGAGGTAGCACCGCACCAGGGCCGCCGCCATCGGCGGGGCCACCACCGCCACGTTCACCGCCCCGCTGGGCTCGTGATGCCGCGCCAGGATCGCATCGACCGCCTCAGCCACACGCCCGTAGGCGGCCTCGAACGACTCGCCCTCGGGCGGGGTGACGGCGGCGGGCTCCTCCAGCCAGCGGCGGTAGACTCGCGGCTGGCGGTGTTCGATCTGGGCGGGGGTGGAGCCCTGCCAAAGCCCCAGGTCCAGTTCGGACAATCCCTTAGCGACGCGGACCTTCATCCGCCGCCCCTTGGCGACCGCCTTGGCCGTCGCCGTCGAGGCCTCGTCATCGGGGGCGTAGATGGCCGTCAGCTCCACCTCGGCCATCTGTCGGCGGGCCGACTCGCTCTGCTCCTGCCCGACAGCCGACAGGGGCATGGACAGCCGCCCCTGGAGGCGGCCCTCGCCCTGGTAGTCGGTCTGGCCGGACTGGATCAGATAGATCGTCATCATCTCACGCTGCCGCCCCCGGGACCGGACGCCGGGCCCGGACCATGGATCGGATGCATTATTGTTGCCGAGTCGAGGCCGACCTGCAAGCGGAGACTGCCGAGGAAATCGCCCGGACGGCGGCGGCCGGATCGGGTCGGCCGAATATGGAACTGCCTGCCACCAATACGTTTGCGCCTGCCGAGACGGCCCGCGGGGCGGTCCGCTCGTCGATGCCCCCGTCGATTTCCAGGTATTGCCCGGGCCCCAGGCGTCGGCGGATCTGCTCGCACTTGGGCAGGACCGACTCCATGAACCGCTGCCCGCCAAAGCCCGGGAACACGCTCATCACCAGCACGAGATCCACCCCGCCGTCAGCCGGGGCGACCTCCAGCAGCGGGGCGATGGCGTCAGCCGGCGTGTCGGGGTTCAGCGTCACCCCCACCCGCAGGCCGAGCTGGCGGATGCGGGCCGCCGCCTCCAGCGGGCGGGCGACGGCCTCGATCTGGAAGTTGACCAGGTCGCAGCCGGCCGCCGCGAAGGCCGGGGCATACTTGAGCGGGTCGGTCACCATCAGGTGGGCGTCCAGGACGTGGATCCAGCCCTTGCGGACCGACTCAGCCACCGGCGGGCCCATGCTGAGGTTCTCGACGAAGTGGCCGTCCATGACGTCCAGGTGCAGCCAGCGGACGCCGGCCCCCTCGATGGCCGCCAGTTGCTCGCCCATGCGAAGGAAGTCGCACGCCAGCAGCGACGGAGCAATGACCACCCCGTCAGCCGACGGGAATTCGCGGGCCGGTTTGCCGCTGGTTGCGTTCATCGGAGTCCCGAAAGAAGCTGGAGGCTAGAGACGAGAGGCTAGCAAGAGAATGCACTCTCTTCACTAGCCTCTGGCCTCTAGCCCCTGGCCTCCAGTTCCCTATCCCAGCACCTTGAGCGAGTTGAACTGCTTGCCTTCGAGCAGTTCCAGGCTGGCGCCGCCGCCGGTGCTGATGTGGCTCAGACGCTGATCGACGCCGACGACCTCCATCGCGCTGGCCGAGTCGCCCCCGCCGATGACGCTGACCGCCCCGGCGTCGGTGGCCGCCGCGACGGCCTCAGCCACGACCCTGGTGCCCTCGCGGTAGGCTGGCGTCTCGAACACGCCGACCGGGCCGTTCCAGACGATGGTCTTGGCCGACTTGAGCACCTCGGCGTACTTCTTGGCGGTCGCCGGTCCGATGTCGAAGCCTTCCTTGCCGTCGGGAATCCTGCCCACAGCGACGCTGGTCGCGGTCGGGTTCTTCAGGTCGTCGCCGACGACGAAGTCCACGGGCAACTCCAGCCGCACGCCGGCGGTCTTGGCCTTTTCGCGGATGTGATTGGCCAAGTCGAGCTTGTCGGTTTCGACCAGGCTGTTGCCGGTGGGCACGCCGGCCGCCTTCATGAAGGTGTAGCTCATCGCCCCGCCGATCAGCAGGACGTCGACCTTGTCCAGCAGATTCTCGATCACGCCGATCTTGTCGCTGACCTTCGCCCCGCCCATGATCATGACGAAGGGCTTGGCCGGCTTGGCCAGCTTCTCCTGGAGATACTCGACCTCCTTGCGGACCAGGAACCCGGCGGCGCACTTGTCGGCGCCCAGCAGCGCCGGCACGCCGACCATCGAGACGTGGTCGCGGTGGCAGGTGCCGAACGCGTCGTTGACATAGAGCTCGCCCAGTTCGGCGATGCCCTTGGCCATGTCGGCGGCGCCCTGCTCCTCGAAGCTCGTCCACTTCTTAACCAGCTTGACCTCGCCGGTCTTCTTGTCCTTCTTCTTGCTTTCGACCTCGCTGCCGGCCAGCCGCAGGTTCTCCAGCAGGATCGCCTTGCCGTCCTTGAGGGCGTCGACGGCCTTCCTGACAGCCGGTCCGGTGCAGCCCGGGGCCAGCGTGACCGCCTGGCCGAGCAGTTCGCCCAGCCGCTTGGCTACGGGGGCCAGCGAGTAGGTCTTGGCGTCAGCGGGGTCGCCGCTGGGTCTGCCGAGGTGGCTCATGAGGATCGCCCGGCCGCCGCGTTCGAGGACGTTCCTGATGCTCGGCAGGGCCATGCGGATGCGGCGGTCGTCGGTGATCGCGCCGCTGTCGTCCTGCGGGACGTTGAAGTCCACGCGCATGAGAACCCGCTTGCCCTTGACGGTCAGTTGATCGACGGTCTTTGCCATGGTGTTTCTCCTGCTCGGGTGCAACACGAAGGACCACTGAGATGAAGAAAGGGCCACGAAGGGGAGGAGAAAGTGTGGAAGGAAGCGTCTTCTCTTCAACCCTTCTGTCGCCTTCGTGGCCCTTCGCGTCGAACTTCGTGTCCTTCGCGTGGGTGTCTTAGAGCGAAGCCATCTTGAGCACCAGGTCAGCCGACCGGTTGCTGTAGCCCCACTCGTTGTCGTACCACATCGTCACCTTGACCATGTCGTCGCCGATGACCATCGTGTTGGTCGAGTCGAAGATGCTGCTGTGGGGGTCGTGCACGATGTCGCTGGAGACGATCGGGTCGGTCACGTACTCGATGATGCCCTTGAACGCGCCGGCGGCGGCTTCCTTGACCAGGCCGTTGATCTCCTCGGCGGTCGTCTTGCGGGCGGCCTGGAAGGTCAGGTCGGTGATCGAGCCGGTGGGCACGGGAATCCGCAGGGCGTAGCCGTGCAGCTTGCCCTTGAGCTCCGGGACGACCTCGCCCAGGGCCTTGGCGGCGCCGGTGGTCGAGGGAACGGTGTTGACGGCGGCGGCGCGGCCGCGACGCTTGTCCTTGTAGGGCATGTCCAGGATCGCCTGGTCGTTGGTGTAGGCGTGGACGGTGACCATCAGGCCCTTGACGATGCCGATCTTCTCGTTGAGCACCTTGGCCACCGGCGCCAGGGAGTTGGTCGTGCACGACGCGTTGGAGACGCACTTGTGCTCGGGCTTGAGGTTCCTGTCGTTGACACCCAGCACGATCGTCGCGTCCGGCTTGTCCTTGGCGGGGGCGCTGAGCAGCACCTTCTTGGCGCCGGCGACCAGGTGGCTGTCGTAGCCGGGCTTGCCGTCGGCGGCGCGGCTGGTGAATCGGCCGGTCGACTCGATGACCACGTCGGCGCCCAGTTTGCCCCAGGGCAGCTTGGCCGGGTCCTTCTCAGCCAGGATCGGGATTTCCTTGCCGTCCACGACGATGGCGGCGCCCTTGGCTTCGACCTTCTTGCTGAACCGGCCCTGCGTCGAGTCGTACTTGAGCATGTAAGCCAGCATGTCGGCGTCGAACAGATCGTTGATGGCGACGATATTGAACTCGCTGGGCCGCTCGGCCATCACGCGGAAGACCAGCCGCCCGATCCGCCCGAAACCGTTGATGCCTACCTTGACTGCTGCCATGGTCGCGATTCTCCTTGCCGTCTGGGCACATCCACCTTGGCGGGAACTCAGGACCGTCCCGGTTGCCGTGCTTGTGGACGGGTTACGCTAGTGGAAACCCCCTGCCCTGTCAAGTGCCAGGCGGTCTGGCCGACGAGCCGGAAGCTGAGGGGCTCCGGGTCCGAATGGTCCAGGCTGGGCGCGGCCGTCGCGAGACTGTATACATGGAGCGTCCCAGCTACCCACCGGAGGCGTACGATAATGCCCGGCAGACCCAACATCCTGGTACTCTGTGCCGACCAGATTCGTTCTGACGCCCTGGGCTGCTATGGCAACCCCGTCTGCCGCACGCCGCACCTGGACGCGCTGGCCGCCGACGGCGTCCTCTGCGCCAACGCCTACACGCCCAACCCGATCTGCGTCCCGGCCCGCGCCAGTATGACCACCGGCAACTACTCCCACAAGGCCACCGGGCAGAAGGACAACGACGGGCCCATCCGCGACGGCCAGGTCAAGCTGGCCGAGCACTTCGCCGCCGCCGGCTACGCCACCTACGCCTGCGGCAAACTACACTACGTGCCCTACAGCGCGCCCGGCCAGCCGAGGCTGGTTCATGGGTTTGCAGGCTGGGACTCGGCTGAGAGCGGCCGCATCATCGGACAGTACGACCCGCAGGGCCGGCTGACCGGCGTGGAGGACTACTTTGACTACCTAGCCTCGGTCGGCTGGCCGGGCTATTCGCGGGCCCACGGCATCGGAAACAACGACGTGCGGCCGTGCCCTTCGCCGCTGCCGCCGGAGCATCATGTCGACGCCTGGGTCGCGACGCGGACGATCGAGCGTCTGGCCGACCATCGCCGCCACCGCGCCAACCAGCCGTTCCTGCTGTGGTGCAGTTTCCCCAAGCCGCACTCGCCCTACGACCCGCCATTCGAATACGCCAATCTCTACGACCCGAGGCTGGTCTCCCCGCCCGCGGGCGACGAATCGCTGCTGGGCGACCGCAATCCGGATATGGAACGCGAGCGGGCGACGCGGGCAATGGTCAGCCTCAGCCCGGCTGCCCGGCAGGTCATCAAGGCCTACTACTACGGGCTGATCACCTTCCAGGACGCCCAGGTTGGGCGGGTCATGCGGGCCCTGTCCGACTCCGGACAACTGGACAACACCATCGTCGTCTACCTGGCCGACCACGGCGACCTGATGGGCGACTTCGGCACGTATTTCAAGTGCAACTGGCTGGAAGGCTCGTCGCACGTGCCGATGATCTGGCGTCTGCCCGGCGGCCCGAAGGGCGTGAGGCGGGAGCAACTCGTCGGGCTCCAGGACCTGCTGCCGACACTGGCAGGCCTGACCGGCTGCCCGCTGCCGTCGTCCGTGGATGGCATCGACATCGGCCGACTGCTGGCCCAGGGCGGGCCGGGCGTGCGCGAGGTCTTCTACGGGCAATGCGACGACGCCCCCACACAGTCGGCGATGGTTTTCGACGGGCGGTGGAAGTACTGCTACGCCCAGGAAGGCCCGACGGAGGAACTCTACGACCTGGCCAACGATCCGCAGGAGCTGGTCAACATGGCCTCGACGGCTGACGGACGCAAGCTGCTGCCGCAGTGGCGCAGGCGGCTGATCGATGAGGCCCGCCGCTGGGGCGACACCGCCCTGCTGGACGGCGACGGCCTGGCGACCTCCCCACTGGACCGCGAAGCCATCCGCGCCCTGCCCATCCGCGGCATGGGCTGGCGGTGGTTCTAGAGGAAATCTCGACTTCCACGTCACAGGCACAGATGTCGAGTGGCCCGCCGCGGCGGACGCCGCATCACATCTGCGCCCACTGCATGGTCATGATCGTCGCGCCCTGGGGATCCTGGAGCACGGCGAATCGGCCGACGGTCGGGATTTCCTGCGGGCCGAACAGCACCTTGCCGCCCAGCGACTTCGCCTTCTGGCAGGTCTCATCGACGGTGGCCACCGTCACATAGTTGCCCCAACTCGGCGGCGTGCCGGGGGGCGTGCCGTCGGGCATGGCCATCATGCCGCCGACCATCTGGCCGTTCAGCTTGATGATCCGGTAGTCGTGGAACCCCTTGGCCTGCTCGACCGACCAGCCGAAGAGCGGGCCGTAGAACTTCCTGGCCGCCTCGGGATCGGTGGTCATCAACTCGACCCAACTGAACGCCCCCGGCGTGGACATCGGATTGGACATGAGCGCCTCCTCGGCGGTTGGTTGTCGCGTCGGAAGTATCTTACTGTCGCCAGGCGGCGCAGACAAACGCCCCAGCCGATCGGCGGGGCCCTGCGAGATTCGCGGATCGCGAAGCCCTACTTCGGCAGTTTCACGCCCTTCGCGGCCGCCTCGTGCAGGTAGCCCATCGCCCACGGCGTCGAGCGGAACCCCTGGCCGAAAATCTTGGCCTGGTCGGTCGGGCCGGTCAGCAGGAGCAGGTCGTTCATCTTCTTGAGGTAGCGCACGTCGTTGGTCTGCTGCCAGCAGAACCCCAGCGCCATCGCCATGTTCACCGAGTAGCCCTTGAGCTTCTGCTCGATCGCGAAGTCGCAGGCCGACCGGATCGCCTGGAGGTTCTCCGGCGTCGGCTGATCCCAGTATTGCTCGATCATGCCCTCCAGCGCGATGCCGATCATGAACCGCTGCCGTGCACGGCGGGCCGGGTCCTCCTGCACGTCGAACTCCGGATGCTTCTGCACGTGTGCGACGCCGAGTTGGATCAGCTCAGCCGCCCGCTGTTGGTACTTCTTCTGCCCGGTGAACTGGTAGGCCAGCCAAAGGATGCGCAGCCGGTGCCCGTTGCCGCGGGCCTGCCGCCAGCCAGCCTCGTCGGCGTCCGGCAGCATCAGCGCGTTGCCGAACGCCTCCTCGGCCGCCTGCCTCGCCCACCAGTCGCCCAGCCACTGCCAGCGGGCCAGCACCGATGCGACCTTGGCGTGGTTGGTCTCGTGGCTGACGTAGGGCGTGCCGTCATCCAGCGCCGCCTGGTAGCGCGGCGGACAGTAGTGGCATGCCCCGACCAGCGCCGGCTCGGGGAAGTAGTGCGTGATGAACACGTCGGCCGTGTACGCCCCAGCCAGCAGCCCCGTCTCCAGGAACCGCCTATCGCCGGTCCGCATGAACTGGCAGAGCATCGCGAAGCCGTAGTCGTAGTAGTTGCCGTTCCAGCTCAGGTTCTTCTCCGGCTGCGGCAGCATCGGTCCCTCGACGGCCTTGCGGAAGAAGGTATCGCCCCAGTCCATCCAGCCGTAGCTGTCGCGGGTCACGTCCTTGTCGGTCCGACCCTCGTGCGCCTGCCGCAGGATCGACGCCATCGACTGGCCGACGACATCGTCGTAGTGCCGGGCCACGTCGCGGAACCGACCGTAGTCCGCCCCGGACGAAGCGATCGGCCCGTAGACCTTAGTCCCCTCGCAGTACCAGGCCGGGTCGCACAGCACGCGCAATGGGCGATTGGCGGCCATCATCTCCCGCGCCAGCACCGAGGGGTCGCTCACCGCCCCGTGCAGCCGGAAGGTCAAGTGGTGCGTGCGGGCCTGGCCGATATAAATCTCCTGCCGGCCGCCCGACTCCTGCGGATAGAGCCCGACGCGCAGCGACGCGCCGAGTGTCTGGTCGATCCGGGCATCAATCTGGTGCGGCCAACTCTGCCAGAAGTCGCGCAGCCCAACCGCGATGCCGCGCCCACCGGCCGACAGGTCCATCCACCCCGTCGTCAGCGGCTGGACGCTCTTGCCCGGCCCCTCCTCGATCGCCCGGCCGTTCATGCGGATGCCGTAGTGGTCGGCGCTGTCCTGAAGGATCGACGCCGTGTTGTCCAACGTGATCCGCCGAACGTCGCGGGCCCCGCCGATGAGCACCTGCGGACGCGGCAGCGGCACAGCCAGCCGCAGCGACAGGTCCTCCATGTCGATCTTGTCGGCGGCCTTGGCGCCGGTCCGGTTGATGACGGTGTAGTCCATCTGGATGACCGGGCTGAAGGCGTAGGCCGTCACGCGGGCCTCCCACGACAGGCTCGGCGGCACGTCCGGCGCCAGCCCGCCGAACTGCCCGCTCACCAGCGCCACCACGCGCATCGACGACTGTTCCAGGATCGTCGCCCGCCCGCTGCCCGGCTGAACGGTGATGTACCGCTTGCCGTCGGCCTGAACGCTGGCGCCGATGGGGCTGCCCCCGAGCACCTGACTGGCCGGCGCGAACGCCCCGCCGGGGTCGTAGCTGGCCGACTCGATCACGTTGGGCGTGTCGCCCGACAGGATCACCCTTGCCGGTCCAGTGACGATGGTGATTTCGTTCCCGCTGACAGTCGCGTTCAGCGGCGTGCCGCGGGCGTCGCCGGGAATGGCCGGCGGCTGGTTGTAGCCGACCGACGGCGGCACGTCGGTGAGCACGAGCGTGCGCGACCGGCCGCCCGTCGCCGACAGCAGCGTGTGGACGTGCAGCCAGCGGATCGAGCCGCTCAGCCAGCGCTGGGCGACGGTGAACGACGCGGGCAGCGCCTTGCCGTCGGCGTCCAGCAGCCACAGCGATTGCGGATCGGCGACCTTGCCCTCGGGCAGGGGAACGCCGAAGGTGACCGGCTCGGCGGCGCGGTCGACGCCGGCGGTCTCGGCGACGGTCAGTTGGAGGCGAAGCCTGTCGGGCGGCGTCGCGCAACCGGCAGCAGCGGCGAGAGCGGCCAGGGCCCCGGCAAGGACCAATAGTCTGAGCATGGATTTTTCCTTTTTTTCCCACAGGCAGTCAGTTGCACGCGCGTCAGACGGAGTTATACTTTACGCCTGTACCGTGTCAATCGGCGAGAGTAACCTGCCCATTTCCGGGGCAGGTTATGGCTGAAACTGGATCCCTGCAACCTGCTCTATGTCGAAAGGAAGCGCTGACATGGCCGATCTCAAGGCACTGGCCGATGCCGTCATTTCCGGCAATCACACCAAGGCGGTCGAGTTGACCAAGCAGGCCCTGGGTGAGAAGACGGCGCCCGAGGACGTGCTCCAGAAGGGCCTGGTCGCCGGAATGGACGAGGTGGGTCGCCGGTTCAAGGCCAACGAGTTCTACGTCCCTGAGGTGCTCATCGCCGCCCGCGCGATGAAGATGGCCATGGAGCAGCTCCAGCCCGTGCTGACCGCCTCCGGCGTCAAGCCGCTGGCCACCGCGGTCATCGGAACGGTCAAGGGCGACCTACACGACATCGGCAAGAACCTGGTCAGCATGATGCTCCGCGGCGCCGGTTTCAACGTGGTCGACCTGGGCGTCGACGTCGAGCCGGCCAAGTTCATCGGGGCCGCCAAGGAAAACAACGCCCAACTGGTCGGTCTCTCGGCCCTGCTGACTACCACGATGCCGATGATGGAGTCGGTCATCAAGGAAGTGCGGTCCAGCAGCATGAGCGGGCTGAAGATCATGATCGGCGGCGCGCCGGTCACCAAGGAATACGCCGACAAGATCGGCGCCGACGGCTACGCCCCCGACGCCGCCTCCGCGGTCGATATCGCCCGCGCCCTGGTCAAGGCGTAACCCCGCCCGATCCGCATGCAATTGTCCAGGCCCGGGGAGGCCTTCCCCGGGCCTGTTCATTTTCCCGCAGGTTCCGATTCGGGCGCTCCGGACGCACCCTCGCCGGCCAGGGCGCGAGCCGCGATCCGTCGCAGCATCCCGCGGAACATCATCGCATGGATCGGATAGAGAAGGTACCAATAGAGCAGCCCCCACAGTCCCACGGGATCGAAGATCGCTGTCTGACGGATCGTCGCGCCCCCGCCGCCCGGCTCGACCTCGAACTGAAGCCACGCCCGTCCGGGCACCTTCATTTCCGCCGACAGCCGGAGCATCCGGTCCGGCTCGAACGCCTCCACACGCCAGAAATCGAGCGTTTCGCCCACCTGGAGCATCCACGGGCTCCGCCGCCCGCGGCGCATTCCCACGCCGCCGACCAGCAGGTCGGCCAAGCCTCGCAGCCGCCACAGCCAGTTGCCGTAATACCACCCCGTCGTCCCGCCGATGCAGCGGATCGGCGCGAATGCTCGGGCCGGCGAGATGTCCAGATGGACGCTGCGCGAGTCGACCAGGCGGGAGCCGAATTTCACTCCCGACCAGCCGCGCCGGCTGTCCGTCGAACTCCTCGCGTCCGACCAGCGCGTCTGGGCGAACCGCTCGTCCTCGTTGGCCAGCGCTTCGGCAATCGCCTCGCGGATGCCCTGGGGCCGGATGTCGAAAACCTTCAGCGCCGCGTCGTCGCGGACCAGCGCCGGGTGGCGGACCAGGTCGATCAGTTTCCGGCCGGCGCGCAGGTGCAGCGGCGTAACCAGCGACAGCCACAGGGTGGACAGCTCCGGCGTATTCACCGGCAGCGGAACGATCGCACGCCTGAGACCGCGCTGCCGCGCATACTCCCGCAGAATCCCGGCATAGGCGATCCGGTCGCGCCCGCCGATCTCGAAAATCCGGCTTTCCCCCGGCGGCAGGTCCAGGGCGGCGACCAGGTAGCGGATCAGATCGGTGATCGAGATCGGCTGGGCCGGGATCGACACCCATCGCGGCGCGAACATGACCGGGACGCGCTCGACCATGTAGCGGACCATCTCGAACGAAAGGCTGCCCGACCCGATCAGGATCGACGCGCGGAATTCGATCACCTCGACGCCCGAAAGGCGGAGCGCCCGGCCGACCTCCTGGCGGCTGTGCAGGTGCGGCGAGAGCTTCTGGTCCGGATCGCCCAGCCCGCTGAGGTAGACGATGCGCCGAACGCCGGCATCGCAGGCAGCCGACGCAAAGTTCAGGGCGGCAGCGCGATCGTTCCGGGCCAGTTGCTGCTCCGAGCCCAGGGAGTGGATGAGGTAGTAGGCCGTGTGCACGCCCGCCAGCGCCGCCGCCAGCGACTCCGGACGCAGGACCTCCCCTTCAACGACGCCCGTTTGCGGCGAAGCCCGGCCGGCCAGTCGGCCCGCGCCCCTGACCATGCAGCGGACCCGCCGTCCGTCGGCCTCCAGGGCGCGGAGCAGTCGCCCGCCCACGTAGCCGGTTGCCCCGGTCAGCAGGATGAGCGGCCGCGTGTCTTCGTCCGAGGAGCCCGTCATGGTGTGATTATCCGCCATTCTTCCTGCATCACAATCGCCCAAATGCCTCGCCCAGACCGGCCGGGGCGGGGAATCAGCCGCCACTCCCCTGCTTCAGCCGCGACAGTTCCGCGTCGAGGTGGCGGATCCGCTCGGACATCTTCTGGAGGATGCCGAACGCGAACGACGGGTCCTCGTGAACTCGCTTGAGAAACAGTCGCTTGTCCAGCGTCAACACGCGCGCCGCCCCGCAGGCCCGCACGGTCGCCGACCGTGGACGCTTGTCGAAAATCGCCATCTCGCCGAAGACCTCGCCGGCTTCCACGCGGCCCAGCACAACTTCACGCCCCTCCCGCTCGGAGACGGCCTGGGCGCAACCGTCCAGGACGACGTACATGCACTGGCCGACCTCGCCCTGGCGGCAGATGATCTCGCCGTCGCCGTACTGCTTGCCCAGCATGCCCTCGTTCATGTCATGCCTCCTCTGGCGGACGCGGTCGCCGGGCCCGCAGGTTCCTGGCCGTCTCCCACATGAACCGCGCCCAGAACCTCGGGTCCAGCGTCTTGAAGAACACATCCCGATACGGCGCACTGCCCGTGAACATATCCCACATGACCACGCTCATCCGCCGCGCCGACTCGGGCTGCGACTGCTCCTTGGCCGTCATGCTCAGCGCCCCGCGAGCCAGGGGCTCGAGTTTCTTGATGAGGTCCACGATCATGAAGATCGCCCAGCCGTACCGGTTGTCGCGGATGATCGACCGGTAGACCGGCCGATAGTGCCGGGCAAAAGCCGCGTGCGACACCCCCGAGAAGACCGCCGTCGTTGCAGCCGCCTTGGCTGTCCGGTAGGCCGCCCCGATCCCGTCCTTGTAAAGCCGCGTCGCCCCGCAGTCGCCCACCAGTACCGCACGTCCGAGGCAGGGAAAGTCGGCCGGTCTGATGTTGATCTTCGGGAAGCACCGGCAGGAGCCCGCCTGCCCGTCCCAGGTCGGGGGAAAGCAGGCCCGCACCGCCGGGTTGTCGCAGAACGCCTGGATCAACTCCTGGTTGATGCCCTCGCCCAGCAGACAGATGGTCACGAATTCGCCCTTGGGGATGATCGCCGCCATGTCCAGCCCGGGCATGTTGTCGAAGAAGATGTGAACGGCATTGCCGAAGTGGCTGCCGATCTGCTCGGCCCCCAGGCGGATCTCGGTGATGTAGGTCCGGGCCGTCCGGGGCGAGCGGCATCGGAAGCCCAGGTTCTCGTAAAGCGACCAGTCGCCGGGATTCACGCCGCTGGCGCCGACCACCAGGTCGTAGGTCTGCCGCTCCTTGCCCGTCCCCAGCCAGGGACGCCCGTCCTCCCCGCGGCCGGACTGGCGGACTTTGGCCGCGATCACCCGGGCGCCCCGATCGCGTGCCAGACCCAGCAGGTAGCCGTCCAGTCCGCCATATTGCATCTCGCGGAAACCCCGCGGCCCGCCGCCGCGGTGCAGGGCGGCGATTCGCTTCTCGCTCAGCGGCGTCGCGATGTTCACGGTCTCGCTGCCACGGTGCAGCACATAGGAATCGATGCCCCGCTGCACCACGCTGGGCGGCAGGCGGATGCCTTCGACCGCCAGCGTCTGCACCAGCGGCTCGGAGACGATGCCCCCGCACATGTTGCACCCGGCCGGTCCGGGCTCGAGGAAGTCGCGCGGCTCGTAGACGTCCACGGCCAGTTTCAGGTCGGCCCGCTGCGCGAACGTGAGCAGGAAGAAGGCCGTCATCGAGCCGGCGGGCCCTCCGCCGATGATTCCCACGCGGGCGCCGTCTTCCAGGAACATGGCCGCCACCTCTTTCCCCGCGAGTGAGGCGTTGGAGAATGGCACTCGCCCGCGCGCCGGAATCCGGCGACGGAAAGGCCGAACGAATTGAAAGTGGCAGGCGTGCTCCGGCCAAGACCTCGGGCGACAGAGTTGCAGCCGCCGAATGCACCGCCTGAGGCTCAACCATTTCATTATACAATTCCGCCGCGCAGAACCCATACATTTCGCAAGGGGGTTGACGCGACCCCCTCTCCTGAGCGACGATGGCCCGCCTTGATGGACGGCGCCGCCGCGTCGGATTGGCCGCGCGGGGCTCGTCCCCTGAAGCAGGAAACAGGCAATGAACGACCGCCGGCGATTCCTCGAAGTGATGCACTACGGCAGCCCCGACCGGGCCTTCTTCACGGACTTCAGCTACACCGAAGACACGCTGGACAACTGGTATGGCCAGGGCCTGCCGCGCGGCACCGACATGGACGCCTACTTCGGCCTGGACAGTTTTTGGACCGCGGCGGGCCTGAACATCTCCCTGAGCCCCGGCTTTCCCCGGCAGGTCATCGAGGAGACCGAGAACCGCATCGTCGAGCGGCAGTCCGACGGCGTCACCGTCCTGCGGCAGAAGAAAGGCCGCACCATCCCCCACGAGATCGACCACCTGCTCAAGGACCGGGCAAGCTGGGAGGAGCATTACAAGCCGCGCCTGGTCCCTAACACCGCCGCCCGCTACCCCAAGGACTGGGCCGACCGCGTCCAGCGATGGAAGGAACGCGACTACCCCGTTGTCATCAACGGCGGCAGCCTCTACGGCTGGATCCGCGACTGGATGGGCATGGAGGCCGTCAGCTACGTCATCTATGACGACGCGGCCCTGTTCGAGGAGATGGTCGAGACCGTCGCCGACTGCATCCTGGGCACGGTCGAGCGGGCGCTGAACGAGGTGCAGTTCGACGCCGTGAGCATGTGGGAGGACATGTGCTACCGCGCCGGTCCGCTGGTCAGCCCGGCCACCTTCAAGCGCGTCATGGTCCCGCACTACAAGCGGCTGACCGAGCGGTTCCGCAAGGCCGGCATCGACGTGATCTACCTCGACTGCGACGGCGACCCGCGGCTGCTCGTCCCGCACTGGCTGGACGCCGGGGTCAACTGCATGTTCCCGATCGAGGTCGGCACGTGGGGCCTGGACGTCGTCGAGCTGCGCAAGCAGTACGGCCGCGACCTGCTCATGATGGGCGGCTTCTCCAAGCGGATCCTCGCTCACAGCCGCGAGGCCATCAGCGCCGAGATCGACCGCCTCGCCCCGCTGATCGAGCAGGGCGGCTACGTCAGCTTCTGCGACCACCGCGTCAGCCCCGACGTGCCGCTGGCCTACTACGACTACTACATCGACACCGTCCGCGAGCGCTGGTGCAAGGGCCTCAACCTCCGCCCGCGCCAGACGCCCGTCTCGGCGAAGGCCTGAGCCACCACGAAGACGCGGAGAGGAATTGCCACGGATTACGCGGACAGAATGAAGACCACATAAAACGACGCCCGATTCCCCCCGGAATCGGGCGTCGTCTTCTTGTCTTATCCGTGTAATCCGTGAAATCCGTGGCCAATCTCCTCCGCGTCTTCGCGGCTGATCTCACTTCCCGCTGAGTTTCTTGGCCTGCTTGGCCAGGTCGATGAACTCAGCCCGGCGGCCGCGGGCGTCGTCGCCCTTGCCCTCGCCAGCCAGTTCGATCACCGTGTCCCAGTTGGCGGTTCCGGCGTACTGGGAATCCCGCAGCAGCATGCCGAAGGCCGCGACGCTGGCGGCGAACTTGAAGTCGCGCGACGCCTCGCCGTACTTCTTCCCGCCGTCCCTGGCCGGGAACTGCGTCAGCTTGCTCACCTCGCCGTCGGGCTCCTTGGCCCGCAGCTTGAGCGTCAGCATCTCGTCGCTGTCGGCGGCGTCGGCCAGGCTGGCCGGCTTCTGATACTTCAGCGGGTCCACGTCGGCCATCACGGGCTTGGCGACCTGGTCCGCGACCGGCACGATTTCATAGAGCGCCGTCACCGTGTGCCCGGCCCCGATCTCGCCCGCGTCCTTGGTGTCGTCGTTGAAGTCCTCAGCCCGCAGCATGCGGTTCTCGTAACCGATCAGCCGATAGGCCACCACGCGCTTCGGGTTGAACTCCACCTGGATCTTCACGTCCTTGGCGATCGTGACCAGCGTGCCGGACAGTTCCTCGACGAACAGCTTCTCGGCCTCCTTCTCGTTGTCGATGTAGCCGTAGTTGCCGTTGCCCTTGTCCGCGAGTTGCTCCAGCGTCGCATCCTTCACGTTGCCCATGCCGAACCCGAGCACCGTCAGGAACACGCCGCTCTTGGCGTTGCTCTCGATCATCCGCAGCAGTTCGCTGCGGTCGGTGACGCCCACGTTGAAGTCGCCGTCGGTGCAGAGGATCACGCGGTTGACCCCGCCCTTGATGAAGTTGTCGACGGCCGTCTTGTAGGCCAGTTGGATGCCCGCCCCGCCCGCGGTCGAGCCGCCGGCGTGCAGGCCGTCCAGCGCCTTGACGATCAGTTCCTGGTGGTCGCAGGTGGTGCTGGGCAGCACCTGGCCCGCGGCCCCGGCGTAGACGACGATCGCGACGCGGTCGTTCTCGCCCAGCCCGCCCACCAGCTTCTTCATCGACTTGATGACCAGCGGCAGCTTGTTGTACTGGTCCATCGACCCACTGACGTCCAGCAGGAAGACCAGGCTGGTCGCCGGCCGCTTGTCCGCGGGGATCACGCGGCCCTTGATGCCGATCCGCGCCAGCCGATGCTTGAGGTCCCACGGGCAGCCGGCGATCTCGATGCTGGCGGCGAACGGTTCGCCGTCGTCCGGCGGCGGGTAGTCGTAGTGGAAGTAGTTGATCAGTTCCTCGATGCGGACCGCCCCGTGCGGCGGGAGTTGGCCGCCGGTCAGGTAGCGGCGGACGTTCGAGTAGCTGGCCGTGTCCACGTCGATGCTGAAGGTGCTCAGCGGGTTGCCCATCGAGTCGAGGAACGGGTTGTCCACGATGCGGTCATACTCCTCGGCGTTCAGCCCCCGGTAGTCCTTGGGCGACTCGCGGCCCTGCGCATCGAGCTTCTTGCCATCCTTCCCCTTTTCTAGGCCCTCATCAGGAGTCAGGGCCTCGCTAAAATGCAGCAACGGCGATCGCCTATCCCTGTCGTCGCGCCGAGCCCACTTCGAGTCCTTCTCAGACGAGAACGCAAGGACCACTTCCTCGTTCGTGGGCCGCGATGGGGAAGCCGCCGGGGGGGTGACAGGACTGGGAACATCGCCGTAGCCTGTCACACCCACATCGGGCGGGGCCGATTGGGGGGTTCCTGTCGGCGCCGGGCCCGGTGTCGGCGCCCCCTCAGTTACCACGGCGCCGCTCTTGCCGGCGTCATCCCGCGGATCCTTCTTATCCCCCTCGAACGCCAGCCGCGTGCGGGGTTCCTTGTCGAGTACGTCGTCGTAAGAATACTGGCCGCGCCGCTCCGCCATATCGCTCGCGTTGGGCGAGTTAGCCGCGACCCGGTCCGTATCCGCCTGGCCTCGGCCCCACCAGGCGACGGCCGCCGAACTGAGCATCAGGCAGGCGGCCGCAGCCGCGACGGCCAACCACCGCAGCGCCCGGACGTGCGGCGGCGGCGGGACGCTCTCCGGCCACGGCCGCGTGGACGCCGCCAGTTCGATCAGCGCCCGCTGGGCGTCGGTCAGCTTCAGCGGCGGCTCCCCGGCCAGCCCCTCGCGGAGCAGGTCGGCGGTGGCGCAGATGTCGGCCAGCGCCGCCCGGCAGGCCTCGCAGTCAGCCAGGTGGGCCTGCACCTTCCGCCGCTGGGCGTCGGGCAATTCCTCCAGGGCGAACGCGGTCAGTTTCTCTTCGGTCTGCTGACAGTTCATGGTCGTTTCTCCATCTCCCGCCTCTCCCTCCCGGGGAGAGGGCCGGGGTGAGGGTTTCCTCTCAGTTCACTTTCAGTCTCGCCCGCAGCGTCTTGAGGCCCGCGTGGATCAGGAACCCGACGTTGCCGGCGCTGGTGCCCAGCACATGGGCGATCTGGCGATAGCTGAAGCCGGCCTGGAATTTCAGACGGATGGCCTCGGCCTGGTTGGCCGGCAGGTCGTCCAGCATCGTCAGGGCCCGGGCGGCCGACTCGTTGCTCTCAGCGGCCGCGGGCGGCGGCGGGGCGGCGTCGGCCTGCGTCGCCAATACGGTCTCGCTTGCCCTGCCCATGCGTTTCTCCTTGCGTTGCACGTCCAAGGCCCGGTTGCGGCAGACGGTGTAAAGCCAGGCCCCCAGATGTCCGTTCACCTGCTCGACCCGCTGGCGGCAGAGACGCACGAAGGTCTCCTGCACCACGTCGCGGGCGCTCTCCGGGTCGCCGGTCAGCCGACACGCGTAGCGCGTCAGTTCGTCGCCGTAGCGATCGACCGCCTCAGCCACCCACCGCCGCCGTTCACCGATCGATTCGTCGTCGTTCATCGAGGCCCCCGAGGCATGTGCCGCATGCGTCGCACATCCACCTTGAAGACGTGCCGGCTGATAGTTTCTTAGATGAATTCCGGGGAGAAGAGTTCTCCCACGAAGCGAAGAAGTACCGCCAAGACGCCAAGGGAAGACGCCAAGGGCGCCAAGAGAAGAGGGAATGAGAGAGAGGGGGAAAGACTCTCTTGTCCGACTCAAGATCCCTTTCTCTTCTTGGCGTTCTTGGCGCTCCCCCCTTGGCGACTTGGCGGTTCCCCTTTTCCCTCTTCTTCGTGGTCCTTCGTGGCCCTTCGTGGGAGGCTATTCTCTTCGCATCATGCAATCGGTCTTGCCGCAGCGCTGGCAGGGGGTGCCGATGTCGTCGACGGCCAGCCGTTCGCCGATGCCGATCAGGCCGCTCACCGACTTGATCGGGCTCATCAGGCAGACCTCGCTGACGCTCACGCCGACAGCGGCGGCGTCGATCGCGCCGAACAGCGTCCGCTGCTGCGTCAGGTGCATGCCGCAGTAGCCCGGGCTGTAGCGCGGCGTCGTCGCGAACTGGGGCCCGATGGCCGTCGCGTCGGCGGCCACCGTGGCGCTGACTGCTTCAGCCGCCCGCTCCGCGCCGTCGCTGCCCACCGCGTCCAGAACCGCCCCCTCCAGCAGGTTGCCGTCGCGCATCTGCCGCTGGCTCTCGGCCTCGATCTCCGGTCCCACCGTCGCCACGAACAGCGCAACGTGCGACGCCGGCCCGATGTACTGACCGATCGCCCCGCGGAAGCGTGCCCCGCCCTCCAGCTCGACGTGGCCTGCGTCCACCGACGCCACCGGCCAGATGCGGTAGATCGCCCGCGGCCGGGCCAACTCCGTCCCGCGTGCGATCAGCGACTCGATCAGGCCGGCGGTTCCCGCGTCCGGGCGGCCGCCGCTGCGGCCGTAGCCGAGACTGCGATAGACGTCCTCGCGGCTGATGCGGATGGGGATGTCGTTCAGAATCGTCGCGCCGAAATGGGAGCCGGGCTGAATCATGCGGCCCTCGCGACTCACGCGCCTTCGCGGGAAAGGTACTGCTTCCAACGTCGGATCGCCGCCTCGCGATCGGCCTCGGGGGCGTGGGCGTCGAAACCGAACTCCCGCCCGGTTACGCGGCGGAGCACCTTCACCGCGTAGTCGGCGACGGTGGGCCTCCGCCCCAGCGCGTCGGGCTGCGTGGTCGGCCCGGCCGACGGGTCTTCCAGTTCCACGCCTTCGCCCAGGGCCCGGCCGATCATCTGCTGGACAGCCGGGTTCATCGCGAGCATCTCCGACTCCGGCCGAACGAGCACCGGCCGAACGTCGTGCAGGACGTCGGCGAGCTTCGTCAGCTCGCCGGGGGTCAGGTCGAACCAGACGCTGTCGATCGCCTGCACGCGGACGTCGGGGTTCTTCGCCTCGACGAGAATGCGCTTGAGCATTGGCAGGATCTTGTCATGCGGGCCGATCTGCGCCAGCCTTGCCGTCGCTCGCTGGCCGAGCAGCGAGCCGACGGGGACCTCGTCGCCGGCGATCTCCGCAGGCGTCGCGGCGTCAACGGTGAGGGCGATCTCGGCCAGCTTGTCCACGCTGGCTGTGTCGCGCACGTCGCCGACGCCCTCGACGGCCCAGATGCGGACCTCGCCGTCGGAATCGTCCAGCAGGTCGCGGAAGCGGCCGGTGACGGTCGGCCAGGAATCGTGTCCCTCGCGGGCGTCCTCGTAGTGCTTGCGTGCAACGGTGACCAGCACCTTGACCGCCTCGGCGCGGACGGCCGCCCGGTCGTCGCGGCTCAGCCGGATCGCCGGGGACAGGGCAGCCAGGTCCTGGGCGACCATGTAGTCGGCCCAGCGGTCGCGGTCGGCGAGGGTGGACGCGTGAGCCAGCCGCCACGCGCCATAGTTGGCTCGCACCTCGCGGCGGTAGTAGAGCCCGACCGCCCACAGCAGGATCATCGCCGCGATGATGATGACGGTCAGCCGATTCCAGAACCGCTCGCGCCGGGCGGCCTGGGCCTCGGCTGCGGCGGTGTCGGGCGCGGGAATTGTCGTATCAGGCGTGCGGCTCACGGTTGATCCCCCGATGGCGTCTTGGATTGGCCGGTGGCGTCGTCGGGCTGCGAGGTCGCCGCCGCCGGGTAGCCGGGCAGGTTCACCTCCAGCGGCGGGCTTCGTCCGTCGTCGCCGACGAGGATGCCGCCCAGTTGCTGCACGAAGATTTCGGTGCGGATCAACTGCTCGATCTGCGCCGCCGGGGCCCGCTCGCGCGAGAGCACCCGCTCGGCGTTGGGAACCTTGGCCCAGCCGCCGTACTGGAACTTGAAGTACCAAAGTTCGACGCGGCGGATCTGCTCGCCCGCCCGCCCGCTGTGAAAGGGCGTCGTGCGGCGCAGCTCCACCAGCGCCGTCGCCCGGCTGTGATCACCCGCCAGTTCCATGATCCGCTTGGCATTCTCGAAGCTCTCGATCTTCGTCACAACGTCGTCGATCTCGCCGCGGTCCTTTTCGGTCAGCGGGCCGGGCGGCTCCTCGGGGGCGTCACCCCGCTGCTTTCGGACCAGCCGAAGCAGCGGGTCCTCCTCGAACGAGAGGTCCACGCCGCGGAAGGTCTTGCCGTCGGAAGTGCGAACCGTCAGGTCGTATCGCCGCCCCGGAGCGACAGCCGGCACGGTGAACCGCCCGGCCTTGGCGTCCCACTCGACGCGATAAGGCAGGTTGAACTCGCGGTCGATGCACTCGACGCCCTTGACCGCGTCAGCCGGCGTAAGCCGACCGGTGATCGTCCCCAGCACGCGGCCGTCCGGCTGAGACGCGGGAACGGCATCATCCGCCGTCGCAGCCAGCACCGGCGCCAGGGCCATCAGCATGAAGGCGAGCCGTCGCATCTTCGTTTGATTGTACCGCAGTCCGGCGCGGCGACACAAGTGCAGGCCTGCCGGAGAGAAGATATCTGCCACGAAGGGCCATCTTCTCTTCTCGGCGGCTCAGCGGCGCCAGGCTTCCTTCTTCGCCAGGTCGTAGCCGAGCGTCGCGCGCGTCGAACCGACCGTCACCGTCAATTCAACGCGGTCGCCGCCGGCAACGCCCTGCCCGGGCGAGATGGCGACCTCGGGCGGCTTGCCCTGGTGCGGGATGAGCACCGAGACCAGCCTCACGGCTGCGGTCAGAACATCCTTGGCGCATCCGATGGCCACCGCCGGCCGCGGCTCGCGGCTGCCGTAGTGGAACGAGACCTCGCCCTTCTCCTGAGCGAGCGTGAATCCCTCGCCTGCGGCGCGGATCAGCAGGTTGGTCCCGCCTTCCAGGTCGGTGCGCGCGGACAGGCCAGGCGCGTCGATGACGGCCTTGCCCGGGGCCAGCGTGAAGTGAACATCGACGCGGCCGGCTGCCTCGCCGATCGCGTCGTCGACGATGACGAAAAAGCGGCGGTCGACGAAGAGCACCGCGCGGCGGTGCGTCAGCCGCTTGTAGGAGGCGTTCTGCACGACCAGCGCGTCCAGCGTCCGGCCGGGCTCAAAGAGCAGGAGTTTGGGGGCGTAGGCCGAGTCCGCGCCGTTCAGCGTGAGGGTCTGGTGCGCGGCCGTTCGGCGGAACCAGGCCCGGCCGGCGTCGTCGCCGCTGTAGATGTAGGTCCCGCTGTCGGGGGTCAACCGACGCCCGCCGGCGAAGAGTTCGAACGAGCCGTTGTCGGGCTGGCAGTGCCAGCCGCCGTCAGGCCCGCACTTGAGCACCAGGCAGGTCGCGTCAGGCCCCCAGTCCGACCGCAGCGAATAGAAGCCGCTGGCAGCCAGCGCGACGGCGGAGTCAGCCGGCGGCTGGCCGATCTTGCCGGCCGACGCGAAGAAGCGGAAGTCGTCGCGGTCGAAGAAGTCGGCCCAGGGCTTGACGGCGTCGCGAACGTTTACCGGGCTGGAGGTGTCGCCGAACTGGGCGGTCGTGCCGTCGGGGAAACTCATCACCGCCAGGGCGGCGACCATCGACTCGATCCGCTTGAAGTAGTCGGGCCCAAACTCGTGCTCGCAGCCGTTGGCCCGGGCGAGCTGCGCTGTTCGGGCGAGCCAGGAAATGCAGCCTTTGTGGTAGTTGAAGCACTGCTCGTAGTGCATGCCG
Source organism: Phycisphaerae bacterium (assembly GCA_022072085.1). Lineage (GTDB taxonomy): Bacteria > Planctomycetota > Phycisphaerae > JAJVII01 > JAJVII01 > JAJVII01. The sequence continues at coordinate 231,277 of JAJVII010000015.1, forward strand.
TCGGGCCGGACCTGCCGGGCGATCTGGGCGTTGAGCACGCCGAACGCCCGCTTGCGCCAGGCGGCGGCATCCTTGAACTGCGGGAAGCAGATCGCGACGAACGCAAGCCCCTCGGCCTCCATCAGCCGCCAGTTGTTGCCCTCCGGCCGTTTGCCCAGGGCGTCGTGCAGGAAGACGGCGTGATCGCGACAGGAGTTCATGAACGCGACCAGCACCGCGGGCCTGAAGGCGTCGGCGTCCAGGAAGTGCTGGAACAGGCCGATGAAGCGATAGCCGCGGATGCCCGCCTCGATGGTCCGCCAGGCGTAGTCGTGCTTCCCGTCGTTGGGGTTGCGGGCGACCCAGTCGGCAAACTGGCGGGTGAACGCGCCGACGTACTTCTCGTCGCCGCTGTGCCAGTAGGCGTCAGCCAGGCGGTCCCAACTGCTGTGGCGGTGAAGCTGCCAGAGCCACTCGTTGTCGCGCGTCGGGTTGTGGGCCCAGTCGATGCGGTCGCCGAAGTCGCGCGGCGGGTAGCTGGCGCCGGTGATCAGGATATTGCGGCAGGCCTCGTCAGCCAGCTTAATCGAAGCAGGCGAGGCGTAGTGGCCGAGGACCTTCGTGCGCCGGGCGCGATCGACGGGGTGGCGGAACCCCGCGCCGTCACGGGCGCGGTAGAACGCCAGCAGCGCCGCAGCCGCCGCCTCGGGCGTCGCGGCGGCCCTTACCTTGGCCAGTTCCGGCCGATCCAGGTCAAGGTGCAGGAGCAGCCGGCGAACCGATTCGGCGTCCGGCGAGCCATCTGCGCCGACCGGCAGGCCCGGGGCGCACGTCAGCATGCAGAGGAGGATAGACATGAGGCGAAATGGTAACGCGGCGGCCGGCCGGTGCACAAGCGCGGACCCGTCAGGCAGGTCGGAGGAACGCGGATTTCACGGGGCGTCGATGAGGGAGAGCAGTTCGGCCAGGGCCTCGGCCACGTCGTCGGGCGGGCGGGTCGCGCCGGGGGTGCGGGCCTCGACCAGTTCGACCGAGAGCCTGTGGCCGTCGGCGTCGGTGATCTGCACGCGGCCGTGCCAGGTCCCGCTGACGCTGGGCGGACGGGGGACGATCCACAGGGCGTTCGCGGCAGCGGCCTTGGCCAGACGCTCGCGGACCAGTTGCACGGCGTCGCACTGGAAGGCGTTCAGCGGAATCTCGTGGACCGCTCGCCCGCGCTGCTCCCATCGCCAGACGGGGTCATCGACGCTCTCGGCCAGCCCGCTGATGCGGCAGCGCTGGGTAAAGCTGGTCGGCCGGACCCAGAGCGTGCAGGCGGTGGCGGCCCGCTGCCGGACGCCGCGCGCGGCGTCGACGGGGCGAAGCGGGGCGTACCAGACCAGCTCCAGCCGAAGGATCGGCAGCATGTTCCGGGCCAGCGAGACGTCGTTCCACCAGCCGTCCCAGGTCTTGCGGAGTTCCAGGAGCTGGGCCTGCTGCGCGGCGTCGGAAGCCGGCTGCTCGTCGGCGGCGCCGGGCGGAGTCGGTTCGGGCAGCGGCCAGTGTCCGGTGATCTGCCGCAGGGCCAGGTCCGCCTGCCGCCAGGGCAGACGGTCGGACGGACTGCGGGCCAGGAGCGCCAGCTTCACGGGCGCGGAGGCCGGCTCGTTCTTGAGCGTGTCGATCAGGACGGGAATGGAGTCCCACTGCGGCCATTCCGAGAGGATCTGGCAGCAGGAGGCGATGACGGCTGCGTCGCCGCCGCCGGGCTTGAGCATCTCGCGGGCCAGCAGTTCCTGCACGCCGGAGACGACGGCCAAGTCGCCGTAGTCGTCGCGGATCAGCGCCAGGCAGGTCGCCCGCACCTGCGGGTCCTGGTGGCTGAGCAGGGCAGCGAGCTTGGCCGGCAGGTCCGGCTCGGCCTTCATCCGCAGGCGGACCTCGCTCTGCTGCTCGGGCGGCAGGTCGAACAGGTGGCCGAGATAGTCGAGCATCCAGGCCGCCTGGTCGGGCTGCGTGGTTGGCGCAGAGTCATTTGCGGTCGCCGCCAATGGCGTGAGCGTGAGCAACAGAATGGCCAGGGCAGTGGGTCGCATGGCTCCCGTCGGCGTAAGTCGGTCGCACGCGAAGACGGACGGACAGGCAGCTTAGACCTTGGATTCTAGCCGGGGTTCCCGCCGACGAGCAAGGAATTTCCATGCCGGCGGCCCGGGCCGATAACCGTCTGGGCCCGGCAGGACCAGACGCAGGTTCCTGGGGCGGACCGATTTGCCCGCAGGCCGCCCATATCCTACGCTTCCCACAACGCCGGCGCCGTTCAGATCGCCGCAGCCGGCATGGGAATACACTCTGTCGTGAACCAGCAGCCTCCGACTCCCGATGTTGGCGCTGCGCCCGGTCCGCCCGGCAACGACGCCCCACCGCCCGACTGCGGCGACGCCGCGGACGGGTCCTTCAGCCCGATCCTGTTCGACCCGCCCGTACGCGAGCCGCGGGGTCGGGGCTTCTACCTGTTCGTCGGCTGCATGGTGCTCGGCGTGCTGGGCCTGGTGGTATGGGTCGTCAAGCCGGCCGCCGGCAACGCCAAGGACGAAGCCCCCGAGTTGTCGCCGGCCCAGGCTCAGAAGATGACCGCCCGCGAGTTGGTCGAAGACGGCGGGCCGATGGCCGCCCATGAGCTGGCGGTGCGGATGATTCAGGGCGAGCCCGCCGACAAGGCCGAGGCGACCGACGCCGTGCGGCAGTGGGGCAGCCCCAGGCTGGTCCGCAACCTGGCTCAGCAGTTGGCGCTCCAGCAGCAGAAGCGGCAGAAGGAGATCATGCACCAGATGGCCGACGAGCAGGAGTCGGCCGGCGTCGAGGCCGACGCGCCCTGAGCAGCCCCGGCCGCCGGACCGAACGCGCACTTGGCCTGGCCGGACGGGGGCGTATAATGGCGGCAGCGGCGGACGAGCCCCGCTTCCGGGGCGACGCCGACGGAGCCCATGATCCCTGTCGCCGACAACATCCACGACGCCAGCCGGCAGCGGATGATCGAGGAAACCTCCCGGTTCATCGAGTGGGGGCTGCGCCATCCGGAGTTGGTCGTGCGCATCCCGGCCAAACCGGAGGGCGAAGGCGGCTGGCCCGAGGGCGTGGGGCGGTTCTTCTGGACGACGGTCCTGCGTCCGCGGGACATCCGCCAGGCGGGCACGCGAATTTTCCGTCGGCTGGCGTCGCGATTGCGCGGGAACTGAAGCACCGGATCACCGAGGCAACCCGTCCCCCCCTGCCCCCCGATCCTCCCCTTCACTCTAGATTGCCTCGGGCTTGAGCGAGCGGCTCATCAACTGGGTGACCGCCTCGATGACATCCTTGTCCTCGAAGAGAATCTGGTAGATGCCGCGGGTGATGGGCATCTCCACGTCGTGCCGGTCAGCCAGTTGGATCACGCTCTTGGTGGTGGGCACGCCCTCGACGACCGACTCGATGCTGTCCAGCACGTCCTTCACCTTCATGCCCTTGCCGATGCGCTCGCCGGCGGTGCGGTTGCGGCCGTGCGGGCTGATGCAGGTGGTGACCAGGTCGCCCAGGCCGGCCAAGCCGAAGAAGGTCTCGCGCTCCGCGCCCAGGGCCACGCCCAGGCGGGTAATCTCGACCAGCCCGCGGGCCAGCAGGGCGCTCTTGGCGTTGTCGCCGGCGCCCAGGCCGTCCACCATGCCCGCAGCCAGGGCGATCACGTTCTTGGTCGCCCCAGCCAACTCGACGCCGACCAGGTCGGTGTTGGTGTAGACGCGGAACCACTGAGTCGTGAAGACCTGCTGGACGGTCCTGGCAAACTCGGAGTCAGCCGAGCTGGCGACGACGGTGGCTGGCAGGCACTTGGCCAACTCGGTCGCGATGCTCGGCCCGCTCAGCGCGGCCACCGGGCGATCGCCCAGGACGTCGGTGAGAATCTGCGTCGGCCGAAGCAGCGTGTCGTTCTCGATGCCCTTGGCGACGCTGACGACCGGGACGCCGGGCGGGACGTGCTCAGCCAACTGCCGCCAGACGCCGCGCATGAACTGGCAGGGGACAGCCGACACGATCAGGTCCGCGCCATCGAAGGCCGAGGCGGCGTTGGTCGTCAGCTTGAGCTGCGACGACAGCCGCACGCCGGGCAGGAAGCGGCGGTTCTCCTGGTCCTGCACCATCTCCTGGATGTGCTCGGGGAAGAAGCCCCAGAGGGTGACGCGGCAGCCCTTGCTGACCAGCAGGTTCGAACTGACCGTGGCCATGGCCCCGTCGCCGATCATCGCGATGCGCTGGATCATGTCTCCTCCCGTGCTCAGGGTCGTTCACTTTACCACTCTGCCGGCGTGACGCCAGAGTGAACCTGCCTTGCGGGATTGTCTTGACGCTCGTTTCCAATTACACTGCCACCCGGTTCAAGGAGGCGACCCGTGAGCAAGAGCCGTCCCGAAACGCGCCACGACATCTACACCTCGCCCCTGGTCGAGCGCAACGCCTCCGACGAGATGGCCGCCCTGTTCAGCCCGCAGTTCAAGCACTCCACCTGGCGGCGGCTCTGGCTGGCACTCGCGGAGAGCGAACAGCAGCTCGGCCTGGACATCCCCGACGAGGCCGTCACCCAGCTTCGCGCCCACCTGGACGACATCGACTTCGCCCGGGCGGCTGAGCACGAGCGGGCCCTGCGCCACGACGTGATGGCCCACATCCACACGCTGGGCGAAGCCGCGCCGGCGGCCAAGCCCTTCATCCACCTGGGCGCGACCTCGTGCTACGTGACCGACAACACCGAACTGATCCAGCTTCGCGACGGCCTCAAGCTGCTGGCGCCCAAGCTGGCAGCCGTCATCGGCCAACTCGGCGACTTCGCCGCGAAATACCGCGCCCTGCCGACGCTCGGGTTCACGCACTATCAGCCGGCCCAGCTCGTCACCGTCGGCAAGCGGGCGACGCTCTGGGCCCAGGACTTCGCGACCGACCTGCTGGAACTGGAGCGGCGGCTGGGCGACCTGCGGGCCCGCGGTGTCAAGGGAACCACCGGCACGCAGGCCAGCTTCCTGGCGCTGTTCGACGGCGACCACGGCAAGGTCGAGCAACTCGATCGCGTGGTCTGCCGCAAGATCGGCTTTGAACGCAGCTACGCCGTGACCGGACAGACCTACCCGCGCAAGGTGGACGCCCAGGTGGCCGACGCCCTGGCCGGCGTCGCAATCTCCGCGCACAAATTCGCCAACGACATGCGGCTGCTCGCCAACCTCCGCCAAGTCGATGAGCCTTTCGAGGACAAGCAGGTGGGCTCCTCCGCGATGGCCTACAAGCGCAACCCGATGCGCTGCGAGCGGATCACCGCTCTGGCCCGGCTGGTGATGAGCCTGGCCGACTCGCCGCGGCAGACCGCCGCCGAGCAGTGGTTCGAGCGGACCCTGGACGACAGCGCCAACCGCCGCGTCGCGATCGCCGAGCTGTTCCTGGCGGTCGACGGTATCCTGCGGATCCTGCTCAACGTCACCGCGGGCATGGTGGTCAACGAGGCGGTCATCGCCCGGGCCGTCGCCGACGAGCTGCCGTTCATGGCCACCGAGAACATCCTGATGGCCGCCGTCGCCGCCGGCGGGGACCGCCAGGACCTGCACGAGCGGATTCGCACGCACAGCCTGGCCGCCGTCGCCGAGATCAAGGCCGGCCGATCCAACGACCTGCTGGCTCGCCTCGGCGCCGACAGGGCCTTCGCGAAGGTGGACATCGGGGCCCTGCTGGACCCGGCCCGTTTCGTAGGTCGATCGCCGCAGCAGGTCGACGCGTTCCTGGCCGAGGTGGTCGCCCCTATCCGCCGCCGCTACGGCGACGCCGCCGCCGGCGCCGGGCAACTGCGCGTTTAGCCGCGACCCGCAGGGGAGCGCGCTCCCCGCGATGAGTCATGAAATTTTCTTAAGAACTGTGCGGGTCACAGGGGAGACCTCGATCCGGAGCCGGCCATGAGCCAGAACGACCAGCCCAGACCGTCAGGTTTCGACCCTGAGCCGCAGCCGCCGCGTCAGCCGCCGAGCCCGCCGCCAGTTCCCTCGCCGGGTTCGCAGAGCTACGGCCCGCCCCAGCCGCCGCCGGGGCAGCCGGTGCAGCCGACCTATGGGCCCCCTGCCCAGCCGACCGGCGGGTATGCCCAACCGAGCTACGCCCCGGGCGGATACGCACCGGCCTACACGCCTCAGCCCCAGACCTCGATGGACGGGCTGGCCCTCGCGTCGTTCATCCTCTCGCTGATCATCTGCGTGCCAGGCCTCGGACTGCTCGGGCTCCTGCTGGGAATTCCGGCACTGTTCACCTCGGGCAAGCCGGGCAAGCGTGGCCGCGGGTTGGCCATCGCGGGCGTCATCCTCGGCACGCTGATCTCTCTCGGATGGGCGGGCATCGCGGGGATCACCTACTACACACTGCGCGGCGGGCTGTCCAAGGCCGACGCCGCCATCGCCCGGTTCGTCGAGGACTACAACTCCGGCGATTACGACCGGATGTATCAGCGGATGAAGCAGGCTGAGCCGTCGATCACCGAGACGCCGGAAGACTTCCGCCGCATCATGACCCGCCAGCATGACGAATGGGGCGACGCCGTGCGGATCCGCGGCTTCTGGCCCATGATGTCGCGCGGCGGGCTGCACGTGAACACCGTCAACGACATGCTGGAAATCCGCCTGCCGTTCGAGTTCAAGAAGGCCGGCGACCGGATGGTCAGGCTGACCTTCCGCATCAAGGATGGCCGCCTCGAACTGATCGGGTTCAAGTTCAATGCCACCAGCGACGGGGACTGACCCCGCAAGGAAACGACATGACCAAGTCCGAACTGGCGCGGCGGGTGAAAGAGACGGCCTACCTCGAAGGCGAGTTCACGCTGCGCTCCGGCCGAAAGAGCAACTACTACCTCGACAAGTACCTGTTCGAGACGGTCCCCGACGTGCTGGCCGGTCTGGGCAAGGCCTTCGCCGGGCACTGCGGCCCGAACGTCACGCGGATCGCCGGCGCGGAGTTGGGCGGGGTCGCGCTGGCCGCCGCGACCAGTTTGGCCACCGGCAAGCCCTTCGTCATCGTGCGCAACCGCAAGAAGGACTACGGCACCTCCAAGCAGTTCGAGGGCAAGCTGGAAGCCGGCGACGTGGTGCTGCTGGTCGAGGACATCGCGACGACCGGCGGCCAGGTGCTGGAGGCCGCCAAGGACATCGCCGCCGCCGGCGCAACGGTCGATCGCATCGTCGCGGTGATCGACCGCCAGGAAGGCGCCCGCGAGAACATCGAAGGGGCCGGCTTCCGCTTCGAGTCCCTGCTGACCAAGGCCGACCTGGGCATCAAGTAGGAGGCGGACCGTTCGACGTTCGAAGTTCGAAGCCGGAACGGAAGAACTCCGACTTCGAACGTCGAACTTCGAACTTTGAACTCCAAACGTCTTCTACTCTTCCAGCCCCAACAGATCGCGGATGGCCGGCTTGACGTAGATCGTCTCCATTTCGCCTGCCAGCCGCGACAGGCCGTCGGCGGACTTCTCCAACTGCTGCTCGATGCGGGCGTCGGTGTCGATGAACAGCACCCGCCGCCCGCGCAGGATCGCCAGCCCGCCCCCCTCGCCGCCCATCGCCTGGCGGCGGACCTCGACGCCGAGCGGGTCGGCCAGTTCCAGCAGGTCTTCCAGCAACCGGACATTGTCGGCGTGCTCCTGGTTCATGCCCCGCCTCCCGCGGCGATCCATTTGCCACTGAAGTTTGCACCCGGACGGGGCCGATAAACAGGGTGAAGCCGGCGTCCCTGCATCCGCGTGCCGGCTGCCGGCTGGAGGCCGCGTCCCGACTTCCCGTAGTTGCCGTTTGCCATGAATACGATTTCCACCACTGCGTCCGATCCTGCGTCCGCCGGAGCGTCCCCGCTGGACGATCCGCGGTCCTGGACGGGCGAGTTCGCCGAGCAGATTCTCCAGACTCAGAAGCTGGCCGCCATGGGCACGATGGCCGCCATGCTCGCCCACGAGTTCAACAACATCCTCACGCGCGTCATCAACTACGCCGAGAATTCGCTGGGCAGCCCCGACGACCGCGAACTGGCCGACCGGAGCATGCAGCGGATCCTGGATAACGCGAACAAGGCCGCAGAAATCTGCCAGTCCATTTTCGACTTCTCAGGCCGCGGCGACGAACGCCGCCGCCCGGTCGTGATCGCCGACATCGTCCGCGAAGCCGTCAACTGCCTCGGCCGCGATCCCGCGAAGGACAACATCGCGGTGCGCAGCCGCGTCGCGCCGGACATCACGGTGATGGGCAACGCCACGCTGCTCCAGCAGGTGGTCTTCAACCTGCTGCTGAACGCCCGCCAGGCGATCCTCGCGACCAGCCGCCGCGGGGGGCAACTCACGCTCGCCGGCGAACGCACGCCGGACGGCGGCGTCGAGCTGCGCGTCAGCGACACCGGCTGCGGCATCGCCGCCGAGCACCTGGAGAAGATCTGGACGCCCTTCTTCTCCACCAAGAACAGCGAGGAGCGCACCGACCGCAAGGGCATCGGCCTGGGCCTGCCCATCTGCCGCTCCATCGTTCAGGACCACGGCGGCACGATCACCGTCGCCAGCGAACCCGGCGTCGGCACAACTTTCACCATCCGCCTGCCGGGCAACTGAACTCTCCCGTCTTTCTCTTCTCTTCCGAGCCGCGAGCGGAAGCTCGCGGATGGTCGGCTTCCTTCCCTCTCCGCCGGCAACCATCTACTCTCTCATTCTCGGCGGCGGGAACTTCTGATTACGCACGTAATTCATCACTGCGTGCAGATGCCACCGGTCGCGGACAACTTCGACCTTGCCTCCGTCGCTCCACCAGTGTCTGCGGACGCCGAACGCATTGTTCAACGCCGCGCTGCCCCGCGACTTCAGTTTCCGCCGCGCCTCCACGCCGCGTGACTCGTCGGCGATGATGACGATGTGCACGTGGTCGGGCTGCACGTTCAGTTCGCAGCAGTCCCACTTGCGGAACCGGCACGCCTCTCGCAGCGCCTCGACGGCGACGATCCGCATCGGGTCGTCGAGCCAGACCGGCGGCTCGGTCATGCGGTTGGCGCTGGCGGCGCGGAATTGCGGATTGCCCGGGCTGTAGTTCGTGCCCGGCACATTGTGCTCATCGTCCACATACCCACGATCGTCGCCCTGGAGCCATTGCCCGTAGCAGGTCCAGATCAGGTGGTAGATCATGGGGTCAGTCATTCCGCTTTCCATTCCTTGCGACCATCCGCGAACTTCCGCTCGCGGCTCGTCGGAGAGCAGAACACCCGATTCAAAAGCGCATGATGAGCGAGTCAGCCGGGTAGCGGTGCTCGGGCCAGAGGGGCTCGGGCTGGGTGGTCGGCGATTCGGGCTGGGTCGTCGGCGACGGGGGCGGCGCTGCCAGCCAGGCCCGCCAGTTGCGGGCGAGGAAGTCGTGGAACCTCGCCAGCGAGCCGGCCTGCCGATAACCCGACCGCTCGTACCACCCCATCGCGGCGTCGTCGCGGCCCTGCTCTGCCAGCAGGAACGTCGCCAGCACCGCCGCCGCACGCTCGGCGCCTGGGCGGTGCGAGCGATCGACCTCATCCAGGGCCTCCAACGCCCCGCGCAAGTGGCCCATCGCCTCGTCCGCAGGCCCGCCGGCCTGCTGCCAGGCGAGTTGGGCCAACTCCAGGTGCAGGATCACGCGTTGCAGCGCGAACCGCCGCCCGTCCCGATCGTACATCGCCACCGCCCGCGCCAGCCAGCCGCGTGCCTCGGCCAGGTAGTCCGTCTGGCCAGGCAGCCCCACCAGGCCCTGCCGGCCGAGCACGAGGTGTGCCAGCAGCGCCCGCTCCGCGAGCAGCCGGAACATCTGCGGCGCCCGCCGCGCCTGCGGGTCTTCGACCAGCAGGTCGGCGGACCCGGCCGCCAGCCGGGCCTCGGCCTGTATCGCCCGATCGGCCACCTGCCGCCAGTCCTGCGACGACATCTCGTGCTCCAGCCGCGCCAGCGCGTCGTAGAACTGCGCCGGCATCATCAGCGCCGGCAGCGATCCGGCCGAGCGGCCCTGCGAACGCCCGGCGTCGGACAGCCGGGTCCACTCCAGCCCCGCGTCGCGGATGCCGTCAGCCAGCAGAACCAGACGCTGCGGCGTGGGAATCGCAACACCGGCGTAACGCACGAAGCGCGTCGCATCGAACACCTGTCCGACATCGCCCAGATACTTTACAGCGAGTTCCATCGGATCGCCGATAGCGCAGCGCATCAGCACCCCTTCCAGATCGTTCGGCCGATCGGCCAGGTGCTCGTCCAGCAGGGCGGCTGCGCTCTTGAGCGATTCCCGCATCTCGCTGGCGATCACCTGGGCGTGCCACCCCGTCAGCGCCCGGCCTTGGAACGCCATCAGCCGCAGCCGGGCCATCGCGACCGCGGCGTCGTCGGGCGCCTGCGGATGCACGCGGCGGATCGTGGCATGCAGGACGCGGGCTTTCTCGATCTCGTCGACCCACAGCCCGCTCGTGTGCACGTCCACGGCGCCCGCGCGCCCGCCGTTGAGGCGTATCGCCCACTGCTGCCGCGCCGCCCGCTCGATGCTCCAACTCACCGGATCGACGATGGCCGCCGCCTGCAATCGCAGCGCCGCAAGGCGCAGCGGCGTAGACATCGTCCACCGCGCAGCCATCGCGGCCCGCTCCTGCCGCCGCACGATCGCATCCTGGAACCGACGGGCCAGCGGCTCGGCCTGCTCGCGGAGATCGGCCCGGTCATCTTGCTGCGACGTCGGCGAAGGGCGGGGGGCCAGTTCCTGCAACTCCCCTGCCAGCGCGCTGATCTCCGTCGGATCGTCAACCGTCGCCCGGTAGTAGTTCCGCGCCGCCCGCCAGTCCTGCGCCACGATCGTTCCCACAGCCACGAGCACCATGAGCGCCCCAGCCAGGAAGCTCAGCCCGCCGTGGTAGAAGCCCCAGCGGTATTCGTCGTCGCCGCGGCCGCGCTCCTCGCGCCCCGACCACCGCACCGCCGCCACGACCAGTCCCGCCCAGCCGGCCGCCACCGCCGGGAACACCCATTGCGCCATCGACGACGCGAAGAATTCCTGCACGCCCATCGCCGCCAGTCCGCCGGCCAGCCCGGCCAGCAGCCAGCGGTGCTCACCTCGCCGGCACGCAACGGCCGCCCGCGTCAGGGCCGACCACAGCAGCGCCGCGACGACGGCCAGCAGCGCAATCCCCACAGCCCCGAAGTCGGTCAACTGCTCCAGCCACAGGCTGCCCGCGTCGGCCACCGGCCGATCCGCCCAACGCGGGTCCGACTCGGCCCGCTCAGCCGCCACGCCGTCGGCCAGCAGCCGGAACCCCTCGCCGCCGTGACCGACGACCGCCCTGGCGGCGAACAGCCGGGCCGCCATCTCCCACTGTGCCGACTCCACCAGCGGCTCGTCCGGCTGGTAGTGCCGTGCCGTCAGGCGGCCGTCGGTCGCCGGCGAGGGCGTCACGCGCGTCCGCCCGTCGCCGATCGCCAGCAGCAGGCCCACGCTGACCGCCGCGCCGGCCGCGAGCATCGCCCATCGCTTCTTCCCGTCGACCAGCAACGCCGCAAACACGCCCAGCCCGACCGGCAGGGCGATCGCCGTCGCCAGCATCGCCCCGGTCGAGCAGAGCCTCACCGTCCCGCCCATCAGCCCGCCCAACGCCAGCAGCAATGCCAGCCCCGCCGCCGTCCGCGCTGACCGGTCGTCTTCGCACCGGGGCAGGATCAGACGGTCGATCCGCCGCACGACGCCGCCCAGCGCGATCACCAGCGCCGGAAGCAGCACGCCGGCCAGTTCCTTTGAGTCGCCCATGAAAAGCTGGAGCGGCCGCCACGGCCCCCGCTCGTGCCGATACCAGAGTTCCAGCACGCAGCAGACCGACGCCAGCGCCACCCACCCGCCGGCCGCCACGCGCGTCAGCGTCCGGTTCAGCGACAGGCCGACCGCGGTGGCCAGCGCCGCAAGGAACCCCGCCCGGGCCACCCACACGACCGACTCCCGCGGCGCGTGCGACCAGAACGCGGCCAGCCCCGTCCAGGCGAAGTAACCCGCCAGCGCGATCAGCACCCAGGCCGACGGCGTCGGATGTCGCCAGGGGATCGCATGGCCGACCGCCCCGGCATCGGCGGGCGGCTCGGCGTCAGCGGCGCGGAGCAGTTCGTCGCGCTCGGCGAACGAGACGCCGGGCGATCGGCCGACGCGGCCGTTGGCGCCGCCCGCGTCGTCGCCGACATCGCGCCCCCGCGCGGGCCGGCGGCGCAGGCTGAGCCCCCAGGCCACCAGCGCGAACACCGCGATCATCGTCGCGCCGCCGCGGAAGATGAGCCCCTTGACGTCGTTGCCGCCGAAGGTGGGCCAGGCGTAGTCGAGATTGAGCGTCTTGAGCAGCGAGTTGAGGACCGAGCCGTCGGCCCAGGCGATGCGGTCGGGGTGGTCAGACTTGCCCGGGGCCGGCGAGTTGCCGACCAGCAGCGCCCCCGCCCACAGCAGCAGCAACAGGACCAGGATGACCTTGCGTGCGCTGTGAACCATGCCGCCGTTTTACCCCCCTGTCCGGCCACCGTCCACGGGAAACAGAGGCCGGGGGAAATGTCGAATGTCGAGTGCCCAATGGCGAATGAAAGAACGGAACCGCTGGAACGATCCGGGGGATTGGGCCGGTCTTCGGCGTCACCTTCGCGACGGGCGCGGACACGGCCATGCCGCCGCCGGTCAGCCCTCAGCGGGGGCGTGGGTGAGGGATCGGCCGGCCCGCAGGAACGGAATCACTCGGACGTGCACCACCGCCGATCGGTCGGCATAAGCGAGCAGCGTGTCCACGGCCATTCGGCCCATCGCCTTGCCGTCGCCGCTGAGCCGGGCAACCGACGGCGGGGCCGAGGAGTAGCTGGCCCCGCCGATCATCACCACGCTCAACCGGCTGGGGATGCGCAGCCCGACCATCCGAGCGCCCCGCCGGATGGCATCGTACGACGCCATCTTGCTCACCAGCGCCGTCGGCGGCGGATTGACGTCCAACAGGTCGGCCACCTGCTCGGCCGTCAGCAGGTGGCTCTCGTCAGTGAGAGTCTGCGGGCATCGCTCCAGGGCGATGTCCAGTTGCTCAAGTCCCAGCCGCACGCCCTCCAGGCTCTGCGAGTTGACGTTGTCGCCCGAGCCGGCAGCCGCAAGCACCAGCCCGATCCGCCGATGGCCCAGCCGCCCCAGACGCTGCATCAGTTCGATCATCCCGCTGCGCCAGTCGAACGTGATCGTGTGGTGCAGGCCGTTGGCCGACAGGTCGTCGGCGAAGACCGCGTGGATGTCGCGGCGGCGCAGCGCCCGCAAACCGGCCGCATCGACCGTCGAACCCAGGAAGACGGCCCACGTGCCCGGCGGCATCGACTCGATAACGCGGCGGGTGAATCGCGGGTGCGGCGGCACGCCCAGCGGCGTCTCGCTGCCGCGGATGTCCGCCGGCACATGATGGCGGCGGCAGGCCTGCCGCACGCCGGAGATGAACTGCGTCTGGAACGGGCTGTCCGGCCGATTACGCGACTGGTAGCTGTTGATCAGCGTAATGGATGTCGGCCGTCGGCCTGGCCCTGCCGACGTGGCGGCCGATGATTGCGAGACGTAGGTCCGCCGCGGGTTGGGGCGATAGAGCACGCCTTCGCCGACCAGCAGGTCCATCGCCCGCCAGGCGGTCTTGGGATCGACGCCGAGTTCCTTAGCCAGCCGCTGCACGCCGGGCATCGCGCCGGTGTATCGCCCGCCGCTGATGCGGCGTTGTAGTTCCTTGGCCAACTCGATGTATTTGACGGGCCGACCGGGCATGGGGCGGGCTCCAATGGGCGATCGGACTTCGTGGCCGGGCGGTCCGGCGCGGCGGGAAGTCCTGCAATCCGACTTTCATTTATACCATACAAACAGGCCCCATGTGTTGCTTTCCGTCAACATGAATGGGGGGCGTGTTGAGGTTCCGCAACAAGCCGGTCGGCAAGCGACGGAAATCACCGTCGGACCGACTCCCGGTAACGCTATGTAAGTGTAGTATCTATAATGCTTTGAAGTACATAATCACATCGGTTCCATTTTTTTGCCTGAGCTGGCACGCGGTTTGCACTGGAGTTGTGTGCGCACGGGGCCTTGCCAGAGGACCCGCATGGGATGAGTGACAGAACGCTTCCCGAAGAGAGCTCCGGCGGAGGAGCGACCGAAAGGAGAACAGACATGAGGAAAACAGACACGAGGCTAGCCGCCAAGATCGTCCTGAGCACGCTGCTGCTGTCGGTTTCGCAGGCGACGGCGGCGCTGGACTACTTCGTCGTCTCCTCCCAGACCAATGACAAGGCCCACGTGTTCACCTACGACACGGTGACCAAGAGCCTGAGCTACGTGGCGGGCACGTCGCTGTTCGGGACGGCCAACACACCCACGCACGTCAGTTCGCTGCCGGGGTACGGGTTCATGGTCAGCCAGTCCGGGTCGGGTCAGCCGTGGGAGGGCATCGAGCGGTTTACCACTTCCGACCAGTCGACCTGGACCAGCGACATGAAACTGGGGCTCTTCGGCGAGACCGGCGCGGGCGAATTCTTCGACACCACCCAGCGCACCGGCACGGCCACGACCGACCCGGGCAGCCCCAGCGCCGCGGCCCTGCTCAATGGGGTCACCCTGGTGGCCGACGCCCGCGCGCAGAACTCCAACGCCCGCTACTTCGGCCTGCTGGACACCTCGTCGCTCTCGGGCGCGGTGACTGGTCCGTTCCTGGTCGAGGGCAACCTGTCCGACAGCGGCGGCGATGCCGGGAACAAGTTCGACGTGGTCGGCACGCAACTGGGCGCGACCAACCGGTTCATCATCACCTCCAGCAAGACCAACGATGACGTCATGGTCTACAACCAGGACGGCACGCTCAAGGGAACGCTGACGCCGCCGGCCACCGACGCCAGGCGCGGCGTGGGCAACTTCAAGCAATCGGCCCGCGGCGACCAGGTCCTCATGGTCGAGGGCAACCAGGCGCAGTATTCGACGCTCAAGATCTCCGCCCGCTCGGTCGCTGACGGCGACTTCAACAGCCTGATGTTCGGTTTCAACTACTCCCCGAGCGGCAGTGCGCAGCAGTTCATCAGCACGATTCCCAACGACATCGACGGCACCGAGAGCGGGCTAATCATGGTCATGGGCATGACCCGCGGCGCCGCCGGCGACAGGGTGGGCGTCCTGTTCTTCCAGACCACCGACGGCGGGACGACCTGGACCCCGACGACCAGCGGCCCGATGCTTCTCCAGAACGCCGCCGGCGCCCCGTCGGGCGTCACCGGCGACTCCATGGCGGCCCTGTTCGCCGCCCCCGTCACGGTCCCCGAACCGGCGACGATGAGCCTGCTGGCGCTGGGCGGACTGGGGCTGATCGGGGCGGGACTGCGGCGGCGCAGCAGGTAAGACGGCAACCCGGCACGACAGACCGTCGATGCCGGCATAGTGGCAGGTAATGGAGAGAGAAGACGCGTCCGGCCCTGGCCGGATCGACGAACAACGGAAAGGAAAGGCCATGCGTATCGCCGCGTCGCTCAGCATTGTGCTCCTGACGCTCCTCAGCGGAACCGTCAGGGCGGCTCTGGTTCCCACGGCCCTGACCGGGAGCGAACCGGAGACCGTCGCCCTCTACAACTTCAACGAATTCTCCGGTAACGACGTTGTCATCAGTGCTGGCGCCCTCCAGGATGCCTCAGCCAATAACCTCGACGGCACGCACGCCACGACCCGCGTTTACACCAACTCGCTGAGCGGCTTCGGTGAGGAGATGCGGATCAGCACGAGCGACATCCGACTGCCAGGCGGCAGTCTGACTTCCTCCTTCTTCCAGGGTGACTTCACGATCGAGGCCTGGATCAAGGTCGACGGCCTGACCAAGACGACCGGAAACGTCGGCCAGGTGATCACGACGACCCAGCGGTTCTTCAACAGCCGCTCCAGCAGCATCGGCTGGATCTTCCAACTGGCCACGGACGGGACCGCCAACAAGCTCCAGGTCCACAACGGCTCGGCGTTCTCCGACGCGATCACCGGCTTTACGCTGCCGACCAGCGGCTGGACGCACTGGGCGATGGTGTTCACCAACACCAACCCCGGCAGCACCGACTCGGCCTACTCTGTCCAGTTCTACGTGACCGACCCGAGCGTGGACACCGAACCCAACCTCATCGGCACGTTCAATCTCAACCCGACAGCCAGCACGACCTCGCTGGCCGCCATCGCCCTGGCCTTCACCGGCGACGCCACCTTCTCTTTCGCCCCGAACATCGACTCGGTGCGGATTGACGACGTGCGCGTCAGCAACGTCGCCCTGACGACCTTCGCCGCCCTCGGACAGACCACTTCCATCCCCGAGCCTGCGACACTGGGCCTGCTGGCCCTGGGCGGCCTGGGACTGGCCGGGGCGGCCCGGCGGCGGCGTCACTGAACTGCCGAATTGCAGGATCACCTCCTCCGATCCGGCGGAAGCAAGAGGCCCGGCTCCCAAGGCCCGGGCCTTTTCGTTGCGCTCGTCGCACGGTCCGGGCGTCACCCGCCCGCGCGGGCGCGGTTTAATCCTCCACGGGTTTCGTCCTGCGCCGCGACCTGCGCATTGATGCGCGGCCGGGGGGGCGGATATCATGGGGCTCCCTGTCCCACCCCGAAGGAGCCGCGACATGAGCCGACGACTGGCACTGACCGCGTTGACCCTCCTGTTGGCTGCCGCTTGTGCATTGGCCGGCGAGCCGCCGTCCGGACCGCTGCGATTCACTGAGCCGCCGACGGCCGTGCGCGACGGGGCCGGCCTGAAGATCGCCTTCCGGCTCGACCGCGAGACCGACGTGCAGGTGGACCTCATCGACGGCGGCGGCCACGTCGTGCGACACCTGGCCGCCGGTCTGCTGGGGCCCAACGCCCCTGCCCCGTTGACAAAGAACTCGGTGGCCCAGACGCTCATCTGGAACGGAAAGGACGACGGCGGAAAGGCCGTCCTGAATTCCTCCCCGGCCCCTGCCTTCACCGTCCGCGTCCGTGCCGGCATCGGCGCGAAGCTGGACCGCTTCATCGGCAGCCCTGCCGACGTCGCCGGCCCGCCGGTCACCGGCCTGGGCGTCGGTCCCGACGGCACGCTCTACGTGCTGAGCAACCGCGACAAGGCCGGCGGCGTCTTCCTGTTCGCCCTGGACAGCCGCGGCAAGTACCTCCGAACGCTGCTGCCGGCGCCCGCGGGCCTGCCCAATGACAAATTGAAAGGCCTGGAACGCATCACGCTTAACGGCGGCGCCGTCGTGCCGATCGTCTACCAGCCCTACACCGCCGACACCGCGCCGTTCCTCTCGGGCATCCGCAGCCAGCCACTGATGGTGACGGCTGACGGGCGGATTCTCTTCTGCTCCGGGGGCAACAACTGGACCGACCAGGATAACCCGCGTCACCTGCTGGCGATCACCACCGACGGCGGGACGCCGCCGGACATGGGCTTTGTCGGACCCGAGTTGGGCCCGCACGGGCGATACTCCTCGGGCCTGCCGCAGCAGCAGGCCGTCGTCGCTTCCGACGGCAAGACGATCTACTTCGTCGGCATGGGCGTGCTGGGGCCCAAGGGCAAACCGGCCAAGGGGCTGCACGCGGTCGGCCGAATGACCTGGGACAGCAAGGCCCCCACGCCGTTCATCGGCGACCCGGACAACCCGGGCGACGATGGCACGCACCTGAACACGCCGGTCAGCATCGCCCTGGACGCCAACGGCAACCTCTGCGTCGCCGATCAGGGCAACAACCGCGTGGCCGTGTTCGACTCCGCCGGCAAGTTCCTGGGCCAGACCGAGGTGGATCGGCCTGGCCAGGTGATCGTCGCCGCCGACGGCGCGCTTTACGTGCTCACCGAACCCAAGGGCACGCGCTGGGAACCGCTGGCGGTCGTCAAGTACGACAAGGCCGTCGGCGGCAGGGAGGTCGCCCGCTACGCGTTCAACGGACGCAGCGCGGTGATGGCCCTGGACCCGTCCACCAAGCCGACCCGGCTGTGGCTGAGCTACGACAGCGGCTGGGGCAAGCCGTCGCCGCTGACGCCGATCGCCGACGGCGGCGACAAGCTGACGGCCGGCCCGGACGTGCTGGGCGGCCGGCCGGCGCCGTTCAAAGGACCGATGTTCATCGCTTCCGACGCCGCACGCGGACGGCTCTACGTCGCCGACTTCTCGCAGGCCGTGCTGCGCGTGGACCTGGACGGCGACAAGGTGAGCCCGTTCCTCAAGGTCAGCGAAGCGGCCACCGACCGCGACGGGAACCTCTACGTGCTGCCCGGCTACAACACCGACACGCTGGAGCGGCTGACGCCCGACGGCAAGCCGCTGCCCTTCGCGGCGACCGGCAGCAGCAAGCTGAAGATCAAGTACCGCGCCGGCCTGCCCAACGTCGGCGTGCGCGGGCTGACCGTCGGCGCTGACGGGGCGATCTACGCCTTCCAGGACAACAACGCCGGAACGCCGATGGATCTCTGGAAGTTCACCGCCGACGGCAAGGTCGCCAGCGAGAAGCTGATCGCCGGCATCCCGCCGGACTCGGCCAACGGCGTGGCCGTCGACCGCGACGGCAACATCTACATCGGCGTGAACGTGCAGGACCCCGCGCACCTCTACCCTGACGCCTTCGAGGGCGTCATCCCGCGCCTGGCCTGGTTCACGGTGTACACGACAAAGTCGAGCTGGTATGCAGTCGGCCCGATGCGCGGCCTGCCGGACGCGCCGTGGAACCGCGCCTACATGAACTTCTACCTCTACCACAGCGGCTGGGTGATGAAGTTCGCCCCGGGCGGCGGGCGGTTCTTCACGGGCCCGGGCAGCGCCAGGCTGGACGCCCCGCGGCCGCCGGACGTGCCGGCCGACGCCGCCGCCTACCGCACGGCCTACATGGCCAGGCCCGTCTGGTGCCAGGGAGCGCTGTGGCGATATCGCGGCTTCGCGCTGGCGGCCAACCGCACCGAGAGCTGGGGCGACCCGGCCTGCTCCTGCATGACCAGCCGATTCGCCATCGACGACGCCGGGCTGCTGTTCGTGCCCGACGCGTTCCAGTTCTCACTCGGTATCCTCGACCGAAACGGCAACCTGCTGGCGCGGTTCGGACAGTACGGCAACCCCGACGACCGCCCGGCCGACGGTATCCCGATGGGCTTCCCCAACGCGGTGACGGTCATCGCCGACAAGGCCTATGTGGTCGACCGCAAGAACCGACGCATCGTCGTCGCACAACTAACTTGGGCGGCGCAGGCCGCCTGCGAGGTGAAGTGACGTGAGAACCGCCGCAGCGATTTCATCTCTGCTGTGCTTCCTGCTGGCAGCCGCCTGCCCGGGGGCCCCGCCCGCCTTCACGCAGGCCCCCGCAGCCGCCCGCGACGGCGGCAGAGTGGTTGTCTCGTTCGCGCTGAACCAACCCGCCGACGTCGCGGTCTCGATCGTCGACGCCAGGGGCAACGTTGTCCGCCACCTGGCCGCCGGCTTGCTGGGGCCCGGCGCCCCTCCCCCGTTTGCGAAGAATGCGCTGGCCCAGACGCTCACGTGGGACGGCAAGGACGACGGCGGAAAGGCCGTCCTCGATTCGTCGCCGGCCGCCGTCTTCACCGTCCGCGTGCAAGCCGGCCTGGCGCCGCGGTTCGACGCGTTCATCGGCAGCAACCCGTCCGACGTGGGCGGCGTGCGCAGCCTCGCGGTCGGGCCCGATGGCGAACTCTACGTGTTCCACGCCTTCGGCGCGATCCACCCAAACGACAGCACCACGGGGATCGCCGTCTTCAGCCGACAGGGCAAGTACCTGCGGACGATCATGCCCTGGCCGGCGGACCTGCCCGACGCCCGGATCGCCGGTCTGCATCCGCTGACGCCCGCGGGCGGACGCCGCTCGCCGTACATCTTTCAGTTCGAGACCCGCAGCTACCTGCCGGGCCTGGGCGACCTGCCCGGCCATCGCGCCGTCGTTACGCGCGACGGGCGGCTGGCGTTCGTCGGCATCGCAGAGGGGCCGCGGCCGTTCGCCCAACCCGGGCAGGCCCGGCTGACGGTCATCGGGACCGACGGCAGCGTGCCGGCCGATCCGCGCGGACCGATCATCGCGGCCCAGTCCGACGCCGCCGCCAGCCTGGCCCTGTCGCCCGACGAAAAGAAGATCTACGCCGCCGGCGTGCGGGCCGGCACGCACCCGACCGGCCCCGGCTCGCAGTTCGTCTGCGACGTCTGCGACCACGGCGGGGCGACCTGGGAACACACCACGCGGCTGCCATACGTCTACCGCATGCGCTGGACGGACGACGAAGCCGAACTGGTCCTGGGCGGCGCCCGCAAGACCGAACCCGACATGGCCCTGACCGAGCCGGTCAGCGTCGCCCTCGACGCAGCCGGCAACCTCTACGTCGCCGACCTGGCCGGCGGCAAGGTGCTCGTGGTCGACCCCTCGCAGCGCGACGCAACGCATGTCGCGACGATCCGGATCGACGATCCGGTCTCCGTCGAGGTCAGCCGCCGGACCGGCGCGGTCTACGTGCTGGCCGGGCGGAAGCAACTGCGGCTGGTGAAGTACGCCTCGTTCAAGGACGCCGAGCCCGCGATCTCGTTCGAGCTGCCCGGCGCCAGCCGTGAGTATCCGCCGACGCGGCGTCCGCTGATCGCGCTGGACGACGGCGGCGAAGTCCCGGCCGTGTGGCTGAACTGGCCGCTGGTTCGGCTGGAGGATCGCGGCGACCGCTTTGTGCAGACCTGCGACCTGCGCGACCCGGCGACTGCCGGTCCGCCGGCGATCGGCGTTGTCATGGAACTCTGCATGGACAGCCCGCGGCGCACGCTCTACCTGGGCAACGGCGGGCGGCTGGACACGGCCACCGGACGCTGGGAGAAGTTCCAACTGAGCAAGGGGACCAAGTGGCCCTCGGCCAGCCCCGGCAGCGTCGCCTCGGCCATCGGCCTGGACGGCAACTACTACCTCTCGCTCGGGTCGCGAGGGGCCTACGTCTATCGCCACGACGGCGGGACGCTCAAGGAGGTTCCCTTCACCGCCAGCGACGACCCCCGGCGCGGCGGGCGGCTGGCCGGCTACGCCCGCGACTGGGCCCGCGGCGTGGCGGCCGACGCAGCCGGCAACGTCTACGTCGTCTTCAAACGCAGCGACGGCGACGGGCGCAGCGACGCGTTTCACAAGGCCCAGGTGGTCAGCAAGTTCGCCCCCGACGGCCGGCTGCTCGTACGCAACCTGATCGACTCGCAGATGACGCTGGACTCGGTCCGCGTGGACTACGCGGGCAACGTCTACGTCGTCGCGGGCCTGCGGCCGGGCGAACACACCGTGCCGGCGGACCTGGTCGGCCGGGCACCGGAGGGACGCGACGACCCGCGCTCGGTCAACGGCGTCAACGGCTACCCGCTGATCTACGGCAGCGTGATCCGGTTCCCCCCGTCCGGCGGCACGATCCACCAGGACGCCGGCGGCGTGCGCTGCAACTTCGGCCCGGGCTTCGCAATCGACGTCAAGGGCGCCGACTGGATATTCCCCGGCGTGAGCGTCGCCCCCGGATGGGCCGCCCCCAAGCTGGCGCCGGGCACGGTGATCAGTTGCGTCTGCGAATCCCCGGGCATCGCAGTCGACGGGTTCGGCCGCGTCTTCCTGCCCGACGCCGGGTGCAACCGCGTCGGCGTCGTGGACGCCGGCGGCAACCGGATCGCGTGGGTCGGCCAATACGGCAACGCCGACGCCCGCGGCGACGGCGCAAAGATCCCGCTGGCCTGGCCGCAGGCGGTCGCCGTCGACGACGCGTCGGCCTACATCTCCGACGTGCTCAACCGCCGCCTGGTCCGCGTGCGGCTGGACTACGCAGCCTCAGCCGACTGCCGGGTGAAATGACCGAGCCATTTCGCATCCCACATGGAAGGATTGCCATGTCGCGATGGACCCTCTTGGCAGCAACCGTTCTCATGGCGTGCCTGTCGGCTGTCGCCAGGGGCGACGTGACCTTCACCATCGGCCCCCAGGCCGCCCGCGAAGGCCGAGGCGTTCGGATCAGTTTCACGCTCTCGGCGCCGGCTGACGTCGAGGTCGCGGTGATAAACGCGAAGGGGCAGGTGGTGCGCCACCTGGCGGCCGGCGTGCTGGGGGCGGACAACGATCCGCCCGCTCCCCTGGCCAAGGGACTGACCCAGTCGCTGGTGTGGGACGGCAAGGACGACGCGGGCAAGGCCGTCGCCGCCGACGCCGGGCCCATGACCGTGCGCGTGCGGGCAGGCATGTCGTTCAAGCTCGGCCGACTCATCGCGTCCAACCCCTACGCGATGGGTCACATCGGCAGCGTCGCCGCCGACGACCAGGGCAACGTCTATCTTTACTCGACATCCAGCGGCACGGGGGCGTTCAAGCAGATCGTCGCGCTGGACGGCGACGGCAAGTATCTGCGGACGCTGCTGCCCTTCCCGGCCAACCTTTCGCCCGACCGTGTGAAGGCATGGGCCCGCTACGACGACGCCCCGCGCCCGATCAACCAGAACGGGCTGGGGCCGGAGTTCTACACCAACGCCGAACTGACGTTGCTCAAGAGCGCCGACGACAAGGGCGTCCTGCTGACTGACGGGCGGAACCTGCTGCGCATCGCCTTCGACGGCGGCATGGTGGGCGACTCGTTCTCGGCCGGTCCGCTGTGGGCCAAGAAGCCCCTGCCCAACACCGGCGGCGGGCCGACCTGCCTGGCCGTCTCGCCCGACGGCAAGCGGCTCTATCTCTCCGGTCCCTACTCCTCCAACACCGCCTACGGCCACAAGGCCGACCCCGACTTCCCGCCGGGGCGGGTCTATTGCATGGAGATCAGCAAGGGCACGATGCAGCCGTTCGCCGACCTGCCGACGATCGGGACAAATCCCGCCAAGTCCGGCGAGGGTTGGCGCAGCAATAACATCCCCGCGCCGGGCCACTACACCGTCGCCCACGGGCCGATCCACGGCATCTGCGTCGACAAGGCCGGCAACGTCCTGGTTGCCGACCAGGACGGCAACCGCGTCGCCGTCCTCGACGCCGCGGGCAAACTGATCGGCCAGGTGGACATCGCCGACCCCGACCAGGTGGCGGTCCACCCGCGGACCGGCGCGCTCTACGTGCTGACCAAGCAGATCGTCACCTATCAGAAGTACAAGAAGCGGCTGGTGAAATTCAGCGGCTGGAAGGACGCAAAGCAACTGGCTGAACTGGACCTGGGCAACGACAAGTACAGCTGGCCGCAGATGGTCCTGGCCCCGGGCCAGAAGAGCACCTCGCTGTGGATCGGCGGGCTGCCCGGCGACCTGGTGCGGTTCGAGGATCGCGGCGACCAGTTCGTCCAGGCCGGCGACCTGGAGGCCGAACGGAAGGGCGCCCTCAGCAACTGCGACAAGATGGCGGTGGACTACGAGAGCGACACGGTCTACGCGGGCAACGCGTGGTCGACCTATCGCCGCTACAACGGGCTGACCGGCGAGAACCTGGGCGACGTGCGGCTGGACGGCAAGGGCCCGACCGACCTGGCCGTGGGGCCCGGCGGTTACATCTTCGCACAGCTCGGTCCCGGGTTCAGCGGTCCGCTGGGCCGCTGGACGCGCGACCTCAAGCCGGCCCCGTTCGAGGCCCTGGGCACGCACATCCTCTCCAATTACATCTACGGCCGCTACCACGGAATGGGCGGCGACTGCGAGAAGGGCCTGGGCGTCGGACCCGACGGCACGCTCTACTGCTCGTGGATGTTCAGCGGCTGGGTGAAGTACGCCGTGTCGGCGTTCGCGCCGGACGGGCGGCCGCTCAACGGCAAGTACAGCCCCATCGACGAGGGGCACTACAAGAAGGGAACGCCCGCGGAACTCAAGCAGGCGATCATCGGTCCGATCCCGTCGGCCAACGGCGGGGTCCGCGTGGATTCGCACGGGCGGATTTATGTCGGCCTCGGCGGGCAGTTGCCCGGCGCGGCGCCGCCCGACCCCTTCGGCAAGGACGCCGCCTACGACAAGCTGGTCGGCACGGTGGTCCGCTGGGGCCCCGAGGGCGGCCGGTGGGTCGTCACCCGCGGCAAGGACGCCCAGCCCAAGCCGACCGAACAGGCGGTCGAACTTGACGGCGGCAACTACTTCGTCGGCGCCGACCGCGTCTATCCCAGCCTGGCCCCCTTGAGCGGCGGGCACATCGACGCCGGCAGTTTCGGCAACATCGCCTTCTGCGTCTGCCGCGTGCCGCGGTTCGACCTGGATCGCTTCGACCGGCTCTACGTGCCCAACGCGGTGACCAACTCGGTGCTGGTCTACGACAGCGAGGCCAATCTGATCGGGCAGTTCGGCGCCTACGGCAACGCGGACTCGGCCGGTGTGGGGTCGGCCATCCCGGCGCCGGCGATCCCGCTTGGCTGGCCGACCGGCGTCGGCGTCAGCGAGTCGCATGTCTACGTCGGCGACCTGTACAACCGCCGCGTCGTGAGGGTCGATCCGACGTGGGCCCTTTCAAGGAGCGTCCAGGCGGAGTAGAACATACGCCGAGAACGGTCGCGCCGAGCCCGGACAAACTGCGGAGTGTCCCCATGACACAGCGATCCATCCTCAGCGGGATTTGTCTGTTGCTTCCAACCGTCGCCCTGGCGGCAGCGCCGAAGTTCACCTCCCCCCCTTCCGCTGCACGCGAAGGGGCGGGCGTGAAAATCGCCTTCGCCGTCGACGCCCCGACCGACGTCGCGGTCTACGTGGTCGACGCCGCGGGCAAGGTCGTCCGCCACCTGGCAGCCGGGGTCATCGGCGGCGACGCCAGCCCGCCTCCGCCGCTGGTCAAGGGGCTGGCCCAGTCGCTCGTCTGGGACGGCAAGGATGACGCCGGCCGCCCGGTCCCCGGAGGCGCCGGCGCGTGCAAGGTCCGCGTGGCTGCGGGCCTGTCGCCGACGTTCGACGGGTTCTGGCTCTACGATCCCGACGCAACGCCGGCGGTCGGCAACATCGCGGTCGCGCCAGGCGGCATCTATGCCTTCTACAAGGACCCCACCGCCAACGGCAACCAGGGCGGGCTGAAGATCGCACTGCTGGACCGCGACGGGCATCACGTGAGGATGCTGATGCCCTTCCCGGCCGATCTGCCGTTCGACCGCGTGAAGGCGACCGGAGCGTTCCAGGACGAAGCCGGCCGAATCGTCCCACGCATCTGGAACTGGCACACGCTGAATCTCTACCCCGATCCGCAGATCGCCCGCTATCGCAGTTGTTCGCCGTTCAGCCTGCCCGTCGCCGACGCGAAGGGACGGGTCTACTGGATTGTCAGCGGGGCCCGCCTGGCGGCGCTGGACTCCGACGGCGGCGTGCCCTACGACACGTTCATCAGCGACCCGCTGGTCCCGGCCGACGCCAAGGGGGTGACCGAGCAGTTGCCCGCCCTGACCCTTTCCGGCGATGGCGCTAGCCTCTACCTGTCGGGCCTGGGCAGCAACTGGCGACGCGACGGCAAGCGGATGATTTACACCGGATACCCCTGCGTGCTGCGTGTGGACATCGCGACGCGCAAGGCGGCGGTCTTCGTCGGCAAGCCCGACCAGCCGGGCAATGCGGGCGACCTGCTCACCGCGCCGCGCGGACTGGCGGTGGCCAAGGGCCTGCTCTACGTCGCCGACCCGGCAGCCGGTCGGGTCGCGGTGTTCCGGGAGTCCGACGGCAGCCCGGCCGGCGAGCTGAAGGTCGCCTCGCCGCAGACGGTGGATGTCGACCCTCGCACCGGCGCGGTCTACGTGTGCAGCTACACCGGCGATCAGTCGGCTGACCTGGTCAAGTTCGACGGCTACGCCGGCGGCAAGGAACTCTGCCGCGTCAAGATGGAGACGACCGGCCTGAGCCCCAACGGCGGCACGCACCGGGTGGCGGGCGACTTCGCAGGCGAGCGGCCGCGGTTCTGGGTTCCGGCCCTGCCCTACGGGCGCAGTTTCGCGCGGCTGGGCTACTACGAAGACACCGGCGAGGCGTTCGTGCCGCACGACATGCCCGCCTCCGACAAGCCCTGGGCCAACGGCCCGCGCGACCTGGTCCTCGACCGCGACCGCGGGGAGTTGTACGTCAAGGTCCAGGGCGAGCGGTGGCTCCAGATCAGGACCGACACCGGCCGCGTCGAGCGGACCGTGGCGTTCCCCAAGAACTTCGGCGGGCCCTACGCCGGTTCGTCGGGCGCGGAATTGGGCATCGACTCGGCCGGCAACTACGTCACGCACTGCTGGGGGGAGAATTCCGGGCTGATGCGCTGGACCCGCGACCTCCAGCCGTTCAAGTGGGACGGCCGTGACACCCACCGCACCGACTGGGGCGGCATGATGACCTTCCAGCTCAACTACATGGCCGTCCACAAAGACCTGATCTACGTCATCAAGCCGGTCCAGGGCCCGCACCACCTGGACGTCTACGACATGGGGCTGAACCTCAAGCGGCGGGTTGTCTGGAACGTCCGCCGCGGAAGCTGCCCGCGCGTCGACGCTGCTGGAAACGTGTACGTCACCATGCCGCTTCGGCCGCTCGATCGCGACTTCCCGGCGTTCTTCGACGGCAAGATCGACAAGGCGCCGGACTATTACCGCAGCATCGGCGAGGGCAATTACTGGTACACCTACATGGTCGCCGCGATCGTGAAGTTCCCGCCCGTCGGCGGCGCGTTCGAGTGGCTCGTCAGCGATCGCGAGAAGAACGACTTCGAGGGGCTGCCAGCCGAGGTCGCCAGGGCGCCGAAGGTTAAGGCGCACTATTTCCAGGGCGGCCGATACCCGCACCGGATTGCCCAGGTGCAGGGGGCGGACTGGATCCGCTTCGGCTACGCCCCCTACTCCGAGACCTACCCGGCCGGCACCCCCGTCTGCATGTGCGAGGGGACCGGCTTTGATGTGGACGGATTCGGCCGCGTCTTCTACCCTAACCTGCTCCAGTTCCGCGTCGAGGTGATCGACACGGCCAACAACCCGATCGCGACCTTCGGGCACTACGGCAACCAGGACAGCGGGGGGCCGGACGCAAAGGTCAAGTCGCCGGCGATCCCGATGGCCTGGCCGACCTACGTCGCGGTGGACGACGGTCACGCCTACGTGAACGACACGATCAACATGCGCGTGACGCGCGTGAAGCTCGACTACGCCGCCGACGTCACCTGCGACGTCAAGTAAGAGAGTTCCAAAGGAGAAGAAGATGAAGAGCCTGCCGTGCCTTCTGTCGGCCCTGCTGCTGGGCGCATCGGTTGCGCAGGCGGCGCCCCGGTTCACCTCCGCCCCGTCGGCCACACGCGAGGGGGCGGGCGTGAAGATCGCCTTCGCCGTCGACGCCCCGACCGACGTGGCCGTCACTGTCGTCGACCCGTCGGGTGCAACGGTGCGACACCTGGCAGCCGGCGTGCTGGGCGACGATCCGCCGCCCCCGCTGGTCAAGGGGCTCGCCCAGGCGCTGGTCTGGGACGGCAAGGACGACGCGGGCAAGGCCGTCGACGCGGCCGCCTGCACGGTCCGCGTCGGACTGGGGCTGACGGCCGGGCCTGACCGCATCATCGGGCAGGACCGCCAGTGCATCTCCAGCGTGGACGGTCTGGCCGTCGGACCCGGAGGCGAACTCTATGTCCTGGGCGGCGGGACGATCGATGTGTTCGACCGCGACGGCGTCTACCGCCGCCAGATCGCCCCGGCGCCGGCTGACACGCCGGTCGAGAAACTCGCCGGTCTCCAGCCGATCACGCTGGAGGACGGCAGCGTCATCTTCCGCCGCGGTATGCCCGCGCTCAAAGGCTGCATCGGCCGAATGGCCATCACGCCCGACGGCAAGCAACTCCTGTTCCCCGGCGAGCCGCGCTACGCCCGGCGGATGATCAAGGTGAACACCGACGGCTCGGTGCCGGCCGACGCGTTCGACACGCAGCTCACAATCCACGCCGACAACGGGAACCTCTACCTGGCCGCCGCCCCCGACGGCAAGACGGTCTACATGGCCGGCGCCGAGGCCGGATACATGGGCGACGACGCCCGCGAAGTGAGCTATCGCCAGGCGGTCTACCGCGTGCGGCTGGACACCAAGGGGCCGGCCGAAATCTTCACCGGCGACGACGAAAACAGCGGCGGGCCAGGCTTCTCGGTGAGCGACCCCATGGGCCTGGACTGCGACGCCAAGGGCAACCTCTACGTCTGCAACTACGGGCGCGGCGACGTGGCGGTCTTCACGCCCGGCGGCGGCGTGGTTCGGACGATCGCCGTCAAGCACCCCCAGCAGGTCGCGGTAAATCCGAAGACCGGGCAACTCTACGTGCTGGCCGGCGTGCAGAGCGGCGTCTACAAGTTCGGCTACCACTACGCCGAGACGATGCACGAGGCCCGGCTCTACCGCTTTGGCGCCGACGGGAAGCAGGAGCTGGCGATCGACATCGACCCGCCGTTCCTGCGGACCCGCAAGGACGAGAAGACCGGAAAGAAAGTCACACAGCCGGAGTTCCGCCTGCGGCTGGCAGCCGACTTCTCGCAACCCGACAAGCCGCTGGTCTGGCTGGGCACGGCCTATCCCGAAGCGGTCTGGGCCAAGTGGGCCCTGTTGCGGATCGAGGATCTGGGCGACAAGTTCGGCGAGCCGCGCGACGTCAGCCGCCGCACGCCTGGGGCGATCAGCGGCGTCTTCCGCATAGCCCTGGACCGCCGCAACGATCTGCTCTACGTCAACGGCGACAGCAAACTGATGCGATACAAGGGCGACGGCACGTGGATGCCGTCGATCCGCCCGCTGGACCCCAAGACCGATGAGCCGACCGGCTGGAACATCGCCGAGGCGGCGGTCGGACCCGACGGGCTGATCTACTTCTCCTCGTGGAACCAGACCGGTTACGGCAAGAACTTCATCCGCCGAATGACGCCTGACGGCAAGCTCGTGCCGTTCGAGACAGCCGGCGGCGAGGTCGGCATCAACCACGTGATGAAGGGCGGCGGCAGCAACTCGGCCCGCGGCTTCACCGTCGCGCCCGACGGCAGCATCTACGTACTCTACTACGACGACGGCAAGCGGCCCGAGGATGCCACCCCACCCCAGTTGTGGGACCGGGCGTTCACGATGACCGAGGCGGTCGCGAAGTTCTCGCCCGACGGCAATTGCGTGAACCCGAGACTGATCAGCCACCTCCGCGCCGGCGCCCAGGGCCTGCGCGTTGACAGCCGCGGCCACGTCTACGTCGCCGACAACATCATGCCCATCGGCGTGAGCTACCCGCGACTGCTGGCTGACAAGCTGGACGACCCGCTGGCCCGCCCGATCGTCGCGCTGGTCAACGGCACGCAGTTCGATCCGCTGCTGCGGCACATCGGCAGCCTGTTCCAGTTCGCCCCGACCGGCGGCGGCATCGTCGGCCTGGCCGAGGACGCCGACGCGGCGCCCTACGCCCGGCCGAGCGACAGCAACCTCTACAAGCCCGTGCCGGCGGTCCAGTGGTTCCTGCACAACAACCACCGCGTCGCCGTCCGCGGGGCCAACTGGCAGTATCACGGCATCGCGCCGATCGCGGCCGAATACCAGGGCGTCACGCACGTCGAGCGCTGCGTCTGCGCGGGGGCTCGGTTCGACGTCGACCCGCTGGACCGCGTCTACGTGCCCGACACCTTCACCTGCCGTGTCACCGTGCTGGACCGTAGCGGCAACGTGATCACGAAGTTCGGCCGCCACGGCAACGCCGACCCCGCAGACAGCGTCACGCTGACCTACCCGCGGACCCTTGCGGCTGACGACGACCGCGTCTACGTCGGCGACGGCAACCGCATCGTGAAGGTTCGCCTGGGCTACGCATCCGAAGCGACCTGCGCCGTGAAGTGAGCACGCGACCGAAGGCGGCATCATGACCCGACGCGAAGTCGTCATCGAGGCGCTCAGCTTCCGACGCCCCCCCTACGTGCCCTGGGCGTGGGGACCGACCGAGGCCTGCGCCGGGCGGCTGAAGGCACACCTCGGCACGGACAACTTGGCCGGCTTCCTCGACAGCCACATGCACAGCGTCAACAGCGACATCGGCCGATTCGAGCGCGCCGGGGAGGACCTCGTGCGGGACTCCTATGGGGTGGTGTGGGACCGCAGCGTCGACCGCGACATCGGCGTGCCGGTGCGCCGCCCGCTTGACCAGCCCGAACGACTGGCGGACTATGAATGGCCCGATCCCCAGCGCCTCGGCTGGCTGGACGGCATTGATGCGGCGTTGGCCAGGCGGCCGGACCGCTTCAGCCGCTACTCGGTCGGTTTCTCGCTGTTCGAGCGGGCCTGGTCGATGCGCGGCATGGCCGAGCTGCTGATGGACATGGTCGAGCGGCCCGAGTTCGTCGAGGAACTGCTGGACGCCATCGTCGAGCACAATCTGCGACAGATTCACGGGGCCCTGCGGTCCGACGTGGACGCCATCTACTTCGGCGACGACTACGGCATGCAGAACGGCCTGATCATGGGCATCGGACACTGGCGGCACTTCATCAAGCCGCGGCTGGCCCGTATGTTCGCCCCCGTCCGCGACGCCGGGCGATTCGTCTTCCTCCACTCGTGCGGCTGCGTCACGAGCCTCTTCGACGACCTGGTGGAGATCGGGCTGAACTGTTTCAACCCGTTCCAGCCGGAGGTCATGAACGTTGCGGCCATCAAGCGGCGCTACCACGGGCGGCTGGCGTTTCACGGCGGGATGAGCATCCAGCGGACGCTGCCGTTCGGCACGCGCGACGAGGTCCGCGCCGAGGCCGCCCGCCTCATCGAACTGGGGCGCGATGGAGGCTACATCTTCTCGCCATCCCACGCCGTGCCCCCCGACGTGCCGCCGCAGAACCTGGTCGCGATGATGGAAGTCGTCCGCAGCCAGGCCGGCGTGCCGGTCTGACGACTGCGACGGCCTGAACCGTTCCACAAGGAGCCGATCATGAACGGACGCATTCTTGCCCTGCTGATCCTTGTCTCGCCGGCGGTCCTCGTTCCCCCGCCCGCCCTGGCCGACGACGTGCCGCTGAGCGTCACCGAGCCGATCGGCGTCGCCCGCCGCGGCGAGGTCGTCACCGGCGGGATCCCCGTCGGTCCGCTGGGCGTCAAGTCCACGGACGAGTTGAGCGTCGTCGATGCCGCTGGCCGACCGGCGGTGGCGCGGATATCGCCGATGGTCGCCGCCGAGGACGGCACGCTCCAGTGGGCGCTGGTCGACGTGCTCGCCCCCCAGACCAAGGCCAACGGAACGGAAAGCTGGCGGCTGGTCAAGGCGGCGGCCAAACCCGCGGCCGCGCCCGGCGGCGTGACCGTCGACCGCACAGCCGACACGCTGACGCTGAGCAACGGCGTCCTTCGCGTCACGATGTCGACCAAACGTTTTGATCTCTTCGATGACGTGCGGCTGGACGCCGACGGCGACGGGAAGTTCGCCGACGACGAGCGGATGCTGGCGGCCGACGCGACGACGGCCCTGACGCTGGTGCGCGGCGGCGACAAGGCCGTCTACACCACGCGCGACGGCCGTGTCGACGCAGTGACTCTGGAGGACGCCAACGACCTGCGGGCGACGGTCCGCATCGACGGCGCCTATGGCAACGCAAAGGGCGAGACGGACTGGCTCAAGTGGACCTGCCGCGTAACGCTCTGGGCTGGCTCGCCCGACGTCCGTGTGCTCTACGCCGTCCGCAACGTGAACCCCAGGCTGATTCAGCAGGAGCAGATCCGCCGGGCGGCCGTCACGCTGAAGCTGCGCCCGTTGACCGGCCGAAAGGGCTACCTGCTCGGCGCCGGGTCCGTCAGGATGTCCCAGCTCAGCGCCGACGAGAAGGACGCCCTCAAGGGCAGCCAGTGGCACACGAAGGTCCGGCTCGAGCAGGTCGGCCCGCCGGAGGCCGTGCTCAGCCGCACGCACCGCCAATTCTACAACCTCAAGAATTTCGAGGACGCCGGCTATCGCGTGCGGCACTTCCAGCCGAGCGGCCGGACGCCCGTGGCCGACGTGGGCTTCGCCTGCGGCGGATGGGTTGACCTGGCCGGCGACAATGGCGGCGCGCTGCTGTGGCTGCGGAGCTTCACTCAGGACACGCCCAAGCGGCTCGACGCATCGGCCGACGGCACGCTGGCCCTGGACGTGATCCCCGAATACGACGGCAGCGAGCAACCTTATTACGCCGACGGCGGCTACTGGCTGGGCGATCGCAGCTATCGCACATGGGAGTTCGGCGTTTCCTTCCACGCCCGCCCCACGCTGACCGACGCCGACTGGGCGGCCTTTGGCGGATCGTTCAGCGCCTACTGCCAGCCGACGGCGGCGACCGCCTCGGAGGCCGAGGCGACGGTGGCCAGGCTGGCCAACCGCCTTCAGCTCGTGGCGAACCCGCAGTGGTACACGCGGACCGGCGCTCTCTGGGGCCCGGTGCTCTCGACGGCCGAGGAAGCCGATGCCAACAAGGCCCTGGGCAGAACGCACGAGGGCCCCGTCCGTCCACAGCCGGCGGGCGCAGCCGCGACCGAGTTCCTCCACTACGAGAACTTCCACTATCGCAGCGAGTGGGACGAGCCGCGCGACGCGATCGTGGAGTATCTGCGGACGGGCATCTGGGATTTCCACAGGCGGGCCCAGAGCTTCGCCCGCAATTACCGCGACCTGGGCGTCTGGCGCAGCGACGGACTGGAGATGGACAAGCGGTCGGCCGGCGTCAACCCCAAGGGCGCCGGGGCCATTCCGCGATGGGGCAAGTTCTGCGAGTGCCACAACTACGGCGCCGGCCTGCTGGACATGTGGCTGATCACCGGCGACCGCAGCTATCGCGACGCGGGTCTGGACTGGGGCTACGAGCAGGCCCGCGACCAGAAGGCCTGGGGCGGATTCGGCGGGCGGAACTGGGGCCGTAAGATGGCGGCCGTCCTGCGGGCGTGGTACGTGACGCGCGACCCGAAGCTGGAGAAATTCCTGCTGACCTACAGTTGTCCGCCGCCGCGCGACGAGGCCCTGCGAGCCGACGGCCGGGCGCTGATCTGCGGCCGCGAGATGGGAAGCTGGATGGCCGGGCTGACCATGCACGCCGTCTGGCACACCTATGTCGCGCTCGGCGACCGGATGGGCAACGTGCAGCGGGATGAGTACGAGGACGCAATCGTCGGCATGGCCCGCCAGGTGGCCCGCTACTGGTTCTTCCCGCAGTACAACGGCGGCCCATACTACATCGAGTTCGACAGCCCCAAGGTGCTCAACGAGGTCTTCAAGGGCGTCGTGAAGGAGGCGGCCAAACCCGGCAACGTCTACGCCAACGGCGGCGGCGATGCCTACACCGTGAGCTGCATCGACATGATGACCCGCGGCTACCTGCTCACCGGCGACCCGGCGATCCTCAAGCAGGCGGTTCACTTCTGGGAATGCGTCAACGGCAAGGACAAGACGGTCGTCTCGGCGCGGCTCCAGGACTTTGAGGGCATGGGCGCGAAGGACTTCTGGGCGCGGCAGCTCTTCTTCGCCCTGGCTCACCCGCGCGGCGACGCCGCGCCCCCGGCAGCCGTCGCCGACCTGGCGGCCGAGGCCCTGGGCGGCGGCAGAGTGAAGCTGACGTGGACCGCGCCGGCCGACGTCGGCGGCAAGGTCGCCCGCTACCAGGTGAAGTTCGCCCCCCTGCCGATGGTCGATTACGACCGCTACACCTATCCCGACGACCACGGGAAGCGGTGGACCTGGTGGGCCGGCTACAACGTCCCCGGCGAACCGGATCCGCCGGCCGCGGGCGAGGCCCAGTCGATGATCGTCGCCGACGTCCCGGCCGGCGTTCGTTACTTCGCCCTGCGCAGCCGCGACGATAGCGCCAACCAGAGTGCGATCAGCAACGTCGTCAAGGTCGAGGTGAAGTGACGCGGGTCGATCGATCGGCCGGCTCACCCGGCACACCGGAAGGACAGACACGGACATGTCCGAGAAGAGCGAATCGAGCGGCAAGCCCGCTTGCCCGCGGCGATGCCCCCTGCGGCGGCTGACCCGCGCGTTCCAGTGGGCCGTCAACCTGCTGGTCCTGGCGGTCGTGCTGCTGGTGTTCACGCCGCTGGGCGACTGGTACGGAAGCTGGCTGCTCCGGCGAGACGAACCGGCCCGGGCCGACTACATCGTCGTCCTCGGCGGAGACCAGACGCGGGCGGTCGAGGCGGCCCGGCTCTACCGCAACGCCCGCCGCGACGGCTGGACGCCGAAGGTCATCGTCAGCAGCAAGGGCGAATGGGCCGACCGCCTCGCCAACGTCGCCGCCGCCTACGGCGTGCCGCGTGCGGACATCCGCATCGACCACGACGCGACTCGCACGCACGATCACCCGATTACCATCGCCGCCCTGGAGGGCGTGGACAAGACGCGCGACCGCTTCATCATCGTCACCTCGCCCTACCACACGCGCCGAGCGATGGACTGCTTCGCCCACGAAGGCTATGCCCACTGCCTGTCCCATTCGCCGGACTGGGAGGCCGGCGGACCGCTGGCCGACCCGTCCGACAAGAAGACCCGCTGGGCCTCCCTGCTGCCCAAGACCCGCGAGATCGTCGCCCTGCTCTACTACCGCCTGCGCGGATGGATATAGCGGGAAGTGCTGAGTGCCGAGTGCTGAGTGCCGAGTGCTGAGTGCCGAGTGCCGAGTGCGAAAGGCACAGCGGCGCCGGCGCATGAAAAAGGCGCCCGGCCGGCCGACCGAGCGCCTTTGAATTGAAAGCGTCCGTTCTTTCGGACTCTCAACGCCGTCCGTGACTGGGGACCCCAACGCCGTCTATGGCGATCCGGGGCGCCCTCCGCGGTGAGGTCGTCTCCGTCATCCCTCCTCCATCCGCTCCAGGTCAGCCTTGACCAATGCCCGCTTGTCCGCGGGCAGTCCATCCTCGGCCAGCAGCCGTCGCAGCCCGTCCGCGAACATCGGCCTGGCGAATCCGCTGTCCCACACCCGCTGTTCCCACGTCCGGTTGGCCACGGTCTTGAGGAACCCTTCAAATTCCCCGAAGTAGGAACCGTAGATGTGGAAGCTGTCGGCAATGTGAACGTATCGGCCGGGCGAGATCGTCCGACCCAGCCGCCCGGTCAACTGCTCAGCCACCATCCGCTGAATGTCGGTGAACGCGAACATGTTCATGAAGGCGGCTTTGAAGGCGTCGTTGCTCCGCATGTGGATGTTCATGTAGAGCCTGTTGTCCTGGATGCGGAACCAGACCCGCTGGAGGCATGCCGGGTCGCTGATGCCCAGGTCGTTCCACGCCTGCCAGGTCACCGCCTGGGCCCGGCGGGTGTGCGGGGCGTCGGCTAGCTTGTCCACCGCCGCCGCGACCTGGTCGATCACCCCCACGCCCGGCACGTCGTAGCGGAACAGCCGCTCGTGGTAGGTGTATTCCCACTTGCCGGCCGCCGGGTCGATCCAGTGGTCGTGAACGCCGTGGATGACCTCCTGGCGATAGACTTCCAGTTCCTCCAGCCCGCCGGGGAAGGCCCGGTGGATTCGCGGCTCGGCGAACGGCTCCTCGATGCTGATCATCATCACGGTGTCGCGGCTGGGCGGGTCGGTCGGCTTGTCGTACTCGGTGCGGAAGGTCTCGCCGTGACGCCAGCACTCCAGCACAGCCTGCTCCCAGCCCTCGGGCAACGTGCGGGCCCGGACGTGTCGGACAGGGGCCAGTTCGTGCTCGGTATCGACGGCCGCGATCGCCAAGGCTGGCACTCCATATTGTAGGGGTCCGCCCTCGATTACACCGCCCATTGTAGGTATCGCCCCGCCGCCGACAAGGAGAATCCCGCGGCAGCCTGTGATTTGTTGTCAGGCAATCAACGATCATTCCCGTCTTTCAAGTCCGGCAGCAATATCTCGAAGGTGCATGGATAGTCGCGAGGCACCGTTGGAACACCAAATGGTTCAAGGCGCACAATCGCAACACGCGCCCCGGTTACAAGTTGAAGGAGGAGAAGCGACCGCAATTGATTCTCGTGGGGACGGTCCCGCGGCATCTTGACTTCGAAGAACCCCCACTTGTTCCGTGATGAGTTGAACGCGACTACATCCGGATCCTTGGGGGAAAAGGAAACCCTGCGGGAGAGCGATTGCACGGTGGCCAGCGTCCCTGGTCCTATGAGCCCGTCAATCTCGTGGGCGTACTTGCCTGATCGGCTTTTCGGCGATCTGGGAGAAAAAAGCACGTAGCGGTCAGACCAGCATCGCCAGCCAGACCCCATCAATGTCCGAACCCAGTGCGTTTCACCGAAATAGCGGTTGGGCTGTCGATAGACGGAATGGGCCAACCTGTCGTCCACAGGAAAGCCTGAATGGTCCCCCGTCTTCCACCGCTCATACTCAGCCGGATCATAATGACCAGTGATCTCTGGAACCGATCCGCTAAGCAACATGGCAGATACCCCTTCCCGGGAAGGTCAGGGCAATTAGACTCTTCACGCAAGCAACCTCGAACTGTCAGAACGAGTCGAGGAAGTGCATTACTGATCTGCTTGCGGCGAGCCCCTACCCCAGATGTTTCCGCTCGTAGTCGATGACGGCCTTCAGGGTCGCGTCCAGGTTGTGCTTCGGGGCGTAGCCGATGGCCTTGGTGATCCGCGACAGGTCCGGCTGGCGGCGCATCATGTCGTCGAACGGCCGGCCGTAGGCTTCGCGGTAGGTGATACGCTCCACTTTCGACTTGCTGCCGGTCATGGCAATGACCTTCTCAGCCAGCCCGTTGATGGTGATCGACTCGGTCGAGCCCACGTTATACACCTGGCCATGGGCTGAGGGGGTGGCCATGAGCCTGGTCACCCCGTCGATCACGTCAAAGACGCAGCCGAAGCAGCGGCTCTGCTCGCCGGTGCCGTAGATGCGGATCGTCTCGTTGCGCAGCGCCGCCCGCACGAACCGCGGCACGACCATGCCGTAGGCGCCGGTCTGCCGCGGGCCCACCGTGTTGAAGAAGCGGCAGATTACAGCCGGCAGGCCGTTCTCCTGGTGATACGCCAGCGCGAGGAACTCGTCGATCGCCTTGGAGCAGGCGTAGGCCCAGCGGGAAAAACCCGTGCAGCCGTAGACCACGTCGTCGTCCTCGCGGAACGGCACGCGGTCGCTCTTGCCGTAGACCTCGCTGGTCGAGGCGATCAGCACGGGCGTGCGGAACTTGTTGGCCAGGTTCAGCACCACCTCGCTGCCGTGGATGTTGGTCTCGATGGTGTGAACCGGCTTGTCCACGATCAACTGCACGCCGACCGCGGCGGCCAGGTGATAGATCATGTCGGCCCGCTCCGCCAGCGCGGTCATCACCAGCTCGTTGCGGACCGTGTCGCGGACGAAGCGGAAGCCCGGCTGGCCCACGCAGGCGGCCAGGTTGTCCATGCTTCCGGTCGAGAGGTCGTCGATGACGGTGACCCGGTCGCCCCCGGCCAGCAGCCGCTCGGCCAGGTGCGACCCGATGAACCCCGCCCCGCCGGTAATCAGCACGTGCATCAGTGAGCACTCCTCAGTTCGCACTTGATCGCCCGCGGCGGCCTGGCGCGGAACGGGACGATCAGCAGGGCCAGGGCCACCAGCGCGCCCGCGGCGGCATACCAGGTGACGTCCATCCAGTCGAACTGCCGGTTGGGCAGGTAGTCGAGCTGGATGTACTCAGCCGCGGCGGCCAGTCCGACCGAGCCGGCCAGTCCCAGCAGCGCCGCGGGCCAGCGTCCCCAGAGCGTCAGGCTCAGGCAACAGGCCAGCGTGACGTAGAGGCCCCAGGTCGCGTGCAGCAGCTTGTCGCCGCCCCTGGCCGGCACCGACAGCCACAGCACCGGGTGGGCCATCATCGTGAGCCCCAGCAATCCGTAGCAGAATAGCACCAGCAGCATCAGAAACAAGAGGAACCGCCATCCGCGCCGCCGATCCGGCCCACACCGCACCGGGCCCAGCGACATCGCCCACAGCACAAGTCCCAGCAGGGCCGCGCCGCCGCCGATTCGGCCGGGGCCGATCAGCCAGCCCAGCCCGATCATCCAACTCGCGGCCATCGCCCCGCCGCACTCCCAGCGCAGCTCCCGCCGGTGAATGCGGCGCTGGGCGCGGACCTGGTGGGCAACGACCCAGGCGATCGCGGCAACCGCCACCGCAAGCCCAGCAACGCCCCGCCACTGCACCAACCACAGCAGCCCGCACTGGTCCGGGTCGGGCGGCTGCCATGCGGACCAGCCCGTCAGGCCGCCGCGGTCGAACGCCCTCGCCGCCAACCCCCTGGGCCAGGCGGCCGCGACGGCGACGACCGCCTCGGCCAGCAGGGCGATCCCCAGCCAGCGGATCGCCGGCTTGCGGGCGTTGACCACGACGGTCAGCCCGCAGGCCAGCGCGACCCACGGCACCGCAGTCGGCCAGCCGAACCGGAAGAACGCCAGCGACAGGCCGATCGCGGCCGTGGCCGCCAACAGGAGAGCCGCGAGTGCGGCCGCCAGCAGATGGGCGTTGGAAGGTTGCGGACCCGGATGGCCCGGAGCCTGTGGCCGCAGGCGGCGCCACAATCGCAGGCTGCCCCGCGCCGCGCCGAACAGCCAGCAGCCACACGCCGCCAAGAGCGCCAGGACATGGACCGGTTCGTCGAGCAAGCCGCCCGCGCCGCCGATGGCCGTGATCATCAGCAGGCCTGCGATCGCCGCCAGCAGTGCCAAGCGAAACAGCAGTCGGCCGGCCGATCGAATCCCGGCCGCGTGCCAGAGCGGAACGGCCAGCAGGAGAGCCATGAGCAGCTTCTGCATCGCCAGTAAAGCCGATTCGCGATCCAGGGCGAGCAGCACCTGGGACGCCGACGCATTGGCCGGCAACTCGGGCAGCGTGCGGAAGAAGGCCAGCCCGGACATGACCAGCGGCCGCGCGACGCAGACCGCCCCCAGCAGCAGAAGCGGGCCGAGCACCCGCGCCGGCGGCGGAGGCACGTCGCCGCGGACCCACATCGTCGTCCACCAGAACAGCCCCGCGCCGGCCAGCAGCACCACGGCGGTCCAGACCGTGTCGGTCGCCGCCAAGGCCAGCGGGCAGAGCATCGCCACGGCTGTCGCCATCGCGACCGGTCCGGAAGCGATCAGCAGGGCGCGGGGCCACGCCGGCGGCGTCCAGCCGTCGTCGGGCGATTCGCGGGGCGCGAACTCGGGGATGTAGACGTTGCCCGTGCTCAAGGATCGTTCCCTGTCCGCCCGCCGGATCGCGGCGCGGATGAATTATCTATCGGCTATCTGCGCGGCATCTCCAAACCGCAAGGCGGACGGCCAAAAGAAAGGCCCCCCGCGTCCGCGGAGGGCCTGGAAATCGCCGCGATTCGTCGCCTCTAGCGAGGCAGTTGGCCGGGGACGTGATACTCCTCGTACTGTTGCTGGGTCTTGCGGAAGTATCCGCCGCGGGTGGCCCGTGCGGCGTTGAGCACGGCGCCGACGACGCGGCCGTTCACCTTGGTCAACTGGTCGCGCAGGCGTGAGACCATGCCGCGGCTGGAGGCGCCGGCCCGGATGACGGCGATTACGCCGTCGACCATGGTAGCCAGCACCAGCGAGTCGGTCAGCAGCAGGGCCGGCGGGGCGTCAATAAGCACGAGGTCGTATTTGAGCGCCGCCTGGTCCAGCAGGGCCCGCATGTTGGAACTGCCCAGGAGTTCAGCCGGGTCGGGCGGCACGGGTCCGGTGGGCAGCACCGACAGGTTGGGAATCCCCGTCTCGCGGACGGAATCCTCCAGCGTGGCCTGGCTGGTGAGCACGTTGCTCAGACCGGCCTGTGCGTCCGGCGCGAACGCGCCGCTCAGGTCCGGGCGGCGGAAGTTGGCGTCGATCATCAGCACGGCCCGTCCGGACAGGGCGACGGTGATCGCCAGGTTGCCGGCGACGGTGGTCTTGCCTTCCTCGCGGGCGGCGCTGGTGATGGCCACGGTTCCGAGTTGATCGGCGGGCGCCGAGAACAGCAGGTTGGTGCGGATCTGGCGGAAGGACTCGGCCATCATGCTCAGCGGCTGGTCGGCGACGATGCGGGAGGCAGCCGACAGCGGGGCGTCGCCGCCTTCAAGCTGGGGCACGAAGCCCAGCAGCGGCATGCGGACGTGCTCGCTGATGTCGCGCGGCGTGCGGATCGTCGTGTTGCTCAGTTCCAGCAGGAAGGCCAGGCCGACAGCCAGGCCGAGCCCCAGCACGACGGCGCCAGCCAGGAAGAGGGTCAGCCGCGGGAACGTGTAGTCTTCCGGACGGGGCGCCGAGGCCGAGGAGAAGATCTCCAGCGGCGCCCGGGCGTGACGCTCCTCGACCTGCAACTCCTCCTTGCGGCGTTCCAGGCGGTCGATCGAATCCTGAACGTCGGCGCGGTCCCGGACGAGCCGGTCGTGACTGGCCGTCATGGCCACCAGTTGGCGTTTCTGGTCCCTGGCATCGGTCAGCTTGCTCTGGATGTCCTCATACTGCTGGTCCGCGGCGGCCTTGGCCCCGCGGACCTGATCCAGGGCGACCTGTCGAAGCTGACCCCGCAGGGCGGCCTGCTGAGTGCTGAGCTTGGTGAAGGCCTCGTCGGCCTGGATATCCACGGACTTGACGTCCGAATGGTCCGGACCCAGGCCGCGGCTGATGAGGATGGACCTCTGGACGCGCAGCGCATCGTACTGGCGCTGAAGGTTCAGGATATTGAGATCAGCGTTGTACTGGGCCTCCAGGTCCGGCGGCAGCGGCGCATTGGGGTCCTTGTACGTCTCCTCTGCCTGCTTGGCGGCGCGGGCGATGCGATCACGGGTCAGTCCCGCTTCGACCAGCATGCGGTCGAGAGACTGCACGCGGCCGACGACTTCGCTGCTCGTCCTGCTGATGTCGTCGTAGTTCCGGGAGGATTCCAGCTCCTTGAGCTGGTCGACGATGCCCTGGCGCTTGGAATAGAGACCGGCAAGTGTCTGGTCGAGGGCCCGCATGGCGTCGCTGATCACGCGACCGCTTTCGCCGCTGGTCCGACGAACGTAGAACTCCATCAGCTTGTTGACGATCTGGGCAGCCGCCTCGCGGTCGGGATCCTCCATGGACACCATGATGGTCGTCGAATCCCGGACCGGATTGGCCGAGATGCGTTTGAGCAACTGCACGATCATGGGGTCCGAATCGTTCTTGTGCTCCCTGACCCAGATCCAGTTGTCGGCGTCGGGATCCTGGAGCAGTTCGGTCAGGATGGCTTCCGAGGCGACGCGCGTGGCCTGCTCGCGCTGACGGGTCTCAACCTTGAACTTGTCCATGGCCGGGTTCAGCAGGTCCGAACTGACCCGCCCGACGTCGCTGAGCCTCATCGTCCCCCGGGCCGTGTACTCCTTGCCGAACATCAGACACAGGACGTAGGCTGCCCCCGCCACGACGACCACGATCAGGAAGGTCGCCAGGATCAGCCAGACATGGCGTTGAAGGATTGCGATAACCTGGCGGAAATTCAGGCCGCCCGAAGCGGGCTGCATTCCGACGCGAGCGCCCGGGGGCAGCGCCCGTCCGGCGACAGGGACTTGTGCGGTCGTGGTGGTCGGCAACGACGTCATCTCGGACTCCTGTCGGCGCAGCGCCCTCAGGTCACGTCAGGGCGCCATTCACCGGATTTCACGGGCCGGGGTCACGAACCCGTCTTGGCCTTGTTCAGCTCCTCCTGGAGCTGCCGAATCTTCTTGGCGTAGACGTTTTCCGTCTCGTTCCCCTGCGACGGGGCCTTGAGACCCTCCTCGCACGCCTTCAGGGCGTTGTCCACCTGATTCATCTTCCGATACGTCAACGCCAGGTG
The DNA here is from genome assembly GCA_022072085.1 of Phycisphaerae bacterium. Taxonomy (GTDB): domain Bacteria; phylum Planctomycetota; class Phycisphaerae; order JAJVII01; family JAJVII01; genus JAJVII01. The sequence goes on from JAJVII010000015.1 coordinate 272,971, forward strand.
GTAGTATATCACGTCCATCGGCCGCTTCTGCAGTCCTTCTTGAAGCGTATCAATGCCCTTCTGGTCCTGCCCGCCCTTCACGTAGCACCATCCCAGCGTGTCCAGGATGTTGGCGTCGCGGTTGGCGAGCGTTGCGGCCTTCTCGGCCAGCGGGATGGCCTGGTCGGCCTTGTCCAGGTTGTCGGCCAGCATGTAGGCGTAATTGTTATACACGATGAACGACGGGGTCAGTTTGGCCTCGTCGGCCAGTTCCAAGGTCTTGGCGTAGTGGTCGGCCGCCTCGGGGTAGCGCTCATTGTTCTGAAGCACCTGGGCGAGGTAGCTGTGCACCAGGATTTGCTGCTGAGGCTCGGTGAACTTGCCCAGCAGCGCCTTCATGTCGGCGATGCCCTGCTCCAGCTTGTTGTTGCGCGTCCGCAGGTCGGCCCGGATGATCTGCGGCTCCAGTTTGTCAGTGTGCTTGTCGATGAACCGCGTCAGCCACGTCTCGGCATCGTCCGGGCCGATCTGGGTGTAGATCAGACGGGCCAGTTGCTCCATCGTCCGCAGGTTCACGCCGGCCAGGTCCACCGCCTGCTCCAGCGTGCTATACATTTCCTCGATCCGCTTCAGCTTGCCCAGGGCCAGCGCCTGCTGGGCCATCGCCGCCGCCCGGTCGGACGACGGGGCCTTGTCGTTGCTCTTCAGCCAGTCGGCCGTTTCGGTCACGATGCCGCTGAAGTTGTTCTGGGCGGCCATCGCGTTGGTCACGTTGGTCAGGAACTGGACGTTGCCCGGCATCAGCTTGAGGGCCTCGCGGAAGTACTTCTCGGCCTGGGCATAGTTCTTGCGCATCATCGCTACGCCGCCGGCGGCTATGTGGAACGCCGGAACGTCGCCATACCGCTTGAGGGCGTCGGCCAGTTCCTGGTCGACGTCCAGCGGGCGGCCCTGACTGGCCAGCGTGTCGATCAACTGGAGGCGGGCGTCATGGTTGCCCGGGTTGCGGGCAAGGATCTTGCGATACACGGTCAGCGCCTGGGTCTGCTGTCCGTTCAGCCGATAGTACCCCGCCAACTGGAGACCGGCCGGACCGTCCAGCATCCCCGGTTCCAGTTCGACAGCCTTGGTGATGCTCTCGATAGCCGACGCGGCGTTGACCGACGGGTTGGCCTGGTAGGCCGTCATGCCCCGGAGGTAATACGCGGCGGCCATGTCCGGGTGAGCGGCGATGATGCCGTCATAGACGGCCAGCGCTTTTTCCGGCTGCCCCTGGCGGAGATAGAGCCGGCCCTCCAGCAAGGCGCCGGTGGGATCCTCGGGCCATCTCTTCTTGAACTCGTCGATGGTCGCGCGGGCTTCATCCAGTTGGGCAAAGTCGATCTGGTAGCCCGCCAACTGCCGCTGCACCGTCGCGCTGGGATCGACCAGGGCCTTCTGGGCCTCCAGCACCGCGTCGATGGCCTCCTTGGACTTGGACATCTGCCGGTAAATCTCGGCCAGCGTCATGTAGAAGAACGGGACCGTCCCCGACCGCTGGTTGGAGGCCCGGGCCTTCTCGATCGCCTGGAGATAGAGGTCCGCCGCGTCCTGCAACCGCGTCAGGCTCTTGTAGTATTCAGCCAGCGCCTGGTAGGCGATCGGCTGGTCCGCGTGCGACTGGAGATACTGGCGGATCATCGTCTCGCCCTTGGCCGGGTCATTCTGGTGGCGGTAGAAGTCGGCCACCTGGAGCACGACGGTCAGGCGGTCGCTCGCCGGGGCGTTGTCCAACGCCGCCAGCAGAACCTCCTCGGCCTTGGCGGTCTCCCGGGTCTTCTGATAGACCGCCGCCAGGGCCAGCAGGTTTCGCCAGTCCTTGGGGTCGTCGTTCCGCTTCTTCTCGAGTATCGCGATCGCCTTGGCCGGCTCCTGCTCGCTCAGACGCTCCAGCCGCACGCGCTCGAGGTAATCGTCGCTGCCCAGCCTGGCCAGACCGTTCTCGGCTTCGGCCCAGGCGTCCTGACGCAGGCCGGTCTGAAGCAGCGCCCCGACCAGCTCGCGCCATGCCGGCACCAGCAGCGGATTGCTTTGCAGCGCCCGCCGCAGCGTCGGGATCACCTGCTCGCTGTCGCCCGGGCGACCCGTCCGCGCCCGGCAGCGGGCCAGCCACAGTCGGCTGACCGAGTCGGCGTTGCGGTCGTCCAGGATCCTGGAGTAGGTCTGCACGGCGGCTTCGAACTCGCCCTTCTCATACTGAAGCCGTCCGCGGTAGGTCCGCCCGCCCACGCCGTCGTCGTCGGACGCCTCCAGGGCCTTGACGTGGGCCTCGGCCTGGTCCATGTCGCGCAGCCGCAGCGACATGTCCAGCCCGAGGCGATGGACCGCCGCCTTCTGGGACGCATCGGCCGCCTCCAGGGCCTCGTCCAGATGGCCCTTGACCTCGGCCTGCGTCTGCTTGAGGACTTCTTCCTGCTGGGTCCGGATCGCCTCGCTCACGCTCTGGCCGCTCTGCGACTGCAACTGGGCTATCTTGTTGGCCCCGTTCAGGGCCGACTCGCGGGCCAGTCGGAACGCCCGACCAAGCGGGGTTTCGTCCTTCTTGATCAGTTCGAGCGCCAACTCCTGGGCCTTGGCCTGCCCCTCTTCCAGGCCGGTCAGCAGCACGCGGGCCGCCTTGTGCTCCGGGTTGATCTTGAGGAACTCGCGCACCGCGTCGCGGGCTTCGTCCTTGCGCTCGTTATAGAGCAGGCAGCGGACCTCCAACTGAACCGCCTGCCACTTGATCGCGTCCAGTTTCGCCTTGTCGTCGTCGCTGGCGTTGGGCTCGGCCGGGCGGTTGGCAAGTTGTCCGCACAGGGCGATCGACTGGTCGAAGTCCTGGGTGTTGTAGGCGGTCACCGCCTTGCGCAGCGTCGTAACGGGCGTGTCGGCGCCTTCGACGATTTCCAGCAGCTTGGCGGCCTCAGCCGTCTTGCCCTGGCCGCTCAGCGCCCCGGCCTTCACACGCATCGCGTCGTCGATCAGCCGCTTGGCGAAGTCGCTGGGCGGCGAGCCGTCAGCCGTCTTGGACAGGACCGCGATGACTGCATCGGACAGCGTCTCGGCCATCTTGTAGTTGCGCAGCGCCAAGTCGATCTGGGCCTCGGTCAGCCGCAGCCGCGGGTCGTCGCGCACCTGCGGACTGTCCTGACGCACTTTCTGGATCAGGCCCATCGCAAAACCGTAGTTCTGCGTCTGGCGATAGACCTCTGACAGCAGCAGCGCGATGGTCAGCCGCTCATTGGCAACCAGCGTCGGGTCGGGGGCCTTCTCCAGGAGTTTGTAGGCGGACTCCAGGTGTTCCTGGGCCTGTCCCGTCCGCTTCTGGACCATCGCCACCCAGCCCTGGAGCCGCTCGTAGGTAAAGTTGTCCTGGGTGAAGTAGGGGAACTCGCGGGAGATCTCGTCCAGGGCATCCTGGACCTTGACCAGGTCCGCGGCCTGGTTGCCCTTGCCCTGGGCCTCGGCCAGCATGGCGTTGACCCGCAACAGCGACAGCTCGAAGCGGTACTGGAGGCTGATCCGACCGAAGAATCCCTCGCGGCTGAAGTCCATCGCCAGTCCGCGATCGATGTACGTCTTGGCCTGGTCCGGTTCGCCGCGGACCGAGTAGAGCGAGGCCAGCCGATAGCAGGCGGCCATCGACCTGGGGTTGAACTTGCGGATAATCTCCAGCAGTTCCTGGGCGACCGGCGGGTCGCTGAACTGCTGCTCCAGCACGGTCGCCGTGTCGTTGCCCCAACTGTTGTAGACGGCGACGGCCCGGCTGATGTCCGGCCGACCCTTGTCGTCCTTGGGGGCCAGACGGATCAGCAACTGGGCCCACGACTCCTGTTCGTCGCGGGTCATCGCCGAGGTGTCGGTGACCTCCTCAGCCAGCTTGCGGGCCTCGTCCTCGTCCTTCTTGGCCAGCAGGGCGTAGCGCGACTGGTAGAGGCGGAACCGGCTGCGGACCGCCGGGCCGGCGTCTTTGGGCAGGTAGGCCATCAGTTCATCGGCCTTCTCAGGCTGCGACGTCGGCGGAGGCGTGCCCGCCTCCTGTCCGCCCGGCGGGGCAACCAGCACCCCGGCTGCCAGCGAATACCCCAGCGGGTCGTCGGACGCCAGCTCACGCAGCTTGGCCAGATCCTCCAGGGCCGCGTCGACGGTTGCGGGGTCGGCCTGCCCAATCAACGCCTGGGCCCGGATGCGCCGGCCGATGAGGTTGTTGGGGTCGATCTTCAGCAGGATGTCGCACTGGTTGGCCAGTTCCTTCCAGTCCTGGCGATTGCGGCCTGTGCGGACGTACAGGTAGTCCAGCGACGACCGGCGTTCCAGGGCCTGCACGTTCTTGGGGTCGGACTTGAGGATCGACTGGTAGCTCCCCCGAGCCCCGCGGTCCTGCGTCTCGCCCAGGAACAACCGCACGTCCGCCTGGCGGATCATCAGCGCCGTGCGGTTCTCCTTGTTGTCCTTGTCATACGCCGCGGCGGTGGAATAGTCCCGGATAACTTCCTTCAAGGCGTCATACATCTTGTCCGGATCCGAGCCGGCCGCGTCCAGCGCCCTCTTCTCGGCCCGTCTGGCGGCATCGATGTACGGACCGGGGTCCTTGGGGCCGAAGCGATACAAGACCACGAACCCGCCGGCGACCAGCAGGACCAGGACCACGCTGAGAGTGATCACGACGGGCATGTTGAGTCTGCGCTTAGCCATCGTACGCTCCGAATAGGCCAGAAGGTGCAGCCTGCCCGGTCCGACTCGCCTGTGGCGAGTGGGAACAGGCCCGCTCATTCATTCAGACACATAAAGGTATGTCGTCACTAAGGCTGCGGGACTTTTGCACGCAAGTCCGATTTCCCGGGGTATTGCCAACGGTTTCCGCCTTGCACCGACAGGTTGCCCCATCCGGCCCGGCGACCGGCCGGCGCTTGTTTTCTACGCCCCTCCCGGCCGACGGTTCACGGAAAAGCCCGGCGTGCGCGGCCGACGGATCACGGGAACTTGTTCGCGTTGATGTGCTCGATGTCGGCAAGGTTGCGGTCATACACGAAGCCCACGCCGTAGGTCGCCCGGAAGGCGTTTCGCAGTACCGCCAGGAACGGCGCGTAGACCGATGAGCCCACATTCACCACGTCGTTGGGCTTGAGTACGATGTCGTCGGCCTGGTGCAGCACGATCTTGTTGAAGTCGATCAGGAATGTCTGCTGCTGGTTGTTGCGCAGCCGCCGGATCAACTGCACCCGCGAGGGGATGGCCAACTGGCCCAGCCCGCCGCCGGCCGCGATGCCCTGCGTCAGCGTGATCTTGCGGTCGGTCAGGCTGTAGACGCCCGGGCGGTTCACGTTGCCCGTCAGGTAGAACTCGCCGATGATCGGCTGGGGCGTGACAACCGTATCGCCGTGCCGCATCACCAGGTTGTAGCGATCGTCGCCGTTGCGCAACGCCCGCAGGTCGATCCGAATCACCCGCGTCCGCTTGGGCGTCGAAGCGCCTTCCTGGCCCGCGGCCGGCTGGCCTGTCGGGCTCGCGGCCGGCTGGGCGACGAAGGTCCACTTACCGCCGATGATCAGCCACTTGCCTTCGCCGCGGCCGTAGGGCTCGGTCATTGGCGCCGGGGGGATGCCGTTGTGGTCGGGCACGGTGTCCTGAGGCTGGGTGTTCGCCGGCGGCGAAGCCGTGTTGCCGTCCTGAAGCATCGTTCGGCGGATGTCCGACTCGCCGTTGCCGGTCGCCGGGGCGGCCGCAGGAACAGCCGGCGCGGGCGCCGGCGGCGACATCGAGGCCCCGCCGGGCAGGTCCATCGGGGCGCTGCCGCCGCCGTCGTTTCCTCCGGGCAGGGGCAGCGGCGTCGGACCGGCGCCGTCGCCGCTCGGGGCCGGAGCGCTGCCAGCCGGCGGCTTGACCTCGTCGTACTTGTCGACGCGGATGACGTAGACTTCAGCGATCGTCGCGTTGGTCACTCCGCCGACCAGCCCCAGGGCGTCCAGCAGGCGGAAGTTGTCGGAACGGATGAAGTACTGCCCCGGCTGGTTGAACGCGCCGATCGCCTGGAACGTGCGGTTCTCACGGGTCTGGGCCCGGACCGACAGCCGCGGGTTGGCCAGCAGTCCGGAATCCTTGTAGGCCTGGGCAATCTGCTGCTCGATCAGCTTTTCAGTCAGGCTCGCGACGAAAAGGTCGTCGGGGAGTTGGGGCAGGCGGATGAAGCCGGTCTCGGTGACGCGGCGGCTGAGTTGCTCGGACGCATCAACGTGTATCAGGTCGTAAATCTGGATCAGCAGCTCGTCGCCCGGGGCGATGCGGTAGTCCTCGCGGACGACATCCAGGTCCTCGGCGCGCGGGTCGGTCGCGTTCTCGGGAACCGACTCCAGCGGCTCGTCGTAGAGGCTGAGCGACTCGTTCATCCCGATGATGGCGTTGGTGGTGTCCAGGCGGATAGGCTGGGTGGGGTCCAGGAGGGTCTTGTTGAAGTACTGATTCCACGTCTCCCGGTCACAGCCCGAGCCGACAGACAGCAGGCAGGACAGCAGCGCAACGGGCAGCCAGAGTCTCGCAGGGCGTCCGGCAACGCGGTTGGTTGTCAAGTCTGGTCTCCCGTCCAGAACGATTGCTGCCGCATCGACGCGCAGGCCGCTCCGCAGTCCGGGCCGCACGCGAGAAACGACGATCCCACCCCTCAAGCCAGTCAGTCTACCGGCGAGGCAGGGGGTGTCAAGCGCACAGCCATGACGGCGGCGCATGGCTGCCGCCGTCGCAGCGTCTCTGCCGCTACATTATCGGTCTATCGGCGTTTTCGCCCGCAACCTTTGACCGATTCCCGGCCTCGCCACAGAACCTACGCAGCAGGCTGCCGTCTTGTTCAGGTCGGAGGGCAGGAGTTGGGAGTGAGGAGTGAGGAGTGAGGAGTCACTCTGACTGCCCCCGATCCCCGCCCCCTGACCCCCGACCACTAACCCCTGACCCCTGTCTACTGACAGGTGTGCAGGCGACGCCGGAGTCCCTATACTTGGGGCAGTTGCGGAGGAACGCCCATGAGTCGGACGCTGTTGCCGCTCCTGGCTGCCGTCATTGCGGCCGCCGCCCCCCTGCCCCTCGCCCGGGCGGGCCTGACCGCCGACCAGATCGCCATCGTCTATGGCAAGCAGGATGCACAGTCGGCCGCTCTGGCCCGGCACTACGCCGGCAAGCGCGGCGTGCCGGAAGCGCAGATGCTCGGTCTGGACTTCCAGGGCGAGACCATCTCCCGCAACGATTACGACCGCAAGCTGGCCGGTCCGATCCGCGACTGGCTGACCGAGTCGAAGCTGAAGGACAAGGTCCGCTGCCTGCTGCTGATCCGCCCGCTGCCCTATCGCGTGCTGGGGTCGGCCGCCCCGCCGGCGGTGCTGGGCTACCTCGCCGACGTCGACAAGGACTACAAGTCCGCGGTCCAGATGCTCGAGCAGACGCGCTGGGCGCTCGAGCAACTGGCCGCCGGCACGATCCCCAAGGACCTGCCGCCGCGGCAGGAGAAACTGAGTTCCTCGGCCGTGCTCAAGGGCCTGGACGCAATCAGCGGCAAGGCCGCCGCCGCCGTCGGGGCCATGCCCGACGGACCGGCCAAGACGCAGGCGGCCGGAATGCTCTATCGCCTGTGGGACCTGGCCTACGGCCCAGCCGGCGTGACGGCGCTGGCGGCCGGGCGAGGCAACCCGCCCCCGCCGCCCGACGTGGATCTGGCAGCGGCGAAGAAACGCGACCAGGAGGCCCGCGCCGCCCTGGCGGCCGTGCCGGCCGACGCGACCCGCGAGCAGCTTGTCGAGAAGTTCAACCTCGCAGGCAAGACCGCCGGCCTGAGCGGCCAGGTGAGGTCGGCCGACCGCGACCGCGGCCAGGCCGCCAGCAGCGGCGAACGGGCCGCGGTCGACAGCGAGCTGTCGCTGCTGTGGAGCAAGGAATATCGGCTGGCAGGCGGGATGCCCAATCCGCTCAACTGGCGTTACGCCGCCCGCCCGCAACCCGACACCGCCCCGACGCTGATGGTCTTCCGCCTGGACGGAGCGGATTTCGACACGCTGACCCGTCTGGTGGACGACTCGCTCGCAACCGAGAAGGCGGGCCTGACCGGCCGGGTCTACCTCGACCTGGCCCGAAAGGGCGGCGGCTACGCCGGCTACGACCGCGACCTGGAGAAGTTGGCCGACCTGCTCAAGCAGACCCGGCTGCCGGTGACGGTGGAGTCCACCGCCAAGCTGATGCCCGCCGGCAGCGGGCCGGACTGCGCCCTCTACTGCGGGTGGTACTCGCTGAGGAAGTTCGTTCCTTCGGTCGCCTTCAAGACCGGCGCGGTGGGCTGGCACATCGCCAGCTTCGAACTCCAGGACTTGCGCGCCGCCAAGCCGACGACCTGGGTCCCCAACCTCATCCGCAACGGCGACGTGGCCACGTTCGGTTCGTTCGACGAACCCTACCTCGGGGCGTTCCCCCTGCCCAGCCAGTTCTTCGGGCTGTTGCTGACCGGACGCTACACGATGGCCGAGGTGTTCTACCTGACCAACCCCCAGCTCTCATGGATGATGAGCTTCATCGGCGACCCGCTCTACGCGCCGTTCAAGGCCGACCCGCAGCTCAAGCCCAGCGACCTGCCCTGGTTCCATGAGCCCGAGTGGGTGAAGTAGGCGCCGGATCGGGAATTGCCTTGTGGCTCGTGGTCAGCCGCTTGGAATCCAGCCGGGCTGGCCCCTATCATTGGCTGGACGAAGACATGAAGACCGAACATTTTTCATAATTCAGTTCGCCGCTGAGGCGCAGAGACGCTGCGGGAAAGGACTTGGTTGAAGACGGGCATCGGAAGTGATCGGAAGACTCGAACGCAACGCCTTCCATAGACCATTGTCCCTCTGCGACTCAGCGCCTCAGCGGCCAATTATGAAAAGTCCTGAGACCCAGCGACGGAGGAACCCGTGAGCGAAGATCGCAGGGAAGAAACGACGCAGGCTGGACCGGATGGCTTCGCCTGTTCGCGTTGCGGCCGCGGCAGCAGGATGGCTGAACGACCCTTCAAGGGCAAGCTGGGCGAACGCGTCTGGGCCCACGTCTGCGGAGACTGCTGGCACGCCTGGATTCGCATGGGCACGCGGGTCATCAACGAACTGGGGCTCGTGCTGGGCAGCCCGGAGGGTCAGGCGGCCTACGACACCCACTTGAAGGAATTCCTCAACCTGCCCGGCCAGCCGTAACCGCACCGGCCGGGCCGCTTCAGCGATCCAGGTCCTGCTGCCGCCCGAAAACGCCGCTCGGCGGCCCCGGTGACGGCCCTCACATTGCCCTTTTCGCAGAGACCTGGACGGGGGATAATCGTTTAGAATCCTGGACGCGCACCGATCAGGGAGGAACGCCATGCCCCGCGCCATCATCCTGACTCTGGCGGCGGTTGTGTCGGCTGCGGCCGGACCGGCCTGTGCCCTGACGCCCGACGAGATCGTCATGGTCATTCGCCGCGGCGATCCGGACGGGGCCCGGCTGAGCCGCTACTACAGCGACGCCCGCAACGTGCCGCGGACCCAGATCATCGCCCTGGACCTGCCGGCGACCAACGAAATCTCCTGGAGCGTTTACGAGACGCGGGTCATCAAGCCCATCCGGACCGAGTTGACCCGCCGCAAGCTGGACGAGTCCACTCGCTGCCTGCTGATCCTGGGGCGCGTGCCGCTGGGCATCAGCCCGGACCCGGCGACGACCTCCGAGGAGCACGAGACCAAGATGCTCAAGGATGCCGTCAGGAGCGGCACGCTGGAGTTCTTTCAGCAGGCCTGGCGTGTGGAGCAACTGGCCCGGGCGCAGATGCCCGGCCGCCCGCCGGACAAGCTGGACAAGGACCACAACAACTTCTGGACGATCCGCGAATGGTACCAGGACAGCCGCGACCGGGCGATCCAGGTCATCGAACCGCTGCCCGCCGACAAGCGCGACCCGCTGATGCAGCGGCTGAACGCCATCCGCCTGGCGGTCGAGGGGATCAAGGCCAGGCAGAGGGAGGAGCCCAAGGACCTGCTGGCCAAGGATTACAAGCAGCAGTTGGAGCAGTGGAAAAAGGACCAGGAGCAGATCGCCGCCGCCGAGGCCGAAGCGCGCAAGTCGGCCGGCGGGCACGGCCCGGCCTCGATGCGCGACGCCCGGCGGCGGATGCAGTACGACAAGTTCGGCCTCCAGGGCGCGATGCAGCAGGCGTTCGACGACATCAACGAGCTGACCAGCAGCGTGCGGGCGTCGGCGCTGGACAGCGAACTGGCGATGCTGTGGCAGGACAACTACCGCCAGTTCCACGTCCACGGCAATCCGCTGCGGGGGTCGGCGATCGACGCCAAGCCGGAGAAGGACAAGCCCCGCGCCGGCGTGATGGTCTGCCGCCTGGACGGGCCGGACATCGCCCAGTTGATGCGGATGGTCGACGACGGACTGATGACCGAGAAGGTCGGCAAGGGCGTCGCGGGCAAGTTCTGCATCGACACCCGCGGGCTGCCCAAGGAGGACCGCGACTACCGCTACGACGAGATGCTGCTCAACGCCGCCGACTGGACCGGCCGACCGGCCGCCATGACGATGGTCAAGGACACCAGCATCCTGGTCATGCCCGCGACCAAGGCCAACCCCATCGGGTTCTACGCCGGCTGGGGCGGCGCCGACGCGTTCCCCTCCGACTACCAGTGCGCGACCGGCGCGGTGACTCTCTCGCTCAACCCCCAGGCAGCCGGTGAACTGTTCAAGGCCGACTCCACCCGCTGGACCAACGGCTGGCTGAAGGTCGGGGCGGCGGCCACCGTCGGCGCGGTCCTGCAAGCCGACCCCTACAGCTTCCCCAACGCCACCGAGTTCGCCAAGGCCCTGCTGGTGGACGGCCGCCCGCTGGCGGAGGCCTACTGGATGACCACGCCCTTCGCAAGCTGGCGGGTGATTCTGATCGGCGACCCCCTCTACAAACCGGCCGCCCGGGCCCCGGCCAACCCGAACGCCCCCAAGGCCGCCCCTTGACGCACGCCGCCCCGGCGAGGGACGGACTCTTTACTTTCGCCCCGCGCTCTGATTCACTGCTGCCCGAGGTGACCCATGAGCCAGGATGCCGCAGGCCGACCGCAGTCGCTGAGCATCTTCTTCCCGGCCTATAACGAGGAAGCCAACCTGCCGACGCTGATCGAGCGGACTCTGGCCGCCGTGCGCCCGCTGACCGACGACTTCGAGATCATCATCGTCAACGACGGATCGAGCGACCGCACCCAGGAGGTGGCCGAGGCGATCGCCCGCGAGCATCCGCAGGTCCGCCCGGTCCGCCACGAGGTCAACAAGGGCTACGGCGGGGCGCTGATCACCGGCTTCGAGTCGGCGACGCGGGACGCCGTCTTCTTCTCCGACAGCGACAACCAGTTCGACCTCGCGGAGATCGCGAAGTTCTGGGAACTGATCGGCCGACACGACGCGGTGATCGGCTACCGCATCAAGCGGGCTGACCCGTTCATGCGCAAAGTGAATGCCTTCTGCTGGGGTCGGCTGATCCGCGTGCTGTTCGGCTTCAAGGTGCGCGACTTGGACTGCGCGTTCAAGATGTTCCGCCGCGGGGCGCTGGAAGGCATCTCGCTGGGCAGCCGCGGGGCCACCATCACCGTCGAACTGATGGCCCGCCTGCACCGCAAGGGCGTCCGCTGGGTGCAGGTGGGCGTGCATCACTACCCGCGCAAGGCCGGCGTTCAGACCGGGGCCAAGCTGCGCGTGATCCTGCGGGCCTTCGCCGACCTGTTCCGCCTCCGCCGCCGCCTTCGCCGCGAGCAGACCCGATAGTGGCCGGTCGCGTCTGCACGTTTACTGGATCCTCCAAGAGCAATATTCACCACAGAGGCAGAGCATATTTCATGATTCAGTTCGCCGCTGAGGCGCAGAGGCGCTGAGAGAAAGGATTTGGAGCAAGACCGGCATCGGAGGAAACAGGAATACTCTGATGCGAGGTCTTTCATAAACCCTTGTCCCTCTGCGACTCAGCGCCTCAGCGGCCAATTATGAAGAATCCTGAGACACAGAGAAGATGAAACCGAAGGCATGAAGAATCGGAATCTTCTCTCGATCTCTCTGTGCCCCTGTGCCTCTGTGGTTAATGAGGACTTCTCTTGCGGGCTTCAACGAGAGTCTAGCAGCGTCCGTAAGGGAGCGCGAAACTGCACGATTGGTCCGTCAGTCGGCAAACCCTATAATCTCCTCATGCAACGCGTCGGACTCATGCTGGTCACCGGGCTGGGCAGCGGGCTGTCGCCGATCGCGCCGGGCACAGCCGGTTCGGTCGTCGCCGTCGGGCTATGGATGCTGGCGGTCGCAGGGTGCGGCGGCAACCTGGCCTGCCTGAACCTGACGGCCGCCGCAGGCGTCGCCGTCGCCTCGCTCGGCTGCGTCGCGCTGTCGCCGGGGGCGATCCTGCACTTCGGCCGATCCGACCCCAAGCCGGTCGTCCTGGACGAGTGGGCCGGGCAATGGATCGCGCTGATGGTCTATCCGTTCGGCGGGTACTTCGTCCCCGGTCACTGGCCGCACCTGATGATTATCGCCGCGTCGCAGTTCATGCTGTTCCGGCTGTTCGACGTGATGAAGTTCCCGCCCTGCCGGCGTCTGGAGCGTCTGCCGCTGGGCTGGGGCATCCTCTGCGACGACCTGTTCGCGGGTCTCTACGCCAACATCTGCGGGCAGGCGCTGCTGTGGCTGGCCTACGCCCGAACATGACGCCCAGCCGACCGTCAGCGGCGTGAACGCTCCACGGAAGGGACTACATTGAATCGGACACACCTGAACATCCTGAATCGCCCGGCCATGGCAGACACGCGGCTGCTCATCGGGTTCACCGGCTGGATGGACGGCGGCGAGGTCTCCACCGGCACGGTGGACTGGCTGATCCGCAAGCTGGAGGCCCAGGCGGTCGCGGAGATACCGGCTGAGACGTTCAACCTGTTCAGCTTCCCGGGCAACATGGAACTGTCGGCCATGTTCCGCCCGCACGTGAAGATCGAACAGGGGTTGATCACGCGGTTCACGCCGCCGGCGTCGCGATTCTGGGCCAACGCCGAGCATCGCCTGCTGCTGCTCCAGGGCCGCGAGCCGCAGCTCGACTGGGTGGGCTTCGCCGAGGCCGTCTTCGAGGCCGTGCGCCAGTTCGACGTGCGGACGATCTACTTCGTCGGCAGCGTCGCGGGGGTCGTGCCGCACACGCGCGACCCGCGGTTCTTCTGCTCGGTCAGCCACGCGGCAATGCGCGACGAGATGGCCCGGTTCGGCGTGCGGGCCAGCGGCTACGAGGGGCCCGGCAGCTTCGTCACCTTCCTCACGGTGCAGGCGACGAGGATGAACCTGCCCCTGGCGACGCTGGTGGCCGAGATTCCGCCTTACGTCGAGGGGCACAACCCGCGCTGCATCGAGGCGACGCTGCGGCGGCTGGCGGCGATCCTCAACCTCCCCCTGGGCCTGGACGACCTGCGGACCACCAGCGACGCGTTCGAGCAGCGCGTCAACGAGAGCGTCGAGGACCGCCCGGAGGTCCGCGAGATGATCGCCCGCATGGAGAGCGACTACGACAACGACCTGCTGAACACCGAGATGGGCGACTTCAAGAGCTGGCTCCAGCAGCGCGGAATTGAACTGGACTGACGGACGCAGGGGCGAGGATCTTGCCTCTAGGCTCTGTCTGACGAATCGCTCTGGCTTCGAGCGGCTGCGTTCGCGGCTGGCGGCGTTGGCCTGCATCGGCGATACGGAGGAGTATCGCCTGCTTCGGCCGCCTTGCCAGCCACGAACTCGCGCGCTCTCTGGCCGACGACCGATTCGTCAGACAGAGCCTAGACCGCGGCGGCCGCCTCCCTGAGCCACGCCGGCGCCAAGGCCACCGCCCGCAGCAGAGGCGCCACGCCCCGGCGCAACACCCACATGGACGCCGACAGGCCGGGCGAGACCCACTTCAGCCGTGTAATCGGCGTGCGCCGGGCCCCGAACGATTCCTTCCAGAACGAAAGGCTCGGCCTGCCCGCGCCGGTGAAGTCCAGCGTCCGGAAGCCGTTGCGGTTGGCCCAGCTCATGCCCTCCCACATCAGCAGCGTCGCGGCCCCGTACTCCACATAGTCGTAATCGGTCGCGGTGTGGATCGCGTAGGCCGTGTCGCCGAAGTGCGCGAAGAAGCTGCCCCCGATCATCTGCTCGCCCAGCATGGCCCGGACGCAGTGGACGCGCCCGCCGGCGTGCAGCGAGTCGAGTATGCTCCGCAGCTCGTCGCGCGAGAACAGCGGCGGAAGCCCCTGGCGGGCCAGGACCCCCAGGGCCATCTCCGCATGTCGGTCGATGAACGGGCGCAGGTCGCTTTCGACGATCTCGACCCCGCGGCGGCGCGACTTGCGGATCACCTCGCGGCAGCGCTTCTGGCAGCGGGCGAAGACCGCGTCGTGGCTGCCGGTCACATCGGCCAGGTAGGTGTCGGACTGGGCCCGCGAGAACCGCCGGCCGGTCGAAACCTCCGGGGCGATCTGGCGCGGAAACGTGATCGCGGAATACCCGACGCCCTGGTGGCGGATCCATCGCGCGAAGTCGTCGAGCATCTCCCCCAGCAGCGCCGGGTCCACCAGCGGGCCGAGGTACGGCGAGTCGGCGCGGAAGGATGACGAGCAGACCTTCACCAGGCGGCGCCGGAAGAAGAACATGGGAAACAGCCCGACCGGCTCGTCGGCGCGCTGGATGACCAGCGTCCGCAGCCGATGGCCCCGGGCGGCCTCAATCCCCCGCAGCCATTCAAGCGTGTGGAAGACGGTCGCTCCGGGCAGAGCCTGGAGAAGGAGATTCCACTCCGCGTCGCTGTGTACCGGCCTGAAGGTGTACATTCGTCCCCGACTCGCTGGCAATCAGATGGAAACTGAATCCGTACAGAAATCCCGGCGGACCCTCCAACGACGAGGTTGTGAGCAAATTCTATGCCACCGGACGGCAGACGGCGTGCCCGCGATGTAACTACTGGGAAATACTTGTGTAACAAGGAATATCGCGATGGCGACAGAATTGCGGCCTGCGCCGACTGTTGCCGGAACGCAACACCCGCGTTGCCACGACGCATCACGCCGAAAACGAAGCGATTCGTCGGGCTACCGCCCCCATTCCGCCTCGCGCTGGAGGATCCGCCCCCAGACCGCATCGATCGCGGCCTGGAGTTCGGGCGTTGCCTTGGTCCGCTGCTCGAAGATATAGTCCCGCGCCGCCGAGCCCATCAGCAGCAGATCCTGCTCGGCCATCTTCCGCACGATCGGATCGGGGTCCAGCAGCTTGGTCGCCTGGCAGATAGGCCTTATCCCGGCCCGCAGCCGGGCCTGCTGCACCGCATCGGCCAGTCTGCCGGCCGCGTCGAATTTCAGTTCCACCGAAACGAAGCCCTGGTTCCCGCCGCCTTCCGCCTGCGCCCGCCCGTCGGCGGCGGTAATCCGTGCCGCCTCCTCGCCGGGCCGATCCGTCTGGACCTGGAGCGACGTCTCATCCAGCGAGAACTGGAACATGCCATCGCTGACAAGCACCTCCCCCAGCGCCAGCCACGCCCGCACGGCCGCCTTTGCGTTCGCGTCGTCCTTGCCCGGCTGGCGGATCGCCGGAAGGTTCTCGCGGAAGAATGCCTTGAGCCCCTCAACGTCCGTCTCGTGCCGGACCTGACCCTTGCGGTCGAGGATGAAGATATTGTGGTCCTTCAGTGGTCCCGGCGGCACCATCCGCGCGACCGGATACATCGGCACGAGGTTTGCGCAGAACAGCCGGTCGGGGAACAGCGCCTCCAGCGCCGGCTCCTCGACGCGCCACGTTCGGCCGATCACCTTGCACGGTCGGCCGGCATTGTCCTTCTGGTCGGCGGCCCACTTCTCGATCACCTCGGCCGGCTCGAAGCCCCAGTCCAGCCGCACGATCGCCTTGTTCAGCGCCGCGATGCGGACGCGGGTGATCATCTGGACGCGGATGCTGCGATCCCCGGCGATCTGGACCATCCCGCCGGTCCTGGAGCGATAGGTGTCGCTCTTCAGTTCGTCGTCGCCGACCAGCTTGTCGGGCTGGTCCGCCGCCTCGCGCATCGCCGGCAGCATGACCTTGCCGCCGGCCACCAGGTCGGCCGCCGCCGCGTCCGCGTTCATGTTGGCCGGGTCGAGCTGGCGCAGCGTCCTGGCGACGAACGCCCGCTGCTCGTCGGTGACGGCCGGCTGACTGGTCGGGGCATCCGGTGGCGGCGCGGGCTGGTCGGCCATGGCAACGGAAGTCAGGAGCAACAGGACACACCCGATCGGCGAAAAACCCTTCATCGCATGCCTCCTTGGAATCCCCCGAATCTTTGACGCCCTCAGTTGCCGGGTGTTCCCTCGGTCGGCCGATTCAGACGCTCGTTCGATTCCTCACTCCGGCTGCGATGTGGGGGCAGGGGCCGGCAGGTCGAACTCCGCCGGCGGGCGCCAGGCCCACGTGCCGCCCGGGCCCACGAAAATCACGATATTGTCGATATCGGAATACCGCAGCCGGCCATAAACGCCGTAGCCGTCGGTGCTGGGCAACTCGCCCCCGGGCTTCAGCGGCAGCCAACGGTTGGCCGCGAGGTCCAGCACGCCCATCGGCGCGACCTTGCTGCCGCCCAGGTGGACGGCGACATCCTGCCGCGGCAGGTAGGTCATGCCGCCGCCGGCCGGGGTGTAGGCCGACGTGTCCGACTTCTCGAACTTGAACGTCGCCGGGTCGATCAGCCCGACCGTCTTGCCGTCGCGGGCGGTCAGGATCAGCCGGTCGCGCTTCGGCGACCAGTCCATCCGCGTGCCCAGCCCGCCGGCGATTTCCGGCCGCACGTCGTGCTTGCTCCATTTGCCCGTCTTGAGGTCGAACTGCCACAGCGGGGGCCAGCTTTGCCCCGGCCAGGCCCAGACCACGCCGCGTTTGGCGTCGAAGGCGGTGCCGCCGTCGTAGCAGTCCGGGCCGTCGGTCGCCAGCAGTTTCCACTTGTTGGCCGCGTAGTCGTACATCCACGCGTCGCGCGGCGTCGGGCAGGTCGGCTTGATGCTGCCCCAGCCCGGCCCGCAGCCGGACCAGATGAACATCCCGCCGGCCGACGGCACGAAGACCTGCATCTGGTAACTGTGCCGGGTGTAGGGCTTGTCGCTGTCGCGGAGCTTGCCCTGGCTGTTGTCGATGTTGGCGTTGGTGTAGCGTGACTCGGCGTCTGGGGCGTACATCCGCTTCCAGGTCAGCGTGGCCATCTCCAGGGCGCAGACCTCGTTGCCCCAGTAGTCGGCGTGCCCGCCGCCGAAAATCAGGAAGACATTGTTCTTCGAGTCGAACACGCCGCCGCTGTAGGCCATGATCCCCTTGGGCGCCGGCGGAGGCGGAGCGATCTTCCGCCATGTGTTGGGGGCGATGTCAGCCAGCCCGGGATTGGGCCTGGCCGCGTCCGGCTGGGAGGTCGGCCGGGCGTCGGCCCGGGCGACGCCCGTCACTGCCAGAAGCGCCACCAGAATGCAGGTCAGTCTCTTCATCTTGCTTCCTCCTGTTGTTGCGCGGGCTGCCCGCCTCGCCGGTCAGTGTTCGGCCTTCGCCCAGTTCAGCGACGTCGTCCGCGTGGCCAGTCCGCGCTGTACCAGGTCGGTCAGGAATGCCGTCACCGTCGTCACGGCGTAGGGCGGCAGGCCCTGCGGCGGCTTGGGCAGCACGCGGTCCATGACGATCCGCGTCGCCGCCGCCGGCGTCACCTCGCCGACCTCCAGCAGTTCCAGCAGCACCGACTCGATCGCCGCCAGCCGGCCTGACGCGGACGCCAGATCCAGCGGCACGTCGGCCCCGGTCCGCGGCTGTCGATGGCCTTTGAGCAGCCAGCGCGGGGCCAGTTCCTCCAGCCGCGCCAGGCTGCGGCGCTGCGACGCGACGTCGGTGAACAGCCCCAGCCAGTTCTCCGACACATCCATGCCGCCCTGGATCAGGTCGCCGATGATGGCGATGCCGCGCTCGGCGTCCAGCAGCGTCGTCAGCCCGCGGTGATGGCCCGGCATGTGAATCGCGGCCAGCTTCACCCCCGCGTGTTCGACGACGTCCCCGTCACGGACCAGCCGATCAACGCGGACGATCTCCCCGCCGCTGTCGTTGAAAGTCTCCCAGGCCGCCGGGCCTGTCTTGGCCGTCGGAGCGCCAATCTCGACGAACGCGCCCCAGCGGTCCTCGATGTCGACCGCCGACGCCGGCGATGCCCAGACCGGCGCGCCGCACCACCGGACCAGCCCGGCGGCCCCGCCGTAGTGGTCTACGTGTCCGTGAGTGATCCAGATCGCCCGCACGCCCTCGGGACGGTAGCCCGCGTCGCCGAGCGTCTGCACGACGCCTTCGGCCGTGGCCGCGCCGCCGCTGTCGACGATCAGCGAGTCGGTCGCTGACCCCAGCACGTAGACGTTGGAGGTGCTGCCCGAGAGGGGGATCTCGACGTAGCACAGGTCGTCGAAGATGGAACGGAAGGGGTAGGACATTTGCGTCTCCCGGGTCCATTCGGCCTGGAAGGGCCCGTCTGATGGTGCAACATTTCCTTCCAGCCGCGCTCGGTGACGCGCGCGGCTGAACGGCCGACCCCGATCTCAATGCGCCGCCGGCGGCAGCTTCCCGGCCACCTCGGCCGCCGCGGCGTAGAGGGCGCCGCCCTGCCCCTCCCAGTCCGCCGACAGCAGCGAGTCCCACAGGCTCTTGGACCAGATGATCGTCTCCAGGCGGCGGTCCAGGAGCTTCTGACAGCGGTCGGCCAACTCGTCGCCCAGCGCCGCACGGGCGGTCGCGTCGAGCAGGGCCTTCTCGATGAACACCCGGGCCTCGGCCTCCTGGAGGCCGGCGCGGATCATCTGATGCCGCGTCGTCGGCAGCGGCCCGTCGGGTCCGCGGCCGAGCAGATGCCAGACCGCGTGATACATGCCCAGGTTGCTGCGGAAGTCATAGGGGTAGCGGTCCAGCAGCGCGGACATCCGCCCGCGGCGGTCCTTGAGGACCGGCCAGAAATCCGCCGCCACCCAGCCGTAGCCGCGGATGCCCGCGCAGATCGCCGCCTCGCAACTGACCCGGTACTGCGCCGGCGGATTGTTGTCGTCGATCGGGTTGTCCGTGTTGCTGCCGGCCCGCGGGAAGGTCAGGTAGTGCTTCTTCTGCTGCCAGCCGTAGGCCCGCTTGACGTCGGGCCATTGCGCCGACGGCGAATTCCAGACGTCGGTGCTGTAGCCGGCCGGCTCGCCGTGCACGTCGAACCGCGTCGGGTGGCAGTGGATCACCCAGCGGGCGCTGCCGGAGGCCTCCTTGAGGATCGCGACGCACTCCTTGCTGGGCATCACGTCGTGGCAGATGCCGATCATCATTGCGTCCGCCGACACGCCGGCGGCCGCCAGCCGCTCGCGGATGCCGTCGAAGGCGGGCTTGAGCAGCGCCTTCATCGCGTCGGCGTCGCCCCAGGTGGGACCGTCGACGTTGGTCAACTCGCCGGTCTTGGGGTCGACGGCGGTGAACAGATACGGCTTGGCCTCGCGCTCCTTGCCGGCCTGACCCATGTAGGAGCCGCCGCTGGTCACCGGCCAGGAGTGGATGCAGACGACCTCCAGCCGCCCCAGGTGCTTGACCGCGGTCGCCAGGTACTTCTCGAAGACCGTGAAGTCCGGCTTGTACGACCCGTCGGCCTGCCTGACCCAGCGGATCATCGAGTAGTCGTTGCCGAAGTGCGCATGGGCGAACAGCGGCACGTAGATCATCCGCGCCCCCACCTGACGCATCAGGTCGAACGATTGGCCGATCAGCTTCAGGTGCGCGTCCGACCACATCGGCACGTCGTACGCCAGCGCCAGCGACTCGGGCGACTGGGCCAGCCACCAGCCGGTCTGCGACTGCGTCACCGGCGCCAGCGACCAGTCGGCCACCGTCAGTTGCACGGGCACAGCCACCGGATCGGCCCCGTCAGCCGACACCGTCACCGTCCCCTTGTATTCGCCCGCCTTGGCGTCGGCCGGCACGTTCACCGTGATCCAGATCGGCTCGACGGCCGCGACGCCGACGCGCTTGACCTCGGCCGGCGGCGTCGGGCTCAGGCTGTCGAACCACGGCGGGGCTTTCTGGTCCTGCACGCCGTCGGGCAGGCCGAAGCGAAGCTCGACGCGGTCGGCGGCGATCGTCCCGCCAGCCGATTTCAGATCGCCCGCGGCGGCCTTGAGGTCGGCAATGGCCGACTCGCCCCCGGCCACGACCACGCCGGAGAACGCGCCGTTGCGGGCGCCGTAGATTCGCACCGGGTGCAGCGGCTCGTTGGGGTCGCCGGCGAAGTTGGCTTCGATCCGCTGGGCCAACAGGTGGTTCCAGACGCGGAACGCCTTCGGCTGGACGGCCGTCAGCGAGGCCGCCGCCGTCAGCGTCGCCGAGTCCAGCGACAGCGTCTCCCACGGGCAATAGTGCTTCTCAAACTGCCGCGGCTTGCCGGTATAGAGCACGCCGTCGGTGATGGGGCGATGGATCTCGACGGCCAGCACGTTGACGCCCTTGACCAGCCGGGCCGCCGGAACCTTCATCTCGCAATGCCGCGTCCGCAGCGCGAAGCGGTCCTTGTAGGTGTCCGGATCGCCCCAGCCAATTCGCAGCAGGAAGCCGTCAGGATCGAGGTAGGCGTCCTTTGGGTAGTCGTCCGCCGGTGTGTCGGGCGTGACGGCGCCAGCCGGCATGTGCGACCGCCCGACCTCGACGCCGTTGAGGTAGACCACCACGCCGCCGCTGTAGGCCAGACGCAGCGTCAGTTCGCCCGCCTTGGCCGGGTCGTCCACCGCCAGCCTGGCCCGGGCGACGACCAGCGACGCGGTCCGCTGGCGGTTGGTGTGCAGGGGCATGTGGTCGCGAGGCCAGCGCGAGTCGTCGAAGTCCGGCTTGGCCCAGTCGGCCGGCGGCGGGTCGGACCAGCGCATCTTGGGATGTTCGGTCCGGCCGCCCCAGGCCAGCGCCGCCGTCTTCACGCCGTCGTCGAACCGCGCCTCCTCGGTCCGGCGGACGATGAAGTAGTGCCACGAGCTGCCCGCGTCCAGCACGTCGACCGTCGCCGGGGCCGACGGCGCCGCGGCCGGCGGGTCGGCTGCAAGGGACCGTGGCAGGACCGCCGCGAGCGTCGCCAGCAGAATCAGCGTCAGCGCGTGCCGCATGTCAGGCCTCCGAAATGCACCGGGTATCCGCAAACGATTTCCAGGCGATTATTGAGACCTGCAAAAGAAATCTTTATTCACCACAGAGGACACCGAGATCACAGAGGAGGTCAGAAGCGTCAAGAAATGCCTGAAATCAAGAATTTCTTGATACTCCCGACTCTGTGCTCTCAGGGTTTTTCATAATTGCCGAGCCGGGTACAAGAACAGCCGGCCGTTTAGGTTAAGCTCTTTTCTGGTAACCAAACCGAAAGGAGCTATGCCATGGACGGCAGGCTGTGGGATCAACTGTATC
>JAJVII010000020.1 GCA_022072085.1 Phycisphaerae bacterium
CGCCGCGGGCCGCCAGGGCGTCGACCACCGGCGTGATCGCCTTCTTGTTGCCGTAGCAGCCGAAGTCGGTGATGCGCTGGTCGTCGGTGAGAATGAAGACGATGTTCGGCCGAGCCCCGTCCGGCTGGGTCGTCGGCGCGGGGGCGTCGTCGGCAGCCAGGGCCAGGGCGGAGCCGAAGAGGCCTGATGCGGCCAGGGCCCCGACGGCGGCTGAACCGCTCCTGGCCAGAAACTGCCTTCGGGACAGCCGCCCCTGATCTTCCGCGGGTTGTCCAACCATTGCCTGAAAGCCTCCATGCAGCGGCCGATCCGGTCTCCGGACATAGACTGGCCCGTTGCCCCCCCAGGGAGGCAACGGGCCGATTATACACCAGGGGTGATTGTCAACTGACGGCCTTGCGGCGACGCAGCGCTCCGCCGGTCGCCATCAACCCGCCCAACGCCAGCAGCGCCAGCGTGGCAGGCTCAGGAATCTGTGTCGCCCCCACCGTTGAAACCTGAAAATTCACGTCACTGACGCGGCTGTTGAAATTGCCTGTTTGGGTATTGACTACCTGGTAGCCCAGCGCCTGCACGTTGTCGAAGGTGCGGGTCGTGAAGGTGGCGCCGATGTCGTCGAAGAAGTTGTTGCTGTTGGCTGGGTTGTACACGGCCCACGTCTCGGTCGTCGGATCGGCAATGGTGAACGTGCCGAGACCGGAAGCCGTCGAGTTGCTGATGTAATAGTCGGTGCCGTTCTGGACGACCATCCGAAACGTCCCAGGGCCAGTGGTATAGCCGCCGTCCACGATAGTGATGCTCAGAGCGGTGTCCCCGGTGAGATAGACATTGCTGAGCGCATTAGCGCCGTTCAGGAAGTCCGCCTTCTTCCACATTAGAACGCCACCCGACTCGCCGCCGCCGCCAGTGACGACCCGCAATTGGATTGCTTCACTGTCTCCGCCGCCACCGGCTCCGAGTATGCTCGCATTCGGAGTCGCAAGTGGCGAGGTATTGTTATACTTTATCAGACTGTAACCGCCGTAGAAGACGGAGCTGGTGCCTGAGTAGGAGGAGGGGCTCAATACGGCGTCCATACTAAACGGAACGTAATAGCGGAAATCGAGTGCGGGATTCGCGTCATAGTTCCCGGTACTCTCTGAAACCCTGTTGGTGCCGTCAAAACCTTTGCTGCTAGTACCAGTGAAATAATCTCCGCCCCAGTCCACGGCTACCAGCATGTCCGCCTGGGCCGGCAGGCAGATCGCCAGGATCAGGAGTACGACCGGAATGGATGCCACGTTCCTCATCTTGATCTCCCTTGAAGATGTCCTCTCTCTCCAATCCAACACATCCCGCCGCATAGGATAACTTTCTGGAGAACAGAGCAAGCAAACGGCGTGCCAAGGCCCCAAGGACCCTGTAGAAGTAAGTTTTAGAAAAAGTAAATCATGTAATGACAATGACTTCAGGCATATTTAACAACTCTTATATTTAACGGAAAGACATCCGCACGTCTTGCGGTGTGTTGACTCGCTTGACTTTGGTCATATTAATGTCATACTATAATATCTCTAACACATTGTCTGGACTTGATCTATGAGCGATGAAACAGGCAGCGCATCACCCGGCGGGCGGAAGACCCGCATGGTGGTCCATGGGCTTCTCGGACTGCTGGATGCGACCGATGCAGGGGAAATCCTGCCGCCAGCCGATGAATTGGCCAGGCAATACGGGGTCTCCATGGCAACGCTCAGGTCCGCATTGGCGACGCTGCGGCGCGACGGCCTGATCGAAACTCGCCATGGCGTCGGCTCGTTCGTCGCCAAGAGACGGCCCGGCCGGGGCTACGGCGCGACCGGACTGCTGTTCTTTGGCCCCATCCGCGGACTGATGAGCATGGACTTCGCCCAGCAGGTGCTCCGCGGCATGCTGGAGGAGGCCGACGCCTGCGGGCGGCGAGTTCACATGATGCCGGTCGGCAAGCGGTATCCCGCGGCCGTCCGCCTTGCCGACATCCAGGAATTCAACCTTGAGGAGATCGACTCGATAGTCTCGCTGGAGGTCTTCAACCGCCAGTTGCAGTCAGCGTTGGCCAGCCGAATGCCGACCGTATCCATCGACTTCGACTGCCGCGAACGCGGGGTGAGCAGTTGCTCCCTGGATCACGCTGCATCGATTCGGCAGTTGGTCGAGCCGCTCTGGCTGCTGGGCCATCGGCGGATCGGACTGGTCGGGCCGGTCAGCCACCCGACGGATCCTGCGCATGCCACCCGGCGCGACGCGCTGTTGGCCGAGCTGCGGGCGCGCGGCGTGACGCCGCAGCAGAGCTGGCTGATCCATTCGAGGGGCCAGCAGGAGGCCTCGCTGGCGGCGGAGGTGTTTGCCCAGATGCCCAGGCATAGCCGCCCGACGGCCCTGATTTCCGTCATCGGGGCGCCCAGTTGGTCTCTGATGACCAATCTGTTGAGCCACGGGTTGCGAATCCCCCAGGACGTCAGCGTCGTGGCGATCTCCGTCGACCAGTCATCCTGGGTTTCGTGGGTCAGAGATGCGCAGGCGGAGCAGGGCCCGTCCGAAGGTCCGCCGACGGCCTCCACGCCTGATCCGCTGGACGAGAGCTACGCCCCGCTGCGATCCCTGGTCGTCGCCGGGCTCGCCTTGCCGTTCAGTCAGATGGGGCGATGGGCCATGCAGGAGGCCCATCGCCGGTCGCGCGAGCCGGACAGTCCGCCGATGCACCAGACATTCATGGGTCGATTCCTGTCCGGCAACACGATAGCCCCTCCTTACAGCGGCTGACCACCGAAGGCATGGACGACTTCCCGCTTCCGGGCGGCCGCAGCTTCGTGAAATGTTGCGCATGAGTGCCTTGCGTTCCTGGCGCATCTGGGGGGGGATCCCCGGTAGGGTCAAGAGCTGCAATATCTCCGTCGGGAACTGCAAGAGAACGCGGGTGGGACTTGTCAGGCATTGGACATGATCGTCTCTGTTGCTCCGCGGCATCACGCCGGCGGAGGGGCGACCGACCCCCGGTCGATCCAGTTGCTGCCCAACAGGAGCCCGGCAGGCTCGCTCTGCTCGGGCGGATGGAGCAGGAGGTCCATGGCCATGCGGCCCATTCGCTCTGGCAAGCCCTCGTCGTAGCAGCTGAGGCGGGCGAGGTTTTCCGGTTCCAGGTGCGGGTGGGCCCCGGCGCTGACCACGCTCATCTGGCCGGGCACGCTCAGCCCGGCGATATTGCAGGCCGACAGCGCCTCGCACCCGATCCGCTGGTCCACGCCGACGATCGCCGTGAATCGGGAGTTGCCGTCTCGGCTGAGCACCTTGGCCAGGCGTTCTCGCGTTGAGCCGGGTTGGCCGGTGTCCATGAGCACCAGCGCCTCGTCGACCGCCACCCCGTGCCGCTGGTGGGCCAGCCGCCATCCGCGGACCCGCAACTGATTCAGGCGGCTGCGCGTCGTGTCCAGCGACACGCAGGCCACGCGGCGGTGACCCAGCAGCAGAACGGTCTCGGTGGCCCGGTAGACCGCGCTCTGCACGTCGCGGGCGACGAAGTTTGCCTGCACGCTCTGGGGATAGTCGTCGACCACGACCAGCGGCACGCCGCGCGCCCGCCAGGCCAGCAGCGCCGCGTCCGACGGGAGCAGGTTGAGCAGGACCCAGCCGGTCTCCAGCGGATTGTCGCGGACCAGTTGGTCGATCAGGTCCGGGTCGCGCGGGTTCTGTTCCAGTTGCATCGTCTTCATCGGCAGGCGCCCGAACGCGCAGCCCTGGCTGATGCCCAGGAGCACGGCCTGCTGGAACAAGTGGATCTTCCTGGGCTGGGCCAGCACGAGCACGCGTCGGATTCGCGGGCCGGCGGGGATCGCCTTCACGACCATGCCGCCCCGATGGCGCACGTTGAGCAACCCTTCGGACGCCAGTTGCCTGCATGCCTGGCGGACCATGTATTCGCTGACCCCGAAGTGCCGCGCCAATTCCGACCGCCGCGGGATTCGCGATCCGGGGATGTGCCCCCTCAGCCGGTGGCGCAACATGGCCGTGAATTGCTCGACGGTCAATCCGCTCTTGCCGGCCTTGGATTCCCTCATACGCGACGATTATAGTGGCCGCCCGTGCACTTGCCAGCTTCGCGAGACAGGCCCGCTAGAATGTCAAGCGAGGAGGCGCTGCTTGCCCATGACGTTCTGGTCGCTCTCATCCCGGCCGCAGAAGTCCGCGCTCACCGCGCTTCACCTTGCGGGAATCGTCCTGGCCGCCTGGCTGATGTTCGGCGGGGGGATCAGCGTCGTCGGCCGGTGGTTCGGCGCGGACTGGTCGGCCGGCGATCTGTTGCGGCGCGGGTTGCTGATGGCCTGTGCAGCCGTCTACTTCGTCCGCCTGGCGGCCACGGGCTGGGTGTTCCTGCGCCGTCCGATGCCGGTGGCCGAGGTCGCCTCGGTCGCCCCGTTCGTCGTTGTCATCAACGTCGTCTACGCGACGGTCGGCGGCGGCAACGCCGCGCCAGTCGGCGCCTGGACGGTGCTGGGCGTGACCGTCTACCTGCTCGGCTCGTTCCTGAACACCTTCTCGGAACTCCAGCGGCATCGGTTCAAGCTCCAGCCGGCCAACGCGGGACGGCTCTACACCCGCGGGCTGTTCTCGCTGGCGATGCACGTCAACTTCTTCGGCGACGTCGTTCTGTTCACCGGCTTCTCGATGGTCGCCGGGGACGCGTGGACGCTGCTGATTCCAGTCGCCATGGCCGCCGGGTTCGTCTTCTTCCACATTCCGCGTCTGGACCGCCATCTGGCCGCGAAGTACGGCCAGGACTTCGACGCCTGGAGCGCCCGGACGCGCAAGCTGATCCCCTGGATCTACTGATCTGGGCCGGGGCCGCGCGGGCTGCGAGCCGCCCGTGATGTCGGAGACTTACGGCCCCTGGACGCGCCCCGCCGCCGCCGTTGGCAGGCCATAGACGGTGACCTGGCCGCTTCGGCCGGGCAGGGCGAGCGGCCCGTGGCAGACGGCATCGCGTTTGTCGTGCAGGCCCTGCCAGGTGGACTCGCTGATGAGAATCTTCGTGTCGTATTGCTTGGTGAGCTTCTCCAGCCGGGCAGCCACGTTCACCCCGTCGCCGATCACCGTGTAGTCCATCCGCTGCTCGGTGCCGACGTTGCCAGCGATGACCGTCGCGGTGTTGATGCCGATGCCGATCTGGAGCGACGGTCGGCCCGCCCCGACCAGCCGGGCGTTCAGGTCCGCCAGTTGCCCCATGATCTGCACCGCCGCGGACACGGCCCGGTCGGCGTCGTCGGGGTTGGTCAGCGGCGCGCCGAACAACGCCATCAGCGCGTCGCCCATGAACTTGTCAAGCGTGCCGCGGTAGCGGAAGATGGCCTCGGTGGCCACGCGAAAGTAGTCGTTCAGCAGGCCGATGACGTCCTCGGGGGCGCGGCTCTCGGCCAGCGGCGTGAAATTGCGAATGTCGGCGAACAGGATCGTCACCGACTGCCGCCGCCCGCCCAGCCGCAGCAGGTTGGGGTTGCGGGCCGCCTCGGCGACCAGCTCCGGCGGCATGAAGCGGGCCAGCCGCGCGTTTCGGCTGATGGCAGCGACCATCGCCCGCATCCGCCGGGCGACGTAATAGCCGGTCCCGCCGACCACCACGTAGATCGACAGGATGCCGATGAAGTTGCCCAGCGGCAGATTGCGGCGGATCAGGAACACGCCCACCAGCATGCCCAGCCCCAGCCAGCCGGCGTAGGCCGTCGCCCGCCGACTCACTCGCAGGGCCGCGCTGATGACCAGCCCGCTGCAGAACAGCGTCAGAAACGCGTACCCCGTGATCGCCTCCTGCGGGCCGCGCGGGACGAATTGCAGCAGCAGGACCGCCGCCGCGTCGGCTGAGATGGCCGCGAACTTGAACCACACCCGCCCAGCCAGCGGCCAGGCGGCGACGAACAGAACCACGATGTACGCCAGCAGGCAGAGGTCAGTCCCCAGCGGCGGGCGGTTGAGCGTTCGGCCGAAGAAGTCCGGCACGATGCCCACGATGAACAGCAGGCGGATGCAGGCCAGCACCCGTTCGTTGCGCGTCTGCTCGCGGTGGATCGTCGGGTCGAGGATCGCGTCGCTCATGTGCCCGCGCCTCCCGGCCGGGTCGTGCCGAGATCCGGGGCGCGGCGATAGATCCGCAAGCTGCCGAATCGGATCGCCGGCGTATAGTCCCGTGCGAGCACCTCGTGCACCGGGACCAGCAGGGCGACGTCCCCGGGCGCCCAGTTCCAGTCCCGGATGTCCGTCCCGGCCACCAGGTCCCAGTTGCCGCCGTCCCCCGTTGACGCGTAGCAGACCAGCCAGTCCGGCGGACGGGAGCGGAGGTCGGCGATCCATTCGTCAACCATCTCCCTTCCGCCGGGCAGGTCGGGGTAGATCGTCACCATCACGTGCTTTGTGCCGCTGGGCCGGTCCAGCCTCGGCAGCAACTGCGTCTGGCGCCCCCAGCCCAGCACCATGACCGTCGCGTCGGGGGCGGCGTGCGCATCGAGCCAGTCCCCGACGCGATCGACGTTGAACTGCGACCGGCTCTGCCGGGCCCATCGGGCGCTGTTGAAGTTGCCCAGGAAATGCCGCCCGATCAGCGCGGCGAACAGCAGGACGATCGCCCCGCCGAGCAGTCGCAGTTGCAGTTGCCGGGCGGGCCTGCCCTGGCCGCCCGGACCCGAGAAGAACGCCGCCAGCGGCGCCGACAGCATCGCCAGCGGCGCCAGCGCCAGGTAGTAGTGATGATAGTAGAGCCGCATCCCCGGCACCGCCGACGCGACACCCGCGACCAGCCAGACGACGGCTGCGACGCGGATCGTGCCGCCGGGCCCCGGGGCGGCTGCCTGCGGCGGCTGGTCCTGGCGGCCGCGGATCAGCACGGCCGTCAGCCCGGCGGCCGCCAGCAGGTGCCAGGGCCAGGTCGTCTGGGCTATCTCCACCAGCCGGCGCCCCACGTGGGCCCACGCGCCCCAGTTGGTGTCGCCGCTCGTCGCGTGGGCGACGTTGAACAGCAGGCAGTCCGCGACCATCGCGTGCAGGATGCCGTGGGCGGCTGCCCATGCGGCGTTGGCCGCCGGCATCGCGAGGAACCCGGCCAGCCAGGCCGCGACCGCCCGCACCCGCAGCCGGCCCCGCCGCCGCAGCGACGGCAGCATCGCCAGCAGCACCGCGCCGACGATCAGCCCCGGCGGACGGAGCGTCGCGACGGCGCCCAGGCCCACGCCGCTGAGCAGCGCCCACGCGACCGACCGCCGACCGGTGCAGCAGTAGCGGATCATCGCCCAGGCCGAGAGGATCGCGAACGGCGCCGCCCAGGTCTCGGTGAAGTTCCCCGTGCCCAGCGTGTTGAACGGCGTCGCCAGCGTGACGTAGCCGACCCCGGCCAGGCCGCCCGGGAGGTCGCCCCACGCCCGGCGGGCGATGCCGAAGATCATCCACCCGCCCGCGGCGACGGCTACAGACTGCATCGCCCACAGGGCGATCGCCTGTCTGCCGGTCGCAGCGGCCAGGGCGTTGATCCAGTAAATCGTCGGCAGCTTGTTGTCCCACAGGTCGCGGTAGGGCAGGTCGCCGTGGAGCATGCGGCCGCCCATCCACATGAAGACGCAACTGTCGTACTCGTTGGGGTAGATCAGCATCGCCCCCCACGCCAGCAGGCCCGCCAATGCGAGCATCAGCACGCCCCACATCGCGGGCGTGAAGTGCGGCCGATCCAGTCTTGCCCCGGCGATCTCCATGCGGCGAGGTTACCACGAACGCGGGCGGGCGGCCAGACGACGTGCCCGCCGGGTCAGCCCGATGTCCCCGGCCGCTCTTCGAGCGCGGCGGTGATGCGGGCGAGCCCGCGCTGCCGGGCGTGGTCCAGGGCGGACCGGCCCGCGGCGTCCACGGCGCGGATGTCGGCGCCGGCGCCCAGCAGCAGACGCGTCACTTCGGCGCAGTCGTTCTTCTGAGTCGCGTTCATGATCAGCGGGGTCATGCCGAAGAAGTCGGACCTGGCCAGCCGGTTGCGGGCGTCAACCTTCGCTCCGCGCCGCAGCAATAGCGCGACGGCCTCCGGCTCGTGCTCCGCGGCCCAGTGCAGCGGCGTGCCGCCGTAACAGTTGATCTCCTGGGCGTCGATGTCGGCGCCGGCGTCCAGCAGCAGCTCGATGATCTCGACATGCCCGTTGTGGCAGGGCCAGTGCAGCGGCGTGTCGCCGATCCAGCCGCGCTGGTGGACCGACAACGGGTCGGCCTGAACGTGGCGGCGGACGATTTCGGTCCAGCCCTCGCGGGCGGCCAGGTTGATCGTCACGCCCAGGCCGTTGGTGCCGTCGGCCTTGTCGGGGATCTCGTTGAGGAAGTAAGCGACGACCGCCTTGTGCCCGTTCCACGCGGCCTGGATGACCGGCGGATAGGTGTTCATCGGGTTGGTGTAGACCTCCGCGCCGCGCTGGACGAGCAGGCGGCAGGCGGCCAGCCGCCCCCGCGACGCGGCGAACTGGAGCGCCGTCCAGTGGTAGAGCTTCGGGTCCGCGTGGCGGGCGTGGACCAGGGCGGGGTCGGCGTCGAGCAGTCGGCCGATCGCGTCGGCGTCGTCGGCTTCGATCGCGGCGAAGATCGTCTGCGTGTGCGGTTCCATGTGCTCACTCGACGGTTGGAGGCTGCGGCGGCGCCAGACGGCCCGCCCCGGTCAACTACCGACGTAGCGGGAGTAGAGCCCGCGGGCGACGGCCGGGTCGTGCGTGCCGGCGATGATCGCCCGGCCGTCCGCAAAGACAGTCACGGCGTGTCCGTCGATGGTGAACTTGAGCATGAAGTTGTTGAAGGTCGCGTCAGCGACGCTGCGGACGCGGGCGGCGACTGCGGCGAAGTCGAGCCGCACGCCCGCCGCCGGGGCGGCCACCTGCACGGCGTTTCTCCCGCAGAGCGTCACCGCGCCGCCGCCGAGTCGGCCGCCCAGGAACTCGTAGTTTCCGCGGCCGCAGCAGGGGCAGTCGGCCCGCGGGCCGCCGACGTCGAGTTGCACGATGCGCCCGGCCCACGCGTCGATGTGGGTAAGCTTGCCGGCCAGCGCGTCGGCGTGGCCGGTGAGAATCTTGATCGCGTCCAGCGACTGGAGGTCGGCGACCATGCCGACCACCGGCCCGAGCACGCCGGCGGTGTCGCAGGTCGGGTTGGCCTCGGGCGGCGGGCGGTCCTCGAACAGGCAGCGGATGCAGGGCGTCTTGTGCGGGAGAATCGCCATCTCCAGGCCTGTCGCGCCGACCGCGGCGCCGTAGATCCACGGTCGGCCGGTCTTGACGGCCAGGTCGTTGATGAGGTAGCGCGTCTCGAAATTGTCCGTGCCGTCCAGGAGGATGTCGGCGTCGCGGGCGAGTGCCTTGATGTTGCGGTGGTTGACGTCCGCGATGACGGCGTCAACGGTGACGGCCGAGTTGATGCAGGCGAGCTTTCGGCGGGCGGCCTCGGCCTTGGGCAGGCCCTCGGCGATGTCCTGCTCGTCGAACAGCGTCTGCCGCTGGAGGTTGTTGGGCTCGATGAAGTCGCGGTCCACGACGGTCAGATGGCCGAGCCCGGCGCGGACCAGGGCGTTGGCCTGCACCGTCCCCAGCGCCCCCACGCCGACCAGCAGGGCCCGAGCCGACGCCAGCCGACGCTGGCCCTCGACGCCGACCGGCTCGAAGAGCATCTGGCGGCTGTAGCGGTCCAACTCGGTCGGCCAGCGCGGGGCTTGGGGTTTCTCGCTCAAGGTCGCTCCTCGTGCGGGCGTCAGGCGATCGCCGGTGAGAACAGGCTGAACAGCAGCAGGCCCAGGACGACCAGCGTGATCACCACGTAGAGCCAGTCGCGCTCCAGCACAAATGCTACCACGGAAAAGGCCACCCGCACCACCGGCGTTGCCACCAGCAGCAGCAGGCCGAGCTGAATGATCCCGCGGCCTCGGCCGGCCAGCACGTCCTCGAAGATGCCGACGGACGACCTGAGGTCGCTGGGCTCGCCCTGGAATACATGATAGTGCGGCTGCTCGCCGCCGTGGCGGACCAGGTAGATCGACGCCCCGATGATTACGACCAGCGCCGCCAGCAGCACGCCGCCGCGCAGCAGCAGCCCCATGAACTGCTCCACCTGGAAGTCCGTCACCTTGCTCTTGTGTTCATGCTCGCTCATGTCGAATTCCACGTGAGGCCCCTGAAAGCCCCCTGGGGGAGGGGGCTTTCAGGTACGGTTTTCGCCCCGGAGCCGACGAAAAGCGAGCCAGACCCCGGGGGCTTTCAGAGTCGCGATGTTCACCCGGCCAGGTGGCGGGCGATGCCGTTGTAGACCATCTCGATCCCCAGCGCGACGAGGACGACTGCGAAGACCCAGCGGAGCACCTTCACGTGGGCCCGGGCCAGCAACCGCGTCGCCAGCAGCGATCCGCAGAGCACGCCCAGCATGACCGGCATGGCCAGGCCCGGGTCGATGTAGCCGCGGCCGAGGTAGATGCCTGCGCTGGCGGCGGCCGTCACGCCGATCATGAAGTTGCTGGTCGTCGTCGAGACCTTGAAGGGGATGCGCATCGCGTGGTCCATTGCCAGCACTTTGAACGCGCCGCTGCCGATGCCCAGCAGGCCCGAGAGGGCCCCGGCCAGCCCCATCAGCCCGAAGCCCGCGGGGATGTTCGTCACGCCGTAGTCGATCGGGCCGTCGGGTCCGGGGTAGCTGCCGCCCATGCGGAGCCAGCGGGCCAGCCGACCCGGCGGGCCGGTCACCGGGCGGTCCTCCGGGTGTTTGAAAGACGCCCATGCCGAGTAGAGCAGCACCGCGCCGAACACGATCGCGATGACGGAGGTGGAGAGGATCATCGCCAGCAGCGCCCCGGCCAGCGCCCCCAGCGTGGTCGCCACCTCCAGGAACATGCCGACGCGGATGTTGGTGAAGCCTTCGCGGACGTAAGCGGCGGCCGCCCCGCTGCTGGTCGCGATGACCGAGACCAGCGACGCGCCGATGGCGTAGCGGACGTCCACGCCGAACGCGAGGGTCAGCAACGGGACGATGATGACCCCGCCGCCCATGCCGGTCAGGGCGCCGATGAACCCGGCACAGAGCGCCCCGCCGCCCAGCAGGAGCGTGAAAAGGGAAATGTGCATGCGGAGATCCTTGCCGCTGGTCCGGCGTGCGATGGAGGGTCGCGGCCCGTGGGGCGCGCCCGCGCAGGTCACCCGCCCGAAATCGCCTGAACGATCAGAATCTCGCCGCCGTCGGGGACGGGCGTCGCCAGGCCTTCGCCCTTGCCGATGTCGCGTCCGTTCACGAAGACGTGCACGAACGGCTGGAGCCGCCCGGGGTCCCGGAACAGGCCCTCCTGCAACTGGGGGCGCTCGCGGGTCAGGTCGCCCAGGAGGGCGGCCACGTCGTCGCCCTCGGCCCGCAGGGCGTGGGCCCCGCCGGTGAACCGCCGCAGGGGCGAGGGGATAATCACAGTTGCTGCCATCGTGTCTCTCCGTGCGTCGCTGCGCGCCGCCGACCCAGCCGCTTTGCAAAGCGACCGGCGGCCGCTATCATAGCCTTTCTGACATCATAGGGTTCCGGGCGGGTCGTTGGAAGCCCGTCCAGCCCTCTGGAACGGCCCGGTTCATGACCTCAGGAGCGACGCCCAAACGTGAACGCGAAGTCCAACTCGAAGCGAAAGCGACCCTTCATCCTGATCGTGCGTGACGGCTGGGGCCACAATCCCGACCCGAAGATGGACGCCTACAACGCGATCGTGCAGGCCCGCACGCCGGTCACCCACGAACTGCTGGCCAGCTATCCCTGCGTGCAGGTCCACACCTCCGGCGAAGCGGTCGGCCTGCCCGACGGCACGATGGGCAACAGCGAGGTCGGCCACCAGAACCTCGGCGCCGGACGCGTGGTCGATCAGGAGTCGGTCCGCATCACCAAGTCGATCCGCACGGGCCAGTTCGAGTCCAACGAGGTCGCCAACCAGGCCATCGCCCGGGCCGCCGCGACCGGCGGCAAGCTGCACCTGATGGGCCTGGCCAGCGACATCGGCGTCCACTCGCTGCTGAACCACCTCTACGGCATCCTGGCGCTGGCCAGGAAGAAGGGCTTCACGCGCGTCTTCATCCACGCCTTCACCGACGGCCGCGACAGCCCGCCGCACAGCGGCAAGGGCTACGTCGAGCAGATCGCCGCCAAGGCCCGGGAGATCGGCGCCGGCCGCATTGCCACCGTCTGCGGGCGCTACTTCGCGATGGACCGAGACAACCGCTGGGACCGCACGGAGAAGGCCTACCGCATGCTGCGGTTCGGCCAGGGCGTTCGCACCGCGACCGATCCCGTCGTCGCCGTCGCCGACAGCTACGCCCGCGAGAAGAGCGACGAGTTCATCGAACCGACGGTCATCACCGGCGACGACGGCAAGCCGCTGGCGACGGCCGAGAACGGCGACTCGGTGATCTTCTTCAATTTCCGCGGCGACCGCCCGCGGCAGATCACCAAGGCGTTCGTGCTGGACGAGTTCAAGAATTTTGATCGCGGCGACAAGCTCGACCTCTACTACGCGACGATGAGCGAGTACGAACAGGGCCTGCCGGTTCACGTCATCTTCCCGCGTCCGCCCAAGATGCGGAATATATTCGGGGCCTACGTCTCCAGCCTGGGGCTGCGGCAGTTCCGCTGCGCCGAGACGGAGAAATACGCCCACGTGACCTTCTTCTTCAACGATTATCGCGAGGAGCCCTTCGACGGCGAGGACCGCCAACTCGTGGCGTCGCCGAAGGTGGCCACCTACGACCTCCAGCCGGAGATGAGCGCCCCGGGCGTGACCGACGAGGTCGTGCGGCGGATCGAGTCGCAGCAGTACGATGCCATCATACTTAACTATGCCAACGGGGACATGGTCGGGCACACCGGCGTGATGGCGGCGGCGGTCAAGGCGGTCGAGACCGTCGACGCCGGCGTCGGGCGGGTGCTCGCGGCGATCCGCAAGGTCGGCGGCGTGGCGATGGTCACCGCCGACCACGGCAACGCCGAGCAGATGTTCGACCCGACGACGAACGGGCCGCACACCGCCCACACCACCTTCGACGTGGACCTGATCCTGGTCGACGACCGGTTCAGGGGCCGCAAACTGCGCGAAGGGGCGACGCTGGCCGACGTGATCCCGACCGGGCTGGAGCTGATGGAACTGGCGCAGCCGGCCGAGATGAGCGGACGTTCGCTGCTGGGTCAGTAGCGCCGGACGGAGGACGAGGATGAAGACGCGACTGGCGATGCTGGTGGTGATGGCGGCGGGGATGATGCTCGGCGGCTGCACGTACGATCAGTGGGACCGGATGGAGCGGTGGAACAAGAAGGCCCCCGGCTACAACGACGTGCCGCTGCGGCGGTTCGGCAACTACGACAACCGCGACAAGGCCGAGACGCTCAGCAATGAGAACTTGCGGACCTGGATGAAACTGTGGTTCGACTATCGCGACGCCTACCAGGACAACTGGTTCAAGCGCGGGGACTACGATGAGGAAGTCAAGGCCCTCAAACGCCGGATGGATGTGCTCAAGACGGTCATCGAGGACAGCGCGATGCAGTTGACGGCTGACGGAACGCCTCTCAGTTAGGAACCGTGCAACATGGCGGAATTCAACGGGCTGGGCATGCACCTGGGCAACCTCTCGCGGCTGAGCCGGGCCAAGACCCGCTCCATATCGGCTGAGAACCCCACCGGCGAAAAGGGCAGGGGCGGCATGGCCACCGAGGGCGCCGGCGCCGAGGCGTCCAGGGATCTCGGCCGGACCTGGAAGGTCGCCCCCTGCATCCGGGTGGCGGCCGGGCAGACGCTCACGCTGGCCGACATTCAGGGCCCCGGCGCGATCCAGCAGATCTGGCTCACGCTGACTGGCGCCTGGCGGAACTGGATCCTGCGGTTCTACTGGGACGGCGAGGCGACCCCAAGCATCGAGTGCCCCGCGGGCGACTTCTTCTGCTGCGGGTGGGGGCGCTACGCCCAGGTGTCGGCGCTGCCGGTGAACGTGAACCCGGGCAGCGCGTTCAACTGCTTCTGGGAGATGCCGTTCCGCCGGTCGGCCCGCGTCACCATCGAGAACCGCGATACGGTCAACGAGCGGCAGACCGTCTACTACCAGATCAACTACACGCTGACCGACGTGCCGGCGGATGCGGCCTACCTGCACGCCCAGTGGCGGCGGAGCAATCCGCTGCCTTACAAGCAGGTCCACACGCTGCTGGACGGCGTGAAGGGCTGGGGGCAGTACGTGGGGACCTACATGGCCTGGGGCGTGAACAACGACGGCTGGTGGGGCGAAGGCGAGATCAAGTTCTACCTCGACGGCGACGGCGAGTTCCCGACCATCTGCGGCACGGGCACCGAGGACTACTTCGGCGGCAGTTACGACTTCGAGCACCCCCGCCGCGGCGCCCCGGGCGGCCCGCAATACTGCGAGTTCACCACGCCCTTCCTCGGCCTGCCGCAGGTGATCCGGCCGGACGGCTGCTACCGGGCCAACACGCGATTCGGCCTCTATCGTTTCCACGTCATGGACCCGATCCGCTTCGAGCAGGATCTGCGGGTGACGATCCAGGCACTGGGCTGGCGCAGCGGCGGGCGATATCTGCCGCTCCAGGACGACATCAGCTCGACGGCGTTCTGGTACCAGACCGAGCCGCACGCCCCGTTCCCGGCCCTGGGCGGCGTGGACGACCTGGAGATCATCTGAACTGTAACGAAAGGACGTTTCGGTGAAATATCGCAAACTTGGCACGAGCGACGTTGAGGTCTCGGAAATCTCCCTTGGCTGCTGGACGCTCGGCGGGCAGAACTTCCACCCCGACAACGCCACGCCCATCGGCTGGGCCGACGTTGACGAGGCCGAGGCCGTCGCTGCCGTTCACTACGCCCTCGACCGCGGCGTGACCCACTTCGACAACGCCGACGTCTACGGCAACGGCCGGGCGGAGCGCATGCTCGCCCGGGCCCTGGGCGGCCGGCTCAACGACGTGGTCATCGCGACCAAGGTCGGCCACTTCAAGGGGACCGCCGACAACGCCTACCTCCCGCTGCACATCCGCCACCAGTGCGAGCAGTCGCTGGAGAACCTGAAGCGCGACGTGATCGACCTCTACTATTTCCACCACGGCGACTTCGGGCCCTCCGACGCCCTGCTGGACGACGCGGTGGCCGAGATGAACCGCCTCCGCGACCAGGGCAAGATCCGCCTGGTCGGGCTCAGCGCCTACTCGCACGACGATTTCACAAGGCTGGTTCCGAAGGTTCAGCCTACGGTCCTCCAGGCCCGCAACAATGCCCTGGAGCCCACGTTCATCGTCCCCGGCTCGCCCACGCGGAAGCTGCTGGACGAGCGGAAGATGTCGATGGTCTGCTTCGGCCCGCTGGGCCAGGGCATCCTGCTGGACAAGTTCGACCCCGACAAGCCGCCGACCTTCGCTGCCGGCGACAACCGCAACAACAAGGCCCAGCGATTCACCGGCGACGCCCTGCGGGCGCTCAAGCCCAGGCTGGCCAGGCTGAAGGAACGCTTCGGCGGCACGACGGCCGACCTGGCCCGCGTCGCCCTCCAATATCTGCTGGGCTGCCCCGCGGTCGCCTGCGTGATCCCCGGCTTCCGCAACATTCGGCAGGTCGAGTGCAACCTGGCCGGCGCGGACCAGCCGCTGTCGGCGTCGGACCTGGAATTCGTCCGTGAAACGCTGGGCAACTGAGCGGCGGCGGGCTCCCTTTTCGCCCCACCGCGCCGCGCCCGGCGTGTCTATAATGGCGGTGTTGACGCTCCGAATCCGAGTTCAAGCCGCGCCGCCGGAACATCTCCGCGGCCCGATGGCTGCACACGAAAGGAAACCCATGCTCAACCGGAACGCTTTGTTGTCGCTGACGGTCGTCGTGACGCTGGCCGCCGCGCTGGCTGTCGCGTCCAGGCCTGCGCTGGCCGAGGACGCCCCCGCTGCCGAGGCCCACTGGCTGACCAGCGTGGACGAGGCCTTCGCCGAGTCGGCCAAGACCGGCAAGCCCGTGATGGCCGACATCACCGGCAGCGACTGGTGCATCTGGTGCCAGCGGCTTAACGCAGAGGTCTTCAGAACCGACGAGTTCAAGAAGTGGGCCGGCGAGCACGTCGTCCTGCTGGAGCTTGACTTCCCGAAGAACACGCCACAGCCGGCGGAGCTCAAGGCCCAGAACGCCGCATTCAAGGCCAAGTACGCCCCCGACGCGGGCTATCCGACGCTGCTGTTCATGACTCCGCAGCGCGACGTCATCGGCGCCGGCGGCTATGTCGAAGGCGGACCAAAGCCCTGGATCGCCGCTGCCGAGGGCGTCATCGCCCAGTGGCCGAAGCTGAAGCCCCACGCCACGCTGGCCGACGGGCAGGCCGCCGCCGCCAAGACGCACAAGCCCCTGCTGGTGCTCTACACCCGCGGCGACAAGGGCCAGGCCCAGGCGGCCCCGATGTTCAACGACATGGGCCTGATCCGCTATCTGAATTTCCGCGTGACGACGGTGCAGATCAAGGCCGACAAGGAGCTGTCCAAGGACGAGGCGGCCGCCCTGGCCAAGCTCGAAATGGACGGCAAACTGCCGGCCGGCGACTTCCAACTCCTGGCCCTGGACGGTGCGGGCAAGGCGGTCTACACAGCCGACAAGCTGCCGGCTGACCTCAAGGCCGAGCTGGAGAAGGCCCTGCCGCCGATTCCCTACAACGGGGCGTGGACCGACGACTACGAGACGGCCAGCCTGATCTCCGGCGAGCACAAGCTGCCGATGCTGCTGGCCTTCACCATCAGCGATCTGCCGAGCAAGCTGCCGGCCGGCGCCAAGCTGATGACCGACTTCTTCCCCTCCGAGGAGTTCAAGACGTTCGCCAAGGACAAGCTGGTGCTGGTCTGCCTGGACTTCCCGCGGACCACCGAGGTCGATGGCGCGGTGATGATGAAGCGCGTCAAGGTCGCCCGCCAGTTCATGCCGCGCGAGGTGCCGACGATCGTCCTGCTCGACCCGTCGGGCAAGGAACTCGGCCGCGTGGTCTACAAGAGCGAGGCCCCCAAGGATTTCGTCGAGACCCTCCAGAAGTTGCTGAAGTGACCGGTTGCGAGTGATCTCCCCCCGAGGCAGGCCCCGTCGGCCTGCCTCGTTTCAAGTACGGTTAGGCACCGGGATCAGTTCATCCGCCGGCTGCGTGGTCGGGATGGGCATCGGATGAGCGCGGAGGATGCGGACACAATCCTCGTAGCCCAGTTGTTCGGCCAATTCCAGGGGTCGAAGTTCCTGATCGTCACGGGCCCGCGGGTCGGCCCCGCGGTCCAGCAACAACTGAACGAGTTGGGGAGCGCTCGCCCGCACCGCCGCATGCAGGGGCGTCATCCCGCCGTTGGCCAGGTTGACGTTTGCTTCGTGAGCGAGGAGCATCCGGACCATCGACTCGTCCTTGTTGGCGACAGCCATGATGAGCGGAGACCCTCCGCAAGAGCAGGTCACGTTGACTTGGGCCCCGTGCTGGATCAAGGTTTCCGCAATCTCCTTACGTCCCTGTCCAACAGCCGCAAAGAGGGGTCGCCAGCCGTTGAAGAAGTTCGGCAGGTCCGGGTCGGTTCCATGTCTGACGAGGTAGCTGACCTGCACAGCATTGCCGTCGCCAATGGCATCGAGCAGCGCTTTGCTGTGGTCCGGCGGCAATTCGGCCAGCCGATCTTGGATCCAGCCGATCACTCGCGCCCTCGCCTTTGCATCATCCGGACGATCGCCGTCGTAAGGACTAATCCTGATATCGGCTCGGGCCCATACAAGGTTCTGTCGCTCGTGTGCCGGGACGATCCTTCGGAGACGGAGCGTCTCAGGCGGAGGAGAACTGCCGTCTAGGAACTCGGCATCATTCCACGGAGCAATGTTGAAACCGCCTGGCATCGCGTGCCCTCTTACGAAGGCATACATGTACGTGCCGTATGGGTTTTCTGTAGTAAGGAAGATGATTGGGGCGCCCATTGCGCTGTAGGAACTAGCCCGCAATTGGGTTTGCGAGGGAACCTTGACCACTCCGTTCTTGATCTCGAATGCCCGAATCATGGGGTCATTGGCATGATAGTAGGAGATCATGTAAAGCAAGCCGTTGGCGACGGGCTTGCCCGCATCGTCCTCCACCCGATAGGTGTGACCGTAACCGTCGACGGGCCGGGGCAGAGCCAATTTCTCAGGTATAACGCAGCCGGATGCCGCCAGTATTGCCGGGAGGACTATTGGGGCCAGCATGCGGCGGGGGGCCATGAGGGGTCTCCTCGTTTGACCTATCCATTCTACTGGAGGAGAGCAGCGTTAGGGTCGATTTCCGGCCGTGCATCTGGACTGAACGCGGCCCATTGCGGAGGCGCGAGTACCTCGCAGGGGTCGCTGCGTCAGTCTGCCGTCACTGTGTCGCCGGGGCGGAGGGTGCCGGGGGTGAGGATTTCGGCACGCAGGCCGCCGCGGTTGAGCAGGGCGGCCTCGGCGCCGGCCTTGCCGATCAGCTTCTCCATGTGGCCGCAGGGGTGGCACAGCCGGATGCCGCGCAGCCGCACCGGGCCAACGGTGAACTCGCGCCCGACCAGGTCGTTCAGCGGCACGCCCCGCGTGAGCAGGTTCCGCCGCGTGTCGGCGTGGGTCAGCGCGACGCCCGCGGCGGCCGCCGCCTCCAGCGCCTCGACAGCCACCAGGGTCACCTCGCGGCCGGGGTCGTGGCTGCCCGTCTTCTTGTCCACGTCGTCGAACGTGCCCCGAGCGCTGAAGTAGCGGTCGCCCTCCAGTCCGCGGCCGGGCACGGCCTGCACGGACTTCAGCTCGACGGTCGGACCGGCCTTGTCAGTGGCGATGAGGACGGCGAGAACTCTTCCCTGGGTCATTGGGGGGCTCCGAATGGGACGCAATGAACGAAACGTGCAACGTCCGATGTTGAGAAGTCTGACTGTTCCTGTGGGCATATTCCCGCCGCCGCACTCCCTTACGGTCGCGGCTACTGAATCCTGTAGAAGCAATCTTCACCACAGAGAACACAGAGAGCACAGAGTCGGGAGTATCAAGAAATTCTTGATTTCAGGCATTTCTTGACGCTTCTGACCTCCTCTGTGATCTCGGTGTCCTCTGTGGTGAATAGAGATTTCTCTTGCAGGTCTCAATAAGCGTCTAGCGAGCGCGTCCGTTGCGTCTGGAGTCGAGCGGTTCCGGATTCAACTTCAAGCTCGCAACCGGTGGGCCGGTCAGTTTCCGCCCTCGGCGGCCGGGAAGACGCGGATCACCACGCGGTCGCGATAGGCGTTGCCCGCGGCGTCATAGAGTGTCACTTCGATCGGGAAGCGCCCCGGCCGCTGGAAGGTCAGCACCGCGAAATGCGACGTGCTGAACAGGATGTCGTCCAGCCGCCAGCGGAAGCGGGTGACCTGCGAGCCGATGTTGCGGACTTCGGCGCGGAACTCAACGGTCAGCGGGGCCGTCCCCTGGGTGACCGAGGGGACGATCCGCACGCCGGTTCGGTTGGGGGCGACCGGGACGACCTGCGGCGGGGTCGTGGCGATGGGCGTCGGCTGCGGCGTCATGCCGGTGTCAGGCGCCAGTCCGCCGGCCGGGTTGGCGTCGGTGGCGACCGGGCGTGTCGGGCCGGTCGGCGTGGGCAGCGACGGCCCGATGGCCGGCGTGTCGGTGATCACCGGCCTGGGACCCTCGCCGGTGACGCCGCTCGGCGGGGTCGCGTGGGCGACGTCGCCGACGCCTCCGACGGTCGGCCTGGGCCCGATGGCGCCCGGACCGGTCCCGGCGACGTTGGTCGGACCCGGCCCGATGGGAATCGGCACGGGGGTGATGTCAGCCGTGCTCGGCCCGCCGGTCGGGGGCGCGTCGGTCACGTTGTTCGGACGCGGCGAGGTGTTCCAGCCGCTGCTGGCGACCGCGGTCGGCCCGGGCGTCGGGGTCGGCGTGGGCGTGGGGGTCTGCTCGGGTCCGGGCGTGCGCGTCGGGCCGATCTTGTTCCAGACGTACTTCGGCGGCGTGCTGTCCACGCTGGCCACCGCCGGTCCCGGCGGCTGCGGCGTCGTATCGTTGCCGCCGGTCGTAATCAGCGGTGGCTGGCCGGCGGGCGCCGGCGTGGGCGTCGGCGTGGGCGTCACGTCGGTCGGCGACGGCGACGGTCCGACGCCGGTCAGGCGCGGGCCTGTGGCGACGGGCGTGCCGACCGGTCCGATCGGCTGGCCCAGCCAGGGGTCGGACAGAGCGTTCTGCTTGGCAAAGGTCACGCCGCGGTCGGCCAGCGTGTAGACGTTTGTGCCGCGTATGTAGCCGAGGAAGAACTTCTCCGCCAGCTCGGGGTGCCGCTCGTGTCCGCCGGGGGCGGTGTCCATCTGCACGAAGCGGTAGCCGTGCTGGTAATACCACTGGATGGCGGTGTTGGAGTCCTTGACGACGACGCCGACGTCGCTTTCGCCATGGTAGATGTAGATGGGCGTCTCGCGGGCCGCCTGGTTGACCGTGTCGGGCATGATGTCGGCGCTGAAGTTGGAGCCCTGCGGCACGACCACGCTGAACAACTCCGGATGCCGGGCGCCGCAGTAGTGGATCAGGAACCCGCCGGACGACCAGCCGGTGAGCATGACCTTTGTCGGGTCAGCGTTGTAGC
The DNA here is from genome assembly GCA_022072085.1 of Phycisphaerae bacterium. Classification (GTDB taxonomy): domain Bacteria; phylum Planctomycetota; class Phycisphaerae; order JAJVII01; family JAJVII01; genus JAJVII01. The sequence continues at coordinate 20,640 of JAJVII010000020.1, forward strand.
GGCGGCAGACGTCCTCGATCGAGGCGACGATCTGCCGCTCGTCACTGTAGATGCTGTCGTCGATGCGCCGGAAGGGGAACTGGTTGAGCATGTCCGGGCTCTTGAGCTGCGGCGCGATCGCGACCCAGTTGTGCTCGTCGCAGATCTTCTTCCAGGTCATCAACTGCGGATAGGCGTTGTCGAACGGCTTCATGCCGTGGATCGAAACGATCAGCGGGTAGCGGACGCCCGACCGCGGGTTGAAGTTCTTGGGCAGGTAGAGGTAGTAGTTCCGCTCGGTGATCGGCTCGGTCACGTCCAGGCTCTTGCCCTGGACGTTCTGGCTCTGGGGCACATAGCATCCGCCCCCGGTGACCGCAAAGAACACCAGGTAGACCGCCGTCACGAGCTGTAGCACCAGCCTGGCCGGTGTGGACATCGGGCCTGATCCTTACATGTCTAGTCTGTCCAACAAGCACTATCCATTTTATCCATCGGCCGGTCAACCGGCGAGCATAAAGCAATCTCCCAGGGGCCGGCATTCATCGGCCGCGAGCGGCGGAAGATGGCCACGCGTTCCAGCGCGGGCGGCGCCGCGGACATGCGCCTTGACAGGTCGCGCATGCGCATTAGGATGAATGCTCTGCCGGCGCAGACGCCCGCGACGGGGCCGTGCAGGCCTTCGGCCGCGGCGGGGATGACCCGGGCTTTCCGTTCGTCGAGGCAAACCATGCGATCCATTCCAACGGCAATGCGACTGTCCCTCGTTGCGGCGATTACGCTGGTCGGCCTGTTCTCGGCCGGCTGCCTCGATACGGCGCCGCTGGACTCCGGGCCGCAGGCCGCGGCGGTCATGCATCAGCCCGGCCCGCTGCTCAAGGGCGACATGATCCCCGAGGCCGACCTCAAGGCGCTGGGCCTGCGCCCCTACTGGAACATCTCGCTCCAGATGCTGCCGGGCGACGCCGTTCGGCTGGTCCGGCTGTTCGACAGCCAGCTCATCGTGCTGACCTGGAAGAACATGGTCTACAGCGTGGACTCGGCCAGCGGGCAGTACAAGCCGCTGGCGCAGGTGGACCTGCCCGACCGGGCGGGGCTGCACGCGCCGGTCTTCGACGGGGCCCGCTACTTCTTCGCGGGCAAGAACGAGATCATCGGGCTCAACGCCCGCACGCTGACTGACGACGTGAAGATCAATCTGGAGATGCCGGCCTCGTGCGCGGCGGCCAGCGACAAGAAGTTCGTCTACAGCGGCGCCCTGGACGGACGCGTGTTCGCGTACAACATCGACAGCCAGGTGCTGCACTGGCAGAGCAAGGTGGCGTCGGCAGTCACCGGTCTGGCTGTGCTCGACGGCAACATCGTCGTCTGCCGCAGCAACGTGGTGGCCGGCCGGGGCGAACTGGTGGCCTTCAAGCCGGGCCAGAAGTACTGGTCCGAGGTCTGGCAGCGCCCGGTCTACACCGAGGGCCCGGTGAGCGCCCCGATCGTCGTCTCCGAGAGCGACCACTCCGTCTTCGCCGCCAGCGAAGACCGCAGCGTCTACAAGTTCAACGGCGTGGACGGCTGGGTGGACTGGCGCTGCCGCACGCCCGGCAAGCTGCTGGAGCCGCCGACCCTGCTGGCCAACGCCCTGGTCCAGCGGATCACCGGCTCGGGCACCTGGCTGATCGACCGGGCGAGCGGCCAGCCGATCTGGAAGGACGCCGCGACCCTGCACTACCTCGGGCAGGCCGACAATCGGATGTACTTCTTCGACGGCAAGGAACTGCTGTGCAAGGAGGCGGCCAGCGGCAGGACGCTGGGCAAGGCGCCGGTGCAGTGCGCCAACTCGGTCATGGTCGCCCCCAACCCCGACCAGTCGCGGCTCTACCTGATCACGACCGCCGGCCAGATCACCTGCGCCAACGACATCCAGCAGCCCTACCTCACGGTGGAGTCGCTGAAGCACTGACCGAAGGCAGCCTCGGAACGTGAGAATCGAAGAAGGCATCCGCAGATTACGCCGATTACGCAGATTTTATTGAAGAGGAGAAGAGCGAACCGCGAATCGACGCGAATGGGAAGTCAGGAGTTAGAAGTCAGAATTCAGAAGTCCGAATTCTCACTCCTTCCCATTCGAGTCCATTCGCGTGAATTCGCGGTTCCCCGATCTTCTCTTCTTAAGAATCTGCGTAATCGGCGTAATCTGCGGATGAGTTCTCTTCTCCGTGTCTCCTCAGTGAATCTCTCTTGCTCGGGAAGGAACCCGCACGCCCATGACCGCATCGCACATCGCCCCGCTGGCTGAACCCGACGTCGATCTCCTGCCTGTCCGCCGGGCCCTGCTGTCGGTCTCCGACAAGACCGGGTTGGCCGAATTCGCCGCCGCGCTCGCCCGCCACGGCGCGACGCTCATCAGCACAGGCGGCACCGCCAAGGCCATCGCCGCCGGCGGCCTGCCCGTCACGCCCATCGAGAGCGTCACCGGGTTCCCCGAGTGCCTGGACGGCCGCGTCAAGACGCTGCACCCCAAGGTCCACGGCGGGCTGCTCGGCCGACCGGACCTGGCGGCCCACCGCCGGTCGATGGACGAACTGGGCATCCAGACCATCGACCTGGTCTGCGTCAACCTCTACCCCTTCACTCAGACGATCTCCAGGCCCGGCGTGAGCCCGGCTGAGGCCATCGAAAACATCGACATCGGCGGGCCCAGCATGGTCCGGTCCGCCGCCAAGAACCACGCCTTCGTCGCGATCGTCACCGACCCCTCGCAATATGCCGAGCTGACGGCTGAACTGGACGCCACCGGCGGCAAGCTGTCGATGGCCACCCGCCGCAAGCTCGCCGGCGCCGCCTACGCCCTGACCGCCTCCTACGACGCCGCGATCGCCGCCTACTTCCGCGACGTCCTACTCCGGCCTGCCCCGGGCGCCGACGCCTGTCCCGCACGCCTCACCGTCGAACTCGACCGCGTCGCCGCCCTGCGCTACGGCGAGAACCCCCACCAGGCGGCCGCCCTCTATCGCAGCGGCACGGGCATCGCCGCCCTGGGCGGGGTGGCCAACGCGAAACACCTGATCGGCAGCAAAGAAATCAGCTTCAACAACTACGTCGATGCCGACGCCGCCTGCGAGCTGGTCCGCGAGTTCGCCGACCCGGCCGCCGTCGTCATCAAGCACACCAACCCGGCCGGCGCCGCCGTCGGCGCCGACCTGGTCGAGGCCTACCGCCGCGCCTATCTTGGCGACGCCAACGCCGCGATGGGCGGCATCATCGCGTTCAACCGCCCGGTCGACGCCGCGCTGGCCGACGCCGTGATGAACAGCTACGCCCGCTGGGGCAAGGCCGCCGGGGCCGGCGGATTCTTCGCCGAGGTCGTCATCGCTCCGTCCTTCGACGACGACGCGGTCGAGTTGATCCGCACTGCCAAGAAGTGGGGCGCCGAGACGCGACTGCTTGCGACCGGCCCGCTGGCGCCCTACGCCGGGCGCGAGCTTCAGTTCAAGTCGGTCACCGGCGGCGTGCTGGTCATGCAGCGCGACTATCTCGGCCTGGACGAAGCGCAGTGGAAGGTCGTCAGCAAGGCCCAGCCCGCCCCGCAGCAACTGGACGACCTTCGCTTCGCCTGGCTGCTCTGCAAGCACGTCAAGAGCAATGCGATCGTGCTGGCCCGCGGGAGGACGCTGCTGGGCGCCGGCGCCGGGCAGATGAGCCGCGTGACTTCGTCGCGGCTGGCCGGCGAACTGGCCCGGGCGTCGGCTGCCAGCGGCGGCGACCTGTCCGGCTGCGTGCTCGCCAGCGATGCGTTCTTCCCGTTCCGCGACGGCGTGGACGCCGCGGTGGCCGTCGGCGTGACGGCGATGATCGAGCCCGGCGGCAGCAAGAAGGACGACGAGGTGATCGCGGCGGCCGACGAGCACGGCATCCCGATGATCTTCACCGGCACGCGCCACTTCCGCCACGGGTAGGAAGAAGAGGGGCATCCGCAGATTACGCCGATTACGCAGATTTCAGGAAAGAGAAGAGGCGAATTGCGAACCGCGAATGGACGCGAATCGACGCGAATGGGAAATCAGAATTCAGGAGTCGGAAGTCAGGAATCAGAAGTCAGAATTCGGAACTCTCTCTTCTCCATTCGAGTCCATTCGCGTGAATTCTCGGTTCCCTTCTTTCCTCTTTCCGTCTCCTCGCACAAATCTGTGTAATCTGCGTAATCTGCGGATGATTTCCCCTCCCTTTTCTTCTCTGTGCCTCCGTGTCTCTGTGGTTAATATCTTCGTATGCCCGATCGACGCGGCGACATCGCGACCGAGACGTCGGCTGGCGTGGTCGTCTTCCATGACGGGCCGGGCGGGCGGCGGTGGCTGGCGCTGCGCAGCCGCAAGGGCCACTGGGACTTTCCCAAGGGCCACGTCGCCCCCGGCGAGACGCCCCGCGACGCCGCTATGCGCGAAATGGCAGAGGAGGCCGGGCTCACCGGCCAGCAGGTCGAACTGCTGCCGGGATTCCACCGCCAGTTGAGATACTTCGTCAGCCGACCGGGCAAGCTGGCGATTCGCAAGACGGTCCACTACTTCCTCGGCTGCTCGCGGACCGGTAGCGTGCGGATCAGCGACGAGCACACCGAGTCGGCCTGGCTGCCGCTGGACGAGGCGCTGGCCCGGTTTCAGTTCGAGGACGCCCGCGACCTGCTGCGGGCCGCGGATGAATTCGCCCGCGGGAAGGGATGAGATGAAACTCTACACGCGCACCGGCGACGACGGCACGACAGGCCTGTTCGGCGGCCAGCGGGTCGCCAAGAACGCCCCGCGCATCGAGGCGTACGGCACGGTCGACGAGCTGAACAGCGTCGTCGGCCTGGCCCGCTCCGCGTGCGGCGACGCCCGGATGGGCGAGATGCTCACCGCGATCCAGAACGAGCTGTTCGTCGTCGGCGGCGACCTGGCGACCCCCGGCGACACCGAGGCCCGGGGCCAGATCGTACCGATCCTGACGGCCGAGTCGACCGCCCGGCTGGAGGGCTGGATTGACGAACTCTGCGAGCCGCTGCCGCCGATGAAGCATTTCATCCTGCCAGGCGGCTGCGAGCTGGCGTCGCGGCTGCACGTCGCCCGCACGCTCTGCCGCCGCGCCGAACGGGTGATCCTGACGCTGGGCATGTGCGAGCCGATCAACGAGAACATCATCCCCTGGGTGAACCGCCTGGGCGACCTCCTGTTCGCCGCCGCCCGCCGAGCCAACCAGCTCGCCGGCGTCGAGGACGTCCCCTGGCAGCCGAGGAAGAAGTGAATCACCACAGAGACGCAGAGGCACAGAGAAGAGACGACAGGAGAGAGCATCCGCAGATTGCGCAGATTGCGCAGATTTGTGGGAGGAGGAGAAGAGAGGAAGGGAAGGAACCGCGAATTCACGCGAATGGACTCGAATGGGAGAGAGCGATTTCTGATTCTTGATTTCAGATTTGGGATTCCCCATTCGCGTCGATTCGCGTTCATTCGCGGTTCTCTGGTCTTCTCTTCTTGCCAATCTGCGAAATCTGCGGATGAGTCCTCTTCTCCGCGTCTCCGCGGCGAGTCTTTGGGAGCAGTCATGGCCAAGCGCCGGCGACAGTTCATCTGCCAGCAGTGCGGGGCGGTCCATTCGACGTGGATGGGCAAGTGCCCGGACTGCGGGCAGTGGGATTCGCTCGTCGAGCAGGCCGTCGTCGCCGACGATCCGCATCGGCCCGAGGCCCTGGCCGGCATCGGCGCCTACGGCTCGCTGCCGGGCGAGGGGCTGACGGCCGCCGACGCGTCGTTCGGATCGGGCGAGCCGTCGGCGCTGCCGGCCATCACGCCCGCGTCCGAGCCTGTGCCCATCACCGACCAGCTCGACGTGCAGGTTCGCCGGTTGGCCAGCGGCGTCGGCGAGTTCGACCGCATCCTCGGCGGCGGTGTCGTGCCGGGCTCGGCGGTCCTGCTGGGCGGCGACCCGGGCATCGGCAAGAGCACGCTGCTGCTCCAGGCCGCCGATCGGCTGGCCGTTGCCGGCCACGACGTGCTCTACGTCACCAGCGAGGAGTCGGTGCGGCAGACGCAGATCCGCGCACGGCGGCTGGGCATCGCCAGCCCGGCGCTCAAGGTGCTTGCGGCCACCAACCTGGACCTGATCGCCAGCCAACTCGTCAAACTCCGCCCGGCAGCCGTCGTCATCGACTCGATCCAGATGGTTTACAAGCCGTCGCTGCCGGCGGCGCCGGGGACGGTGTCGCAGCTCCGCCAGTGCGGGCTGGAACTGGTCTACCTGGCCAAGGCCACCGGCTGTGCGGTCGTCTTTGTCGGCCACGTCACCAAGGCCGGAACCATCGCCGGCCCGCGGCTGCTGGAGCACATCGTCGACACGGTGCTCTACTTCGAGGGCGACCGGCACCAGACCTATCGCATGATCCGTGCCGTCAAGAACCGCTACGGCTCGACCAACGAGATCGGCCTGTTCCGCATGACCGACGGCGGGCTGGAGGAAGTGACCAACCCCAGCGAGCTGTTTCTCGCGGACGCGGCCGACCGCTCGGCCGGCGGCGTGGTGACGGCCGCCGTCGAGGGCAGCCGCGTGATCCTCGTCGAGGTGCAGGCGCTGACGACGACGGCTGGCTTCGGCGCCCCCAAACGCAAGGTCAGCGGCGCCGACGCGTCGCGCGTCGCGATGATCATCGCCGTGCTGGAGAAGCGGGCCGGCCTGCACCTGGCGGACCAGGACGTGTTCGTCAACATCGTCGGCGGAGTCAAGGTTGTCGAGCCGTCGGCCGACCTGGCGATCGCGCTGGCGATCGGCGGGGCCTACGCCGAGCGGGTCGCCCCGCCGCGCTGCATCGCCCTGGGCGAGGTCGGCCTGGGCGGCGAACTGCGCAGCGTCGGGCAGTTCGACCTGCGGCTGGCAGAAGCCGAGAAGCTCGGTTTCGCCCACGCGATCCTGCCGACCCGCAGCGCCGATGCCGCCAAGCACAGCAAACTGACGCTGCACCCCTGCAAGCGACTGGACCAGGCCCTGGAGTGTCTGGACAGACCCGGTCCCGGGCAGTGAACACGAAAAGGGAAGAAGCGACGACGGACCATTTCGACTCGCAATCAGGAGATGCACCATGACCACGCCCGAATCTACCCCGCAGCCCCAACCCGCAGCAGATGCCGACGCCGCCCGAGCCGGGCGCGGACGCCTCTGGCTCCTGGTCGGCGGCGGGGCGGTCATTGCGGCCGCCGTCGTCCTGCTGATCTGGTCGCCCTGGTCGGGCCCGGAGGTCCCGGGCCGCCTGGCCCATGCCGTCGACCTGGTGACCGGCGAACTGACGCCGGAAGACCCGGAGCGGGACCTCATGCTCCTGGTGGAACTGGACCGCGACGTCAAGATGGAAGACACCTGCGTGATGGCCGACAAGCTGCGATGCGAGTGTCGCAATGCGGTCATGACCATCGGGTCGGCCAAGGAGGGCGTCACGAAGACGCGGCTGATCTTCGCGGTCCCCAAGTCGCACGGCAATCTCGTGCTTCACGTGCCCGACGGCAGGCCGATGAGGGTGAAGGTGGAGGGCAAGGTCGCTGACCGCCTGCGCGGGTATTGATGCCCGTCTGCCCGGGCAGGGGCCGATGCCGGCCACAGAATGCGTTTGGCCGGGGGCCAAGGGGTCTGGCAGGCGATCGGCCGGGTTGCCCCTATCCATCATCTCCGGCACCCCCCGACCCGGCCGGCGATGGCGCGAGAGCACAGCAAGTTGACGTTGCACCCCTGCAAGCGACTGGACCAGGCCCTGGAGTGCCTGGACAGGCCCGGCTCACAGTGACACGCCCGAAGCGAAAAGGCCCCGGTCGTCCGACCGGGGCCCTTGAGTTGGAACAGGACTGTTGCGACTGACCGGTTCTCAGCGCCCGGTCTGCCGGCGCCGGCGGTGCGCGCCCAACAGGCCCAGGCCGCCCAGAGCCAGGAGGCCCAGAGTGGCCGGCTCGGGCACGGGGGTCGTGAAGATGAAGACATTGTGCCCGGCGCTGACGTAAACCACAGATGCGTCGTCGTTGACGGCCAGGCCGTTGGCAGCAACGTCGACGCTATTGGCGCTGTCACGAAGCAGGCCCGTCAGGTTGAGATACAGGTTCGTGCTGTCCGGATCCAGGTCGATCTGCGTCCAGTCGTTGGTCGACACATCGTTGATCGTAACGGCCGACAGGTAGGCGCTGGTCCCGCTGCCGGTCAGAATGAACAGCTTGCTCTGGTCGGCCGTGGCGGCCAGTGCAATGGCGGTGTCGCTGGCGGAGGGGACCAGTCCCTGGATCTGGACGGTACTCAGGAAGTTGGAGTTGGTGTTGGTGACCGCCGATCGCGTTCCAATGGTCGTGGCGCCCGGGGCTGTGGTGTAGGTGGCCGACGTGGTGATCTTGCGCACCACGTTGCTGGAGCCGGTGTTGTTGATAGTCAGGAACGTGTAGTTTCCGCCGACTGTTCCGACATAGGCCAGCCCCGCGTGGAATTGTCCGGTGGTCAGCGACCCGACGCTGAGCAGTTGAGCCGACTGCACCGGGCTGCCGGTGGTCCCGTCGGTCAGGACGTCAGCGCCGGTCTGGGAGATCGCCGCGTTGAACTCGACGATGGGCGCCGTGTTGCCGTTGCCGGCCTTGCCGAACATGGCCACGCCGGGCACGTAGGCGAAACCGCCGTAGCCCCAGTTGCTGACGATTGTGTCCTTGGTATTGCCGGTCACACTGCCGGCGTAGAAATCGGTCACGTTGGGAGTCGATACGTAATGGCGAAGGCGGCCGGTGTAGGAGTTGACCCCGGCGTTGCCCAGGTCGCCCATCACCGACACGTCGATCAGGAATATCTGCGGTGTCGAACCCGGGCCCCCCCAATACCAGTCAAGGTGATCGGTGCTGAAGTTGTAGCCGATCTGCCCGGGCGTCCCGCCCGAGGTGGAGGGCGTCCGCAGCACCTGGGCCACGCCGCCGACCTCCAGCCGCTGGTAGAGCGGGGCGGCTGACGCCGTCGAGACGCCGATCAGATTGAATAGCGCGACCGTTGCGGCCGCGACTGCCAACGAGCGAATTGTCATGCTGGACTCCTTCAAGCTGGTCCGGGCGAACTGGCGCCTTCAAACACGCGGACTCTCCCCTTCACTCTTCCGCTCCAGAAAGAGTAGCAAACGGCGTACCACATCAGGCGCCGAGGATAGGGGGAGTGGTGCGAAATCTGCAAGTGCTGAATTTGCATTTAGTTATGCTTTCAGGCTAGATGGAAAAATTAAGAGGGCCAATTGTTTCCGTCGCTGATCTTGTTGCATTTTCGCAACATCTCTTAGCGCAATGTTCATTCCTGGCAACATGGCCTGCTGCCTCTGTCCACCCGTCGAGTGCCCTTGTCCGGGCCCGAGTGAACCGCCTTGCGCCCCCACCTCCGGGCGGGCTTCCCCGGCCATGGGGCCGACCCCCCTCACAGAATGCGTTTGGCCGGGGGCCAAGGGGTCTGGCAGGCGATCGGCCGACCTGCCCCTATCCGGCTACCCCCTGACCCGGCCGCGTGCGGCCAATCGCGTTGGCCGACCTCGGCTGCCGCGGATGCAGGGAGTTACAGGCCAATACAGACTGGTATGCAGTTGCGAGGGGCGGGGCGGGGCAATAGAGTGAACGGCTGGCCGGCCGCCGTCGGCGGATTTCATTTCCATCAGCAAGGGGTGGCCGGCGGCGGCGCGGCGACGGGACCGTCGGCTCCTGTATCGGCATGCCCATGGCACGCAAGACGCGCAAGACTCGAAAGCCCGGCGGCGACGCCCGCCGCCATCCGCCTGGCCGCCCGGCCGTCGGCGAAGGGGCGGGCCACCTTCGGCTGATGCACGACGTGGCGCTGATCGCCAACGAGGCGACGTCGGCGCCGGTGGCGCTGGCGGCGGCGATCCGGCGGGTGTGCGAGGAATTCGACTGGCCGGTCGGGCACGTGTTCAACGTCCGCTGGCAGGACGGCCGGGCGGCAATCGAGGACGCGGGGATCTGGCGGCTGGCCGACGCGAAGCGATACGCGGCGCTGGTAGGGGCGACGCGCGGGGCAAAATTCAGGCCGGGCGTGGGGCTGGTCGGCCGGGCGGTGAAGGCGGGCCGGCTCCAGTGGATCGCGGACGTGCGGGCCGACCGGCGGTTCGTTCGCGGGCGCGGGGCCGGCGGGGCCAGGCGGCTGGGGGTGCGGATGGCGCTGGCGGTGCCTGTCAGTTTCCGCGACCGGGTCGAGGCCGTGCTGGAGTTCTTCGCTGCGCAGACGCTGGAGCCCGACGAGCAGATGATCGAACTGATGGCCAGCGTCGGGACGTCGCTGGGGCGGGTGATCGAGCGGCAGCGGCTGGGCCAGGAGTTGATCGACGCGGTGTGGAGCCGGCAGCGCTACCTCGGCCAGGAACTGCACGACAACCTCGGGCAGATGGTGACCGGCGTGAGCATGATGGCCCGCAGCCTGCACAGCAAGCTTCAACAGCGGGGCCTGGCCGAGGCCGAGGATGCCGAGATGATTGCCGGCACGCTTCAGAAGGTGCGCCAGGAAGTGCGGCGGATGGCCCGCGGCATGCTGCCCGTGCTGATCGACGCGCACGGGCTGATGAGCGCGCTGGAGGAGCTGTGCGCGACGGCCGAGGGCCTCTACGGCATCGCGTGCGACTTCCACTGCGAGCAGCCGGTGGCGGTGGAGGACAACAACACGGCGACGCATCTCTACCGCATCGCCCAGGAGGCCATCAGCAACGCCGTGAATCACGGCCGCGCCGGACACGTCGCCGTGTCGCTGGAAACGGTCGGCGGGCAACTTCGGCTGCGCGTTCAGGACGACGGGTCGGGCCTGCCCGCGGAGCTCGACGCCGGCGGGCCTGGCATGGGGTTGCGCATCATGCAATACCGCGCGGAGGTCATCGGCGGCGACTTCCGCATCGACGCGTCGCCGCACGGCGGCGCGGTGGTCACCTGCACGCTCAGGGAGGAACGCTGAGATGGCAACCCGGCGAACCAGGCCGACCGCCCGCAAACGGCAGGAAGACCCTGCGCCCGGGCCCGCGGCCCGCGTCGTCCGCGTGATGATCGTGGACGACCATCCCGTCGTGCGGCACGGGCTGGCCAGGCTGATCGAGGACGAGCCGGACCTGCGCGTCTGCGGGCTGGCGGCGTCGGCGACCGAGGCGATGGGGCTGCTTCGCAAGGAGCGGCCGGACCTGGTCGTCGTTGACATCAGCCTGGACGACATCAACGGCATCGAACTGATCAAGCAGATCAAGGCGATGGACCCGACGATCCGCATGCTGGTCTCCTCGATGCACGACGAGTCGCTCTACGCCGAGCGGGCCCTGCACGCCGGCGCCCGCGGCTACGTCAGCAAGCACGAGGCGACCGAGACGATCATCCAGGCGATCCGCTGCGTCATGGGCGGCGGGGTCTACCTTTCCCGCAGCATGACTGAGCAGGTGCTCCAGCACGTCGTCGCGGGCGAACCGGCGCAGGTCGCCTCGCCCGTCGAAGCGCTGACCGACCGCGAACTGGAGGTGCTGGAGATGATCGGCCGCGGGCTCACGACGCGCGAGGTGGCCGACCGGCTCTGCCTGAGCCCCAAGACCATCGAAACCTACCGGGCCAACATCAAGCGGAAGCTCAACCTCTCCAACAGCACGCGCCTGCTCCAGTACGCCATCCACTGGACCCAGTCGCGCGACGGCGAGCGGGCGTGAGCCTGACGTTGCGGCGTCCGCCGCCCCTGGGCGGCCTAAGCGAAACCCCTAGATGTCTTCACGGACGCCCCCCGATGGCAGGCCGCCTCACCGGCTGCTCTAATGACCGATGCCGACGAACGGCCTTCCGCCGCCACGCCGCCGGACGGCCGCATGCACACCGCTGACTCGGTTCAGAACAGCCCGGGGAGGAGGAACCATGGTCACGGTCAACGGAAACCGCGCGCAATTCGAGTTCGTCTGCCCTCAGGCCCGAAACGTCTTCGTCGCCGGTGATTTCAACCAGTGGCGGACAGACACCGTCCCCATGCGGCACGTCGCCCCGCACCTCTGGCGGGCGCTGCTGGTGCTGCCGCCGGGGGAGTATCACTTCCGCTACTTCGCCGACGGGCGGTGGTACACTGACTACGCCGCCTTCGGCGTCGAGCCCGGCCCCCTGGGCGTGGACAGCGTGCTGTGGATCCCCGTCCCGACAAGCACGCCGCGGACCCGGGCGGCGGCTGATCAGAGCCAGTCGTCCCCGCCCCGTCCGTCAGGCCGAAGACCCGCCCGCCACCGCCCCGCGGCCACATAGACGCCCCATCCAAGTCGGCGGTCCGGTCCGCGCCCGCTGGCTGACCGCTCCGATTTCGGCTATTCTTCTCGTCGCCCGTCCGGGCAGCGGCCCGGGCCATAGCACACCTTGACCAGGAGACACGCGGTGAGAGCCATCATGGTCATGTTCGACTCGCTCAACCGCCACATGCTGCCGGCCTACGGTTGCGAGTGGACGAAGCTGCCCAACTTCCGCCGCCTGGCCGAGCGGACGGCCACGTTTGAGCGGAGCTACGTCGGATCGATGCCCTGCATGCCCGCGCGGCGCGAGCTGCACACCGGGAGATACAACTTCCTGCACCGCAGTTGGGGCCCGCTCGAGCCGTTCGACGACTCCATGCCCGAGTTGCTCCATCAGGCGGGCGTCTATACCCACCTGGCGACCGATCACTACCATTACTGGGAGGACGGCGGGGCGACCTATCACTCGCGCTACGGCAGCTTCGAGATCGGCCGCGGGCAGGAGAACGATTTCTGGAAGGGTGAAGTCCGCGAGCCGGAGAAGCCCGACCTGATCGGCCAGTTCCGCCGCGCCCACATGGTCAACCGCAAGTACATGCGCGCCGAGGGCGACTGGCCGCAGTCGGTGACGTTCCGGTCCGGCCTGGAGTTCATGCGGACCAACGCTGCGGAAGACAACTGGTTCCTGCACATCGAGACGTTCGACCCGCACGAGCCGTTCCACGCCCACCCGGACTACCTGGCGCTCTACCCGCACGAGTACGACGGGCCTGAGTTCACCTGGCCGTCCTACAGCCGCGTCACCGAGACGCCCGAGCAGGTCGAGCACTGCCGGATGAACTACGCCGCCCTGATGAGCATGTGCGACGCGCGGCTGGGCGAGGTGCTGGACCTGATGGACGAGTTGAATCTGTGGGGCGACACGATGCTCATCGTGAACACCGACCACGGGTTCATGCTCAGCGAGCACGACTTCTGGGCCAAGTGCCACATGCCCTTCTACGAGGAGGTGGCCCACACGCCGCTGTTCATCTGGGATCCGCGCTGCCCCGCCTGCGCCGGGCAGCGGCGCGGGGCGCTGGTGCAGACCATCGACCTGCCGGCGACGCTGCTGGAGTATTTCGGGGTCGATCGGCCGGCGTCGATGCAGGGCTGCCCGCTTCGCGATACCGTTGCCACGGATGCCCCGGTCCGCGAGGGGGCGCTGTTCGGCATCCATGGCGGGCACGTCAACGTGACCGACGGCCGCTACGTCTACATGCGGGCCCCCGCGTCGCGCGACAACAAGCCGCTGTTCAACTACACCTTCATGCCGACTCACATGCGCGGCTTTTTCAGGGCCGAGGAACTGGCCGCCGTCGAACTGGCCGACCCGTTCAGCTTCACCCGGGGCCTGCGGACGATGCGGACGCCGGCCAGCCCGTGGCGCGACTATCACCAGTATGGCACGCTGCTGTTCGACCTCCAGACCGACCCGCGACAGGATCGGCCGATCCGCGACGCGGCGGTCGAGGCGCGGATGATCGATCTGATGACCGGCCTGATGGCGGCCAACGACGCCCCGCTGGAGCAGTATCAGCGGCTGGGCGTGGCGGTCCCGGCGGCGGCGCGGTAGGCGACGTGGCGTCTTGCCCGGGCGGAAGGCGGAACCGCTGGGGGCGGGCGGGGTTAGTTTCCACATGAGCCTTCGGCTGGGCGCAGAGTCCCTGCGCCCGGGCTCGCGGACAGCGCCTCAGTCCCGTCTTCGGCGCGCCGGTGTCGCGGCTGCACCCGCGGCCGCGAGCGCAGCATGCAAGGAGGAGCGCCCTTGGTCCAGACCCCCGTAACGCCCGGCCGACGCGGCCGGGCCTGGTTCCTGGTCGCGGCGGCGGCGATGTTGATCTCGGCTGATGCGGCCGTCGCCCAGCCCGCGGATGCGCCGGCTCCGGCCAAGCCGTCCCGCGATCCGTACAAGGATCTCTACCGGGGCTACAAGCCCGACTTCATCGACATGATCGCCGGCAGGAGCCGCGAATACTCCGGCATCTTCCGCGGCTGGCAGCGCGACGAGAAGGAGATGAAGCTCTCGACCGAGCCGAATTTCTACACGCTCAACTACATCCAGGAAGACACCCGCGCCGCGGCGCTGGTCGAGGCGGGTCTGGCCCGCGAGTCGGCCGGGCAATATCGCGAGGCCCTGAAGATCTACCAGCAGATCATCGAGAAGTATCCCAGCGAGATGTATCGCGTCTCGGACTACGGCGTCTTCGTGCCGGTCGCCCAGTACTGCCAGCGGCGGATTCTGAGCTTTCCGCCCAAGGAACTGGCCTACTACCGGACGATGTATGACGCCCCGGCAGCCGAAGCGTTCCTCCAGGCCCGGCGGCAGTATTCGCTGCTGGGGCTCTCGGACGTGGCCGGCCAGATGCTGGCGACCAGCTTCGGCGGGCGGGCGCTGATCGCTTTGGGCGACGCGGCGCTGGACAGCGGACACTACCTGGCGGCGCTGGAATACTTCACGACCGTGCGCGACTACTTCGCGGGGGACAGGGAACTCCGCACGGCTGAGCTGGCGCTGAAGATCGCGTACTGCCGCAAGATGCTTGGCGAGTCGCCCGAGACAGGCATGCCCGCGGCGGCGTCGCCGGGCGACCTGGACGCGGCCCAACTGGCCAAGTTCCGCGAGGTCGTCAATAGCGCCCGATACGTGCCGCCGCCGTTCCACGAGCAACTGGCCAACGCACCGGGCAACATCAGCGCCGACGACTACACGCTGATGCCCCCGCCCGCGGACCCCCAGGGGCTTACGCCGGCGACATGGAAGTTCCCGCTGCCCGGGTCGCGGCGCGATTTCTGTGTCTACAGCCAGCCGGTCGTCACGCCCAACAGCGTGATCTACCGCCACAAGAACATCGTCTACTGCCGCTCGATCCTCAACGGCGAGCTGCGCTGGACCAACGATCTGGGCGGACGGGCGGTCTGGCAGAACTGGAACGAACGCCAGTATCCGCTGGAGGACGTGCTGGTACAGGACGGCCGCGTCTTCACCGTCGTCAGCAAGGCCGGTCCGAGCCTGGTCGCGCTGGACGAGGTGACCGGCCAACTGAAGTGGGCCTACGGTCCGATGGTCGCCAGCAACGAGGAAGAGGCGAACATGCGCTTCGAGGCGGCGCCGGCTGGCGGCCCGCGGACCATCTTCGCCGGCTATGTGCTGGACAACATCCAGGGCGAGACGCACACCGACAGCGAATATGGCGTGATCGCCTTCGACAGCGCGACCGGGCGCATCCACTGGCGGACGCCGATCTGCCGGCTGGCCCCGGGCAAATTCGCCGGGGGGTTCGCCGAGCACCGCCGCAACCGCATCCGCAGCTTCACCAGCCCGCCGCTCTATCACCAGGGGACGATCTACTACTGCACCAACGCCGGGGCGATTGCCGCGATGGACGCGCTGTCGGGGCAGGTGAAGTGGCTGATGCGTTACCCCTATTGGCCCGGCGTGCACGACGCGACGCGCGAGTTCGGCGAACTGCGGGGCATCCATGGCGGCGTGGAGACGGTCCGCCCGCATCGGCCTATGTTCTGGCTGGACCAGTCGCCGCTGCTCGTCGGCGAGCGGCTCTACCTGACCCCGGTGGACACGACGCTGATGCTCTGCCTGGACCGCCGCACGGGCAAGGTGGGCTGGAGCCGGCCGAAGATGGGCGAGGGCTTCACCTGGTTCCTCGGTCCGCTGGACAGCGGCGAGCTGGTCGTGGTGACCAACGGTCGGAACCGCTTCATCTTCGGCGGCGGCAACGGCGGCCCGCCGGTGGTGCTGCTGGACCCCAAGACCGGCGAAACACTCTGGAAGGCGCCCAACCTGGTTAAGGAAGACGACCAGCCGGTGATGAAGCTTTACTTCTTCGGGTCGCGGGCCGCCTGGTTCAGCATGAACGACCGCTGGTTCGAGAACGCTGCTCGGCCGTTCCTCACGCGCGACGGCAAGCTCTACATTTCCAACTGGACCGACGCGAGCATCTGGTGGCGGCCCGGCTGCTACGTCTTCCACCTGACCGGGCTGGACCTCAAGACGCACAAGATCGACTTCATGCGCCGCTATTACACCGGCACGCTGCTGGCCCACGCCGAATGGTCCATCAACAGCGAGGGGCCCGAGGAACTCAAGAGCTACGAAGAGGTGCCCAACAAGGACGACGACATCAAGAACCGCATCAACATCCTCAAGGCCGTCGTCGCCGACCACGTGCCGGAGAACGAGCACGGGCCGTTCATGCCGTTCAGCCGCGTCACGTTCCAGCGCTACGGCGTGCCGTTCGAGCTGCGCATGGACGCTCGCTCGGTCCAGATGGTCTACGACCGCGCAGCCGTGGACAAGGCCATCGCCGGCCGACCCGACCCGCAGGCAGACTTCGCCCGCGCCGAACTGGCCGTCACAGACAGCCGACTGGACGACGCCGCCAGGCTGCTGAACAAGTGCCTGGCCACCATCAGCAGCGAGGACCTCGATTTCCGCGCCGCGATCAACCAGCAGCTCTACCGCGTTCACGAACTGCTGGCCCGCCGCGCGATCCGCGCCGGCCGACCCGCCGACGAACTGGCCAACTGCCTGGGCATGAGCCGCACCGCCAGCACGCTGGCTGAGGAGATACAGACGCTGTTCGCCGTCGCCGACGCCTGCCGGCGGCGGGGCGATCTGGCGGCGTCGGCCCAGGCTCTGCGGACCATCGTGGCGACCTACGGGCAGCACGAGTTCCCCGTTTCGCCGGTGGCCGTCGCCGACGCAGCCGAGGTGACCGCCGCCGCCCGGGCGGTCATCGACCAATACCAGAAGTTCCTCCTGAACCCCTATTTCGAGCCGGAGGTGACTCGCGGCCTCCAGCTCAATGCCCGCAGCCTGCCGCTCTACTTCAGCACGGTCAGCCCGCTGCCCCGGACGCTGACGGTGCGGGCGAGCGAGTTGGCGTCGCTTCAGTTGATGCGGATGGTCAGCCAGGACGCGAGCTTCGCCGCGACGCTCGACCAGGCGGCTGCGAAGGACCTGGCCGCCGCGACCGATCCGCAGGAGCGGTTGCAGATCATCGGGCAGTTCCCCGCGACCCCCGCGTCGCAGAAGGCCTTGGACACGCTGTTCGCGCGGGCCGGCGGGATGAAGGGCTCCGACGCCCGGCAGGAGATGTGGAAGCTGGCCGACGCTGCCCGCGTCGCCGGGCTGAGGGTGCCCGACGGGTTCGTCCCGAAGGTGGCCGCCCCGGCACAGTCCGGCGACGGCGAGACGGTGGCGCTGCCCCAGAAGTCGCGCGAGCACGACTTCGCCGACGAGGAAGGGGCCGCCCGGCTGGTGCTCGAACGCCGCGGCGAGCGGAACGTGCAGCCGCAGTTGATGTTCATCGGCTCGCGCATCCGCCGGCGGCTGGACAACAAGTTCGACGTCACGGCCATGGACCTGGCCACCGGCAAGATCGCGTGGGACACCGGCGAGTTCCGCCTCAAGGGCACGGGCGCCGAACCGGGGTTCTTCGAGGCGTTCGTTCACGCCGGACCGGCCGGGGCGATGGTCATCGTGCATGGGCTCTATGACGTGTTCGCGCTCGACCTGGGCAGCGGCAAGGAGATCTGGAGCTACCGCGTGCCGTTCGACTTCGAGATCCGCCACGCCCTGCTGACCGGCGACCTGCTGGTGCTCTGGGGCAAGACCGAGACGCTGGCGCTGTTCGTTGACACCGACAGCAAGGCCGGCGAGGTCGCCTGGCAGCGGAACGAGCAGGGCGACCTCTACGTCGACCCCTGGGCCGACGGCGACCGCCTGGTCGCGGTCCGCAAGCTGCCCTACAGCGTCACCGTCCGCTACCGCGCGACGGGCCAGTTGATCGGCCGACTGGGCCTGCCCGACCTTTCGCAGCACGCCGCCCACCCGCTGATCGAGGATGGCCCCGAGGGCCTCCCGGCGGCCCACGAGGACGGGCGGCTGGTCGTCTCGGACGGATGGTATTACATCATGATCGACACGACCCGCCTGAAGGTGCTCTGGAAGCGGCTGATCGACAACAACGACCTGACCCGCGAGCCTGCGATGCGCTTCTCGCTGGGCGGGGGATACTTCTCGGTGCTGAAAGAAGACTACGACCAGAAGATGATCTACATGCTGTCGGCCGACACCGGCCAGGTGCTGTGGAAGACCGATCCGAAGGACGCCCGCTCGCCCCAGCCGATGCACCACGTCCTGATCGTCGGCGGCGCCTGCTACGGGATTCAGCCTCACGCGGGGCAGGGGTTCTACCTCGTCGGGCGCGACTGCAAGACGGGCAAGCTGCTGTTCTCGACCGAGACCTCCGGCTACGACGGCCGCCCGCAGGTGGAACTGGTCAGCCGACTCTACGGCGGATTCGCCGTCGTGCGGGTCGTGGACCGGCAGCGCGTGGAGGTGAAGGTGTTCGACACGTCGGCAGCCGGGCGCGGCAAGGACGTCTGCACGGTCGGCGCCAAGGGCGTGCCTCCGTTCGGCGTGCACGGGCGGGTGTCGGCCACCGTCCAGAGCGGACGGGCCGTGCTGCTGAGCAAAGACAAGCTCCAGATGTGACCGGGAAAGCGAAAACCTGCGCGGGCTGCGGCCCGTGCAGGTTTCTCATGTACCGGTGGCGGCGACGGCCCCCGGCGGTCAGTTGTTCTGCGTCCTGTACTGGTCGTTCTGGCGGATGATCATCCCGGTGTTGACGTCCAGCATGATGTCTTCGCTGCCGCCGTCCAGTCCCATCAGGGCCTGATCGATGTCACCGCCGCGGGCGTTGCCCCTGAACGTGACGTAGTCGATCAGCATCGGCTGGGTCGTGACCGTCGGCCCGGTGATGCTCGAGTTGACGCCCTGGAACGCGTAGGTGATGTCCGTCGCCTTGCCGAACGACCCGGCGGTCGAGCTGTGCCACGCAGTGTGGCCGCCGGCCCCGCTGTAGAAAATGCACTGGCCCAGGATCACTTTGCCCGTCGGCGCGAATAGCACGACGGGGTAGACGAACCAGCCGTCGCAGTTGTTGTTTACGGCCAGCCATTCCGGGTTCGCTTTCCAGACCGGCGGCCAGGTATAGTAGTAGCCGAAGTTGCCGACGTCGCGCACGGACACGCGGTAGGCGCCTTCCAGTTGCGGCACCGCCTCGCCAGTCACCGAGGCCATCTCGTAAATCGGAACGTTCATGTAACTGTCGACCGTCAGCACCGTGTCGTTGTTGCGGGCGTAGCACATGACCATGTGGCCGTCGGCCTGGAATCGCAGGCCGGCCACCGTCGAGTTACGGATCGCGTAGTATCGCGTCCCCATCAGCGACGCCCGGATGAGGTTCTCCGCCTGGGCCCCCTGGCTGCTGTGCAGCAGGCCTGTCACCGCGGGGACCGTCAGCGTCAGCAGCACCGCGATGATGGCCGCCACGACCATGAGTTCCACCAGGGTAAATCCGCGCCGCCGGTCTGTTCGTCTGCCATTCATGACATGTATCATCCGGGCCGTCCTCCGAAGGCATTCTAGTCGTCCGTCCGGTCAGCCGGTAGTATGTTTTCTCCCCGCCCGGCGGCGTCATCGCGGGCGATGCAACGCCGCCCGCGGGTTGCCGTCCCGCAGCCACAGGGCGATGGCCGGCCGGTCGGTCCCGGCCGCGGCGATCGTGCTGCCGGCGACGGCGATCCGCAACTCGTCGACGACTCCGCCGCGGGCGACCCGGGCGCCGAAACAGCTCTCGGCGGCCAGCGGCTGCACGTCGATCGGCTCGGGGCTCTGTTCGCGGTTGGGGATCAACAGCATCGCCGAGCGAGCCGCCGATAGCGGCGGAACCGTGGCCGCCCGCAGATGGTACTGAGTCGGCAGGTCGGTGAAGCCGGGGTCGTCATTAGGCGGGTCGAAGCCCTCGCTGGCATACAGCCGCATGTCCAGCGGGCAGAGAAATCGGACGTCCAGCGTTGCCCGTCCGTGCCGGACCTGCGCGGCCCGAACGGCGTGGTCAACGGCCATCGGCTCCAGGGCGTGCAGGTGGAACTCATAAGTCGTCGGCACGGGCGCCGCCAGGTCGTCGACGACCAGGAAGTAGCGGTAGTCCACGAACAGCACGTGGCGGTGAAACAGGCTGACGCGCTGGCCGTAGCTGCCGCTCGCGTCGCCGCAGACTATCGCGTGGTCCGGCTTGCGGGCAAAGGCGGCGATGCGTCCGCCGGCGTTGTCGCAGCGGACCCACTGGCCGACGCCGCTGACGGTCACACCGTTGTGGGCCTTGGTCTGTCGGACCCAGTTGTGGTGGTGCGGGTTGGAGTAGCCGGTGTAATAGCCCGTGCGGATCAGCAGCGGCTCGCCGAACGCCCAGAGCATCAGGCAGTTCTGGTCGCCGTGGCTGTGGCTGATCGGCCCGTAGGGCGAACTCTTGAACGCCAGGGCGATGTCGTTCGCGGCGTCAGTCGGATCGCTGCGCATCGCGACGTAGCCGACATCGTGAAAGACCTCGGCCCTGGGCAGCTTCTTCCGTCGCGATCCGCCGGCTGCGTCCGGCAGTGTCAGCAGCGGCGACAGGTCCAGGGGGGTGAAGGCGAGGTTCGCGTTGCCCGTCGAGACGCCGTGGCCGCCGGGCCGGTTGCGGCCGCGCTCGATGCAGCGGACGGAGTAATCGACCACGGCCGGGTCTCCCTGGACCAGGCCCAGGTGTCCGGCGATGACGGCCGCGTTGCCCAGCGGCACGCCGCCGCCCGGGCCGCGGGTATCTCCTCCGTCGCCGAAGGGCGTCTGCGGGGAATACTCCGGGCAGGCCATCGCCCACCACCGCGCGTGATTGCGATAGAAGGGCTTGCGGTAAAGATCCAGCCCCAGTGCGGTCTTCACGCTGTAGACGAATTGCAGGTTCCATCGCATGTAGGCCGAGCAGTAGCTGAAACCCTCGCCCCAGCCGCCTTCGTGCAGGCCCCAGGCCGGATACATCGCCACCATCAGCTCCAGCACGTAGCCCAGCCACTGGGCGGCTCGTTGGTCATGGCCCATCAGCGAGATGCCCGCCTGCCCCAGGAAGCCCAGCATTCGTCCGCTGTGGCTGTCGAACCGGTCGATGCCATAGTTGCGGTTCTCCAGCAGCCAGCGATAGGTGTTCTCCGACCGGCGACCGAGGTGTCTGACGATGCGGGCCAGCCGCTCGCCTTCGATCGCGTCGGCGACCCAGTCGAACGCGAGGATTGCTCCGTCCATGACGGCCATGTGCGGCTCGTCGTTGTGCGAGATGCTCGTCGAGCCGTCGGGGTCCCACGCGGCCAGTGAATCCAGTCGCGCCGCGACGGCATCGGCGTACTGCCGCCGGCCGCTGACCAGGTATGCGAACGCCAGCCGCGCCGAAACGGTGCAGAAGCTCCGCGTGTCCTGCATCGCCTTGCGCCAGGGGACATGGACGACGTTGTAATCGTGGCTGCGCTCGTCGGGGAGGAAGGGCGGCTCGGCTAGTTCAGGGTCGAGCTTCAGCAGCTCGTCGGCGTCTTGTAGCACCCCGGCCACCCGGTCGGCCTTCTCGCCCGCCCATTGCAGCCGCAGTGCGTCTGGTCCCCCCGGCGGCGTCATGGCCCGCGGGTTGGGTCCCAGCCGGGCGGCCAGTTCCGTCGCCGAGCCCAGCCGGGCGTCGGCCGCGTCCGGCAGGATCGTGAACGCGAAGACCTGGCTCCACTTTTCGCCCGCGCCCCAGCGCCAGAACCATCGTCCGACGGCCAGCGGCTGATCGAGCAGGTGCAGCGTGCGTCGCCCCGCGACCCGGACCTCGACGTCCACTGCGCAGTCGGCAAACGCGCGATGGCGGGCGACCTGGAGGCGATAGCGATCCACGCCATCCAACGGCTTCCAGATGAAGCCCGGCGGGTTGAGCCCGAGCTGCTCGTTGTGGCGGGGGCGGCGAACGTCTACCAGCGGATTGGCATGGCGCATCGAGCGCATGAGCTACCTCCGGCCGGCGTGGATTCTTAGAGAGGAAGCACCTCTTCGATCACGACATGCAGGCGGACCGCCCTGGGGCGATGCTCCTCGTCGAAGTGTTCGCGCACGGCCTGGAGCACCTTGACGCGCAGCTCGTCCATGGTGCCTGCCTGGACGAAGATCGATTGGCCGAGCGATCGGGCGGTGAATTGGCCTTCGCTCGACCCCTCGACCAGCAGCACGATTTCGTTCCTCATGGCTGTCCCTGCGGCCCCGCTGCGTTGCGCGGCATTATAAGCCGGGCAATGGGCGCCCGCCATGACTTTGCCGGGCGATTGTCTGCGGGCGGGGAGGATGCCGCCTGCCGGGGTGCCGGGCGGATTCAAACCCCCTTGTCAGGCCGGCGGCCATCGTATAATCTATTCGGCTCACTTGGCGGCGTAGCTCAGTTGGTTAGAGCGAGGGATTCATAAGCCCTAGGTCACTGGTTCGAATCCAGTCGCCGCCATTGAAGACGGGCAGTAAGCCCCCCCCCGGGACGATGCTCCCCCCGACATCCGGATCGCTCGCTGCTGACGCGGCGGCTACTCGCCCAGGCAGAGGAGCGTGCCGTCGCGCAGGGCCAGGTACAGGCGGCCGCCCGAGACGGCCATCGCGTCGTACGAGGGCGCGGCGTCCAGCTTGATCGGCGGCTGAAGCGCCTTGCCGTCAGCGGCCGATTTGACCCACACAAAGCTGCCGTCGTATCGGCCGTTGGCCCAGCCGTTGAAGACCCCCCCGGCGAAGTAGGCGGCGTTGCCGGTGACGGTCATCGCCCAGACGCGGGCCCACTCGATGTGCGGCTCCAGGTTCGTCTGCCAGGCCAGTTCCTCCTTCTTGAACCGGTCCGGGTGCTTGGGGCCGGCCGTCGCAGGTGGCTTGGGCGTCTCGGCCTTGTCGCGGCTGACCGCCCAGCCCGGGACGACGACGAGCTTACGGTTCCAGGCCATCATCCCCTCGCACACTCGGCCGAGCATGAAGCCCCGCCCGCTCTTGGAAAAGCCGGTGGTCCAGGAGCCGTCGAGCATGCCCGCGCTTCCTATGAACTTCTGCGCCGGCGGCAGGTCCTTGCCGGTCTTGGGGTCCATCCGCATCCAGTGCCATGCCAACTCGCCGTCGCGCATCACCAACACGTCGCTGAGAAACCGCAGCTTGTCGCCAAACTGGCGGGTCCAGACGGTCTGCCCCGTCAGCGGCTTGAACGCGACCAGGGCGATCCCGCCCAGGGCCATCGTCGTTCGGCCGGCCGTTGCGTAGGCCAACCCGTCGTGCACGAGCACCGTGCCGGTCGCCGGCCAGGGCGACTCGACCGCCCCGTGGGCGATCATGCGGCGTTCCAGCGGGGCGATCCGCACGCGGTAGGCCAACTGCCCGTCCGCGGCCCGCAGCGCGTAGACCCATCCGTCGTGGCAGCCGACCAGCAGCAGGCCCTGGTAGCAGGTGGGCGGGGTGTCGATGCGGCTGGCCAACAGAACCTTCCAGGCCGACTGGCCGGTGGCTGCGTCCAGCGCCATCACCTGGCCGTTGTCCAGCGCGGCGACGAAGACCTTGCCCCCGGCGACGATGGGCGCGGTCAGCGGCTGGGGGGCGCCGATGCGGGCGTTCCAGGCTTCGCCGAACGTGCCCTTGCCGGGCGCGGCGCACTGGACCCGCCAGAGTTCCTTCAGTTTGGCGGGCATGTCGGCTGACGTGCCGCCGCTGCGCTCCGTGTCGTGGCGATAGGTCGGCCAGTCGTCGCCGCCGTCGGTTGCCGGGGCGGACTGGTCAAAGGCCGGGCCCTTCTCGACCGGGCGGGCCTTGTCGAAATCCTCGGCGGTGGGCAGCGGATCGAACGGACCGACGGCCAGGAACCCGCCGACCTGGGCCGAGTAGCAGTTGCAGTTGTTCTGCGCGGTGTAGAACATGCCGTTGGCCGGCAGCATGCCCAGGATGCAGGTTCCGCGGGCGCCCTGGTAGCTCAGTTTCTCGGGCTTGCTGCCCGGGCTGTCGGGCAGCTTGACGTACACGCCGCCGCGCGACGCCGTGACGTACTGGTCGCCCACGACGATCGGCGCGACGCAGCCGCCGACGACGTTGGTCCCCGCGTAGGTCGGGCCGATGCCATCGCCCGGGACTTTCTGGCCGGTCTTGAGGTCGTAGCGCCCGTCCACGCACCAGAGTTGCCCGTCGACCAGGGCCCGCGCGGTCGTGCCCGGCAGCTTGTGGAGCACGCTGCCGTCACTGGCTGAGAGCACTGTGACTTCGCGCTTGGCTTTGGCCCGGCTGAGCGAGAGGACCACGCAGCCCGGGCCGGCGAAGTTGAGGGCGACGTCCGGGTCCTCGCCAAAGGTCGTCTGCCCGACGCTCCACTTCTTCTGCCCCGTCGCCAGGTCGATCGCGGTCAGCTCGCGCCGGGTCGGCGGGTTGGCGTCCTGGGTCAGCACGTAGAGCAGGCCGTCGCCGGCGACCATCGTCAGCGGCGTCAGCGGCAGGTTCCACTTCGGTTTGCCGGTGGCCGGGTCGAAAGCCTCGACGCTCCCTTCGCCGGCCGGCCACCAGACCGTGCGGATGGCGTCGTTCTCGAAGCCGTCCTTGACGTTGGAGAAACCGAGCTTCTCCCAGCAGCCGGCGACCAGGCAGCCGTCGGCCAACAGCATGCGGCGGACCTGGTATTTCGTCGGGCAGGCGACCAGCACATCGCCGGTGGCGGCATCGAGGATGGCGACGTCGCTCTTGCGGGCGACATAGACCCGCTTGTCGGTCGCGACCAGCGGCCAGATGTTGCGCCAGTCCAGTTCCACCTTGCCCCAGGTCCCTTCGCAGTTCACCTTCCACAGCGGCAGGCCGCTCCACGCGTCGCGGGCCAGCAGCCACGCGTCGGGCCGCCCGGTGGCGAGGTTGGCCACGTCGTCGATGCTGATGCTGAAGCATCGCCCGCCGGCCAGCACGATGGCCCGGCAGGAGGCGTTGGAGGCGAAGCCGCCGCGACCGAACGGCACGCCGTCGATCCAGCGCAGATCGATCGGAAAGGCGATCGTCCGCTCGCCGCTGGCCATGTTGCCGTCGGGGCCGTGCTGCTGCTGCGCCCACTCGTCCATCCCAGCCGGCCGGGGTTTGACCGTCGCCTTCCACTTCCCGTCGGCCTGGACGCACAGGACGCCGCCGGGCGCGAGCACGCGCTGGATTTCCTGTGGCGTGATGCCGGCTGCCTCGACCGCGGCCATGTCCTGCACGATCACCGCGCGGGCGAGATCGGGCAGGTAGGGCAGGGCCGGGCCGGCGGGTTGCCGTTCGAGCTTCTCGGCCATCGCCCGGCCGGCCATGTCGGCTGACTGGATCGCTTCGCGGGCGCGGGCCAGCGCCGCGTCGTCCAGCGCCAGGCCGTTGACGAGCATCTGTCCGCCGGCGGCCAACTCCGCCGTCAGTGCGGGCGAGTCGGCCTGTCCGCAGCCGAGATGGATCCAGAGCCCGAAGTGATCGGGGCAGGCGGCCAGAATGTCCCGGACCTGCCCGGACGGGTCCGCCGCCGCCGGCCTGGCCGGGGCGAAGCACGCGACGGCCGCTGCGATCAGCGTCAGCGCGATCCCTGGAACTCGAAAGCGATAATTGAGAGCCGGACGATGTGAGATCAACCTGCCGCCAGTTCGCATGAGTCGCCTCCGAACGCGTCGTGAATATTCACCTCCCCCATGCTATTGGCGATCCGATGGCCCCGTCAAGGCTGGAGGCGATGGGCAGAGCCGATCACGGTGCAGTTGAACGCCGACAACCGGCACGTCGAACTCGTCTACGCCCCGGCCCCCGAGCCGGCGACGCTGGGCCTGCTCATCCTGGGCGACCTGACGATGGCCGGCGCGGCTGCCCGCCGCCGGGGCTGAGCATGTAGGACGAGATCATCCTGACTCGCAGCCGCCCGATTGCCGATAAGCAAATGATGCAGCCCCCGCCGCGCATCCCGCCGATCCGACCGACCCATTCCAGGCCGACGCCCGCCCCGGTCCCGCCCGCGCCGGCGACGATCGGGCCGCTCTCGGCTGAGCAGATCGCCGAACTCTCCCAGGCCAATCAGCGCCGGGCCAGGCTGCTGCGGGCCGCCAAGCTGGCTTCGCTCAACGGCTGGGTCTCGGGCGTGTTCGCCGCCTGTTCGCTGCTTGCCACCGCCGTCAGCCCCTTGTTCGGCGGCACGGTCCTGGACGGCCTGCTTATCACCGTCGGACTGGCGGTCGTCTCGTGGAACGAGTTCCGCGGCCGCCGGATGCTGCTGGACCTGGACCTCCGCGGCCCGCGCCGGCTGGGCTGCAACCAGGTGCTCTTCATGGCCGTGCTGATTGGGTATTTCGCCTGGCAACTCGTCGCCGCGCTGACCGGCCCGAGCCCGTATGACTCGGTCATCAACGGCTACCCGGAGGTGGCCGACCAGGTGACCGCGATCACGGACCTGCTCCGGCACGCGACGATCCTTGCTTACGCCCTGCTGATCGGCCTCAGCGCGATCTTCCAGGGCCTCAACGCGTGGTATTACTTCTCCCGCCGCCGCCCGATGGCCGAGTACCTCTCCCAGACCCCGGACTGGATCGTCGCCGTCCAGCGGGCCAACGCGGGCCAGTAGCCCATCCCCAACGCCTCAATTTGCGACACAATTGCCGAATTACCTGCCTGCAACCCGTTGCTATTAAGTGTTGTTAGCAAATTGGTTGCGTGAACGTCCCCGGCTGGGCGAGCAGGTTTCAGGGTCTTGTCTAACATTTCTGTCAGATTTGCGAATATTCCTAAAGAGTCCCCCCGGCACCGTCGAGATGCTGTCTGGAACGATTCAGAAACTTGGAGCCTGGGCCTCGCCGCCCACCGGGGGTATTGTGATGGACTGGGGCAAATTCCACGTGTTGATCGTCGACGACGAGCCGTCGGTCGCGTCGCTCATCCGCGAGACGCTGCGGCTCCAGGGGTTCCAGTGCCGGGTCGCGTCCGACGCCGAATCGGCCCGGCGGATGCTCG
The DNA here is from genome assembly GCA_022072085.1 of Phycisphaerae bacterium. GTDB lineage: Bacteria > Planctomycetota > Phycisphaerae > JAJVII01 > JAJVII01 > JAJVII01. The sequence continues at coordinate 47,777 of JAJVII010000020.1, forward strand.
TCGAGGCGGACTTCCGCATCGACGTGCTCATCACCGACATCCGCATGCCCGGCGGCGGGGGCATGGAACTGCTGGCCCACGTCAAGCGGTCGGCCCCGGGCTGCAAGGTCATCCTGGTCACCGGCAACTCCACGCGGCAGTACGTTTCCCAGGCCCTGCAACTGGGGGCCTACGACTATCTCGAAAAGCCCTTCGGCCCGGCCCGGCTGGTCGAGATCGTGACCCGCGCCGTCAGCGGCCAGCCGGACAGCCCGCTGCTGGTGGACCGGGCGGCCGAGGCGCTGGAGCTGACCTCGATGGCCCGCGACGCCCTGCTTGAAAGCGTGCGGGCGCTGGTGCTGGCGGTCGAGGCCAAGGACCCCTACACGCGGCGTCACAGCGAGCAGGTCGCCCACTACGCGGTGAACCTGGCTCGCGCCCTGAACCTCACGCCGTCGGCCGTCGAGCAGATTCGCGTCGCCGCCCTGCTGCACGACGTGGGCAAGATCGCCGTGCCCGATCATGTCCTGACCAAGCCCAGCCGACTCACCGACCAGGAGTTCGGATTCATCCGCAACCACCCGGTCGTCGGGGCCCAGATTCTCGGCAGCATCACGTTTCTCCGCGACGAGGCCGTCATCGTCCGCCACCACCACGAGCGCTGGGACGGCGGGGGCTACCCCGACGGCCTGACCGGCGAGGAGACGCCGTTCGCCGCGCGGATCATCTGCGTGGCCGACTGCATGGACGCGATGCTCATGGCCCGCGTCTACAAGAGCGGCTATTCGGCGCCCCAGATGCTCGGCGAACTGGCCGCCGGGGCCGGCAGCCAGTTCGATCCGCGCCTCGCGTCGGTCGCGACGCAGTGGTGCCGGCAGAATCCCGACCAGGTGATCCTGTCCCAGGGCGACGCCCCGGTTCCGGGGCGCGCGAGCCGTCCGAATCCGACGTTTGCCCGCCCGCTGACGCCGATGGGCGCCATCGCGGCGGTCGAGCCCGGCCGGCTCGGCGGCACGGTGTGGCTGAATCCGACAAGGGGACTCGAAAATGCCGGATAAGACTGTTTCGACCTCCGGTTCATCGGGCAAGCGGACCGGCGGGCCGCGGCGCCGCGCGTTGCGGTTTCCCCGCCCTTCCCGGTGCTGCGTGGCGCCCATGGTGATCCTCGTCGTAGGGGTGGGCATCTCGCTGTCCGTGTTCGGGAAGATACGCGACGGCGAAGAGCAGCGACTGTCCGATCATCTCGGCCGCGAAGCCCACGAGCGCATCGAGGCGATTGTCGCCGACGCCGAGAACGACCTGGTCAGCCTGCGCGGACTGGTGGCCTTCTTCAGCAGCTCTCAGAAGGTCGAACCGGAGGAGTTTCGCGAGTTCGTCAAGCCGTTCCTGGATTGGCGGCCGGACATCCAGGCGATGCTCTGGATACCTCGGGAGCGGACCCCCGACGGGCACGACGCCTTCGTGCCCCGTTACGTCGAGCCGGGGGACGCCGCAGAGCGGTTGCCCCGCACGGACCTGTCAGCCGACCCGGTAGCCTGGGCCGCGATGCAAAGGGCCTGCGACACGGGGTGTCCGATCATGACGGCGCCGCTGGGCGTGCGCGTTCTCGGGTCCGAGGCCCAGATGCTTACCATGGCTCCCGTCTATGCAGCCGCCGCCGATCACGACACCGCCGAGTCGCGCCGCCGGAACCTCGCCGGTTTCGTCGCCCGGGCCTTCAGCATTGACGAATGCGTCAGACAGTCACTGGCGATGCTGGCGCCGTCGGGGATAGACGTTCATCTGTTCGATCTTACCGATGGTGGCGCGCCCGTCCGGCTATGGGAAGAGGCATCGCCGAGCGACCCGACCGGGAGGGACCACACGCAGTTGAAGGCTGAGGCAATCGCGGCCGAGACGGTCGAGGTCGCCGGGCGGCAGTGGGAGGTGCTCTGCGTTCCCAATGACGAAAAGCCCGCGGTCGCCACGTCGTGGCATCCGTGGGCGATCCTGGCGGCAATGCTGCTGGCGACCGTAACGCTGGCGGCCTACCTGGGGGCGTCGCGGCGCTCCGCCGTGAAGACCCAGCGTCTGGCGGCCAGGCTTTCGGCGATGATCTCGGACATGGAGGAGGGGGTCGTTTTCGCCGACGCCGACGGGGTCGTCACCGATGTCAAGGGGTACTTCTGCCGATTCGTGGGCCGCCCGCCCGACGGCGTCATCGGGTGGAAGATCACGGACTTCCATTCCGGCCCGATCCAGCAGCGGATTGCCGACCAGTTGGAGGCGTTCCGTCGCAACATCGGCTCTCCGCCGCTGATCCTTCAGCGCGCCATCGGGCAGGCCGAGGTCATCCTCCGGGTCCAGCCGGTCTACCGTCGCGGCCGCTACGACGGCGTGCTCCTGAACGTCGTCGACGTCACCGAACTGGTGACGGCGCGGCGGCAGGCGGAGTCGGCCAACGCTGCCAAGGGATCGTTCGTGGCCAACGTCAGCCACGAGATTCGGACCCCGATGACGGCGATCCTCGGTTACGCGGACCTGGTGGCCGAGTCGATCGAGTGCTGCGACCGCTGTCCGGACCACGTGACATGCCGCATCCGCGCCGACAACGTCCAGAACATGCGCATCGTCCAGCGCAACGGCAACCACCTGCTGTCGCTGATCAATGACCTGCTGGACCTTTCCAAGATCGAGGCCGGCAAACTGTCGGTCAGCCTGGAGCCCTGCTCGATCGTGACCGTGCTGGCCGACGTCGCCAGCATGATGCGTCCGCGGGCCGAGCAGCAGGGCACGTCGCTGTCGCTTCAGTTCGACGGACCGCTGCCGGCGACGATCCGAACCGACCCGTCCCGGCTGCGCCAGGTGCTGGTCAACGTCGTGGGCAACGCCGTGAAATTTACCGCCGGGGGGAAGGTCGCCGTCCGCACGCGCATGGAGTCCGAAGGCGAGCGGGCCGGCTGCATCCGGATAGAAATCCGCGACAGCGGCATCGGCATGACCGACGAGCAGGTGGCGGGCCTGTTCAGGCCCTTCACCCAGGCCGATGCGACCACCTCGCGGCGGTTCGGCGGCACGGGCCTGGGACTGGCGATCTCCCAGCGGCTGATGGACCTGCTGGGCGGGCGCATCGACGTGCAGAGCGACCCGGGCCGGGGCAGCACCTTCGTCCTCATCCTGCCGGCCGGCGATCTGACCGGCGTGCCCATGCTCCATCGCCAGGGCGAGGCGTTGCAGTGCGACCGGTCGCGGCCGCCTGCGGTCGGCGCCTCCTGCCCGGCGCTGCACGGGCTGCGCGTCCTGCTGGCCGAGGACGGCCTGGACAACAAGCGTCTGGTCAGCCTGCTGCTGACGCGCGCCGGCGCCGAGGTCGAGACGGCCGCCAACGGACGCGAGGCCGTCCGGATGGCCACCCACTCGCCTTACGATGTCATTCTGATGGACATGCAGATGCCCGAGGTCGACGGCTGCCAGGCGACTCGGATGCTCCGACGCGGCGGGTACAGCGGTCCGATCCTGGCCCTGACGGCCAACGCCATGTCCTCCGACCGCGAGCAATGCCTGGCTGCCGGCTGCGACGACCACCTGGCCAAGCCGATCCACCAGACCGACCTGATCGCCGCCGTCGCCCGCTGGGGCCGCCCGGCGGAGACTTACGAGGAGTCGCGGGCCGACGCCTGCGCCGTTCCGGCTGCGGCGCCGGCGACGCTGATTTCGGAAATGTCCGGCGACCCGGCGCTGGCGGTGGTGCTGGCTGAGTTCGTCGGCGGGCTGGGGGCCGGCGTCGAAGCGATGCGGACGGCGTTGGAGGGCGGCTGCCACGGCGAGGTGAAGCGCCTGGCGCACCAGTTGAAGGGGGCAGGGGGCAGCTACGGGTATCCGATGCTGACCGAATGCGCCCGTGCGCTCGAGCAGGCGGCTGCGGCCGGCGACCTCGAGGGGGAGCGCATGGCGATGGCCAGGCTGGAGGCGTTGTGCCAGGCGGCCATCCGGGGGCACTCCAATCCCACATCTGTGAGGCAGTCATGATGAAGGTGCTGGTGGTCGATGACAGTCCGGCGGCGATCCAGATCGCCCGCGTCCGCCTGGAGAGTGAAGGGGTCGAGGTGATCAGCGCGTCCGGCGGACGGGCCGGGCTGACGCTGGCTCGGTCGCAGTCGCCGGACCTGATCCTGCTGGACGTGGACATGCCCGACATGTCGGGCTTTGACGTCTGCCGGGAGCTGAAGGAGGACGCCTCGCTCAACCTGGTGCCGGTGATCTTCCTGTCCGGCTCCAGCGACGCGGACGATCGCGTCACCGGGCTGGACCTGGGGGCGGTGGACTTCATCTCCAAGCCGTTCGACGCGTTCGAACTGCGGGCCCGCGTGCGGGCGGCGCTGCGGACCAAGCGGCTTCAGGACATGCTGCTGGAACGCGCGAAGATCGACCCGCTGACGGGCCTGGCCAACCGCCGGGCGGTGATCGAGCGGCTGGAGCAGGAATGGGCCCGCATCCAGCGGCAGGGCGGGACGCTCTCGTTCGTGATGGCCGACGTCGACAATTTCAAGTGCGTCAACGACCGGCACGGGCACGGCGCAGGCGACCGCCTGCTGATGGAGATCGCCCGCGTGCTGCTGGCCCAGTGCCGCAAGTGCGACCTGCCCGCGCGCTACGGCGGGGAGGAATTCAGCCTCGTCGTGCCGGGGGAGGCGACTCCCGGGGCGGTCGCGATGGCCGAGCGCTGCCGCGGCGGCATCCAGGAAATCCGACTCCAGGTCGGCGCCGGGACGCTGCGCGTAACGGCCAGCTTCGGCGTGGCCGACTCGTCGAGCTGCGATTCGGCGGCGGCGCTGATCGAACAGGCCGACGAAGCGCTCTATCAGGCCAAGCACGACGGCCGCAACCGCGTCGTCGCGCCCGTCATGGGGGAGGTGCAGTGATGCGCTGGGGACGCAATGGTTCACGCCGTCGCAGCCGTGAGCGGGCGTTGCGGCCGTGGCACTACACCTTCGCGGTCGTGGTGCTCGTGCTGGGCCTGGGGCTGTCGCTGTCGATCTTCACCGAGCTGCGCGGACGCCAGCGCAAGCAGACGCGGGAGGAGTTCACCCGCGTCGCCCGCGACTGCCAGGCGGCGCTGCGCTGGAACCTGTCGGCCGACATCGCGGCGGCCGAGGCGTTCCACGCATTCCATCGGGCGGCCGGCGGGCTGGACGAGGAGAAATTCCGCTCGTTCGCGACGCTGCTGCTGCGGCAGTATCCGTCGGTGGCGGCGTTCGAGTGGGTGCCGCGGGTGCGGGCGTCCGATCGCGATCGCTGGGAGGGTCGCGACGGCGCGAACCTCACGATTTCGGAACTGACGGCTGCCAGGCTGGTCGTCCGGGCCAAGGATCGCGACGACTACTACCCGGTCAGCGTCGTTGCGACGGCGCCGGCCCGCGGCAAGAGCGAGTCGGCGTCGCCCGTGCTGGGGCTTGACCTGGCCAGCGACCCGGCCCGCGCCGAGGCGATGCGGCTGGCCTGCGACCTCGGACGGGCGACCGGGGCGGCCCGTCCCGTCAAGCTGATGGAGATCGGGCAGCAGTCGGCCTGGGTGATCGTCGATCCGATCTTCAGCGGGCCCAAGGCGTCGGCGACGGTCGAGCAGCGGCGGGCCAACCTTGAAGGCTACGTGCTCGTGGCGATCCAGCTCGACCTGGTCGCCCGCGAGGCCTGGGAGCAGCTCAAGGCCCAGGGCATCAGCCTGTACATCTTCGACGGGCCGGCGCCGTCGGCTGACGGCGTAGTCTTCTCCTACGCCCCGGGCGGCGGCGACCTCAAGGCCGCCCTGTCCGACGACAGCCGGCTGCGCCTGGTCGGCACGCAGGAGTTGGCCGGCCGCGTCTGGACCATCGTCAGCGTCGCGACCCCCGCGTTCCTGGAAGCCAGGCAGAGCTGGTCGCCCTGGGTGGGCCTGCTGATCGGGCTGACATTCACCGGCCTGCTGATCGGCTACGTGCTGGGCATCACGGTCTACAGCATGCGGATCCGCCGCCTGACCGCGCGGCTGGCTCGCACCAACGCCGACCTGGAGGACGAGCTGGAGCGTCACCGCCAGACGATGCGCGAGCTGCACCTGTGGGAGCAGGAGTTCCGGGCGCTGGCTGACCATTCGCCGGACATCGTTGCGCGGTTCGACGAGGAGATGCGGCTGCTCTACGTGAACTCGCGGATCGAGGAGAAGACCGCCCACCGCCGGGCGGCGTTCGTCGGGCGCACCTACCGCGAGATCGGCATGCCCGAGCCGATGGTCGGCCAATGGGAGCGGGCGATCCGCCAGGTCTTCAAGACCGGCCGCGAGGCCGCAGTGCGGATCGAGCTGCCCGGGCCCGAAGGACTGACCGGATACGACTGCCTGCTGCTGCCGGAGTTCGCCGATGAGGGCTTCGTCCAGTCGGTGCTGGCGGTGAACCGGGCGATGCGCGACCGGCGTCAGAGCGACGGCCGACCCTCGCCCGGCGGCAACGGCCAGGCCGTCGCGGTCAGCGCCTCGCCGCCGCGATAGCGCCGAGCGCTCACTTCGCAGGCCACTTCCAGTCCCGGATTTCGGGCATGTCCTGCCCGTATCGCCGAATGTACTGCTTGTGGTCCACCAGCCGATCGCTGATTTCCTGCTTGAGGTATGCGGCCCGGGCGCCGAGCTGCGGCAGCCGGTCCACCACGTCCTGGGCCAGGTGGAACCGGTCCAGGTCGTTGAGCACGGCCATGTCGAACGGCGTCGTGATCGTCCCCTCCTCCTTGTATCCGCGCACGTGCAGGTTGCGGTGGTTGGTCCGGCGGTAGGTCAGCCGGTGGATCAGCCAGGGGTACCCGTGGAATGCGAAGATGATCGGCTTGTCGCGCGTGAACAGGGCGTCGAAGTCGCGGTCGTTCAGCCCGTGCGGGTGCTCGCTTTCGGGCTGGAGCTTGAAGAGGTCCACGACGTTGACGACGCGAATCTTCAGCTCGGGCAGGTGGCGGCGGAGCAGATCGACCGCGGCCAGCGTCTCCAGCGTCGGCACGTCGCCGGCGGCCGCCATGACCACGTCCGGTTCGCCGCCGCGATCGTTGCACGCCCACGGCCAGATGCCGATGCCCCCGGTGCAGTGCCGCACCGCCTGGTCCATCGTCAGCCACTGCGGCGCCGCGTGCTTGCCGGCCACCACGACGTTGACGTAATGGCGGCTGCGCAGGCAGTGGTCCATCACCGACAGCAGGCAGTTGGCGTCCGGCGGCAGGTAGACCCGCACAATCGACGCCTTCTTGTTCACCACGTGGTCGATGAACCCGGGATCCTGGTGGGTGAACCCGTTGTGGTCCTGCCGCCAGACGTGCGACGCCAGCAGGTAGTTCAGCGACGCGATCTTCCGCCGCCACGGCAGGCCGAGCGTCACCTTCAGCCACTTGGCATGCTGATTGAACATCGAATCGACGATGTGGATGAAGGCCTCGTAGCTGTTGAGCAGCCCGTGCCGCCCGGTCAGCAGGTAGCCCTCCAGCCAGCCCTGGCACTGGTGCTCGCTGAGCACCTCCATGACGCGGCCGCGGGCAGCCAGGAACTCGTCGCCGTCGCGCAGTTCCGCGTCCCACTGGCGGCTGGTCGCCTCGAAGACCGCCCCCAGCCGGTTGGAGAGCGTCTCGTCGGGCCCGAACAGCCGGAAGTTGCGCTGATCGTCGTTCAGCTTCACCACGTCACGCAGCAGTCCGCCCAGCACGCGCGTGTCCTCGGCCGACGCGGCGCCGGGCGCGGGCACGGCCACCGCGTATTCGCGGAAGTCGGGCATCCGCAGGTCGCGCAGCAGCAGGCCGCCGTTGGCGTGCGGGTTGGCGCCCATGCGCTGGTCGCCCGTCGGGGCCAGGGCCGCCAGCTCCGGCAGCAGGCGGCCGCCCGCGTCGAACAGCTCTTCGGGCCGATAGCTCCGCAGCCACTCTTCGAGCTGGCGCAGGTGCTCGGGGTTGCGTGCCGGGTTCGACAGCGGGACCTGGTGGGCGCGGAAAGTCCCCTCGACGGGCAGCCCGTCGCTAACGGCAGGCCCGGTCCAGCCCTTGGGCGTTTCCAGCACAATCATCGGCCAGGCTGGCCGGCGGCCGCCGCCGGCGCGGCGGGCGGCCCGCTGGAATCGGCGGATCATCGCGATCGACTTGTCCATCGCCGCAGCCATCGCCTGGTGCATCGGCCCGGGCCTGCTGCCTGAGACGAACAACGGCGTCCAGCCGCAGCCGCGCATGAAATGTTCCAGTTCGCGGCGCGGGATGCGGGCCAGCACCGTCGGGTTGGCGATCTTGTAGCCGTTCAGGTGCAGGATCGGCAGCACCGCGCCGTCGGCGGCGGCGTTGAGGAACTTGTTGGAGTGCCACGCGGTGGCCAGCGGGCCGGTCTCGGCTTCGCCGTCGCCGACGACGCAGGCGACGATCAGGTCGGGGTTGTCCAGCACCGCGCCGAACGCGTGGCTGAGCGAGTAGCCCAGTTCGCCGCCCTCGTGGATTGAGCCCGGCGTCTCGGGGGCGACGTGGCTGGGGATGCCGCCGGGGAAAGAGAACTGCGTGAAGAGCTTCTGCAGGCCGGCTTCGTCGCGTGTGATCTGCGGATAGACTTCGCTGTAGGTCCCCTCCAGGTAGGTGTGGGCGACCAGCGCCGGCCCGCCGTGGCCGGGACCCGAGATGTAAATCATGTTCAAGTCGTCGCGGCGGATCACGCGGTTCAGGTGCGTGTAGACGAAGTTCTGGCCCGGCGTCGTGCCCCAGTGGCCCAGCAGCCGCGGCTTGACGTGCTCGGCCTTGAGCGGCTGGCGGAGCAGGGGGTTGTCGTAGAGGTAGATCTGCCCGACCGAGAGATAGTTGCTCGCCCGCCAGTAGGCGTCCAGCCCGTTCCGCTCCGCGGACGAGAGCGGCTGGTTCGGGCGGCGTGATTCCGTCTTGCGTTTGCGGCTGGTCGATGCGCTGCGGGCCATCCGTTGCTCCCTCTGTTCGTCCGTGACGGTCAAGGCGCGACGCGTCGGTCGTGCAGCCGTCGGCTGCCGGCCCGCGCCCCTGCTCGCGCGATTATACCCCTGTGGTCGCGGCGGTCCACGCCCGGCCTTCGCTCCGGCGTGATTGGGCGGTCCGACGCAGACGGCCGTCGACTTTCAGATCGACGGCCGCCGCGGCGCTGGCGAAGCGGATGTGACTGCATGAACAGTAGCCCGCCCACGCGTGGGGCGTGTGGGCGTTGCGTGAATTTGAAGTTGAAGTTGAAATTGAAACTTGAGTTGGCGGGCCCGTGGCGCAACCCGTGCCTGGACGCGAACACAAATGAGGCCGTCGCTCGGGGAGAACTTCTCCGCTCCCCGGGCGACGGCTAGAGCAGTCCAGCTTCTTCTGTGCTCGCGACGCGCTCGCCAGAGGCTCGCGGCTACTGAATCCTGTAGAAGCAATCTTCACCACAGAGAACACAGAGAGCACAGAGTCGGGAGTATCAAGAAATTCTTGATTTCAGGCATTTCTGGACGCTTCTGACCTCCTCTGTGATCTCGGTGTCCTCTGTGGTGAATAAAGATTTCTTTTGCAGGTCTCAATAAACGAGCTTCTTGGTCGGACCGTTCACGCGACTTGCTGGACTGCTCTATTCCTCTGCCGGGCCGGACCCCGGCGTCCCGCCCCAGGCGGATTGAAGCAGGGCGCGGACCTCGTCGTCGTCCACCCTGCGGAAATTCCGAAACCAGGCCGATGCCCCGCGGTACGGCTCGGGCCGAACGGGGCATATCACCTCGTCGACATGGTCGGCCAGGTCGCGCACGACCTGGGCCTGTCCCACCGGAGCGGCCACCACGATCTGCGCCGGCTGGTGTCCGCGGAGCGCGTCAGCGGCGACGCGCATCGCCCAGCCGGACTCCAGGCTCTCGGTGACCAGCACTGCGCAGCGCCGAGCCAGCGGAGGGCAGGGCCGCCGCCCGCGGTAGGCCCGTTCCCAGTGCTGCAACTCAGCCAACTCCTGCCGGCAGATGCGCTCGACGGTCTGCTCGGGGATGCCGAGTTGCCGGATCAGGTTCTCGTCGCGGACGACCGTGCCGCCGATGCCCACGGCCCCGACGACGAGAGTCCCCTCATCCTCCGGGTCGGGCACGATCAGGCGGCGGACGAGCATCACGTCCAGCGGCGCGCCGAGCAGGCCGGCCACCTGCATCGCAACCGGCACGCCGCCGCGCGGCACGCCCAGCACGACAACGTCGCTGCGGCCGCGATAGTGATCCAACTCCAGCCCCAGCGCTCGGCCGGCGTCAATTCTGTCCTGATACGCTTCCCGCACACGAACGCTTTCGAAATGATCGGGACCGCGCCCGGCCGCTCGCGCCGCTCGCACGCGATGCGGCTTCCCGTACGTCAGCTTCCAACTGATTCATAGGCCCGCGCCGACGGCGAGGCAATCGGGGGAATCACCAATCCCTGCTAGGGGAAAATACTAGAGGGGCGTCAGGACTGAAGCGACGAAGTCGGACACACGCTCGCTCGCAGCGGCCAGACGTCTACCCGCGACCCGACGGGGAGCGCGGCGGCCGTGGCGGGGCGAACCGCTTCTGGCCGTTGCGGCCTGCCCAGGCCGGCGATACCATCGGAGCACGCACGCCGGCGTCTGCGCGGCCGCCGGTCCCTTCCCGTGCGACGAGCCACAGGAGTCACGCGATGAAATCGATTCTTCCGGCGATGGCGGCGATTCTGGCTGGGTTGGTTCTGACAGGTCCGGCGGGCGTCGCCCGGGCCGACGACGCGTCGAACGGCAACTACAAGTTCGTCGCGGGCCCGACGGCCGTCCGCACGGGCGACTCGGCCACCATCAGCTTCACGCTCTCGGCGGCTGCCGACGTGCAGGTTACTGTCCTGGACGGGCAGGGCAACGTCGTGCGGCGCCTGGCAGCCGGACTGCTGGGGCCCAACGCTCCCGCGCCGCTGGCCCGCGATTCGCTGGCCCAGTCGTTGACCTGGGACGGGACGGACGACATGGGCCGAAAGGTTCTGGGCGCCGATCCGAAGGCGACGTTCACCGTCCGCGTCGACGCCGGCCTGCGGGCGACCTACGCCGGGACGGCCATGGGCAGCGAGGCCCAGCCCAACGACCTGACCAACGTGATCGGTCTGGCGGCCGGCGGCGATGGGCAGGTCTACGTGCTGAGCGAGCGCTGGAAGCGGGCCTGGTGGACGCACACCGCGATCCACGTCTACGGGCGCGACGGCAAGTATGTCAGGACGATCAAGCCGTTCCCGGCCGACCTGGCGGCTGACAAGCTGGCCAAGCTCACGCCGCTGACCGACGAGGCCGGCCACGCCGTGCCGGTCATCCAGCGCGTGCTGGCGATCGACTACTATCCGGCGGAGGACTGCCCTCAGCAGATGGCCGTCTCGCCCGACGGCAACATCCACCTGCTCACCCAGCCGCTCTCCTACGTCGGCGACCGCGACGAGCAGGAGTTCAAGATGATCGCCAGCCTTGCGCCCGACGGCAGCGTCGCCTGTGACAGCTACGTCGGCGCCCACCTGGCCAGCCGAACGATCGACGTCGGCGACGCGTACCTGGCCTGCTCCGGCGATGGCAAGTCGGTGTTTGCGACCGGCATGGACATCACCGTCCGCAAGGACTTCGACCCTGACTCGCCGCGGCCGAAGCGCGTGAATGTGCCGGCGGTGCTGCGGATCGACCTGCCGGCCCGTTCGACCTGCAAGCCGCTGTTCGGCGACCCGGACAAGTCCGGCAGCGACGACGCCCACCTCAGCGATCCGCGGGGGCTGGCGGCCGACGGCAAGGGGCAGCTCTACGTCGCCGACTGCGGCAACGACCGCATCGTCGTGCTGGACGAATCGAGCGGCCGGTTCGTGCGGGCGATGCCGGTGAAGGCTCCGACGTGGCTGGGCTACAGCCAGGCCGCCCATGCGCTCTACGTTGCCACCGGCGGGGACGTCGTGAAATACAAGGTCGCCAACGGCGCGCTGGCCGAGCAGGCCCGGCTGAAGCTGCCCGAACTGGACGCGCGCAACAAGTCGGCCAAGTGGTCGTTCGCGCTGGACGGGCAGGCCGACGGGGCGACGCTGTGGGTCGGGCTCAGCCGCGGCGGCGACGCGTTGAGTTACTGCCGCGAGGCGGACAATAAGTTCGGCGCACTGACCAAGGCCGACTACAACCCGGCCCGGCACTTCTGGAGCCTGGCGTGCGGCTTTGACGGCAAGACCGTGGCCTGCAAGGCCGGCGACCGGACGCTGCGTATCCTCGACGAGACAACGGGGCAGACGCGCGATCTGAAGCTGGCCGACTCCGGCGGGCAGACCTATCGCCTCGGGCCGGACAACCAGATCTACGGCATGGACCACTGGCGCTGGGGCATCCGGCGGTGGGACGCCCAGGGCAAGCCACTGCCCTTCCCGCAGGGCATCCAGGAAGGCGAGGGCAAAGGCCGCACCGAGTCGGTCGCCTCGGGCACGACCAACTGGGAGCGCGACTTCGACGTCGATCGCGAGGGCAACGTCTACGTCAAGCAGCGCGGCAAGATCTATCACGGGCGGATGCGCGTGGACAAGTACGACAGCAGCGGCAAATTCGTCGGCACGGTTGTCTGGGTCGTCACCGACGGCGCCCAGGGCCCGCGCATCAACCGCGACGGCGACCTCTACTTCGCCGAGGCGGTCAAGCCGCCGGGCGTGCCGTTCCCCGACTTCTTCAAGGGCAAGCTGCCGCCGACGCGCGTGGACCTCAAGACCAACGTCGAGGGGCAGTACCGCTGGATGTACGGCAGCGTGGTCAAGTTCGGACCGGCGGGCGGGGCCTTCTGGTTCCCCATTGCCGACCCGCGCAGCGACGCCTACCCCTTCGACGGCGAGCCGACGCTGCCGGCCGACCAGCCGCGGATGAAGGTGGACACCGTCAGCGGCGACCGGGTGATCGTCCGGCCCGGCGAAATCCAGGGCGCCCGATGGATGCACTTCGGCGTCTCCTACATCCTGGACATGCAGCCGGGCGCCAACCGCCGATGCCACTGCACGGCGACGGGCTTCGACCTGGACCGCTACGGCCGCGTCTACTACACCGACCAGGGCATGTTCCGCGTGGTCGTGCTGGACGCCGCCGGCAACGAGCTGCTGAAGGTGGGGCGCTACGGCAACCAGGACAGCTTCGGCAAGGAGGGCACGCCGGACGTCGCGTTCAACTGGTTCATCGGGCTGGCCGCGTCGGACCGCTACATCTACGTCGGCGACGGGGCGAACCATCGGCTGGTGCGGCTGGCGATCGGCCACGCCGTGACGGGGTCGTGCGAGCTGAAGTCCGGCGGCTGAAGGCCGAGGGCGACGGTTACGTTGCGCCTACGCCGGCTCGCCTTGACCGCGGGCCGGGCCGGGCTAACATTCAGACTGCAAGACAATCCCCACAAGCCGCCCGCGAGGGCAAAGGAAGCGACGATGGCTGAGCGAACCGGCGTGATCAAGTTCAAAGGCAACCCGCTGACGCTGCTGGGCACGGACGTCAAGGCCGGCGACGACGCCCCCGACATCGAACTGGTGGCCAACGACCTGTCGAAGGTGAAGCTGGGCTCGTACAAGGGCAAGAAGGTCGTGCTGGTCACCGTGCCGTCGCTGGACACGCCGACCTGCAACATCGAGGCCCAGCGGTTCAACAAGGAGGCGGCCGGCCTGGGCGGCAACGTGGCCGTGGTCGTCATCAGCCGCGATCTCCCCTTCGCCCAGAAGCGCTGGTGCGGCGCCAACGCCGCGACCAGCATCGTCACGCTCTCGGACTTCCGCGACGCGTCATTCGGCAAGGCTTACGGCGTGCTCATCAAGGAACTGGACCTGCTGGCCCGGGCGATCTTCGTGGTCGACGCCAACGGCGACGTGCAGTACCGCCAGATCGTCGGGGAAGTCAGCCAGGAGCCGAACTACGACGAGGCCCTGGCGGCGCTAAAGAAGCTGAAGTGAGTTGAACCGCACCAATCGCCACGCCCGTCCGCAGTCCGCGGGCGGGCGTTCTGCTGCGCTGAGGGGTCAGTCGAAGATTACCGTGCGATTGCCGCTGACGAAGACGCGGTCCTGGAGCACCAGCCTCAGGCCCCTCGCCAGCACGATCTTTTCCACGTCGCGGCCGGCCTGGGCCATCTCGCCCGGCCCGTGGGTGTGGTCGATCGGGATCACCCCCTGGGCGATGATCGGCCCCTGGTCGAGGTCCGCGGTGACGAAGTGGGCCGTCGCCCCGACGATCTTGACGCCGCGGTCGTAGGCCTGCTGATACGGGCCCGCGCCGGCGAACGCCGGCAGGAACGAGTGGTGGATGTTCACGATGCGCCGGGGGAAGCGATCGACGATGGCGTTCGCCGGATGCGGCGTTCTCATGCAAGGGCGGCGGCGACGTGGGCCTCAGCCGCCGACACGACGGCAGCGACCACTTCGTCGAATCGGCCCAGGATGCGGGCGCCGGCCGACTGGCGGTGCCCTCCGCCGTTGAACCGCTTCGCGAGCGAGATGACCTCCGTGTCGCCCTTGCCGCGGAAGTTGATGCGGACGTTGCCGGGCTCGGCTTCGGAGAAGAGCATCGCCACCTGCACGCCGACGAGGTTGCGCGGGACGGCGACCTGGTTGTCGATGTCCGACGCCGCGCAGCCGCTGGCGACGAACTCGCCGTGGCTGACCGTGGACCAGGCCAGGCGGCCGGCGGCGGACAGCCTCGTGTTGTCGTAGACGGTCTTGAGCAGGCGGAACTCGGACATGGTCTGGCTGCGCACCAGCTTCTCGCCGAGCAGGGCGACGTCGGCGCCGGCGCCGACCAGGCGGGCCGCCCCGGCCAGCGCCCGCTCGCTCACGCCCGGCAGCGAAAAGCCCAGCGTGTCCTCGTAGATGCCCGCGTAGAGCAGCGTGGCGATGGGTGCGGTAATCGGCCAGCCCAGGGCCTCGAGCAGTTCCCCGACCAGTTCGCTGGTGCTGCCGGCCTCGGGGACGACCCAGTTGGCTGATCCGAACTTCTCGTTGGTCTGGTGGTGGTCGATGTTCAGCAGCGGCGGCGGGTCGGAGAGCGTGGCCAGTTTCTCCGGGGCGTTGATGCGTTTGGCGGCGGCGGTGTCCAGGGCGACGATCCAGTCCGGCCGCGGCGAGTAGCCCCCGGCCCGCTCGACCTCGGCGGCGAACCCGGGCAGGAACGCCAGCCGCTGCGAGACGTCGCCGTCGGACAGGATCACCCGCGGCCGCTTGCCGACGTTGCGCATCGCCAGGGCCAGCCCCAGCAGCGAGCCGATGCAGTCGGCGTCAGGAACCTGGTGCCCGACCAGCAGCGGGGCGTCCATCGTGCGCAGTGCGTCCAGGGCGTCGTTCATCGTTCAGATCCCCGCCCCCCCGCCGAACCACTGCTCGGCGCCGGCGGTGTGCTCGCTGTCGGAAATGTAGAAGACCTGGAGCGAGTGCGGGTTGTATCCGACGCGCCGAAACGCGTGGCCGCCGAACTCGAACCGCGTGGGCCAGCCCGTGGGCAGGTCCTCCAGCGGCGCGGCGTCGTCGGGGGAGTAGGTGAAGGTGAGCAGTTCCGAGAGGATGCCCTCGGCCTCGAGTGCCGGCACGTGAACCTTGCCAAGATGTCTGGGTTGTCCGGAGTCTGTCATGGTCTGGATGCTCCCGGCGGGCGCGACAGGCGGCCCGGTGGCTGTATCCTATTCGCCAAGGCCGGCGCGGCAAGGGGGCGCTGCGGAATTTGCGCAGAACGAGGGCCCCGACGACGGCGTCGTCGGGGCCTCTGCGCCTGGCAGTATGGCCGCATGTTTCCTGAAGTCGAATCAACGCCCCTGCCGGCGGCGACGCGTGCCGCGAGCCAGCAGGCCCATGCCGCCCAGTCCGAGCAGCAGCATCGTGGCCGGCTCGGGCGCCGCGGCGAACTGGCTGTTGTGATCCAGGACCGCCCAGATGACGTTGTTGACGGTGTCCACGCCCCACGCGCCGAGGTCCATCGGCTGGCCGGCGTCGTCCCAGCTTCCCTGGTAGTTCTGCACGCCGACGTTCGTGCCGTTGTTGCCCAGGACGGCGTTCTCCCACATGGCGACGCCCTCGCCGCCGCCGTTGGGATTGAGCCAGTTGAGGTGAATACATCCGTTGGCGGCCTCGACCGCTTCGTCGAAGATCGCCCCGCCGTAGTCGTCATAGGACATCTGGAGCACGAAGACGTCGCCGGCGCCGACGCCCGAAATCTCCACGACATCGGTGCACAGTCCGAAGACGCCCTGGGAGATGAGCAGCGGGGGCTCGGTGGGCGAACCGCCCTCGGCGGTGAAGGTCTCGGCCTGCGTGCGGGTGCGCCAGGCGAACTGAACGGTCGCGCCACTGCCCGAGTTGTTGGTGCCGGCGAGAATCTCCACCGTGGTCCCAAGCAGCGGGCCGCCGCCCGGACCGTTGACGGTCGATGTGGCCTGCGAACCGACGCCCGCGTAGGACGCGCCGTTGGACACGACCTCGCTGACCGCCGATCCAAAGGTGTACATGTCGTTGCTGTCGTCCGCAGCCGCCGACTGGATGGCGGCCTGGGCCGGCTGGGCCAGAATGACCGCGAGCACCGCCAACGCCGCCGCCCCCGCGCAAGTACGCCTCATCGCTGTCTCCTTAGAGCCAGCCCGCTCGTCCGGACATGCGTCGCGGGCGAAGAACGGGTTCGTGAATCAGGCCGATGCGCAACCGGAGCGCACCAAGACCCGTCTGCCCGCTGCGCGCGGACAGACATGCCCACCTGCTCACTCACTCTCTGGCTTCTGGCAGACAGACGGGTAGCCGGACACCGGCGGCCTGGCGGGCGCACCGACACCGCCACCATTTGGCATGAATTCCGGACAAGGAATGCATGCCGCCCTCTCAGAATCAGGCGATCAGGCGGATGCGAGTAGACACACCGCCCAGATCGCCCTGGACGGAATTTGGATACATGCAAACGGCGTGCCAGAACAGGGCGGCGAAAGGGGCGAAACAAGAATCGTTCTAAGTCAAATTATCCAAAAGCATTATGCAACCCGAAAAATGCGGCCTTTGGCGGCGATGAAGTCCGCGATTATCGGATGTTGATTCCTCGCAACATCCGGCACGCCCAATGCTGCTTTGACGCAACATCCGAGCATGCCCCGGCTGGCCGCCGGTTCGGCGCGGGTCGAGCAGACCGCCACTTCTGCATTCGGCGGTAAAGGGTCCCGAGGCTGCCTGAGGGGTCTGTCAGGCGGCCCGCCGACGACGACGGCGTCGTCCCACGCCCATCAGACCCGCGCCCCCCAGGCCCAGCAGGGCCAGAGTGGCCGGCTCGGGCACGCTGGTGTCGGCGAACGCCCCGGTCTCGCCGGAATAGCCGCCGTTGACCGAAGCGAAACTGTAGGCCGTGCCCAGAGGATCGTAGCCCGCGGGCAGGAAGCCCGCGGGGCTGCCGACAAAGTCCACCTCGCCGCGCACGCCGGCCGACAGCCCGACCAGGCCGTAGTTGTTCGCCAACGCTCCGCCCACGATGGTCCCGGTCGCCTCGACGGCGTAGGTCTGCGAGTCGGCGTAGCCGTAGAGCGCCGCGGCGTCCAGTTCCAGTGCCCACAGCAGGATGTTGGGCGTGTCGGGGGCCAGCGCGCCCCATATCTCCAGGTCTGCCCCGGCTTCGTTGCCGCCCGCGCCGGTCAGGCTGACCGTCAGCGGAGGCGGCGTCTCGTCATGGCCGGTGAACATGAGGCTCAGCCGCAGGTCTGCGCCATAGTAGGCGAACCCGTTGGTTGCCCCGTCCTCGTACCACAGCGGCGAGGGCAGGCCGCCCGGCCAGGGGACGTAGACCGTGGTCACATCGCCGTGGTTGGGATCGGACAGCGTGACCAGCGTGTCGGGGGCGGCGCCGTTGCTCGAAAGAGCGACGTTGGCCCCGAACTGGAAATCGATGTCGGTGAGAGTTGGCAGTATGGGCGCCGCGCAAGTCACAGCCGGCAAGGCAAGCAACAGGGCCACGGCCAAGACAGAACGGTAGCGCTGACCCGTAGAGGTAGACATGGGGGGGCTCCTTCTCAGCTCACCCTTCTCATCAACTCGCGACGACCGGCCTGGTCGTTCCTTCTCACATAGAGGGCGCTGTCACGCGCAACGTCCCCCGACAGGCCTCTTGTCGCCTCTGGCCGAGGCGAGAACGCCGCAAATGGCGTGCCAGCGAAACAGAGACAAGGGAGAATGTGATTGAACAGCTTAAGCGAACAGGAGATATGGCGGAGAATTATTCTCTTTTGGGAGTCTCGCAACAGCGTCACTGTTGCAGGAAAGCAACATCCATGTCGCCCAGGATCGACACTTGGGCGATTGTGCCCAGGCCCCGCGACCTGCGGAGACCGGGGACAAATCCGAGCCCGACCTGGCGGGCCGGTCACATGTAGCCGATATCGCTGAGTCGTCGGCGGATCTGTTCCAACTCGTCCTCGGAGTATGGGCCCGCGGATTCCTCGGGCAGCCGGCCGAGCGTCTGGAGGCTGGCGACGATCTGGTTCAGGCTCTCCCCGGCCGACTGCTGGTCGGTGTTCAGCAGCACCTCAGGCCGAAGCGGCTCTTCGTAGGGGGCGTTGATGCCGGCGACATTCTGGATCTGGCCGGACTGGGCCTTCTCGAACAGCGAGTGGTCGTCCCGTCGCAGCAGTTCCTCCATCGAACAGCGGCAGTAGACTTCGACGAACTCGGCGACGTCGGCGCGGATCTCGCGGCGGAGGTCGCGGTAGGGCGAGATGGCCGACACGATCGCGATCACCCCGTTGCGGTTGAGCAGCTTGCACTCGTAGGCGATGCGGCGGAGGTTCTGCTCGACCTGCTCGCGGGTGAAGCCCAGGTCGCGGTTGAGCTGTTGGCGGATCTTGCCGCTGTCGAGCACCTCGACGCGCAGGCCCATCCCGGCCAGCCGGTCGCGGAGCATGCCGGCCAGCGTGCTCTTGCCCGAGCCGCTCAGACCCGTGAACCAGACGGTGAATGCCTTGGCGTCGCTCATGTCGCGCTCCCGTTGAACGTCGCTTACCACAGGCTCAGTCCCACGATCGGCCACCATAGCAGCGCCACCAGCAGAAACGCCGCCAGCGCAATCGCCATCATCAGCAGGCCCGGACGCAGCACGTCGCGCATGCCGTAGTAGCCGCCGGAGTAGGCGATCGCGTTGGGCGGGCTGCTCATCGGCAGCGTGAACGCCAGCCCCGCGGGGATGGCCACTATGTAGACCATCGCGTGCGGCGAAATGCCGGTGACGCTGCACATCCCGAAGCCCGCCGGCAGAAGAATCGCCACCGCGGCCGTGTTGCTGACGGTCTCCGTGAGGGCGATCGTCACCACGGCCATCAGCACCAGCAGCGCCGCCGGCGGCATGCCCGAGGGAATCGCCGCGTGGGCCACGGTCGCCAGCGCCCCGGTCTCCTGCACCGCTCGGCCCAGCGCGACGGCGCCGCCGTACATCACGACCACGCCCCAGTTCACGTAGTGCTGGATGTCGTTCCATGTGACCACCCGCAGCGCGAACACCGCGACGGCCGACAGGATGCTGATTCCCGCCAGGTCCAGCCGGATGCCCCATCGCCCGCCGTCGTGCCCGCCCAGCAGGATCCACGCGGCAACGGTCAGCAGACCGATCGCCGCCAGCCGCCGCTCGCGGCCGCTCATCGGACCCAGCCCCGACACCTGCCGCGCCAGCAGTGTCCGGGCCCGCGTTACGTCGGTGACGTCCAGCCGCCCGCGCGTCAGGATCAGCAGGCCCGCCCCCAGCAGCAGCAGGACCACGGGCAGCGCCTTGATCATCCAGTCCAGGAACGTCACCGGCACATACGCGGGCGTGCCGGCGTAGCTTTCGCGGAACAGCTCCAGCGCCAGCGGCGCCCGGGCCCCGCCCAGCAGCGTGCCCACCCCGCCGATCACGCTTCCCCAGGCCATCGCCAGGAACAGCTTGCGGGCAAGCGGCGAGCCGCGGCGGAGCTCCAGCCCCTCGGCGATGCCCAGCACCACCGGAAACATCATCGCCGCGACGGCGTGCTCGGGCATCCACAGCGCCAGGAACGCGGCGCTGGCCATCACCCCGGCGATCAGCCGGCGCGGCGAGCCCTCGAACCGCTCCAGCAGCCAGAGCGTCATGCGCTTGCTCAGGCCGGTCTGGATCATCGCCGCCGCCAGGATGAACACGCCCAGGATGAACAGCACCGCTGAGTTGCCGAATTTGCTGAACGCCTGCGGCGCGTCCATGACCCCCAGCGCCGGCAGCAGCCCGATTGCAAGCAGACCCGTCGCCGCCAGTGGAATCAGGTTGCTCACCCACAGCCCCAGGCAGAGACAGAAGACGGCCAGCGCGTTCTGCCCCGCGCGGTCCAGCCCCAGCACCGTCGGGCAGACCGCCAGCGCCGCCGCCGGTAGCAGGCCGGACAGAAACACCGCCCAGCGGATGATCCGGGCGACCTTCGGACGCCGCCGCGTTGTCGTCTGCTCGCTCATGGGGCGATATCATACCCCGTCCCCCGACCTCGAACACCATCGACCCTCAAAAATCGGGCGTGACAGGGACAAGACAGCCCGCGGCCCGGCGACCGGATTGACACTCGTCCTCGATCGTGTCAGTCTGTCGCTCGGAAGGGGCAAGGGGTCCGAGCGCGATGGATGAGCGGCATGATCGGGACGAACTGCGGCGGCAGTGGCGGCAACTGGCGCCGGGCTGGGTGCGCGAGATGCGCGAGGGACGCAACGCGCCCCGCGCCGGGATGCTCGACGGCGCCATGCTCGAGGCCTGCGGGCCCGTCGCCGGGCTCCAGGTGCTGGACAGCGGATGCGGGGAAGGGCGGTTCGCCCGTATGCTCGCCGCCGCCGGCGCCCGGCGGGTGCTGGGGCTGGACGCGTGCGAGGCGATGATCGACGCCGCCCGCCAGCTCGCTTGCGGGCCCGACGAATACCGCGTCGCAGACGTCGAGGACCTGTCGTTCCTGCCCGACGCTTCGTTCGACCTGGCGGTCTCCTGCCTCAACCAGTGCGACCTGCCCGACTTCGCCGCCAACACGCGGGCGCTCTTCCGCGTCCTGCGCCCCGGCGGGCGGTTCGTCGTCGCCAACGTGCATCCGATGCGGTCCGCTGTCGGGGCCTGGCAGCGGGACGCCGGCGGCGCCAAGCAGCACGTGATCCTGGACAACTACTTCGACGAGTCGCAACGGCGATGGAAGATGCTGGGCGTCGAGATCACCAACTTTCATCGCACGCTGGGGACCTATCTGAACGCCTACCTCGACGCGGGCTTCGCGCTGTGCCGACTGATCGAGCCGACGGTCACCGACGAGGCGCTCAAGGCCTACCCCGAGAATGACGACGAGCAGCGTGTCCCCAACTTCATCATCTTCGTGCTCGCCAAGCCGGAGCAGGGACTTGGCCGCCGTGGTGCTCGACCAGCACCTTGCCCGAGCCGTCGGGATTGATCGTGAATTCCTGCCGGACGCGGCAGCCGGCCAGCCAACAGAATCGCCGCGAGCAGCCAGTGCGTGCGCCGAACCGGCGTGCGGTCGCCTTTCCTCGTGGGTGCGATGGACCGGCTGACGCGCTGTCGCCGGGACCAATCATAGGATCGGCCCGGCGCGCGGTCCACCGGCCGGCAGCCTTCACCTCACGCCCAGAGGTAGACGTACAGGCCGAAGGAGACGGCGATCAGACCGGCGACGGCCGCCAGCGACCAGAGCAGGTTGCGTCGGCGGGCCGCGACCGCGAAGGTCGCGATGATGACGCCCAACTGGGCCGCCAGCATGCCGTAGAAGAAGCTCTGGCTGCGCCGGTGGTGGCGCTGCGAGGAAATGTTGTTCCGCCGAACCTCCAGTTCCAGCAGGCTGGCGACCGCCTGGTTCAGCCTGGCCTCGGCGTCGTAGCGGGCAGCCGTGTAGCGCAGCCTCGCGACCGCGACGCCGCTGTCAACGGCCGGGTTGGCTGGGATCCCGGCGTCGCGCAGCAGTTCGGCCCGCTGGTCCATCAGCTTCTGGAAGCGGTCCATTGCCCGGGTGGTTGACTCGGTCGCGTCGTCCATGGCCGCGACGCGGTCCTCGGCGGCGGTCAGGGCCTGTTGGTAGGCCTCTTCGGTGACGGCGGCGATGGCGCGGTCGACGTCGGCTTCGGGTTTCGAACTGTCCATCGCCTCCAGGGCGGCCTTGACCTCGGCGGGCGGCGGACCGGCGGCTGGGACCTGCGGCACCTCCGCCTTCTCCAGGGCGGCCAGGAAGGGGGCGCCGCCGGTCGGGTCGATCAGCGCCAGCAGGCCGTCATGGACCGGTTTGGCCTTGGTCTGATCAGCCAGCGCCGCCAGCGACGCGGCGGCCTCCTCGATCATCGCCCGGTCGGCCGCCCGCGGGTGGGCCAGCGAGGTCAGGACGTCCACTGTGTTCCGCTGCGACGCGCCGCGCAGCCGCTTGGCCTGGAAGAACGCCCACTGGTCGCCGGCCTTGGACTGGTGCTGGGCCGCCAGCGAACGGTCGTACTGGGCGCGGGTCATCTCGCTGGAGGAGAGCCCGGCCAGCATGGTCGCGACGACGGCCATCACGACGGGGGTGGCGCTGAGGATGCGGCCCCACATGGAGGCGGGCAGGGCCTTCTTGATCGCGTCGGGGACCTTGACGGAGAGCGATTTCATCGCGGCTGCCTTTCGTGCTGACTGAATCTACTTGCTCGGTTGCGTCGCCGGTGCGGGCGGGGCCTGCTTCTGCTGTTCGAGGCGGAGGCGCTCGGCCTCCTGGCGCTGGCGTTCCTCGTCGCGATGCTTGACCCAGCCGGACTTGGGCATCACGCCGGGGGCGACGCGCTCGATGACGCCGAAATTCCACAGGCCCCAGAAGAGGATCCCGAGGATCACGAGCGCCGAAACCAAGCGGCGGAGCGTCTTCTTCTCGGCGTACGGGTCGGCCAGGTCGCGGCGGGCGCCGGCGGGCAGGTGGGCGACCCTGGTCAGCGATCGGCCGAACGGCAGGTTGATCCGCACGCGGGCGTTGACGGCCCAGCCGTTGGCGTCGAGGATCGGGCCGATGTTCCGCTGGCGCAGCTTCAGCCAGGCGATGACCATCGAGGGCCCGGAGATCAGCAGGATCATCGCCAGCACGCCGACGGGCATCCAGACGCCCAGTCCGAAGAAGGCCTGGAGCAACGCCCCGAACGCGGCTGCGATGCCGCCGACGGCTACGCCGATGGCCGCGACGACGCCGATGTCGATCTTGGGTTTGGCGTCGGGGGCTTTTCCGGTCTGGGCGGCCTTGGTGGTGGTCTCCACGCTGCCGGCCAGCTTGCCGGTGGCGGCGGTGTCGGCGGTCGAGGCCCGCTTGGCGGCCAACTCCTCGATCATCCGCAGCACGCGTTTGTAGGGGGCCATGAATGCCTGGCCGACGCTGATGGGACTCTCGACGATCTTGACGATCGTGGCGTCCCAGTCGCGGCCCTGGCGGTCGTAGAAGATGCCGTTGCGCCCGACCATCAGGTTGTCGCCGTCGCCGGCAGTGAAGGCCGCCGCAATGGTCATCTTCTCGCCGCTGCTTCGGCGGACCAGGTCGCAGTAGACCAGGTAGTTTCGGCTGAGGTGGGCCATCGTCACGTGCTTGGCCAGGTCGTTCACGCGGATGCACAGGTCGCAGCTTCGCTGGTCCATGTAGAGCGTGCCGGCCAGGAAGATCGCCTTCTCGCGCCGGCGGTAGAACTCGCGGAACGTGACGAAGTTGTTCAGCAGGCGGACCAGGTCGCGGTTGAACCGCACCAGCTTGTCCACCTCAGCGATCGAGTTGGCGTGCGTCTCCAGGGCCTTGTCCCTGGCAATCAGCGCGGCGATGGCGGCCTTGCTCGCGCCGGCGAGGATCTCGCGGATACGGGCGATGCCCAGCGCCTCGACCGAGCCGCCCTTCTTGCCCGCGGACCATGCGTCGTAGTCGGCGAAGCGGGCCTTGAGCGCCCGCCAGTCCTCCTCGGTCAGGGCGTCCTTCTCGCCCAGCAGCGGTCGGACGGCCAACTCGGCCAGTCGGCCCAGCGCCTCGGCCCATGCCGGGTTGACCGGGCCGCTCAGCGGCAGCGTTCGTCCGGGGGCGATCGACGCCAGCGGGAAGCCTGCGACCTCCGTCGATGTGATCGTCAGGTCGCCGGCTGCGATGGCCAGATACTCCGACTCCTGGCGGTTGAGCGCCGCCAGGGCCCGGGCGTCGAATGCCGCCAGCCGGCAGCGGGCGAAGAAGTCCTCGACCTTCGTGCGGACGGCCGCCAGCGCGCCGGCCGCCGCGACGGTCGCCTCGCCCAGCGGCAGAATGTCGGCGGCGCCCTTCTCGGCGGCCGCCCACCACTGTTCGTAGGCCTGGGCGTCGGCGAAGAACTTGTCCACGGCCTCCTGCGTCACGCCGGGCTTGCCGCTGCGGTCGGTCTGGGCGCCGGCGCAGGCGATGACGTCGCCGATGACCGCCTGCACCGCCGGATCGGTCGCGGCGTCGGCCGGGACGATCCCGTCGCCGTTGAAGGTCGTCTGGGCGAAAATCTTGACCGTGTCGGTCGTGTCCTCGATGCTGATGGTTGCGCTGTCGGACTTGCCCTGGTTGGCCAGGATCTGCCGGGCCGACTCCAGTAGCCGCCGTCCGTCGGGCGTCTGGTCGTTCAGGGCGTCCAGCTTCAGCGCCGCGGCCCCTTCGGTCAGCGTCCCGGGGTCCTTGAGCAGGCCGCACGCCCAGCGTGTCGCGGCGAGGATCTCGGTCGCGCGGATGCGTCCGTCGCCGTCGGAGTCGATCAGCTCCAGCGTGCGGGCGTCCAGGTCGAGCCCCTGCGTCGGGCAGGCCAGCGCGACCCAGAGCTTCTGGTCGAGCTGGTCGAGCGACGCGAGGTCCTGGCCGCTGTCCAGCCGCACCTGGTCGAAGCCGCCCTGGCGGAAGAAGACCCACTTGTGCCTGTCGGCCTTGCCCGAGGACGCCTCTGACGTCATGGTGATTCTCCTGTTTGCGGGAACTGCGACCGAAACCGAACGCCGGCCACGCAGACTTGGGCCCGATGCCCGGGCCGCAGGCGAGTATAGCCTTAGTCGGCCCGGCGGGCCAGTGAGACGGCGGAAAATCGTCCGGTGTCCGGCGTCAGGACTGGGCACGATAGAGGCAGCCGTCGCGCGACTCCAGCGTGCCGGCGTCGGCCAGTCGGGCGACCTCGCGGGCGATGGCCCCGCGCAGGTTGGCCCCGGCGGCGCCGAAGCCCAGCAGCCGCGCGACGTGCGTCGCGACCTCGGTCTCGCCGATGCCCATGTTGGCTGACACCAGCGTCTCGACGGCCGCGGCGATCTCGGCCGGCGGCAGCATCTCGACCCGCCGCAATGTCGCCGGCTCGACGCCCGCGCGGTTGCGGATGGGGGCCTGCTGCCGGTCGGCCGGGCTGTAGAAGGGCCCGTCGGCGCGGAGCTTGCCCTGCTCGACGCCCAGCGCCAGGGCGGCGCGGATGGCGTCGGCGACGCGGCTGCCGGAGCGGTGCTGGCCCCACAGGGCCGCCGTGCGGCGTGCGACCTCCTCTTCGTGGACCGGGCCCTCGACGGCGACGATGCGGGCGACGATGCCGGCCAGCCTCGCGGCGCTCAGC
This sequence comes from Phycisphaerae bacterium, assembly GCA_022072085.1. GTDB lineage: Bacteria > Planctomycetota > Phycisphaerae > JAJVII01 > JAJVII01 > JAJVII01. Next base: position 73,280 of record JAJVII010000020.1, read on the forward strand.
TTGTGGATGGGCAGCTCGCGCGGGACGGAGAGCCGGGCGACGCGATAGGGCGCGGCGGCGATCCCGGAGGGGGCGTCGTCGTCGGCCGGGTCGCGGGCGATGGTTGCCGGATCGACTGGGGCATCGGAGGGCTCGGCGGTCTCGTCCAGCCGGTCGTCGGCGTCGCGGGCGGCCAACTCCGCGCGGGCCCGCTCGATGGCGGCAAGCGCCTTGGCCAGTTGCTCGACCGGCCTGTGGAACCAGTCCGTGCTCCAGATGCGGTGGAGGATCCAGCCGCGGTCCTCCAGCACCTCCTGCCGCAGGCGGTCGCGGTCGCGGGCTGACCGGGCTGAATGATAGGAAGCCCCGTCGCACTCAATGCCTAATAGGTAACGCCCCGGCTGCCGCGGATCGACGACGGCCAGGTCGATGAAGAACCCCGCGACGCCGACCTGGTAGTGGACCTCGTGGCCCTGTGCCCGCAGGGCCTCGGCCACCTCCAGCTCGAAGGGCGAGTCGGCGTCGCGCCCGCTGGGGCCGGCCGTTGCATCCAGGCGGCCCGTGCGGGCGTAGGCGAGGAACGTCTTGAGCACCAGCGGCCCGCGGCCGGTGGCCCGCGACAGGTCGATGTCGTCGTCGGTGATCGACGAGAAGACCTCGCAGCGCTGGCGGGCGCGGGTGATCAGGACGTTCAGCCGCCGCTCGCCGCCGTCGGCCGACAGCGGGCCGAAGTTCATCGACATCGCCCCGGCGTCATCGCGGCCATAGCCGATGGAGATGAAGATCACGTCGCGCTCGTCACCCTGAATGGTTTCGAGGTTCTTGACGAAGAAGGGCTCGGGTCGGCTGGGCGAGAAGAACTCGTGCGGGTCCGGGCCTTCGCGGCGGAGGCGCTCCAGTTCGTCGAGGATCGCGTCGCGCTGGCCGATGGAGAAGGCCCCGACGCCCAGCGTCAGATCGCCGCATCGGCGGGCGTGGTCCATCACCGCGCGGGCGACGGCGCGGGCCTCGACGCGGTTGGTGGCTGACCGGCCGCGGTCGAAGACGCCGTCGGCCTGGTGGTGGAACTTCAGGCCCATCCGGTCGCCGCCGTCGGTCGGCGAGGGGATGACGTAGAGCCGGTTCTCGTAGAACTCGCGGTTGGAAACGGCTATCAGCGAGTGGTGGCGGCTGCGGTAGTGCCAGCGCAGCATCCGCTGGGCCATGCTCTGCGACGCGCACAGGCCGAGGATGCTCTCCAGGTCTGCGGTGTGCAGTTCGCCCTCGTCGGCGTCGTCGTCGCTTTCGAGCATGACGTTGAAGAACCGCGTCGGCGGGAGCTGCTTGTCGTCGCCGACGACGACGATCTGCCCGGCCCGGGCGGCGGCGCCGAACGCGTCGACCGGCCGCACCTGGCTGGCTTCGTCGATCAGCAGCAGGTCGAACTCGACGCCGCCGGGCTCGAGGAACTGGGCGACGGACATCGGGCTCATCATGAGCACCGGCTTGATCGCCTGCACCGCGCGGCCGGCCCGGCGGAGCAACTGGCGGATCGGCAGGTGCCGCCGCTGCTTGGCCAGCTCGTGCCGCAGCACGCCCATCTCGCCGAGCGAGCCGCCGTTGTGCGGCAGGCCCCGGTAGTGGGCGGCGGCGACTTCGCGCCGGGCCATCCGCTCGATCCAGCTCCGGTCCAGCGACTGGAACTCCTCGCGCACGCGGCTGTGCGACTTGCCGTCGAACGCGGCCAGCTCGGGATGCTCGGCCAGGACGCGGCGCATCATCGTCTCGCAGCAGGCGGCGTGGAACTGGTCCTCCGCGCCGTCGGGGGCAATCCGCCCGTCGTACAGCCGATCGGCCAGCTCGCCCAGGCCCTCGCTCGCGAGCCCGTCCAGGCGCAGCCGCGCGGCGATCCATCGGCTGAGCGACTCGGGATCGCGCCGCCAGTCGGCCAGACGCGACCGCAGGTCGGCCAGCGCGACGGCCGGGAGTTCCTTCACGCCGAACGCCCGCGGCAGGTCGAGCTTCAGCCGCTCGGCCAGCTCGCCGGCTTCGCTCAGCAGCGGCGGCAGGTCGGCGGCCACCTGGTCGGCCGGCACGGTCAGCGCTGCGGCGTCCGGCGGGTCGGCGACGACGCGGCGCAGGACGGCCGGGTCGCAGATCTCCGCGTTTGCGGCGTCCCACTGCTCGACGGCGGCCAGGGCGGCCCAGTCAGACTCCGGCCCGGCCCACAGCCGCCCGAACGCCGCGGCGCCCAGGGCATCGGCCCGCTCGACGGCGGCCTTGGCGGCCTGGGCGGCAATCAGGCTGTCGAGGATGCCCAGCCGCTCGTCGGCCGACGCGGGCAGGGGCCCAGCCAGCATGCCGCGGAGCGTCGCCTTGGCCCGCCGCCAGTTGCGGTTGAGCCAGCGAATCCACGAGTGCGAATAGGCAGCCAGGTCGGCGCGGGTCTGGGCCAGGTCCATCGACCAGGCGGCCGGGCTGACGACGCCGGTGAGCTGGCCTCGCGATTCGGCAAGCAGGCGTCCGTGGCTGACCAGGTCGGCGATCCGGGCCCGCTGGTCGGCCCAGGAGGCGTTGGCGATTGCGGCGCGGTCCATCGGTGGGGCGTCGGCGAGTCGGCGGGCGGCGTCGGCGAGCCGGGCGAGGTCGGCTGCCGTCCCAGCCGGCAGCGGCGTGAGCAGTTGGCCCAGCGCGTCGGCGACCCCGGCCAGCCGATCCAGCCGGGCGATCGGCGACGTCATCGCCGCCGCCAGCCGATCCTGGTCGGTCGGCAGGATCGCGTCGAGCAGGACGCCGCGCCAGGGGTGGGCCGACGGCGTGCCGGTTTCGCGCAGATGTTCGGCGGCGTCGCGGATTCGGCCGACGCGGCGGTGGCGCTCGTCGGGCGGCCACTGCGGGGCGTCGGGCAACTCGAAGTCGGCTGCCGGCACGCCGCGGCGGCGGAGGCTCACCAGCTCGCCCAGCAGCCGATAGGGCGTCAGTCCGCTGGGCGGCAGCGGAGCGAGCATCAGGCCGGCGTGGGCGTTGAGCCGGTCGCGGACGCGGGCCAGGTCTGCGGCGCCGCCGTCGTCGGCGTCGCCGCTGGGCCGCCCGAGTTCGAGCGTTCGGCCGAGTTCCTGGAGCACGAGACGCTTGTTGGCCTTGTTGCTGTGCAGCTCCAGGCACATGTCGCCCAGGCCGATGTGGTCGAGCCGGCGCTTGACCACCGACAGGGCGGCCATCTTCTCGGCCAGGAAGAGCACCTTGCGTCCGTCGCGGACAGCGGCGGCGATGAGGTTGGCGATGGTCTGCGACTTGCCCGTGCCGGGCGGGCCCTGGATGACGAGGTTGCGGCCGCGGCGGACCTCCTCGATGGCGATCGCCTGCGAACTGTCGGCGTCCAGGACGTGGACCATGTCGCCCGGAGCGATCAGCGGGTCGATCGGGTCGTCAGGCCCGCACAGCGGCGGGGCGTCGTCGAAGCCTTCGCCCAGCAGCCCGCCGATCAGCGGGCGCGACTGCGGGCCGCCGCTCCCGGTCGGCCAGGTCCGCGGGTCCAGGTCGCGATACATCAGGAATTTGGAGAACGAAAAGAAGCCGAGAACGATGTCGTCGGCGAGCACCTGCCAGCGCGGCCGACCGGCGACGGCCCGGCTCACCGCGGCGAAGTAGTCCGCCGGGGACAGTTCCTCGATGTCGGGGACCTCGGGCAGGTCGACGTTGAAGTCGCTCTTGAGCTTGGCGGCCAGCGAGAGGTTCGTCGCGACCTCCTCGCCGGTGTAGCGGAGGCGGAACCTCGTGTTGGCGGCCTGCCGCTCGAGGGCGACGGGGATCAGCAGCAGCGGGGCGAAGAACTCGCGGTCGGAGGTCTCACTCTCCAGCCACTTGAGGAAGCCCAGCGCAAGATAGAGGATGCCGACGCCCTGTTCCTCCTCCGCGGTGCGGGCGTCGTAGTAGGTCGAGAGCAGGCGTTTCTGCAACGCCTCGCTGGTCAGCGTCGTCTGGAGCATCGCATCGGAGGTGTCGGTCTGGCGAGCGACGCCGGCTTCGTCGAACTCGTCGGCTTCGGGCTGGGGCAGCAGCGACGGGGGCTGGCCGCCGGCGTCGGGCGGGGCGTCGGCCGGCGGCTCCTCAGCCGGCAGAAAGCCCATCGCTTTGTCCTCGGCGACGAGCATCGAGAAGACCTGGGCGGACCGCTCGGCGACGATCTCGACGCTGCGCGAGCGGTTGCGGCGGCGCGGCGTGTTGAGCAGCCGGTTGCGGTTGGAGACGTCCAGCAGGTCCCGCCGGGCGGCCATCAGCCTGGCGGCGATGGGCGAGGCGTCGGCGGCGTCGGGCGGCGCGGTGTCCGCCGGGTTCGATGCGTCGGTTTGCGGTTCGATGCTCATGCGATCGGGCCCCGGATCGGTTGGCCACATTCTGTCCGCGCCGCGGCCGGGCTGCAAGCCGAAGATTGCCCCCGGCGGCGGCGACCGGTATACACTATCCCGTCCGGCGACCGAAAATGCGACCGGCGGAGGCGACGATGGACGTTCGATTCGGCAGCCTGGCAATCCGCATCCGGGATTTCAATGCGTCGGACTTCCGCCTCGACGGCGGCGGCATGTTCGGCGTCGTGCCCCGCACGATGTGGCAGGGCAAGTCCCCGCCCGACGCCAACAACCGCATCCGCATGGCGACCCGCTGCCTGCTCATCGACATCGGCGGGCGGCGGGTTCTCGTCGAGACCGGCTGCGGCGACAAGCTCGGCGCCAAGGACCGCGAGATTTACGCGATCGAAAACGCCGGCGGCATCCTGGCGGCGCTGCGCGGCGCGGATATCGACCCGGCGACGATCGACGCGGTCATCATGACTCACCTGCACTTCGACCACGCCGGCGGCGCGACGACGCTGGACGCCTCGGGAACGCCCGTGCCCAGTTTTCCCAACGCGACATACTACGTGCAGCGACGGGAGTTCGCCGACGCGTCGGCCAACGCGTCGCACATGAAGACGACCTATCGGCCTGAAAATTTCCAGCCGCTGGCCGACGCCGGTCGGCTGACGCTGCTGGAGGGCGACGCGGAAATCTGCGAGGGCGTCCGCGTGCGGGCGACGCCGGGGCACACGCCGGGGCATCAGTCGGTCATTGTGGGCGACCCGGCCGGCCCGGCTGTCTGCTTCATCGGCGACCTGGTCCCGACGGCCCACCATCTTCGGCCGTTCTGGACGATGGCCTACGACATCGAACCGGCGACGGTCAACCAGTCGCGGCAGAAGCTGGTCGGCGACGCGGCGGCCGCCGGCTGGACGCTGGTCTTCCCCCACGACCCCGACACCCCCGCGGTCCGCGTGAGCCTGGACGCCAGGGGCCGCTGGCAGGGCGACCCCGTCGACCTGGACGCGTGACCGAGGAAGAGACTCATCCGCAGATTGCGCAGACGGCGCAGATTTCAAGACAAGAGAGAGAACCGCGAATGAACGCAAATGGACAAGAATGAGAACAAGAGCCGAATCGGATATGCCTCTGCATTAGCGTCCATTCGCGTTCATTCGCGGTTCTCCGTTCTTCTCTTCTTTGAAATCTGCGCAATCTGCGTAATCTGCGGATGCTCTTTCACGCCGTCGGGTCGGGGCTCACCTGGATGGCGAGCTTGCCGAAGTTGCCGCCGGTGAACAGGGAGAGGAAGGCCTCGGGTGCGGCGGCCAACCCCTCGCGCAGGTCCACGCGATACTTCATCTTCCCCTCGGCCAGCCACGCGGTCATGTCGCGGAGGAAGTCGGCCATCCGCGCGGATTCGTGGTCGCGGACGAGCATGCCCTGGATCAGTGCCCGCCTGACCAGCAGGGGCACGAGGTTCGGGCCCGGGGGCAGGCGGCGTTCGTTGTACTGGCTGATCAGGCCGACCAGCGGGATGCGGGCCCCAACGTTGATCATGCGCAGGACGGCTTCGAGGGTCTCGCCGGCGACGTTGTCGAAGTAGACGTCGATGCCCTCGGGGCAGACCTCGCGCAGCGACTTGACCAGTCGCTTGGCGGTCTTGTAGTTCACCGTTGCGTCCACGCCCAGCTCGCCGCGCAGCCAGTCGCACTTGGCGTCGCTGCCGGCGATGCCGACGACGCGGCAGCCCTTGATCCTGGCGATCTGGCAGACGACCGAGCCGACCGCCCCGGCGGCCGAGGAGACGACGACCGTCTCGCCCGGCTGCGGTCGGCCGATGTCGAGCAGGCCGACGTAGGCGGTCATGCCCGGCATGCCCAGCACGCCGAGGTGCCAGGGCAGGGGGAACGGGCCGGGCTCGATCTTTCTGCGGATGTCGTTGCCGTCGCTCAGCCCGTATTCCTGCCAGCCCTGGTAGGCCAGCACGATGTCGCCGGGGGCGTAGTGGACGTGGTTGGAGGCGACGACCTGGCTGATCGTGTCGCCGCACATGACCTGGCCGATCTCGACGCCGGCGGCGTAGCCCGAGCCGGCCGACTCCATCCGCCCGCGCATGTAGGGGTCGATCGAAAGGTAGAGCTGCCGCAGGAGCATCTGGCCGTCGCCGGGTTCGTCGGCTGGCGCGGTCTCGACGCGGAAGTTGTCAACGGTCGGTTCGCCGTCCGGCCGAGACGCCAGCACGACGCGCGTGTTCGTCAGTTCGCTCATGGATGTGTCCTTTCAGGTTGTCCCATCGCAGATGGGATTGTACGCGAAGGCGAGTAAATGCAAACCCCCCGCGATCGGTCCACGTCGCGTCGGGACGCGACGAGCCTGTCTTGGCCTGCAACAGCCTGTATTTGCCTGTATTATAAACCGCTGGGGGGCAAGGTGTTACAAGACAGGCCGGCCAATGCGATCTGACGCATCCGGCCGGGGCGCCTCGACTCCGGGTCGATCAAATCGGCCGCGTCGGCCCTGCGCAAGCGGCCACCCCTTAGAACGCAAGCGGCCGGGGGGATGCCTCCGGGTCGCTGGATCGCGGTTGTGTGATTGGCGGCGAGGCGCCGGCTCAGGCCGGGCGACGGCGGCGGACGGAGGCGCCGCCCAGGCCCATGCACCCGACGATCAGGAGCGCCAGGGCGGTCGGCTCGGGAACCTGCTGAATGAGCAGCAGTCCGCCGGCGCCGGCGACGCCGTTCTCGTCGGCCAGCCGGTAGACGTTGCCGCCGAGGTAATCGTTGAGTTCGCCCGGGGCGTAGTTGTAGTAGACGAACTGGCCTTCGGGCGCACGCAAGGCGGTCTGCGTGGTGACGATGGGGTCGGCCAACGTGCCGCTGCCCGTGCCGGCGGTGGCGAAGTTGAGCAGTTCGCCCGCGAGGAACGTCATCCCTGCGTCGCTGTCGAAGCTGACGACGCCCAGCCCGGCCAGATTGAGCTGGTCGGTGACGTCGTCACCGATGTAGATGATGCCGTTGCTGGCGGCCGAGGTGGTCAGGATCAGATCGCCGGATTTGCCCGCCTGGGCCGAGGAGAGGTTGATCGCCCCGACGATCGAGAGGTTGCCGTGGGCCGTCACCGTGACGTCGCCGCCGTAGCCGTAGCTGGCGTTGCTGCTGACGCTCGACGTGTCGATGTCGGCGAGGGCGACGGCTCCGACGCTGCTGACGATCTGCACGTTCCCGCCGTTGCGAACGTAGCTGTGGGCGGTGGCGTTGGCGGTGGAGGTGCGGATCAGGCCGCTGACCTGAACCAGGCCGCCGGCGGTCAGGTAGATGTTTCCGCCACTATGGTAGAGCCAGTCGCCGCTGGTGGGGGTTCCGGCGCGAGAATCGATGCCGCCCAGGCCGATCGCGCCGGTGGTGGTGACGGTAATATCGGCCATTGTGCCCTGGCCGTAGTCCTCGTAGTTGGCCAGCACGCCGCCGATCTGGACGCCGCCGTCGCCGATGGAGGTGATGTTGATGGCTGCGGCATTCGAACCGGCTGGCTTGCCCAGCTTGTGGGCGTCGACACTGCCGGCGATGGCGACCGAGTAATATCCGATGATGTTGACCGCGCCGGGATTGCCGCCCTTGCTGGTGATTCCGCCGCCGATGTAGAGCGTTCCCGCTCCGCCTCCGCCGGTTAGCGTTACCACGCCGCTCGTGCCGCTGCCCCAGTTGCTGTTGCTTGACACGCTGCCAGTTGCGTAGAACGATCCCGTCTGTGTGACATGGACCGCGGCGCCGGCGCCCCAGTTGCCGCTGGTCTGGTTGGCGTAGATGCCCTCGACGGTGATGTTGGCTGCACCCAGGATGGTGATCGCCCCGGTGCCGGCGTCGGCGGCGCGGGCGGTGGTGATCTTGCCGCCGGACAACGTGCCCTGGCCGGACCACGTGATCGAACCGTTGCTCGTTCCGTCGTTGAGGTTCAACGTGAAGCCGACGTTGTCGCCGGTGCGGGTGAGGTTGTAGTTGGCCAGTTCCAACCCCGCGGCCGCCGGGTCGTCGGCTGTGCCGTTGCCGTTGCTGTCGGCCCAGGAATAGGTCGAGCCATTCGCGGTGATGCTGCCCGGCGTGGCGCTCAGAACGCCGTCGCCGACGTTCTCGTTGCCCGCGAGAGTGGCCGCCCAGGCGGGCGGCGACACGCTGAGCAGGGCAACGACGGCCATCGTCGGGATCAATCGTCGGGTCATCACGCGCTCCTCGCTTGCCTGGCGTCCGTCGAAGGTCCGCCGCCCGGCCGGTATGGCCGCCCCGACTGACGCGGCGGCAGGTAACCGGTCGGAAGCTAGCTGGTCTGATACCTGCAAAATGTATGCCAGCCAGGTAGGAATTCATATCGTTTTCTATAAATCACTTTGGTGAAATGTGTTAGAGAAAGTATGGGCGAGGGGGACGGTCTCGCGGCCGGTCCCGATGTTTATCGGAATCAACACCCCTGTGGCGTGCGGACAACATCGGCCGGACAGGGAGAGGGGCCGCCGAGGGCAGCATTCAGCGGACGGGGACGGCGTAGTTGACCACGCGGGAGCCCTGGACCTCGCGCAGGCCGACGCGGAGCGATTGGCCGATCATCTCCTTCGCGTTGTCCAGGCGGAAGCTCTTGACCACCGTCGCGCCAGGCAGCAGGCCGGCGATGACGCGCTCCTGCCGCGGTCGGCCGGGGGCGGCGACGAAGCAGAACATGTCCAGGCCGCCCGCGTCTTCGGCGCTGCGGTTGGTCACGGTGATCGTGACCAGCAGGTTGCCGTCGCCCAGCCACTGGGTCAGCGTGCGGACGCCGACGTCGCCCAGCCCGAACTCGAACCGCGAGGCGATCTGGAGGCGGTAGGCCCGGTCGGCGTCCAGGACCATGTCGGCCAGCAGTTCCTTCGTGCCGGCCTCGGCGTTGTAGGGGAAGCGGATTTCGATTTCGCGTTCGATCCGCTCGCCGGCCTGGGCGGAGAAGGGGATGATGCGCGGCCGAACGTTCCAGTTGGCCGGGAAGTGAAGCGTCAGCTTGCCGCTGACGGGCATGTTGAAGGGGTTGATGAAGGAAATCTTGCGGACGTGCTTCTGGTAGGCCGACGGCACGAACGCCGGGACCATCGCAAACGACGCCCGCATGCGGGCGATGCGCGGGTCGATGTGGTCGAGGTAGAAGGGGTATCGGCCGGCGGTGATCGGCTGCTTTGTCCCGGTGCGCATCTCGACGGACTTGACCGGCGTGCGGTTGCCCCAGAGGTCGACGCGCTGGGCGTTCTCGCCGAGGAACAGCTCGATGGGCGCGGTCGGGTCGCCGCCCTCGTTGCGGATCGCGAGCACGCCGTCGCCCTCGCCGCGGTCGAAGATGAGCCCGACGACGCCGTCTGCCAGTTGCATCTGCCCGCCGAACGAGGCCCCGCCCAGCAGGTCGGCGGCGGTGCGGTAGATCAGCAGTTCCTCGGTGGGTTCGAGAATCTGTCGGCCGCTCAGCTCGCGCACGGTCCAGGGGGCGTCGAGGAACAGGGCGCCGCCGGCCCGTGGGCCGCGGACGTTGGCCGGCGGCAGGGGCTCAGCCAGCCCGGCCGACGCGTTGACCAGCCGCCAGGCCAGGTCGGCCAATCGCGGCAGACGTTCGTATTCGTCAGCGTCCAGCGGCTGGACCGTCGCCCAGGGCCGCGTCTCGGAGAGGTCCATGAACTCCTCGACGTAATCGCCCAGCGTGTCGGGCGCCAGCCGATTGGACAGGAAGATGTTGGCGATGTCGGCGGGGAACTTGCCCGGCCCGCCCGCGGACAGGTCGGCCTGCAGCGCCAGCCCGTGCCGCCAGGAGTAGAGCCCCGGCCAGGTCGCGACGAACGTCGGGGCGGTCAGCAGCGTGCGGAACTCGCGCTGCACGCCGCGAAGCGTTCCGCTGAACCGCGGGTCCTGGGCGAAGGCGACGGTGTTCTCCTGGCCGATCTGCCAGTAGCGGATCTGCTCGGCGTAGCGGGCGAGTTGGGCGGCGACGTACGGCCGCCAGACCGTCGGATCGCCGGCGAAGACGTCCAGGATCGTCAGCGGCAGGCCGTAGCGCTGGGCGGTCCCGGCTGTTGCGGCCCCCTGCTGGAGCTGCTCGGGAATCTCGCCGAAGGTCGCGATCAGCCCCAACCGCTGGCGCGAGAGCCGCCGGATGAGCTGGTCGGCCCAGGGGTCGGCGGCCTCGATCTGATCCAGCCGCATCCGCCCGCGCCACAGGGGCAGTTTGACCAGCGACGCGGGCAGCCGGGCCAGCGCGTCGGCCTGCTCGTCGGCCAGCAGACGGGCGGAGGCTTCGTCGATGTTGCCGTCGGCGGCCTGGACGATGAGCCCGAACCCCCCGCCTCGTCCGACGTGCGGGGCGCCGCCGTCGCCGGGCAACTGCACGAAGGTGAGGTTGCGGGTGAGCAGCGGCGGCAGGCCCGCCCGCCTGGCCCCGCCGGCGTAGAGGAACAACGCGGCGCGATAGAGCCCGGCCGGCAGCTTGCCGGTCTGCCATTTGAAGCTGCGCTCGTTGGACCGGTCGTCGGCGCCGCTGGTGAAGAGCTGGTGTCCGATCAGCCGATCGGCGGCGTCGCGGATGAGCAGTTCGGCTTCGAGCGGCTGGTTGGGGAAGCCCTCGACGTTGATCGTCAGCGAGGCGTCGGCGCCCGGCGGGATCATCTGGCCGGGCTGGCCGGTTCCCAGCGTCACCCGCGGCAGGCGGTAGATCGTGACGTTGTCGAACCAGACGCAGCCGTGGACGTCGATGTAGTCGATCAGCGCCGGCGTGTTGCGGGTGGCCGGGTCCAGTTCGCGCCACAGCCGCGGCTGGAGCAGGTAGACTTCGAGGTTGACGAACCGCGCCGAGGGGAACTTGCCGGCGACCAGGACCGAGACGGTCAGCCAGCGGTCGTTCAGGTTTTCGCCGCCGATAAGCGGGCTCAGCCGCATGCTGCCGTCGATGACCTGGCGGCGGGCGTCGGTGAAGTAGACCTTCAGCAGGGCCCGGGCGTGCCGCAGCTCGTGCGTGCGGACCATCGCCTCGACGCGGATGTCCTGGCCCGGTGCGATGGCGATCGTCGAAGGCCGGTAGTAGTAGCCGACGTTGCCGCCGTTGAGCTTGAGCAGGAAGCTTTCCTTGGAGCGGTAGCCGAACGTGCGGTCCCAGCGGCCCTCGGCGTAGAGGGGGAAATCGGCGCCGGTGCGGCGATACCAGTACATCGGCAGGCGGTCTTCGTTGCCCAGCCGGGCCTCGTCGAAGTCGAACCGCTTGACCACATGCCAGTCGGTCGGGTCGGGCCGGGCGTCGGCGTCGTCGGGCAGCGTCGTGGGGATCGTCAACGGCGGATCGTCAGGGTCGGCTGCCGAGACGGGGGCGTTGGTGCGGGCCGATGCGTTAGCCGGCGGCGTGGGCGAGTCGTCGTCGCCCTCCTGGGCCCGGGCGGCCAGGGCGCAAAGCAGCACCGCCAGCGCAGCCAGCAACACGCGGCGCGTCTGTCGGCGCAATGGCGATGCCTCCTGCATGCCCAAATCCTCGACTCCCCGCCTCCGCGGGGATTATGGGACGTATTCACTATCGGCCGGCGGGACGCGAAGGCTTGAAGGCTTCCGGGCGGATTGACCGGCGGACGGGCGGGGGTACGATTGGGCACCTTCTTTCAAGGAGTCAACCGATGGCCAAGCCGGTCAAGGCGATACCCGACGGATACCACACAGTGACCCCCAGCATCGTGATCCAGGACGCCGACCGCGACATCCCGTTCTACGAGAAGGCGTTCGGGGCCAGGGTGAAGATGTGCATGAACGGGCCCGACGGAAAGATGATGCACGCCGAGATGGTCATCGGCGACAGCCACATGATGCTCGGCGGCGAGAGCGACGCGATGGGCTGCAAGGCCCCGGCCACGCTGGGGGCCCGCAGTTCGGCGCTCTATCTCTACGTCCCCGACGCCGACGCGGCGTTCGATCGCGCGGTCAAGGCCGGCGCCGCCGTCGTCATGCCCGTCACCGACATGTTCTGGGGCGACCGCTGCGGCACGGTGCTCGATCCCTCGGGCCACCAGTGGTCGCTGGCCACCCACAAACAGGACCTGAGCGAAGTGCAGATCAAGAAGGCGGCCGAGGAGTGGATGGCCAAGATGTCCTGCGGGGAATGAACCGGCAGGCGTCACCTCATGCCGGGCGGTCTGATCCAGACATCCTGGCCGATTGCGATCAGGATGGTGAAGATGATCAGCCCGGCCTGGATGGCGATGGCAACCCAAGCGGGCCAACTCAGCAGGTAGATCGCCGCCAGGACGGCCGCCCACGCAACGGCCAGGCCGACGATCCATCGCCAGCCCAGGAGCGAATGGCAGACGGCCAGCACGATCAGCAAGATCAACGCGAACAGGGGCGCCGAGTCCAGTGGCATGGCTTGCCTCGCGGCCATTGACGGCCTTTCTCTGGCCATCCTATCACGGGATGCGGGCGGTGGCCATTACAGGCGGAGGCTCTTTGTCTAATCGCTTGTCGGGATGCGCCACTTGCAATCGCCCCGTCATCGGATAGAGTGCCCCCTTCGTGTCGCACATTCCGAACCTGGCCCCCTGAAAGGCGGACACCATGTCGCAACTGCGAATCGGCGCACAGCTCTACACCCTCCGCGATTTCTGCAAGACCATCGACGGCGTGGCCGCGTCGCTCAAGAAGGTCGCCGACATCGGCTACAGGGAAGTGCAGGTTTCGGGCTTCGGGCCGGTCGATCCCAAGGCCGTCGCCAAGGCCCTGGCCGACAACGGCCTGGCCTGCGTCTCCACGCACTTGAGCTGGGACCGCTTCCGCAACGACCTGGACGCGGTGATCGAGGAGCACAAGCTCTGGAAGTGCACGCACCCGGCCATCGGCGGGCTGCCGGGGGACTATCGGTCGGCTGACGGCGTCAAGCGCTTCGTCGACGAACTGAGGCCGATCGCCGCGAAGCTGGCGGCCGCCGGCATGGACTTCTCCTATCACAACCACAACCACGAACTGGTGAAATACAACGGGCGGACCTGGCTGGCGTCGCTGTACGAGCTGGCCGGCCCGGACGTGCTCAAGGCCGAGATCGACGTCTACTGGATCACCGCCGGCGGCGGCGACCCGGCCGACTGGATCCGCCGCCTCGGCCCGCGCCAGCCGGTGGTCCACTTCAAGGACATGGCCATCACCCCCGAGCGCGAGCAGCGCTTCGCCGAGGTCGGCGAGGGCAACCTGAACTGGAGGGCCATCATCGACGCCTGCCGCTCCGTCGGCGTCCGGCACGCCCTGGTCGAGCAGGACAAGTGCTACGACCGCGACCCGTTCGAGAGCCTGGCGATTAGCTACCGCAACCTCAAGGCGATGGGCCTGGAGTAGGCGGCCGGTCGCGGAAAGGCGATGCAGTGAACATCCGCGAGCGCACGCTGATGGCCATCGGCCACGCCGACGTGTCGCCGGTCCCCGTGGACTACAAGGCCACCGACGTCATCACGTCGCGTCTCCTGGAGCGGTTCGGCCTGGCCGATGTTGAGGCCCTGAACCGCCGCCTGTCGGCCGCCATCCGCTGGGTCGGCCCGAAGCGCGACCCGGCCAACTCCGCCGCCGCCGAGTTCTACGCCGCTCCGGCGCCGAACGTGGACGTTCACGCCTTCGGATTCCACCGCCGCTGGGGCGAGAAGGACGCCTTCGGCGACGCCCACTACATCGAGCTGCCGCGGCTGGCCGGCGAGATTGCCGTCGCCAACGTCGAGGCCCTGTCGCTGCCGCAGGCCGAGTGGTTCGACTTCTCGACGCTGCCGGCAGCCTGCGACGACTTCCTGACGCTCTACAACAGCGGCTCCTACATGCTCATCGCCGGCGGCCTGCGCGGCATGGAGGACCTGTTAGTTGACATGGTCGCCAACAAGCCGGCCGCCGACGCCCTGATCGGTCGCATCCACGAGATGATGATGTCGTTTGCCCGGCGGAGTCTGGCCGGTCCGGGCGGCAAGCCCGACATCGTCCGCGTCGGGTCCGACTTCGCGTCGGCCAACGCCCTGACGATCAGCCTGCGGGCGTTCCGCGAGTTCTTCCTGCCGCGGATTCGCGAACTGGTCGCCTGCATCCACGCCGGCGGGGCCCTGGCGTTCTTTCACTGCTGCGGGGCCATGTCGGAACTGATCCCCGACCTGATCGACGCGGGCATCGACCTGCTCGATCCGGTGCAGACGGTCTGCCCGGGCATGGAGCCCGAGCGGCTGAAGCGCGAGTTCGGCCGGCATCTCACCTTCCACGCCGGCGTGGACACGATGCACCTGCTGCCGGAGGCTTCGCCGGGCGAGGTCCGCGACGCGGTCGGCCGACTGATCGACGTGCTGGGCGCCGGCGGGGGCTACATCATGGGCCCGTCCAACGGATTCCGCAGCGACACGCCCATCGAAAACGTTCTGGCCCTCTACCGGGCCGCCGGCATCGACATCTGAATCGGCGAGAGGCATTTTCCCGCTCGCCGCCAATCCCTATAATGGACCGACTCTTTCCTTTCGGCGGGAGCGATATGGACCGCTTCGAGGTTGTCAGCGATTTCGCGCCGGCGGGCGATCAGCCACAGGCTATCGCCGCGCTGACCGATGCGCTCGCGGGCGGGGAGAAGTTCCAGACGCTGCTGGGCGTCACCGGGTCGGGCAAGACCTTCACCATGGCCCACGTGATCGCCAAGCTCAATCGGCCCGCCCTGGTCATCAGCCACAACAAGACGCTGGCGGCCCAGCTCTTCGAGGAGTTCCGCGAGTTGCTGCCGCGCAACGCGGTCGAATACTTCGTCAGCTACTACGACTACTACCAGCCCGAGGCCTACATCCCGCAGCGCGACATCTACATCGAGAAGGACGCCTCGCGCAACGACGACCTGGACCGGCTGCGGCTCTCGGCGACCAGCTCGCTCTCCAGCCGACGGGACGTGGTCATCGTCGCGTCGGTTTCCTGTATCTTCGGCCTGGGCAGCCCCGAGGACTACAAGCGGATGATCGTCGACATCCACGTCGGCGACCGCATGGAGCGCGACGAACTGCTGCGGCGGTTCATCGACCTCCAGTACGACCGCAACGACATCGACTTCAAGCGCGGCACGTTCCGCGTCCGCGGCGACGTGGTCGAGGTTCACCCGGCTGACGAGGAGTTCGCCTACCGCATCGAGTTCTTCGGCGACGAGGTCGAGAAGATTTCGCTGATCAACCCGCTGACCGACGCGGTGCTCAGCACGGCCCGGCAGGCGTTCGTCTTCCCGGCGCAGCATTACGTGATGCCCGAGGACCGCATCGAGTCGGCCGTCGCGGGCATCCGCGAGGAGATGGACGCCCGGGTGATGGAGCTGCGCAGCCAGGGCAAACTGCTCGAGGCTCAGCGGCTGTTGGCCCGCACGCAGTACGACCTGGAGATGATCCAGGAGGTCGGTTACTGCTCGGGGATCGAGAATTACGCCCGGCACCTGGCCGGCCTGCCGCCGGGCGCCAAGCCCTACACGCTGATCGACTACTTCCCCAAGGACTACCTGCTTATCCTCGACGAGAGCCACGTGACGATCCCGCAGTTGCGGGCCATGTTCAACGGCGACCGATCGCGCAAGCAGGTGTTGGTAGATCACGGCTTCCGCCTGCCGTCGGCGCTGGACAACCGGCCGCTGCGGTTCGAGGAGTTTCAGGAGGCGTGGAACCAGACGGTGTTCGTCTCCGCGACGCCCGGCCCGTGGGAGCTGGAAAAATGCGGCGGGGTGGTCGTCGAGCAGGTCATCCGCCCGACCGGCCTGGTGGACCCGGCCATCACCGTCGCCCCGGCCCGCGGGCAGGTGGCCGACCTGCTGGAGCGTGTCAAGGTGCGGGCCGCCCGCAACGAGCGCGTGCTGGTGACCACGCTGACCAAGCGGCTGGCCGAGGATCTGGCCGACTACATCGCCGCCGAGGGCCTGCGGTCCAAGTACCTGCACAGCGAGATCGAGACCATCGAGCGCGTGCAGATCCTCCGCGACCTCCGCCGCGGCGAGTTCGACGTGCTGGTCGGCGTGAACCTGCTGCGCGAAGGCCTCGACCTGCCGGAGGTCAGCCTGGTTGCGATCCTGGACGCCGACAAGGAGGGCTTCCTGCGGTCGGAGACCTCGCTGGTGCAGACGATCGGCCGAACCGCCCGCAACGTCAACGCCGAGGTCGTGCTTTACGCCGACAAGATGACCCCGTCGATGCAGCGGGCGATCGACGAGACCGAGCGGCGGCGCAAGCTCCAGCTCGACTACAACCGCGAGCACGGCATCACGCCCAGGACGATCGTCAAGGCCATCCGCAGCGGCTTGGAGCACGAACTGGAGGCCCACCGCATCGCCCGCGAGGCCGTCGGCGCCGAGGAGAAGGACTACGAACGCGAGGAACTGATCGCGATGCTCGAAGCCGAGATGCTCGCGGCGGCCGAGGCGCTGGAATTCGAGAAAGCCGCCCGCCTCCGCGACCGCATCCAGGAACTCAAGGACGTGCCCGAGCTGACGCCGACGAAGAAGAAGAGATAGGACATCCGCAGATTACGCAGATTTCGGAGGATAGGAAGAAGACTCAGAGACGCCGACGTCAACGGGGCTGTGCCGCGTTGCTTGGGTCCTGGAGGATGCACAACCATAGATGGTTACCGACGGTCCGATCCATTCTGACCCGCAGGCATTGGCCAAAGCCACGGCTGAACTTGAATCCATCCACGTCCGAAGCATGCTCGGCATCGTGGTGCTCTTCGTCGCTCAATGCCTGCTGATGCTGGTCCTCAGCAGGACGCTGCGGATACAACTCTCCCGGGCGGCAACTCTCCTCTTCTTCGTTATTCCCATGGCGTTCTATGGGGTCCTGATCGTGACATGGTCTTGGCGGGCTGTTCGGCGACTCCGTAAGCAGGTCGATGAGGAGTTGGCTGCTCGCGAGCTGATGTCCGATGCCGACTTCCTGGCCGCCGTTGGCGCGACCCCCGCGCAGGCGACCGCCTGCCTGGCCGCCCGCGACGCCTTCGCCGCTGTTGCGAACGTCGAGCCGGGCAGGCTTCGCCCGACCGACTTGGCCGAGTGGCTCAGCCAGCATCTTTCCTTGCCGTTGGATACGATTGAAATTACCCTCGAAGCCGAGAAACGGCTGGGCGTCAAGATTCGCGGCGGCCTGGAGGGCGAGTTGCTCTGCGGAACGTCTGGGCCCGCAAGACGGCGCGACAAGATCCGCGGCTTCCGCCTCCTCACGGTCGGCCGATTCGCCATCGACCTGGCCCGCGCGGTCGAGGCCGGACGGTGTCCGCCCAAAGAGTGATGGGAGAACACGGAGCAATCCATGACGGATCGGCTGGACATCGAGGAACTGATGCCGCTGCTTCAGCGGGCACGCGAAGAGGACCTCGGTGGCGGGGACGTGACCAGCGAAGCGGTCATCCCGGCTGACGCGGTGGCCGTCGGTACGTTCATCGCCAAGGCGCCGGGCGTGGCGGCCGGGATGGCGCTGCTGGCGCCCCTGGCTTCGATTTACGACGAGCGGCTGGCGATCGAGGCGAAGGTCAAGGACGGCGGGACTCTCGCCGCCGGCGACGTGATGGCCGAGGTCCGCGGGCCGGCGCGGGGCATGCTGGCGTTCGAGCGGGTCGCGCTCAACTTTCTCCAGCGGCTCTCGGGCATCGCGACGCTCACCCGGGCGTTCGTGCAGGCTGTCGCGGGCACGCGGGCGAAGATTCTCGACACGCGCAAGACCACGCCCGGCCTGCGGGCGCTGGAGAAATACGCCGTCCGTTGCGGCGGCGGGACCAGCCACCGCGTCGGCCTGTTCGACGCGGTGCTGCTCAAGGACAACCACATCGCCCTGGCCGGCGGCGACGCGGACCTTGCGTGGGCGGCCTGTCGGCTGCGCGAGGCCCATCCGCGGATGCTCATCGAGGTCGAGGTCGATACGCTGGAGCAGTTCGGCCTGCTGCTGAGCGGCGCCCCCAAGGCCGTCGACGTGGTCCTGCTGGACAACATGACCCCGGCCCAGATGGCAGACGCCGTGCAGATGCGCGACGAGTTGAGCCGCCGCCCGGAGTCGGCCGGTCCGGGCCTGCCCCTGCTGGAGGCCAGCGGCGGCGTGACGCTGGCGACCGTGGCCGCCATCGCCGCGACGGGCGTCGAGCGTATCAGCATCGGCGCCCTGACCCACTCGGCGACGGCGTTGGACATCGGCCTCGACATTCAGCCCGCGGCAAATGTCGAATGACGAATGTCGAGTGTCGAATGACTCAAGACCTGCTGCCACTTGCCCACTGGATCTCGCGGGAGTTCGATGGCACTTCCCCCTAATCTGGTCAAGCTGATCGAGTCGCTGCGGCGGGCGCATCCGGGGGGGCGGAGCGTGGCGGACCTGGCGGGCGAGTTGGACATCCAGGCCTGGCGGGCCGCGGAACTGCTCGGGCGGCTGAAGTCGCTCGGCGTCGCCGTCGAGGAGCCCGCGCCCGGCCGACTGGCGACCGACCCGGCTGCCACGCCGCTGATCGGCGACTTGATCGAACTGGGCCTGGCCCCCGTCCGCGTCGGCCGGTCGGTCGTCGTCTTCCCCCGCGTCGGATCGACCAACGACGTCTGCCGCCAGGCGACGGCCCGCCGCGACAGCGACGGCCTGGTCGTGCTCGCGGAGTCGCAGTCGGCCGGCCGTGGGAGGCGCGGGCGTGTCTGGCACGACGCCCCGGGCGCGAGCCTGCTGCTGAGCCTGCTGCTGCTGGACGAGCCCGGCGGGGAGGGGCTGACGCATCGGCTGATGATGGCGGCCGCGGTCGCGCTGGCTGAGGCGCTGGACGAGGGCCTCGGCGTGCCGGCCGTCATCCGCTGGCCCAACGACCTCTACGTTCACGGCCGCAAGCTGGCCGGCGTTCTCGTTGAGGCGGCGCGCTCGCCGTCGCCGGCAGCCGGTGCGCCCCTCTTCGACGTGGTCATCGGCATCGGGGTCAACTGCAACCAGCAGGCTGACGACTTTAACTTCCCGCCCGCCGTCCGGACGATCGCAACGTCGCTGGCGGTCGAGGTCGGCCGACGCGTGGACCGCACGGCCGTGGCCCGGGCGCTGCTGGGTCGGCTGGACGGCTGGCTGGCCGGCGGCGATGCCTGCCCGTCGCTGGACGAACTGCACCGGGCGTACCTTCAGCGGATGGACCACTCGGCGCGGCGGGTTCGCGTTCACCACGACGGGCGGACGTTCGAGGGGACGGTCCGCGACGTGGATCCGCTGGCCGGCCTGATCGTGGAGTTGGGCGGCGGCGTGGCCCACTTCGACCCGTCGGACACGTCGGTGGAGTGGCTGGCGGGTTGAAGCTTCGCGGGGGGGCGATTTGCACTTCCCACCCCGGGCGACGTGAAGTAGGCTGAGATCGCGGGTTGGTCGAAGCCCCTCCGGGCCCGGGGAAAAGCGATGAAGGCGGCATTTCCCTTTGCGATCGTCCTGATCGTCGCCCTGCTGCCGGCAGCCGCGGCGCTGGCTGACGATGCGCCGACTACGCAGCCGGCGGCCACGTCGCAGCCGGCCGAGTTCGACCGCGCCTGGGTGGTGGACATCCTGGCCGACGACCTGGGCAAGTGCGAATCCGGCGAGGATTTCGTCCGGCTGTCCGCTCGCACCCGCAAAGTGATTCTCGACGTCCTCTGTTGCGGCGGGCGGGACGAATTGAAGGTGCTCAGCCGCCTGGTCGCGCTGGAGCGGGCGTGCAGGTTCCTGCCGGCGGTCCGGGAAATGGCCGGCGACGACGGGTTCGACCGCTGGCTGCTGAAGCACGGCGAAGTTTCCCGCCGACTGTTCAGGGCGATCGCCCCGCAGCCGTACTTCCACGAGTCGCTGACGCGGCTGCACGATCTGGTCGAGGCCGACGCCTCCGCGGTCGCAGGCTATCCCGACCTGGCGGTGGCATTTGCGGCGTCGACGGCGGCCGATTCCCGTCAGCGGGCCCGCGTGGAGAATGCGACCCTGGTGCAGGCGTTCGCCTACTACACGCGGTCGCGGGCGTCGTTCCGCTACGATCTGCGGTCGATGCCCTACGAACTGTCGTGCCACCTGGCCGACTCGCGGCTGCCGCTGGATCAGCGGGCCTGGGCGATGCGGCAGTACGGCCGCCAGTCCACGCCGGCCAAGTGCTACTTCGACGTGCCCTACGACACGCAGTCGTTCTACGCCGGCGCGCAGCCGCAGGGCTCGCGGATGACGGGGCGGGCCTACACGCTGAATAACATCAAGCAGTTCGGGGGCATCTGCGTGGACCAGGCCTATTTCGCCAGCGAGGTGTGCAAGGCCCTGGGCATCCCCGCGGCGGCGGTCACGGGCAAGAGCGAGTCGGCCCTCGGCCACGCCTGGACGGTCAGCCTGACGCTCGCCGCGGACAAACGCCGGTTCTACTGGGACTCGGCCACCGGCCGATACGAGGAGCAGAAGTATTTCGTCGGCCAGCTTCGCGATCCGATCAGCGGCGACATGATCACCGACGTGGACCTGATGCTCTCCGGGGCCGCTGCTCAGCTCAGCCTCGAACGCCGCGAGGAAGCCGACGTGGCGACGGAGTTGGCCCGCGTGGTGGCCGATTCGATCCGCAAGATCGCCCCGCCCGACGGCAGCGAACTCCGGGCACTGGCCGAGGACTACAACAGGCGATTTGCCGGGATCCGGCCGCCCGTCGTGCTGGACGCCGACCTGAAGGCCCGCCGCCAGATGGACGCGGACCTGGTGGAGGAACTGATCGTCCTGGCCGTTCAGCGCAACGTCGCCCACCGCCCGGCGTGGGACCTGCTGCTGAAGCTTCAGCAGGCGGACGTCTTTCCCGACGACCACATGGACCGGTTCTTCGATCTGCTGATCGCAAGGACGGCGGGGCCGTACCCGGATTACTGCTGCGCGAAGATCCTGCAGATTCTGCCGACGATCGACAAGCCCGCGACGGCGGCCAAGGTCTGCGAGCGGGCGGTCGGGCTGTTCCCCAGGAGGGCCGACCTCCAGGGGACGCTGCTGCTGGCGGCCGGCGAATACATGGAGAAGGCCAAGCGGCTCAACGACGCGCTGTCCTGCTACCAGCAGGCGGCGGATGTCTGCCCCGACGCGTCGTCCATCGTCCTGGACGCGACCGCCGGGTGCGAGAAGCTGATGCTCGCGGCCGGCCGCATCGACCTGGCGATCGCCATGTATCGCAAACTGTTCGCCCGCACCCCCAGCCAGCAGGGCGTCAAGATCCAGTTCCGCACCCAGACGGTCTACTACCAGGTCGGCACGCGGCTGGCACGCCTGTACGCCCGTAACGGCCAGGGCAAGGAAGCCCAGCAACTCTACAGTCTCATCAACGCCAACCAGTAGTTTGTGGTTCGTGGCTTGTGGTCTGTGGTCCGTGGCTTGTTGCGGCGGCGGAAGGGGGGGCCGTTTCCGTCCCCCCTGACCCCTGATCTCTGATCTCTGACCCCTCAGGGTCTGTCCGGATGGGCCTGGACGCCGAAGAGGCTCGGCTGCTCTGCGCCGGAAATCGGGATTTCGCGCCCGGTAACCTGGCGGACGGCTGCGACGGCCCGGGTGATCTGTGTGACCGGCGCCAGGTCGACCACGCCGGCGGTCGCGGCTCGCAGGCGTTCGACCGCCTGGCGGACGAGCTGCCAGGCCTGCTCGCCCTGTCCGCTGCGGCGGCTGAGCAACTCGCCCGTCGCCGCCTCGACCAGGGCCAGGTAGGGCTGGTCCTGCGGGCCCCAGGGCAGGGACGCCTCGGCCTGAAGGCGGGCGAGCAGCTTCTGGTCGTCCTGCAAATCAGGGGTCCGGGCAGTTGCCTCCATCTCGGCGGCGAACCGGGTGTCGAACATCGCGCGGGCCCGGACCACGGTCTCCTGCAACTTTGCCACCTCGGCTGATTCCTTCGAAGGATCGTCAGCCGGCGGTCTGGTCGGTGTCGGGCGCTCGGGGCGCGTCCGGGCGCCGGCTGCCGGGGAGTCGGACGGCCCGGAGAAATCGTCCGATCTGTCGGCCGACGTGGCGGTCGAGCGGTCGGGCGGTGAGTTCGACGTCGCGACCATGATGGCCCCGAAGATCACCAGAATGACAACCGTACCCAGGAACATGACGACCAGCAGGGCATTGGGCCGCCGGGCGACGCGATATCGCCCGCGGGCCGGGGCCTGCCCGCCTGACTCGGCCAGCGACGCGAGGTGATCCGCGTCGTCGGCGGGCGCGGCGGCGGGTGGGTCGGCCGGCGGCGCCGGCTCAAACGCCGGCGGCGACGGGCGGCGGGTCATGACGAACTGCCAGCCGCACTGCGGACAGGCGAGCGTGTGGTCGGCCAGGTCGTCGATCAACTGGATCCTCTGGCCGCACTGCGAGCACTGAATGGACTGCATCGGCATCATGGCCGTACATGTCTTTCCGCCAGGACGCGGCTATGGAAGCGATTGGTTCCCCAGGCAACGAGCATTCACTCGTGGACGAAGTGATTATACCCGATCCCGCAGGAAAGTCCTGCGCCCCGTTGGAGCTACTGCTTCAGGGCGGACGTGAACACGTGGGCGTAGGCGCCCAGCCAGATCACCGCCAGGGTGACCAGCCAGGCGATCGTCATGATCAGGATGCCGCCCACCACCACCCACCAGGTCCGCAGGCTGGCCAGCAGGAGGCCCAGGCCCCGGCGGTCGGCCTGGGCCAGGAAGGCCTGCGCCGCCCGGTGATAGTGCAGCATGCGGAAGGCGGCCAGGATCAGCAGTCCGGCCATCAGGCCCGGCAGGACGATCGTCAACAGGGCGGCCGCGACCAGGTCGCCGCCGTCGAGGGCGGCGGCGCGGGCCACGACCGCGATCGCCAGCCCCACGCCGGTGGCCAAGAGGCCCGCGAGCAGAAACAGGGCGACCGCGGAGAAGATCAGCCACGGGCCGCTGCGCCCCAGCAGGATGCGCGACTGGGAGCCGAGCAGGTCTTCCCGGCTGCGAGGCTCCAGTGTGATCTGTCCTCCGCCGCCGCTGCCGATGACCGGCGCAGGGGCAGGGGCGGGCGAAGGGACAGGGGCCGTGGTCGGCGCGCCCAGGACGAACTGCTGCTGGCAGGCCGGGCAGGCCAGCGTCTGACCGCGGAGTTCTTCCGCCAGTTCCATCGCCTGGCCGCAGCGGGGGCAGTTGAACAGCGTGGTCGGCGGCGGAGGCGGCTCGGGTTCGGGGGCCGGTGGCGGCGTCTGGGCCGGGGGAGGGGGGGCCGGAGGCGGAGCGGCCTGCGCGGCCGTCGCCCCGGCGGCCGATCCGGCGTCGCGGAGACGAAGCTGCTTGCCGCACAGCGGGCAAAGCACGGGTTGGCCGACCGATTCGATCGGAACGCGGATCATGCCGCTGCAATGGGGGCAGCGTGTGCGGACGGTCTTTGGCATGGGCAAGCCCCGGCTCCGCAAGGGGACCGATGCCCAGCCGAGGGTGGCTGGGCCACATTTCCCCGCGTCTCCTGCGGCACCAGACACTGAGGCTATCGAGGGGCGATTCCGGGGTCAAGGGTGTCGGCCGGCCGGCGGCAAGGGGCAAGGGACTCAACAGGTTGGCCCCAGCCGACGGCGTTGGAATATGACTTCTCCCAATTTGACTGTCGGCGAATCAATCTTACATTTGCCTTGTCGCCCCCATACGGGGCGGAGATTCGCCACGGGCGAATCGCGCATCCAACGAAAGGGCAATCTCCGGTCCGGTAAGACCGGCCGGGGAGCGCAAAGCCACGGTCCTCCGGCGCCCTCGGGGCGAAGGAGGAGGCCGGGCTGCCGAAGGGATGTGAGCCAAGAGCCCGTCCACCCGACCGCGTCCGAACGGACGCGGGCCCCTTCGTTGGCTTGAAAACCCGGTTCCCAGTACTGCCAGGGCGGAAAGAGGCCGGCGGGCCGATCGGAAATTTCCGGCGGCCAAGTTAAGTCGTCCTCCCTTCCTGACGATGCACGGATAGCAAAAAGTCGCGATCCGGCACGTACCCGGGCAGATGGGTCAAACGAAGTTCGCAGACATCGTGGTTTGCCGGAGCGAGCGACATGGACGCTACGTTCAGGGCAAACTCAGGTCCGCTGTGAGGAGGTGAATGGAATCAGCGGGCAACAGGCTTCGACCGTCACGCAGGCCGCGAGGCCTGCCGACCAGGCAGAGGTTGCGACGGAACGAGGGCCTTGCACTTGCAGACTCGGTTCATTCTCGAACGTGTGGCTGACAACAGAAGACAGATCCTTTTCGGATCGCCAAGACGCGATCCCGTTTCGGAGGGAACACAGATGAATAGGACTCGCAGCGCATTTACGCTGGTTGAAATTCTGATCGTCGTGATCATCCTGGGCATCCTGGCGGCCATCGTCATCCCGCAGTTCACCGAGGCCAGCAACGACGCCCGCCTCAGCAGCATGACCAGCGACCTGCAGACCGTCCGCAGCCAGCTGGAGCTGTACAAGGTTCAGCACCTGGACAAGTACCCGGCGCTGGACACCTTCGAGGCCGAGATGACCGGCACGACTGACATCAACGGCGACACGACGGGCACGGACTTCGGTCCCTACCTGCACCGCGTCCCGACCAACCCGTTCACCAACACCAATGACGTGGGCAGCGGCGAGGTCGGCTCCAGCGCGTGGTACTACGATGCGACGACCGGCGCGTTCCATGCCAACGACACGGACGCCCACGCCGCCCTGTAGTTCGTGAAGCATGCCCAGGCGTCCCGCCCCGGCGGGGCGTTCGGGCTCAAGTCGGCCCGTCGGGGCGGCAGAGGAATCTCCGGCAGACGCCGGTGTTCCTCTCCGCCCCGCAGGCACGACGCTGGCGGTCGGACGTTCCGCCCCAGCGAAAGCCTGACGATCCAGTTCGAGACCGCGCGGCCTGGCATCGAAGAGACGAAATCCGGCGTTCGACCCGGACTTGAAGTCGAGTCTCGCCAGGCAGTGGGATAAGACCATGACAAGCGTCGCAAGACTACCGATGTCCGCTCGATCGCTGCCTGCGCTTAGGCGGGGCAACCGGGAGAGGCCGGGCTTCACCCTGGTCGAAATCCTGATCGTAGTGGTCATCCTGGCCATCCTGGCGACGATCGTCATCCCCAAGCTTTCCAACGCCTCGCAGACCGCCGCCGAGAACACGCTGAAGGAAGACCTTCGCTACATGCGGACGCAAATCCAGGTCTACCGCTTCCAGCACCTGGAGGTCATGCCCGGCTTCAACGGCAGCGACTACGACGCGGACACGTTCCGGGCGCAGATGACCATGGCCACCAACATCAACGGCCAGACGGCTGCCCCGGGCTCCGACGGCTACCCGTACGGGCCCTATCTCCGCCAGTTGCCGGCCAACCCGCTGAACAACAAGGCCAGCGTAGAGGTCGTCAGCGGGCTGGGGCAGTTGCCCGACGCCGACAGCAGCCACGGGTGGATTTATCAGCCCGAGACAAACTCCTTCGTCGCCGACATCCCGGGCGTCGACCTGGGCGGGGTCGCGTTCGCGAATTACTAGAGGGCAGGGATCAGGGGTCGGGAATCAGGGGTCAGTCAGACCGATCCCCGACCCCTGATCCCCGACCCCGGCTCATCAACGGGAGCAGGCATGATGCAACGGTCTGCACAACGCGCCGGGGGCTTCACGCTGATCGAAGGCCTGCTGGCTTCGGCGGTGCTGGCTGTCGCGGCCGGCGCGCTGCTCTATCCCTTCACCGTCGGCGCCCAGAACAACGTGATCGTCGTCGACCAGGCGGCCGCGGTGAACCTGGGCGAGTCTCTCATGGAGGAGATACTCACCCGCAACTTCCACGACCCTGACGGCGACAGCAGTCCGGGTCCGGAATCCGGCGAGACCAGCCGACTGCTGTTCGACAACTTCGACGACTACGACGGCTACACCGAAGGGCCCGGACACATGAAGGACGCCGCCGGGACGCTGATTTCCGAGTCGTCGCTGTCGTCCTACGGACGCAGCGTCAGCGTCGCCTCTATCCGCCTGCCCGACCAGCCCGCCGACGCCGATCCGAACTTCGTGCGGGTGATCGTCACGGTCACCAGCCAGGGCCGGACGGTGTGCGAACTGACCAGGCTGATCGGCGCCGGCAATGAGAACTTCGACGGCGTGCAGCTCAACGACGGGTCGTCCAACAACGGCAACGGCAACGGCAACGGCAACAGCGGGTCCAACAGCAACGGCAACGCCGCGGACGCCGGCGCCGGCGACGCGTCGGCCACCGGCACCAACGGGCACAACGGGCAGACCCGCGGGCGATGGGCCCGCTAGCGAGGGTCCGGCCGCCGCCGGACCGGGAAGACCGAGCATGAGCAGGAGCGCGAAAGCAAGGGCAGGGGCGTTCACGCTGGCTGAGCTGATCATCAGCCTGGCGGTGGGGGCGTTCGTGCTTTCGGCGGCGGCGGCGCTGGCATTTGCTGTCGGCCATGCCTGGAACGCCAGCGACGACGTGAACGAGCTGGTGAATCACGGCCGCAACGGGGCGGTGAGGATCGCCGAGCGGATCCGAGCGGCCCGGGCGGTGGGTTATGTGAGCAATCGCCATCTCGTGCTGTGGCGCGAGGACAGCAACGGCGACGGGAAGATCAACCTGGACGAATTAACGGTCTACTACCTCAACAAGTCCAGCAACGAGCTGATGGAGGGCCAGGTGGTCATGCGGTCCGACACGGACGCGCGGACGCAGGCCGCCAACGATTACGAAGTGACCACTGATGATTTCACCCGGGCGTCGATCGTCTCGACTCTGACCCGGGCCAGCCTCTACCAGGAAGGCCCAGTCGCGGACTACGTGTCGGCGATCGACTGGGTAATCGACCTGGACGCCCCGTACACGCGGCTGGTTCAGTTGCGCCTGACACTGACCAAGGACAACATGAGTCAGACGCTTCAGTCGGGGGCGTCGCTGAGAGCGCCTCTGGAGCTGGAATGAACAGGCGGACGCCTAACGTGACGGCGGTATCGGACGGCGGCTGCGGCCGCCGCCGCGGCAACGTGCTGGTCGTCGTCCTCGGGCTGGTGGCGGCTGTCTCCGTGCTGGGCATCGCCTACATCGAGGACAACGGGCTGAGCGTGCAGGGGGCGTTCAACCTCTCCAGCATGAGCCGGGCCCGCTACGTCGCCGAATCGGGCGTCGAGGAGGCGACCTACTGGCTCAGCCAGACCAGCCCGCCCCACGCCAACGCCCAGGGCTACTGGCCCGGCGCGACCGGCCGACACGTCGATTCGACCGACGACTACTACGACGTGACCGTCGTGCGCGACTCTTCCAACCGCAACCGTTACACAATCACGAGCATCGGCTACGCCACCAGCCGCGGGGCGGCCCTTTCGCACAAGACGGTGGCCGTGGTCACCGTCAGCCCGCTGCTGACGGTGACGCTGCCCTACGCGTTGCACCTGGATGCGTTCAGTTGGCTGGCCCACGATTTTCGGATTACCGGCGACGTCCACTGCAACAACACGGTCTATAGTGACGCGATCATCAACGGCAACCTGACGGCCTCGGGGTGGATGGTCTACTGGACCAAACCGACCGGGTCGGCCCAGGCGTTGCAGCCGACCTCGCAGTTCCCGCCGCTGAACGTGTCGGCCTACACCAGCTATCTGCTGGAGGGGACGACCTACACCGCCGCGACCTACACGAGTGAAACCATCGGCACGCCCAGCAACTTCGCCGGCACGGACCCCAATCACAGCGGCTCGTCACAGTGGAACGTCAGCGCGACCAACCCGGGCGGGGTGCTCAAGTGTACCTATCGCCCGGGCTACGGCACGCGGCGGGTGGTGCTCAGCAACGGCTGCGACTTCACGGGCACGATCATCTGCGACGGGGACGTCTACCTCAACGGCAAGACGATCACGGTCACGCCGCTGCCGGGTTTCCCGGCGATCGTCTGCACGGGCAACCTCTACGTGAGCGACAACAACGCGGACATCACGCTGAACGGAGCGGTGATCGTCGGCGGCACGCTGGCGGCGTCGGTGAGCAACATCAAGAAGTCGTGGATCGCCGCGAACGGGCCGGTCCACTTCGGCGGCGGCCTGTCGCTGTTCGCCGACTGGACGGGCATGACGATCAATCCGTCGGCGGACCGCAAGTGGCTGTATGACGTGACGGGGACGCTGGGAACCGGCAGCGGAGGGCCGGTAACCGTGCAAAGCTGGCAGTGAACGGGCCCAGACGGGCCGGGAGATCCGGACATGAGACAGTGGGCGGTGAGAAAGCGGAACTGGATGCTGGCGGCGCTGCTGCTGGCGGTCGCGGGGGTGCTGGTGCAGGAGCGGATGTTCCTGCCCGGCCCGCCGCAGGCGCAGGCGCTCTATCCGGCCGACGACCGGGCGAGCATGATCGACCAGCTCAAGCTGATGAACCAGAAGCTGGACACGCTGATTTCGATTATGCAGTCGGGCAAAGTTAAGGTGGTCGTCGCCAATGCCGAAGAACTGAAGGCGGCGCCCTCCGGCGCCGGCGTTCAGGCTCAACCGGCCCCCGGACAGGCCGCCCCCGACAATGAGCCCAGGGTGATCATTCGGAGGAAGGGCGAAGAGTGATCGGGAGAGCGGGACATCGCGGAGGGGCGTTCACCCTCGTCGAACTGCTGGTCGTGCTGGTGATCCTGGGGATCGCGGCGTCGATCGTGGTGGCTGTCTTTGGCAGCACGGGCGACCTGAAGACGGCGGCGGCGGCCCGCAAGCTGACCAGCGACCTCCAGTATGCCCAGAACTTCGCCATCACCCACCAGACGAAGGTGCGCGTGGCGTTCGACGCCTCGGGCAACAGCTACACGCTGCTGTCGGTTCCCGACGCGGGCAGTGCGACGGTGATGACCCATCCGATCACACACAAGCCCTACGTCGTGACGCTGTCGTCGGACGAGGGGCTCAAGAACGTCAGCCTGGGCAGCGTGGACTTCTCCGGTTCGACAGCGATCGATTTCGACGCGCTGGGCGCCCCGGACCAGGGCGGCCAGATCACGGTCGTCAGCGGCAGCACTCTCAAGACGCTGACGGTCGCTCCGGTGACCGGGAAGATTTCGATCCAGTAGCACGAGACGCCATTGGAAAGGACCAGACCCTGATCCTGCGAAAGAACATACTGGGCTCGCTGCTCCATCGGGACTACTCCCCGATCGGCATCGACATCGGGCACGAGTCGATCAAGATGCTCCAGCTTCACCGCCGCGGCGTTCAGTGGCAGGTGGCCGCCAGCGGGCTGCACATCTTCGGACAGGACGTCCGCCAGAGCCCCGACCTGCGATGGCGGCAGGCCGTCGGGGCGATCGACTCGCTGCTGAGCTCCAACGCCTTCCGCGGGCGGCGCGTGGTGCTCTGCCTGGGCAGCGATCAGGTGATGATCAAGAACGCCCGGCTGCCCAAGATGCCCGCCGCCGACATGGGCGAGGCCGTGCGGTGGGAGGCCGCCGACCGGTTCCCCTTCGACGTCAATGCAGGCATCCTGCGGTTCATGGTCGCCGGCGAGGTCCGCCAGGGCGGCGAACTGCGGCAGGAAGTGCTCATGCTGGCCGCCTCCGATCAGTGCATCCGCGAGCAACTCCGCCTGCTCGAACTGGCCGGCTGCCAGCCGGTCGGCATGGACGCCCAGCCGATGGCACTGGCGAGGGCGGTCGAGGCCTTCTGGCCGATTTCTCCCTCCGAGGACGAGCCGGTCCGCGTGCTGGCCGACCTGGGCGCCGAGACCTGCCAGCTCCTGGTCATGCGGGGCAGGCAGGTGGTGTTCGTCAAGACGATCGAGATCGGGTCGGCCCACCTGACCCGTGCGGTAGCCGAGAGCGTCGGCACGAGCTTCGAGGACAGCCACGCCCTTCGCCTGCGGATGGGCAACGGGGCAACCGACGGCGCCGGCGGGGACGAAAGCCTGGCTGAGGGGTCCAAGATTCACCGTGCGGTGACCGCGGCGATGCGGCCGGTGATCGAGCGCCTGACGCAGGAAATTTCGCTCTGCCTGCGTTACTACTCGGTGACGTTCCGCGGCAATCGGCCGGGGACGGTGAGCTTCGCCGGCGGCGCCAGCCACGACCAGTTGCTGATGCCGATGCTGGGCGAGGCGCTGGGGATGACGGTGCAGATCGCCGGTCCGCTGACGCACTGCCGGCCTGACGAGCAGACTTGCCAGTGGGGCGCCGGGGCGGCGATCGGAGGCCCGGAGTGGGCGGCGGCGCTGGGCTGCTGCCTCAAGCCTTTGCCCAACGGAAAGGCGAGCGTGGATCCGTCGGCCGTCGTGCCGGCGATGGCGGGCAGCGTGGGCGGATCGACGGCGGCCGTGACGGCCCAGGCGGAACCGGCGTTGCCGGCCGCCGCAACCGAGGAGGCATCGGTTCGCTGACGGCAGCGCGAACCGGATCAGAACCATGACAGAACTCGACTTCCTGCCAGACTGGTATCACGTCCGCCGGGAGCGGCGTCGGGGCTACTTCGTGCTCTTCTGGTTGCTGGGGTGCCTGATTGCCCTGATGGGCGTCTGGTTCTACCTGACTCACAACCAGCTCGGGAAGGTCCAGGCCGAACTGAAGGACCTCAAGGCCGAGCGCGCCGTCGTCAACGACCACCTGGTCAAGATTGACAAGCTGCGTTCGGTGCGCGACGACCTGATCCGCAAGGCGGCCATCAACGCCCAGCTCCAGAACCAGCCCGACGCCCTCCAGGTGGTCGGGCAGATCATGGAACTGATGCCCGAGGACATCAGCCTGATGGACCTCCAGTTGAGCACCGAGGTGGTCAAGGCCAAGGCCCCGCCGGTCCGCAAGGGCTCCAAGGCCCCCGCGGCCCCCAAGGAGCCGGACAAGATTCACTACCTGGTGCAGATCACCGGGCTGGCGCCCTACGACGTGTCGGTGGCCAACTTCATCGCCCGGCTGTCGGCGACCGAGGGGTTCCAGAACGTGCAGATGGGCTACGCCAAGGATCTGCTTCGAAACGATCGCCGGATGCGCGAGTTCCAGGTGAACTGCCGCCTGGCCGACGACTGGAAGCCCGTCAGCGCCGACCGCTGGGAACATGCCCAGGTCGTGCCGTTGGCCGGTCAGGCGTCGGCGCCGGTGTCCGAGGGACAGTGAGTGGGATTCCGATCCGGGAGGGAGTGACGTGCGGATTCGAAAAGACCAGTTTCTGACGGCCGCGATCGTGGGAGTGATCCTCGTGACCTTCCTGTTCGTGGTCTTCCTGCCCCAGCGGCGGGATTTGAAGCGGCTGCACCAGGAGCGCGACGAGGCCGTCCAGTCGCTGGACCGCGACAAGGAGAAGGCCAAGGAACTGGCCAAACTCCGCGGCGACGTGCGGCAGATGGAAGATCGGCTGAGTTTCTTCGACCAGCGGCTGCCCGACCAGCAGGAACTGGGCGAGTTCCTCCGCGACGTGTCGCGCTACGCCCAGTTCGCCGGGCTCAAGCAGGCGACCTTCCAGCCGCGCAACGTCAGCCAGAGCGAACTGCACCTGGAGATGCCGATCGACATGAAGTTCACCGGCCGATTCCTGAGCCTGTGCAACTTCCTGCGCCAGACCAAGAGCATGACGCGGCTGACGCACGTGCAGACCCTGACGGTCTCCAACGACAAGGACCTCAAGGGCGACTGCGGCATCGAACTGGTGATGACCATCTACTTCACGCGGAGCTAGCCGACGGACCGGACGCGCCCCGGGCCGGAGGAGAGGACGGCGGAACCATGAGCGAGTGGCAGGAAAAGCTGATCACGGAACTCAAGCGGGACTGGCGGCGGACCAGCATCCTGGTCGTGCTGACCATCGTGGCCCTGGTCCTGGTGATCCGGCAGTTCGCCGGCGGGGACCCGGGCACAGCCAAGGCCAACGCCATCGCGCCGGACAAGCCGGCGACCTCCCGGAGCAAAGGCAGCCAGCCGACGGCGGCGACGGCGGCCGCGACCCGCGCGCCGGTGTCGGCCGAGGCCATCAAGGCCGCCTGGCAGGATCCGGCCACGCTGGCCCGGGTTGCCCTGCCGACGTTCAACCGCGACCCGTTCGTAATCAACTTCAACAGCTTCCCGCCGGCCCCCAAGACCGACAAGAAGGGCGCCGAGGGCGTGCAGATCCCCGAGTCGGCCCAGGCCGAGCAGAAGCGACAGGCCCAGCTCGAAATCCTGCGCGCCGAAGCCGGGCGACTCAAGCTCCAGAGCATCCTGATGGGCAGCGAGCCGCGGGTGATCGTCAACGGCGAAATCTACCATGTCGGCGACCTGATCCGGGCCGACGCAAAGTGCCAACCATTTAATCTGACAAGAATTGCGTCTACATCGGCGGTCCTGGAGCGTGACGGATTTGAGGTGATCCTCCGCCTGGAATAGCACGCCGCCTCCCCTGGCCGCGATCCCCTGGGCAAACCCTCACTGCCATGCCTGCCACAGTTGGGATTCGTTGGGCGCCGGGATGTGAAGATGGGCAGCTTTTAACGAAAGCAGCCGTCAATCCCCCCCGATAAATCCTTGGGACGAACCGCAGCGTTGCGCCCGTTCGCCGCGGGCACTGGTAAGGAGCGTTGTCATGCAGAGCGTGAATTCGTTCGTTCGCTGGATGGCCTGGGGAGTGGCTCTGGGCGCGGTAGGCCTGCTGGCCCGACCGGCCTGGGGACAGACGGCCCCGCCGCCGGCCGAGGAATCGGCAGCGGGCGAGACGACGGCGTCGGTCCCCGACATGCCGGCGGCAGCCATCGCCGACTTTGCGACGGGCGCGCCGACGACCCAGCCTGACGCGGCGCCGGCGGCGTCCGCTCCGGCGCCGGTGGCCCAGGTCTCGGGCGGCAACCGGGGCGACCAGTTTGTATTCTCCGACGTGCACATCAAGGAGACCGAGCTGGCGGCGGCCCTGCGGATGCTGACGCTCCAGACCAAGGACAACGTCATCTTTTCCAGCAAGGTTGACGCGTCGCAGAAGGTGGAGGCCAACCTCTACAACGTCACCTTCGAGCAGGTGCTCAGTTCGTTGCTGACCCCGCTGGGTCTGACCCATCAGCGGCAGGGCAACTTCATCTACATCTACACGGTGAAGGAGCTGGAAGAGCGCAAGGCCAAGGAACGCCAGGCGGCGTCGCAGATTTTCAAGCTCAACTACGTCACCGCCGCCGATGCGGCCGTGCTGATCAAGCCGTTGCTCAGCCAGTCCGGCCAGGTGGCCGTGACCGCCGCTCCGCAGACCGGAATCAGCAAGAGTCCCGAGACGACCGGCGGTGTGTCGTACGCCACTGAGGACGCGCTGGTGGTGGCCGACTATCCCGAGAACCTCCGGCAGATCGAGAAGGCGATCCGCATGCTGGACGTGCGCCCGCGGCAGGTGCTGATCGAGGCGACGATCCTGCGGGCGACGCTGAACGAGGACAACACGCTGGGCGTGGACTTCAACGCCCTGGGCGGAATCGACTTCGCCAGCCTGACGGCGACGACCGCCGACAGTTCCGGCGGCGACGACAGTTCCTCCAGCACCGCGACGTCGTCGTCGTATCCCGGCAATGCCACGTCGGTGGACGGGAACATGACGCGGCCGGACTTCAACAACACGACCTTCAACATCAAGACCGACTTCCTGGACCCCGCGCTGTTCCCCAAGGGCGGGTTCAGCTTCGGGTTCATCAAGAACAACGTCGCCGCCTTCGTGCGGGCCCTGGAAGAGGTGACCGACACGACCGTGGTGGCCAACCCGAAGATTCTCGCCCTGAACAAGCAGAAGGGCGAGATCATCGTCGGCCGCCGCGACGGCTACCTGACCACGATTCAGACCGACACCCAGCAGATTCAGAAGGTGGAGTTCCTGGAGACCGGCGTGCAGATGATCTTCAGGCCCTTCATCGCCAAGGACGGCTACGTCCGGCTGGAACTGCACCCCGAGGACAGCAGCGGCGCCCTGACGGCCGCCAATCTGCCCTTTGAGGAGACCACCGAAGTCACCACCAACGTGATGGTGAAGGACGGGCACACGATCGTGATCGGCGGCCTGTTCCGCGAGCAGACCAAGAGCGCCCGGGCCCAGGTCCCCTGGCTGGGCAACCTGCCCTACGCCGGCGTGTTGTTCCGCCGCAAGGCCGACGATACCGTCCGCGAGGAGGTCATCATCCTGCTGACCGTCCACATCATCGAGGACAACCAGGCCTACGCCGAGGTCGGCGAGCAGGTGCTCCAGGACGTCGAGAAGATCCGCGTCGGGCTGCGTCAGAACCTGATGCCGCACGGACGCGAGCGTCTGGCCCAGGCCCACTACAAGCGGTCCCTGGAGCTGCTGGACGCCGGCAACACCGACAAGGCGCTGTGGGAACTGGACATGGCCCTGCACCTTCAGCCGCGGTTCACGGAGGCGATCAACCTGCGGATCAAGCTGACCAACGAGCGGGCCTGGGACGGCAACGGTTCGCTGATCCACAACTTCATCTACAACCGGCTGATCGGCGCCGAGGACCGCTGGATCGATTCGCTGGGACGCGAGCATCACCCGCTGGGACCGGCGCCCGACCTGCACTCCTCGGAGTGGGGCCAGCCTGTCCGCTCGATCGAGCAGGGCTCCCTCAGGTCGCCGACCACGCAGCCGGATGACGACGGCGTGATCAACATGCCCTCGCCGATGTCCGAGGCGATGCAGCCGACGCCCTGAATGACGACCTGACGGGACGGCGCCGCCCGGGCTGACCAGGCGGCCCGTCCCCGTTCGCGGGCTGCGGGGCGGCGGCGAAAGCGGCCGCCCACGCGGCGGATTCCGAAAACCCCGGGAGGGGCACAAAGGATTCGACCATGACCGCACGTTTGACAAGGAAGTTCGCCGTCGTTTGCCTCTTCGCCGTCGCCGGGCCGGTCCTGATCGGCTGCGAGAACAACCACAGCAAGAACATGCAGCAGGCCGAGGCCCGCTGGGCCCGCGCCCGGGCGTCGGTCATGATGCAACTGGCCCAGCAGCAGTACGAGGCCGGCCAGCTCGACAAGGCCCTGGTCACCCTGGGCAAGGGCATCGAGACCGATCCGAACTTTGCCCGGCTTCAAGTCCTCCGCGGGCAGATTCTCGCGGAGATGGGCCGCGACCAGGCGGCGGCCAAGTGCTTCGAGCTGGCCATCGCGATGGACCCGCGGTCGGCTGAGGCCCGCTACGCGATGGGCGTGCAGATGGAGAAGTGGCGGCAGTTCGACAAGGCCGCCGCCTGCTACCAGGACGCCCACGACCTGGAGCCCAACAACATCCACTTCGTGGTGGCGCTGGCTGAGATCCTCGGCCAGCTCAACCGCACCGGCGAGGCACTGGAACTGATCGACCGCACGCTGGCGGTCCAGGAGCAGTCGGTCGCCCTGCGGGTCACCGCCGGCGGGCTGTGCACCGCCCGCGGGGACTACGAAGGGGCGGTGAATTATTACCGCGACGCCGCCCGGCTGGCCAACGACGACAGCGACGTCACCTGCTCGCTGGCGATGGCCTACTTCCATTGCAACCAGTTCGACAAGGCCCGCACGCTCCTGGAGCAGATCGTCCAGGAGAGCAAGAGCCCCGAGGCCGAGGAGGACGTGAACGTCGAGCAGCCCGTCCGCACGATTGCGATGGGCGAGGTCTACACGACGCTGGGCGACTGCTACCTGGCGACCAACCAGGTCCGTCAGGCGCGCGAATGCTTCGACAAGGTGGTCCAGCTTCACCCCGACCAGGCCGGCGCCTGGGAGAACGTCGGCAAGGTGGCCCTGCACCAGGGCCGCTGGGGCGACGCCCTGACGGCGGCCCAGCGGGCGGTGGCGATGAACCCCAAGTCGCCGACGGCCTACATGATCCGCGGCTTCGCCCTGAGCAACCAGGGCTACGTGGACCAGGCGCTGGCGGCGTTTCAGTCGGCCCACCGGCTGGCTCCGCGCGACGTGCTGCTGCTCTGCCTGCTGGCTGACAGTTATCGCAAGCTCGGCGACCTGGGCAACGCCCGCTCGGTGCTGGTGACGGCGCTGAAGATTGCCCCGACCGACCCGCTGGCTGGGCGAATGATGAACGAACTGGCCAAGGCCCAGTTCAAGGACCTGCCCGGCGGGGCAGCCGGCGGGACGGCGACCGCGGGCGTGAACGTGCAGTAGTGAGACGAGGCGGCCCCAGCCGATCGAGGGCAGTGCAGGCTGCGGCTGCGGGAGCGCAACGATGAGGCAGTTCGAGTGACGGAGGGGTCCGTAACGCAGACGGCGGAGGGCGGATCGGCCTTCCCCTCGCGGCCCCCCGGCATTCGACGTGAGCGGAACGATCCATGGGAACCGCGAGACGGTTGATTCTGGTGCTGATCGTCCTGATCGCGTTGGCGTCGAGCACCGCCTATTACGCCACTGAGATGAGCCTGCGCGGCGTCCCGGTGCGCGAGCGCGTGATGGGCTGGCTGGCTGTCGGGCTGACCAGCAGCGTCTGCGCCCTGGTGATGGTCATCATCTGGCGGTCGCTGGGCAAGACGGTGCAGATCGTCCGCCACCAGCTCTCGCTGCTGGAGGGCAGCGGCGAGGTCGGGCTGATCATGGTCGACAGCCACGACGAGCTGGGCATGCTGGTCCAGGAATTCAACCACTACCTGACGCGAATCAAGAGCCGCTTCGAGCAGGTCAAGCTCCAGAAGCGCGAGTTGGACATCCAGATCCGCGTCGCCGACGTGGAGAAGAAGCACACCGAGGCGATCATCTTCTCGATCTCCGACGCGGTCGTGGTCACCGACAGCTTCGACGAGCTCGTGCTGGCCAACGAGGCCGCGGAGCGCACCTTCGGCTTCCGGATGTCCGAGTGCTATCGCCAGCCGGTCGGGCAGGTGATCCGGGATCCGCAGTTCGTGCGGCTGATCTCCGACGCCCGGGGCGAGAACATGGAGCATCGCCGGCGCGTGGTGGAATACTCCGGGAAGGTGGAAGGCCAGCCGCGGAGCTTCAACGTTACGCTTTCAGGGGTGATGGATTCCAAGGGCCGCTGCAACGGCGTCGTGGCCGTGATGCACGACGTGACGCGCGAGAAGGAGATAGCGGCCATGAAGACCGACTTCGTCTCCAATGTCTCGCACGAGCTGCGCACCCCGCTGTCGTCGATCAAGGCCTACGTCGAGATGCTCGTGGACGGCGAAGCCGAGGACGAGCAGACCCGCCGCGAGTTCTACGACATCATCCAGAACGAGACCGACCGGCTGGGCCGCCTGATCGACAACATCCTGAACATCAGCCGCATCGAGTCGGGCGTGATCCGGATCAACAAGCAGCCGCTGGCGCTGACCAGCGTGATCAAGGACGCGCTGGAGGTGGCCAAGCCGCAGGCGGCGGCCAAGCAGATCGAGCTGATCGACCAGCTCTCGGTAGTCTGCCACCAGGTGAACGCCGACCGCGACATGCTCTATCAGGCGGTGCTGAACCTGCTGAGCAACGCGATCAAGTACACCCCCGCGGGCGGCAGCGTGACGGTGCGGTCGGTTTCCGACGACGCTCGGCACCTGGTCCGCGTGGAGGTCAAGGACACCGGCGTGGGCCTGAGCCCCGAGGACCAGGCCCACATCTTCGAGAAATTCTACCGCGTCGAGGCGAGCAAGAACATGGCCAAGGGAACCGGGCTGGGCCTGAGCCTGGTCAAGCACATTATCGAGACCGTTCACGAAGGCGAGATGGGCGTATTCAGCCGGCTGGGACAGGGAAGCACGTTCTACTTCCAGTTGCGGCTGTGCGATTGACCGGGGAGGGACCGGCCCGGCGCCGGGGAGGAGTTGTGATGTCCAAGCGGATCATGGTGGTCGACGACGAGGCCCACATCCTGCACGTGGTTTCCCTGAAACTGCGGAACGCGGGTTACGAGGTGCAGACGGCCGGCGACGGCGAGGAGGCCCTGGAACTGGCCCTGGCCGAGCCGCCCGATCTGCTGATTACGGATTACCACATGCCGGTGATGAACGGCGTCCAGCTTTGCTCCCAGTTGCGGGCGCACGAGCAGCTCAAGTCCATCCCGGCGGTGATGTTGACGGCGCGGGGCTATGCCCTGGAGCCCGAGGACATGGAGAAGACGGGCATCCTCACGCTGCTGAGCAAGCCGTTCAGCCCGCGCGAGCTGCTCGCGGTCGTCCAGCAGGTGCTGGAAGGCAACGGCGTCGCGCAGGGCGCCGAGTAGTGTGGCGGATTTTCAGTCATCGTGCCGGCAGGCGGCCGGCTTCTTGAAAGACAGGCCATGGACACATTGGAACCCGAATCCAAGTCGTTGCCGAGCCGGGCGGGGGATGCTGCCGGCCAGGCCCTGAAGGTCGTCTCGGCGGCTGACGCGCCCGCGTCGCCGGCCGTCGCCGGCTCGTGGGCCTGGCTGAGCGACGTGATCGGCCAGCTTGCCAGCCTGGGTCTGCACGCCGTGGTATACGATGAGAAGGGTCAACTGGTTCTGGCTGCGCCGGCGCCTGCACCCTTCTTCAAGATGGTCGCTCCCAGATGCCTGCCGGCCTGCTCGATGGGGCACAGGGCCGCGGAAATCGTTGGTAACGTCGAAGCCAAGGACGTGGCCGCCTGCATCCCCGGCGTCTACACGATCTTCGTGCCCGTCCTGCGCCGCCGTCGCAGGATCGGCGTCGTCGCCGCGTGCCTGGTCTGTCGCGACCTGGCCGACTCCGAGGAGTTCGCCCACTTCTGCCAGCGTCACGGCTTCGACCGTGAGGCGCTGCTGCGGATGGGCGCCCAACAGGCCCGCTTCGAATCCAGCCAGCTCTCCACCGTGCGGCTGACCGTCCGGCTGCTGGTCGACCAGGCCGTCGCCCGCCACCAGGCCGACCAGGAGCTGTCGGAGCTGAGCCTGAACCTGACCAACACCTACGAAGAGCTGAACCTGGTCTACCGGATGTCGGCCGGCATGAAGGTGACCGAGAAGCCCGGCGACTACCTCAACGGCGTGGGCAGCGAACTGCTGGAGGTCATGGGCGTCGAGTCGCTGGCGATCCGTTACTTCCGCCCGGACGAGCCGCTGATCAGCGAGCACATCGGCGTCGGCGCCGAACTGACCACGCCGTCGATCGAGCAGACGCTGTGGGACGAGCTGCTGGGCTACTTCGAGGCCGGCCGATCCGAGATCGTCAACAACCGCGTGGGCGAGATCGACGAATCCGCGCCGCTGCGGTCGCTGGCCCACCACCGCCGGGTCCGGCAGCTGGCCGCCGTGCCGATGCTCCGCAACGGCAAGCTGCTGGGCGCGATGGTGGCGATGAACAAGCTGGCCGAGGACTTCGACTCGGTCGACGTGAAGCTGATGCGGTCGATCGCCGACGAGGCGGGCGTGTTCCTCGAGAACGCGTTCCTCTACGAAGATCTCCAGCAACTGCTGATCGGCATGTTGCGGGCGCTGACCAGCGCGATCGACGCGAAGGATCCGTACACCTGCGGCCATTCCGAGCGCGTGGCGGCCATCTCGGCGCAGATCGCCCGGTCCGCGGGGCTGGACGAGAAGACGGTCGGCCGCGTCTACCTGTCGGGCCTGCTGCACGACATCGGCAAGATCGGCGTGCCCGAGGCGGTGCTGACCAAGCCCGGTCGGCTGACCAAGGCCGAGTTCGCGGTGATGAAGAAGCACCCCGAGATCGGCGCCCGTATCCTGGCCGGCATCAAGCAGGTCCAGGACATCGTGCCCGGCGTGCTCTATCACCACGAGCGGATGGACGGGCGAGGCTATCCCGAGGGGCTCACGGCGGCGAACATCCCGCTGTTCGGGCGGATCGTCGGGCTGGCCGACTGCTTCGACGCGATGACCAGCAACCGCACCTATCGGCGGGCCCTGCCGCTGGAGGTGACGCTGACGGAAATCCGGCGGTTCGCCGGGACGCAGTTCGACCCCGAACTGGTCGAGGCGTTCTTCCGGATCGATCCGCGCAAACTGATCCAGGAAACGCGGCAGGTGAACCCGAACGACCCGCTGGCCAACGTGGTCCGCAACAGCGGGGCGCTGCTCGGATTCGACGCGGCGCCGGTCAGCCTGCTGCCGTGAGAGGAAGAAGGCGATGAACATCAGCCACGAAAACTACGGACACGTCACGGTGCTCTCGCTCCGCGGGGAGTTCACCAACGACGACGTGGAGAACTTCCAGCGGGTGGCCAACGACCAGATCAGCCACGACGTGCGCGACCTGGTGATCGACCTGGAGAAGGTGCCGTTCGTGGACTCGGCGGCGCTGGAGGCGATGCTGGCTCTGCGGGACCAGGCGGCCGAGCAGATGGGCATGGTCAAGCTTGCAGGCGCTGACGAGAACGTCGCGCGGATCCTGTCGCTGACCCGCCTGGACCATCAGTTCGAGACGCACGGAGACATGATCGAGGCGGTCAAGAGCTTCCGTTAAGCCGACCGGAGCAGACGGCGTGAGCGAGGAAGGATCATGGTAGAAGCGATCAAACTGAAGAAACAGGTCGGCGAGGTTCTGCTGGAGCGGGGCTGGCTGACGACCGGGCAACTGGAGCAGGCCCTGGCCGCCCAGAAGAAGGAAGGCCACCAGCGGCTGCTCGGCGAGATGCTCATCGAGCTGGGCTTCGTCACCGAGGAGCAGGTCACCGAGGCGCTGGCCGAGGGCTACGGCGTGCCGTTCGCCCGCATCTCGCCCAAGGTGGCCGACGCGAAGATCATCGACGTGCTGCCGCGCGACTTCCTGGAGAAGCACTCGATCCTGCCGCTGTTCAAGGTCAACCGCCAGCTCACCGTGGCCATGACCGAGCCGGCCAACGTCTTCCTGATCGAAGAGATCGAGCGGATGACCGAGTGCGAGGTGCTCGTCGTCGCCGCGTCGGGCAAGGACATCAAGAACACGCTGACGACGCACATGCCGTCGGCCAACATCTTCGTGATCGACGAGATCATCGAGGACGTGCAGCTCGACCAGTTCTCCGTGGTCGAGGAGCAGCCCGAGGACATCGGCAACCTCGAGGACATCGCCGGGCACAGCCCGGTGGTCAAGCTGGTCAACTACCTGCTCTACAACGCGGTCAAGGAAGGCGCCAGCGACATCCACATCGAGCCGGACGAGCACCACCTGCGCGTGCGCTACCGCATCGACGGCCGCCTGTTCGAGAAGATCCGCCCGCCGCTCCAGATGCACCCGGCCGTGGTCAGTCGCGTGAAGATCATGGCCCGGATGGACATCTCCGAGCGCCGCCTGCCGCAGGACGGCGGCATCCACGTGCTGATGCAGCGCCGACCGATCGACCTGCGCGTCAGCACGATGCCCGGCAAGCACGGCGAGAAGGTGGTCATCCGCGTCATCGACAACCGCGCGGTGCTGGTCAGCCTGGACAAGCTGGGCTTCAACTACGAGATGCTCAAGCTGTTCCGCAAGGAGATCGTCCGGCCGCACGGCATGGTCCTGGTCACCGGGCCCACCGGCAGCGGCAAGAGCACGACGCTCTACTCGGTGCTCAACGAACTGGCCAGCGAGGAGGTCAACGTCTGCACCGTCGAGGACCCGATCGAGTTCAACCTGCCCTGGATCAACCAGTTTCAGGTGAACGACAAGATCGGCTTCACCTTCGCCAACGCCCTGCGGGCGCTGCTGCGGCAGGACCCCGACATCATCATGGTCGGCGAAATCCGCGACCAGGACACCGCCCGCATCGCCACGCAGGCGTCGCTGACCGGGCACATGGTCTTCTCCACGCTGCACACCAACGACGCCCCCGGCGCGATCACGCGGCTGTTCAACATCGGCGTCGAGCCGTACCTCGTCGCCGCGTCGATGACCGCAATCGTGGCCCAGCGGCTGGTCCGCAAGATCTGCACCAACTGCAAGGAGCCCTACGATCCGCCGATCAACATCCGCCGGGCGATCGAGAAGATCGGCGGTGAGTTCGACACGCTCTATCGCGGCGTCGGCTGCAAGCGATGCCACAGCACCGGCTACGCCGGCCGCATCGGCATCTACGAGCTGATCGTTCCCTCCGACGAGCTGCGCGACGCGATCGCCGCGGGCAAGAACCTGGGCGACCTGCGGCAGATCGCCCGCAAGGAAGGCTACGTCGGACTGCGCGAGGACGGCCTGAGCAAGGTGAAGGCCGGCATCACCAGCCCCGACGAAATCTTCACCGCGACGGCGATGTAGAAGAAGAACTGCGGAGTGCTGAGTGCTGACTCCTAGCTCCTAAGTGCTAATGACATGACCCTGGGCCAACTGCTCCAATCCGCCTGCCGGCTGCACGCCAGCGATCTGGTGCTGGCCGCCGGGGCTGCGCCGACCGTCTGGGTCCACGGCCGCATGCGGACGATGGACGATTGGCCGACGCCGCTGGAGGCCGGGGCCGTGGGCGAACTGTTCGCTCCGCTGCTGAGCGACGACCAGCGGGACCGCCTCCAGCGCTGCGGCGACCTGGACTGGTCGGCGTCGCTGGACGGGCTGCTGGCTGACGAACAGGAGGGCGACCTGGCGCGGATTCGCGTCAACCTGCATCGCCAGCGCGGCGACCTGGCAGCCGCCGTCCGGTTCATCTCCCGCCATGTGCCGACGCTGGAGTCGCTGAACCTGCCGGCCGTCGTGGGCGAATGGGTCGACCTGCCGCGCGGGCTGGTGCTGGTGACCGGCCCGACCGGCGCTGGCAAGAGCACGACCCTGGCGGCCATGGTCCAGCAGGCCAACCGGACCCACGACTACCACGTGATCACGCTGGAGGACCCGATCGAATACCAGTTCGAGCACGGGCGATGCCTGATCGAGCAGCGTCAGATCGGCGAGGACTGCCCGGGCTTTGCCGAGGCGCTGCGGCACGTCGTGCGGCAGCGGCCGGACGTGATCCTGGTCGGCGAGATGCGCGACCGCGAGACGATCGCGGCGGCGCTGACGGCGGCCGAGACAGGCCATCTTGTGCTGGCGACGCTGCACACGAGTTCGGCCCCGGCGACACTGGCGCGGATCATCGACGTGTTCGACCACGAGCGGCAGGGGCAGATCCGGCTGCAACTGGCCGGCTCGCTCCAGTGCATCCTCTGCCAGTGCCTGCTGCCCGACCGGCTGGGCGGCGGGGTGGTGCCGGCGACGGAGGTGCTGATCGCCGGGACGGCCATCCGCCGGGCGATCCGCGACGGCGCCGAGCACCAGATCGACGCGATGCTGGAGACCGGCGGCGGGTTGGGCATGCACAGCCTGGAGCAGGATCTGGCCCGGCTGGTCGACGAGGGGCGTATCGCACTGGACGACGCGGCGGCGCGGTGCGACGACGTCGAGAAACTGAACCGCCGGCTGGGATCCCAACGGGCGCCCGACGCCCGAGTCCGGGGAGGCAGGAGATGATCAAGTTCAACTACGTCGCCCGCGACAGCAGCGGGCAATCGATCAACGGGACGGTGTCGGCGCTGACGCCGGCGGCCGCCAGCCGGCAGCTCCGCCAGGAGGGCAAATTCCTCCTGCGCCTGGAGGCGGCGTCGGCCGGGGCGAGCGGGCCGGTTGCCAAGGCCGCTGCCGCGTCGCAGCCCCTGGCCACCCCCTCGGGCAGCCGGCGCGGCATCAAGCGCAAGGACCTGATCTACGTCACCACGCAGATGGCGGTGATGGCCGAGACCGGCGTGCCGCTGGCCGACGCGCTGGACTCGATCTGCGATCA
This sequence comes from Phycisphaerae bacterium, assembly GCA_022072085.1. Lineage (GTDB taxonomy): Bacteria > Planctomycetota > Phycisphaerae > JAJVII01 > JAJVII01 > JAJVII01. The sequence goes on from JAJVII010000020.1 coordinate 117,051, forward strand.
GATGAGCAACCAGAACCTCCAGGCAATCCTCAAGGACGTGGCCGAGCGGGTCAAGAGCGGCGAAGAATTCAGCTCGGCGCTGGGCCGGTATCCCAAGCTCTTCTCGGCGATGTACGTCGCGATGGTCAAGGCGGCTGAAGCCAGCGGCACGCTGGGCGTCATGCTCGAGCGCATCGCCGAATACCTGACCGACGAGGAGGAGACCCGCAAGAAGGTCCGCGGGGCGCTGGTCTACCCGGTTTCGATGCTGGTCTTCGCGCTGGCGGTCACGGTGTTCCTGATGGCGTTCGTGCTGCCGAAGTTCACCGCCATTTACGCCCAGAAGCAGGCGGCCCTGCCGGTGCTCACGAAGGTCGTGATGGGCATCAGCAACTTCATGGTGACCTACTGGATCCACCTGGTCATCGGCACAGCGGCCGCGACGACCGGGCTGGTCTTCTTCTTCCGCAGCGAGGGCGGCAAGGACTGGTGGGCCGGCGCCAAGCTGAAGATTCCGCTGCTGGGCAGCATGTTCCACAAGGCCTACATGACCCGCTGCCTGCGGACGCTGGGCACGCTGATCGCCACCGGCGTGAGCATGCTGGAGGCGGTCGAGATCACCCGGCGCGTCGCCGGACGCGGACCGTTCGGGCGGCTGTGGGAGAACGTCGACCAGACGCTGCGCGGCGGGCAGCAGTTGTCCGACCCGCTGCTGCGCGAGCCGCTGATCCCGCGGTCGGTGGCCCAGATGATCTCGGCCGGCGAGCGGACCGGCACGCTGCCCAACGTGCTGGAGCGCGTCGCGGGGTTCAGCGACCGCGAGCTGAAGAACCAGATCAAGACGATCACCTCGATGATCGAGCCGATCATGATCTCGCTCATGGGCCTGATCGTCGGCACGATCGTGATGGCGCTGCTGATGCCGATCTTCACGATCAGCAAGGTGATGACGACCCACGGCGGATAAGACCGTCGCGGCCGCCGATTCGGCCGGGCCGCCGTCGCCCGGCGCAGACAAACTGAGTTATCCTCGTCTCCTTACCGGGGCGGGGGGCCGGTCCCAATGATCCAGGGCGGCGCCCCGCTCTTTCTCTTGCGCCCCACCGGTTCGGGGGGATTCCCCATCGAAGCGAATCCTCACGCCCCCGGTACGGTTCAACCAGGATGGAGGGCTCTACCGGACGCCTTGGACGGGGTGGCGATGCGACATCTGCCGATCATTGCGACGGTCCTGCTGCTGGCTGCCGCGACGGGACTGGCCGACGGCGGGGCGACGACCCGGCCGCAGGGAATGTCGGCTGCCGAGGCGCGGGAGTTGTTCGCCAACACCCAGGCCGCCGCCGCCAAGGCCGCGACCGGCGCCCACGGCGTGATCATCTGGAAGCAGTTTCTGGAGATTCAGGCCGAGGGCCCGGTGGCCGACGCCGCCCGCCGCGAGTTGGCCGTCTGGCAGGAGCGGGCCGACAAGAACCTCGTCCGCTTCGGACCCTACTGGATACCGGCCGACAAGGCGGCGGAGCATTCGGCCCGAGCCGACGAACTGTTGGCCGAGGCACGCAGGACCGACCCGCCCGACGAGGCCATTCGCCTGCTGAACGAGGCGGCCAAGGCCCATCCCTACCGGATGGACATCCCGGCGATCAAGGCCGAGCGGGCGTTCGCTGCCAAGCGCCTGCGGGATTTCGGCTTGGCGCTGGGGGAAATCCTGGCGATCGACCCCGAGCAGGCAGCCGCCCGATGCGACCTGGGCGTGCTGGCGGTGAACACGCGCGACTGGGACGGGGCGCTGCGAAACCTGATCAAGGCGGCCGAGCCGGCTGACCGCGATGAGATTCTGGACGACCTGGACGAGGTGATCCGGATGGCCGAGTCGGCCGGCTATGACCGTCCGCTGCTCGCCCAGGCGCGGGCCCAGTCGGCGCGAACCGCGGCCGCGATGCAGCAGTCGGGCATGCGTCGCGGCCAGGCCCGCTGGGGGACGCAGTGGGTCTCGCAGGATCAGTATGACACGTGGGCTCGCGAGAACGCCCACTTCGACAAGCAGATCGAGGACGTCAAGAGCCGCATGGCCGCCCTTGACAAGACCTATCGCAAGGCGCGATGGGTCATGGACCACCACGACGAATTCCGCCGCGACCTCCAGGACCGCATCAGACGCACGTCCATCGCCCGCCGCAAGAACGAGTACATTCAACAGCTCAACGACCTGGAGAACGCCCATACGCAGGCCATGGAGGCCATGCCGACCTTCAAGGACGAGGCACAGAAGTTGCAGGACGAACTGGCCGAGGTGGCGTCGCACAAGAACCAGCCGCCGTACGCCAGGAAGCTCTACCTGCTGGGACCCGGGGGGCAGGGCATTTTGGAGACCATCGATCTGAATCCGCCCCAGCCGGAGAATCCGGGCGACCGCAAGGAGAACCGTCCGGACAGGCGTCAGGGGCAGGATCGCCCCAAGCCGAACCCAGCCAAGGAGTTGACGCTACCAGATGGCGTTTCGCCCATGGCCGAGCCCGGTTGAGGTAAGGAACTACCTGATAGCGATGGAATTGACGGCGTAGCGGCTCGTGATATAAATTACTGGTAAGGGGAATTGAGACCCATAATTGGGGGGTCTTGAATTTAATCGTAATTATTATTTGATAGCTTGAGGGCTCGGGTTACAATTTCGGCTCTAATGGGAGACAACATGCTTAAGGCGGACACGGCAATGCTGAGGGAGGCTCTTGCCCGGCAGGGGCAGCGTTTCACGCGTCAACGCGCCCGGGTGTATGAGGTGCTCTGCGCGACCGACCGTCATCCGACGGCCGAGGAAGTCTATGTGAAGGTCAAGCGGGAGCTGCCGTCGGTGTCGTTGGCGACGGTCTACAAGTCGCTGGACGCCCTGGTCCAGTGCGGACTGGCGCAGAAGCTCACTTACGGCGACGGGTCGGCCCGTTTCGACGCCAACATCAAGCATCACCCCCATCTCCGCGACCTGGAGACGGGGCAGGTGCTGGATGTGCCGATGGAACTGGCCGATCGCGTGGCGCTGCGGCTGCCCGACGACGTCATCGCGGGCATCCAGAAGATGTCCGGCTTCGAGGTCACAGGTCTGCGGGTCGAACTGGTTGGCCGGCGCGTTCCCGCCGGCGTGAGCTGAGCCGGCCGGGTTCGATCTGCGGGAGCGGGTCGTTCTCTTTCTGTCCGTCCTGCTGCGTTGGGCCCATCGTGGAGTGACGACTAACAGGCCACAAAGCATCAAGGGGAGTCCCTTTTCCGAGGAAGGAACGCATTCGATGTCAGATCAGGATTGCTGCTGCTGCACCGCGAAGGTAGGGCAGGCCGCGCCGCAGTTCGACATGCCGGCCGTCGTGGATGGGCGTCTGGACGCCCGGGCCCGGCTGAAGGACCTCAAGGGCAAGTGGGTGGTGCTCTACTTCTATCCGCTGGACTTCACGTTCGTCTGCCCGACCGAAATCACGGGCCTGGACAACCGCATCAACGAGTTCCAGGAACTCAACGCGGTCGTCATCGGATGCTCGACCGACTCGGTCCACAGCCATAACGCCTGGATGCAGAAGAGCCCCAAGGAAGGCGGCATCGGCAAGCTGGTTCACCCGCTGGCCTCGGACCTGACCGGCAAGGTCTGCCGCGACTACGGCGTCTACCTCGATGACCAGGGCATCGCCCTTCGTGGCCTGTTCATCATCGACCCCGACGGCGTGCTCCAGTACGGCGTTGTGCACGCTCTGAACGTCGGCCGCAGCGTCGATGAGACCCTCCGCGTCCTCCAGGCGCTCCAGAGCGGCGGGCTGTGCCCGATCAACTGGCAGCCGGGGCAGAGCACGCTGAAGGTCTGACCCGTCGCACCTGTCGAACCGTCGCGCCGCCCGGGCCGCTGGTCCGGGCGGCGTTCTGATGTACGCTCCGCGCGGGCCGGACGCGTTGACAGACCGCCCCGCTTGCGGCAGACTGTCTTCCGCCCGAAGAACGGAAGCGAGGTTCACACCATGAAGCGAATTCTGGCCATCATTCGAATCACACTGGTCGCCCTCGTCGGCGTGGGGGCGATGGTCCTGCTGATGTACTGGCTGCAGGGCGGGTTCGTCCGCAAAGTCTCGCCCGGCCAGGCGTCGCCGGTGGCCCAGTCGGCCATCCCCGCGACGATCACCGTCCAGATCACCCAGGTGCCGACCTACACCGAGAGTTGGGGCACGGTGCAGGCCGAGCACGAGACGGCCGTCGCCAGCAAGCTGTTGGCCCGGGTGAAGGAAGTGAAGGTCTCCGCCGGCCAGTCCGTCGGCAAGGGCGACCCGCTGGTGGTCCTGGACGATACGGAATACAAGGCCCGGCTGGACCAGGCCCAGGCCGCCCTCAAGCAGGCCCAGGACGACTTCGAGCGCATCACGAAGCTCCACGCGGACGGCCGCGCGACCGAGCGCGAGCTGACCGTCGCGACCAACGCCCTGGCCGCCGCCAAGGCGAAGGTGGCCGAGGCCGACGCGGTTTGGAAGGATGCCGTCATCGTCGCCCCGGCCGACGGCGTGGTGATCGACCGGCTGGTTCAGCCGGGCGACACGGTCTCGCCGGGGCACGTCATCGCGCGGATGTTCGATCACCTCCAGATGGTTGCCCGCGTCGCCGAGTCGCTGCGGCCCAATCTGTTCCTGACCCAGTCGATCGGCGTCCGGCTCCAGGGCCTGCCGCACGCCTGCGCGGGCACGGTCAGCGAGATCGTCCCCCAGGCCGACCCGACCAACCGCACGTTCGAGGTGAAGGTGACCGGTCCCTGCCAGCCGGGCGTGATGATCGGAAACTCCGGCCGCATCGTCATTCCCACAGGCGTCAGCGAGCAGATTCTCATCCCCGTCGCCGCGGTCCAGCGGGTCGGGCAGATCACCAGCGTGCTCAGGGTCGTTGACGGCTCGCCCGGGGGCCAGCCGCACCTTCTCCGCCAGTTCGTCGAGCTGGGCAGCCTGCGCGACGGGCAGTACGAGGTGACCAGCGGGCTGAAGGTCGGCGACCGGATCGTCGCCGACGTGCGGTCAGCCGACCGCGGCTGACCGACGGGACATTCCTCAACTTCGATCACACCGGGAGTCTGCGAATTCATGGCCAGGACCTACGGCGTCGGCATCATCGGGTTGGGCATGGGACGTGCGCACTGCCAGCGGATCGTCGGGAGCGAAAAACGCGTGCGGCTGGCCGCCGTCTGCGATGTTGACGCCGACCGCGGCCGCCAGACCAGCGAGACCTACGGCATCCCGTGGTATCCGAAATATGCCGACATGCTCGCCGACCCGGGTGTGGACATCGTGCTGGTGGCCACGCCGACGGGCATGCACGCCGAGCACAGCATCGCCGCCGCCCGCGCCGGCAAGCACGTGCTCTGCGAGAAGCCGCTGGATGTCGAACTGCCGGCGGCCAGGCGGATCATCGCCGAGTGCCGCAAGGCCGGCGTGAGGCTCCAGGTCGGCTTCCAGAACCGCTGCTCGCAGGACAGCCGCCGCACGCGGCACGACATTGAGGCTGGCCGACTCGGCCGACTGCTGTTCAGCGAGATGCAGCTGCACTGGTGGCGCGGCAAGCCGGGCTACTTCACCAAGGGCGGCTGGCGCGGGACGTGGCGCTACGACGGCGGCGGGGCGTTCATGAACCAGGGCATCCACTTCATCGACCTGCTGGTCTGGTTCATGGGGCGTCCGGTCGCCGTGCTGGGGCGCTGCGCGACCACGTTGTTCCCCATCGAGACCGAGGACGTGGGCATGGCCATCGTGACCTTCGAGTCCGGCGCCCGGGCCTGCCTGACGGCGACGACGACCGCCCACCCGATCGAGACCGACCGGACGCGCATCTACCTCCAGGGCAGCGAGGGCCGCGTGGTTCTCAGCGGTTCCTACACGCTCGACCGCACCGAGGTCGAACTGGGCAAGGCCCGCCCCGGCGCCGGCCGACCGCCGCGCGGCACGACGCTCTACGCCGACCTGGCGCAGGCGATCGACGACGGCCGCGACCCGATCAGCAGCGGCGAGTCGGCGTTGCATTCGCTGGCGGTCATCAAGGCGATCTACAAGTCCAGCAAGACCGGCCGCGAGGTGAAGCTGGACCTGGACTGAGCAGGAACGCAACATGAGCGAACATCAGCCCGGCCCCAAGCGCGTGCCCCTGACCTCCCGCATCGTGGAGGTCTTCCTCACCGGCAACCTGTCGGCGATGCTGATCATCGTCTCGCTGATCGGCGGCGCGTTCGCTCTGCTGGCCACGCCGCGCGAGGAGGACCCGCAGATCGTCGTGCCGATGGCCGACGTCATCATCCGCACCAAGTCCGCCACCACGCCGCGCGAGGTCGAGCAGCAGGTGGCCGGTGAACTGGAGAAACTGCTCTACGAAATCGACGGCGTTGAATACGTCTACTCCACCAGCTACGCCGACCAGGCGGTCGTGACCGTGCGGTTCTACGTCGGCCAGGACCGCGAAGCCAGCCTGGTCAAGATATACAACAAGCTCTCGATGAACCTCGACCGCGTCCCGCCGCAGGTCGCCTCGTGGGTCGTCAAGCCGGTCGAGATCGACGACGTTCCGATCCTCGCGGTGACGCTCTTCTCCGACCGCCAGGACGACTACGTCCTCCGCCGCGTCGCCGAGGAGATCGAGAGCCGGCTCAAAGCCGTGCCTGACACGGGGCGGACCTACGTCGTCGGCGGCCGCCCGCGCAAGCTTCTGATCCACGTCGATCCGCAGGCGGCGGCGGCCCGCGGCGTGGGGATCGACCAGATCGCCCGGGCCCTCCAGGCGGCCGACGTGCAGTGGTCCGCCGGCACGATCGATGAGGTCCGCAAGGGCCCGGCCGGCGAGCGGCTGGACGAGGCCGTCGTCGAGGCCGGCCAGGTGGTCACCAGCGTCGACGAGGTCCGCAGCCTGATCGTCGCGGTCAGTGGCGGGGCCCCGGTCTACCTGCGCGACGTGGCCGACGTGCAACTGGGACCCGACGAGGCGACCAACTACTGCCGCATCGGCTTCGGCCCGCGGGCCGACCCCGAGCTGATCCCCGCCGCCTTCCGCGACACGGGCAAGGATTTTCCTGCGGTCACCGTCGCGGTCGCCAAGCGCAAGGGGACCAACGCGGTCACCGTCGCCAACGCCCTGCTGGGCCGGCTGAAGGAGATCAAACAGGACATCCTGCCCGACAGCGTCTACTACCACGTGACGCGGAACTACGGCCAAACCTCCAACGACAAGGTGAACGAACTGGTCGAGAGCCTCGGCGTCGCGATCGTCATCGTCATCGCCCTGATCGCCGTCACGCTCGGCTGGCGCGAGGGGTTGGTCGTCGCGACGGCCGTCCCGATCACCTTCTCGCTGACGCTGCTGGTGAACTACTGGGCCGGCTACACGATCAACCGCGTGACGCTGTTCGCGCTGATCCTGGCGCTGGGCCTGGTGGTGGACGACCCGATCGTCGATGTCGAGAACATCCACCGGCACTTCCGGCTGCGGCCGAAGAACCCTTTCCAGGCCGTGCTGGACGCCGTCAACGAGGTCCGCCCGCCGATCATCCTGGCGACGCTGGCCGTCATCGTCAGCTTCCTGCCGATGTTCTTCATCACCGGAATGATGGGCCCGTACATGAGGCCGATGGCCCTGAACGTCCCGCTGGCGATGCTCATGTCGCTGCTGGTCGCGTTCACCGTCACGCCGTGGCTGAGCTACCACGTGCTCAAACGCGGCGACGCCCACGGCGCGCCCGAAGCCGAGTTCCGGATCGAGCGGACGCTGCTCTTCCGCGCCTACCACGCGACGCTTGCTCCGCTGCTGAAGCACCGCGGGCTGCGCTGGGCAGTGCTGGGCGCGACAACGCTGCTGTTCGCGGGGAGCTGCTGGCTGGCGGCCGACCGGCTGGTGCCGCTCAAGATGCTGCCCTACGACAACAAGAACGAGTTCCAGGTCGTGCTGGACATGGACGAGGGGACGACGCTGGAGGATACCGAGGCGACCGCGGCGGAGATGGCCGCCTGGCTGCGCACGCAGGCCGAGGTGACCGACGTCACCAGCTACGCCGGCCTGGGCAGCCCGATGGACTTCAACGGCATGGTGCGGCACTACTACATGCGCGCCGGGGCCAACGTCGCCGACCTGCGCGTCAACATTGTCCACAAGAAGGAGCGCGTCCAGCAGAGCCACGAGATCGCCCTGCGCATCCGCGACGAACTCCAGAAGATCGCCGACCGCCACCACGCGTCCATGAAGATTGTCGAGATTCCGCCGGGCCCGCCGGTGCTCTCGACCGTCGTGGCCGAGGTCTACGGCAAGCCCTACACCCCCTACGCCGAGATGATCGACGCCGCCGAAACAGTCAAGCGGCGGCTGGCCCAGGAGGAGGGCGTCGTCGACGTCGACAGCACTGTCGAGGCCAGGCAGCGGCTGTGGCGGTTCGTGCCCGACCGCGAGAAGGCCCGCCTGTCGTTCGTCGGCGAAAACCAGATTGCTCAGGCGCTGTCGGCTGCCAACGGCGGCTGGCAGGTCGCGGTCCTGCACGACGAGCACGACGTGAACCCCACGATGATCGAGCTGCGCCTGCCGCGGACCGACCGCACGACTGTCGATGAACTGTCGGCGGTCTCGGTGACCCCGACGAGCGGCCAATCGCCCGTGCGGCTGTCGGAACTGGGCCAGTGGAAGGATCTGACCCGCGAGCAGCCGGTCTATCACAAGAACCTCGCCCGCGTGGTCTACGTGACCGCTGAGATGGCCGGTCGCCCGCCGGCCGAGGCGATCCTCGACATCCAGGCCGACCGGACGAAGCTGGGGTCGGGGGACGGGGGGCAGGGGTCGGAAGAGAACGCGCGGGCATCGTCGGTCGCGGCATCGGGCGATTCCCGATCCCCGATCCCCGATCCCCGCCATCTCTCCGAGCGCAGCTTCATCGACAACGGCGCGGGCGTCGCCTGGAGCGTGCCCGACGACGTGACCGTCAAGTGGAACGGGGAAGGGGAGTGGAAGATCACGCTGGACGTCTTCCGCGACCTGGGCATCGCGTTCGCCGCCGCCTGCCTGGGCATCTACATCCTGCTGGTCTACGAGACCCGCAGCTACCTGATGCCGCTGATCCTGATGATCTCGATCCCGCTGACCATCATCGGGATCATGCCGGGCTTCTGGCTGCTCAACGCGCTGGGCGGCGTGCCGGTCGCCGGCTGGCCGAACCCGACCTTCTTCACCGCCACCGCGATGATCGGCATGATCGCGCTGTCGGGCATCGCGGTCCGCAACGCGATCCTGCTGATCGAGTTCGTCCACAAGGCCCTGGCCCAGGGCAAGAGCTGCACGCTGGCCCTGTGCGAGAGCGGCGCGGTCCGCTTCCGGCCGATCTTCCTGACCGCCGGCACCGCGATGCTGGCCGCGTGGCCGATCACGCTGGACCCGATCTTCTCCGGCCTGGCCTGGGCGCTCATCTTCGGCCTGTTCGTTTCCACCGCCTTCACGCTCATCATCATCCCGGTGGTCTACTACATGGCCTACGGCAAACGCCACGCCGCCGAAGCGGCTGCCAGGCAGGCGGCGACTCCACAGAAGTGATCCGGTGGAGGGCCCTCGCCAGGCTCGATGGTCCGGTGTCCGACGGGTTCCGGCGATTCTGCGGTCCCGTGCGGCCATGTTGCGATGGGTAAACACTTTGCCCAGTGCATGTTGCGAAAACGCAACATCCGGCCAGTCGCAGGACTTGGGCCAGACTCGCAATTCGTAGCATCAAAGTCCAGTATGGAAAGGAGTTACGGCGGTCCGCCGGGTGATCTCTTTGGGCGGGGCGTTGCTGGCATGCGGATTGCATACAATTGCGACGAGTCAGTGGGTCCGCGTTCTTCCCCTTGGCCCGGTGAGAGAGCCAGCCCGAGGAGGGAGTGAAGATGAATACTCGCCGTGGTTTCATTTTCGTCGTTGTCGCATGCGCCCTTCTGTCGGCGGCCTCCGCGTCGCGGGCCGACACGCTGTCCCAGGTGGCCGTAGATATCGGGGCCGACACCTTTTACAGCCACGGATATGACGGCAGCGGCGTGATCATCGGCAACGTCGAAGCCGGTTTGACCCGCAACGACCACCAGGCTCTGCCCGCCACGACCGTGACCCAGCAGGTTCACTGGGACGGCGTCAACCCGACGACCTCGGTCAACCGCGTGCAGAGCCACGCGACGCAGGTCGGCGGGACGATGGTCGCCCAGGACAACGCGACGACGGGCAAGGGCATCGCCTACGGGGCTCAGCTCTGGAGCGGCCAGATCGCCACCAGCTTCGGCTCGGGCGGCAGCTTCTCCATCAGCGGCAACTCGCTGCTCTATCCGCTGATGCTGTTCGGGCAGATCGGGATCAGCAGCCAGAAGGCCGACGTCATCAACTCGAGCTGGGGCGCGACCGACGACACCGGCAACACCATCATCAACGTCATCTACGACTACCTGGCCAACAGCCAGGGGGTGACGATGGTCGTGTCGGCCGGCAACAACGGACAGGGCGCCGGGACCGTCGGCACGCCGGGCAACAGTTGGAACGTGATTACCGTCGGCGCGATCGGCTCGACGCAGACCGTGACGAGCTGGTCCAGCGGCGGGCCGACCGGCTCGTTCAACCTGGCGGGCACGCGGACCAAGCCCGACATCGTCGCGCCGGGTCTCTCGATCACCATGCCGACCACCGGCGGGTCGGCTGCCTACGCGACGGCCAGCGGCACGAGCTTCAGTTCGCCGATCACCGCGGCCGCCGCTGCCCTGGTCATCGACTACGGCAAGGACAGCGGGCGGAGCACCGACCCGAGGCTGATCAAGGCCGTGCTGATGAACTCGGCGACCAAGCTGACCGGCTGGAGCCAGCAGGTCGGCTACTACGGAACCACCCGCATCAACTACACGCCGGTGGACGGCGCCCAGGGCGCCGGGGCGCTCAACCTGACGCAGGCCTGGACGCAGTATTCGGCCAGCACGGGGACCGGGTCCAAGCCCGGCGACGTCGGGCTGACCGGCTGGGACGTCAACGTCGTCGCCCAGAACGCGCCGCAGGACTACACGATCAACCAGTCGCTGCACGCCGGCCAGACGCTGACGGCCACGCTGATCTGGTTCATGGACCGCACCGTGGGCAACTACAACGCGGCCGCCTCCAACCCCTATCCCAGCACGACCTTCAGCAACGACAGCTTCGACGACTTGGACCTGCTGCTCTACAAGGCCGACGTCAACGGGGACCCGACCGGCGACCCCATCGTCGCCAGCATCAGCGGCTGGAGCCCGGGCAGTCCGACCGACCCGACCACCGCGGTCTACGGGCTGGACAGCGTCGAGCACATCTACTTCGACATCACCGACCCGGGCGACTACGTCCTGCGGGTCCGTTGGGCCGGCGAGGTCTTCGACTTCGTCAGCGACGCCCAGAGCGAGAACTACGCTCTGGCCTGGTCGGTCACCCCCGAGCCGGGCACGATCCTGCTGCTGATCCTCGGCGGCGCGGCGATCCTCGCGCTGGCGGCCCGGCGGCGTCCGGTCCCGGCGCGCGTCGCTGCGTGAGTTTGCGACTGCCGCTCTGCACAAGAGCCGATCTTGCCGGCGCTGGCCGTGTCGCGGCGTGCGGGCAACCCCTATAATGTCGCCATGGACCTGTTCGAGAAAGAGCGGGCGGAACGCCGCCGCAAGGTCGAGCCGCTGCCGGTGCGGATGCGTCCCCGGACGCTCGACGAGTTCGTCGGGCAGGGCCACTTCCTCGGCGAAGGCAAGCTGCTGCGGCGGATGATCCAGGCCGATCGGCTGACCTCGCTGATCTTCTACGGCCCGCCCGGCTGCGGCAAGACGACGCTGGCCCGCATCATCGCCAACGAGACGGTCGCTGCGTTCCACCAGGTCAACGCCGCCGCCGTCGGCGTGAAGGAAATCCGCGAGATCCTCGACACCGCCCGCGGGAACCTCGAAACCGCCGGCCGCCGCACCGTCCTGTTCATCGACGAACTGCACCGCTTCAGCCGTGCCCAGCAGGACGTGCTGCTGGAGGACGTCGAGAGCGGCGTGGTGCTGCTGATCGGGGCGACGACGCAGAATCCCTTCTTCGCGATCAACTCGCCGCTGCTGTCACGCAGCCAGATATTCCAGTTTCAGCCGCTGGTTGAGGACGACGTGAAGTCGCTGCTGGCGCGGGCGTTGACCGACGCCGAGCGTGGGCTGGGCAAGTACGAGGTTGAACTGGCGCCCGAGGCCCGCGACTTCCTGGCCACGATCTGCGACGGCGACGCCCGCCGGGCGCTGGCGGCCCTGGAGGTGGCGGTGCTATCGCAGGTCGGGCGGATCAGCCGGGGCGAGCGGATCGTCGTCGACCTGGCCGTCGCCGAGGAGTCGATCCAGCGCAAGGCGATGGACTACGACGCGACGGGCGACCAGCACTACGACGCGGCGTCGGCGTTCATCAAGAGCATGCGCGGCAGCGATCCGGACGCGGCCATCTACTGGATGGCCCGCATGCTGGAGAGCGGCGAGGACCCGCGGTTCGTCGCCCGCCGCGTGGTGATCTGTGCAGCCGAGGACGTGGGCAACGCCGACCCGTTCGCCCTGGTGTTGGCGAACGCGGCGGTGCAGGCGACGGAGTTCGTCGGCCTGCCGGAGTGCCAGCTCATCCTGGCCCAGGCGGTGACGTATATCGCGTGCAGCCCCAAGAGCAACGCGTCGGCGATGGCGATCTGGACGGCGGCCGAGGACGTGAAGAAGCAGCGGACGATCCCCGTGCCGATCCACCTGCGCGACGCGAACTACAAAGGCGCCGAGCAGTTCGGGCATCAGAAGGACTACAAGTACGCCCACGACTACGAGGGCGGCTACGTCGTGCAGGACTACCTGGGGGTGGACAAGGCCTACTACCAGCCGACCGACCGCGGCCGCGAGGCGAGGTTCAGGGAGTACCTCGCCAGGCTCCGCGCCTTCCGCGAGCAGGCGATGGACAAGGGGCAGGGGCCCGCGAAGTCGTCCGACTGATCCTCAATGCAGAACGACCATCACTTCCCGCTGTCGGCGCCGGCGGCGGGGCGCAGGGCGGTCAGGTCGAGTTGGATGAGCTGCGGGTGCGGGGCGCCGGGCAGGGCGTGGGCGGCCAGGTCGCCCTGGACGCTCCGCATCGGGATCGTGCCGACCGGCGGCTTGCTCTTGCGGGTGATGTACCGCTGGCCTCGCATCAGCCGGGTCATCCATCCGAACGTCCGGCGGATCGTCTGGGAGACCCCCCACATGCCGATGATCTGCATGGTGAAGTCGGCCAGGTAGAGCTTGCTCTTGGGCCAGACCAGGGCCTGCATCGCCCGCAGTGGATTGTAGAAGTAGAGGTAGGCGGCCATGATGTTGGCCTGCTTGATCCACGGCCGCGGGTGCCGCGACGCGATGACGAAGTTGGCGTCCAGCATGTGCGGTTCGATCGTCTTGCCGGCGACGGTGTTATAGGCCAGCCCGGAGGTGAAGCACTCCTCGTAGAGCTTGCTGCCGGTGGCCGGACTGATCATCAGCACCTGGAGGCTGATCGCCCCGGCCTTGCGCAGCAGGCGAACCTGGTTGATCAGCCCGTAGGGCTTGTCGGCGAAGCTCACCAGCGGCTGGTCGTCGAAGTGCATCATCATCGGCATCGGCAGGATGCCGACGCGCTTGAGCATCCGGAACGCCTGGGCGGTCTTGTCTTCGCTCTGGCCTTTCTTGATGAGCGTCGCGGTCATATCCTCGACGCCCAGCCACAGCCCCCGTACGCCGGACTTGCGGGCCAGCTTCAGGTTCTCGTGGCCCATCTTCAGCGTGTCGTGGACCGTGACCTCGGTGCCCCAGCGGAACCGCTGGCGCGGCCGCCCGCGGCGGCGGTCGTAGACGCGCGTCCGCAGCAGCTCGGTGCAGATTTCGATCGCCCGCTCGTGGTTGTTGAAGAAGTTGTCGTCGGTGCCGAAGAAGAACCGAATGCCGTATTCGCTGTGCAGCCGCGTCATCTCGTCGGAGATGCGCTGCGGGCTCTTGAGCCGGTGCTGCCGCTGGTTGTAGGCGGGAATCGGGCAGTAGGGGCAGGCAAACTTGCACCCGAACGTCAGCACCAGCGAGCCGATCGGCGAAAACTTGTTCACCCGCGAGGCGTCCAGCGCCCGGCTGGCCAGCGTCTCGCCGCGGCTGGGCGGCTCGAGCAGCCGATAGCCGTGCACCGGGTGCGGCGTCTCGTCCAGGTCGCCCACCAGCCGCTGGATGCCGGTGTCGACGAGTTCCTCGGCCACCCCGTCGGTCGAGCCCGGGGCGTAGACCAGCCCGGGGATGCCGTCCAGCAGGCCGCTGTTGCGGGCCCGCAGGAAGGTCGTGCGGATCGGTTCGCCCGTGTGGCGGAGCTGGAGCAGCGCCTCCATCAGGCCCAGCAGCACGAACTCCTCGCCGGTCACCGCGACGTCCGCGCCCCAGCGGTCGTTGGGGTCGGGGCTGAAGACGTCCCAGGGCTCGTAGATGGTCTTGGGGCCGCCGGCGATGATGAGCGGCCGGCGGGCCGGCTCGATCCGACAGGCGTCGCGGATGAGCTTCTTGCACTCGGCCCCGTGAATCTGCATGCTCGAGACCATGAACAGGTCCGGCACGCGGCCGTCCAGCTTCATCCGCGACGGGCGGAAGTTGCGGTTCCACTGCTGAAGCACGATGCGGGTCTTCTCGAAGCCGGCGTCGTACATCGCCGACCCGATCGCCCGAACGCCGGCCGGCGCCATCCGCAGGTCGGCATAGATGAACGGCAGCATCCGCGTGCGATGGTCGAACGCGCACGCGATGACCGATGTCAGGTCGTGCTGGGGGGCCATCTGGCGAAGCCGGCTGCGCAGCGCAGTCAGTTCGCCGGGCTTGAGCAGTTCGTCTCCCCGGGTCCTGCGGGGCAACTCCATATCTCATCCTTCCCTGGAAGGTCGATCGGCAAACACCTGGGACGCACGCGATTGCGGCGCGTCCCGAACGTCATGCCCGGCGTCCGTCGTCGGCCGACTGGAGCGGTCTTCGCGATGTTCGATGGCAGGCTCCCACCGCTGCTTCGCCTCAACACCCGGGCTGGGACCATTATAGTCCGCCAATCCTGACTGGAAAAGTGCTATATCGCAATTCCCATCGCGCCACGGGCACTGGCCCGTGCGCGACGCCCGCGCGGGCCGCGCCGATGGAACCGGCATCTTGCCACTGTCGGCAGCCAAGGTATAGTGGCCGGGAATGTACAGGAGGCGTACCCCCCATGGCCCTGGATCACTGCGCTGCGGTTGAAGGTCGGCTCGGCGAAGTCGAGATGCTCTCGCGGCCGGTTCGGCCTGCTTCGTTGCCCCTGCTCATGGCCCGCGAGCACGTCGGCGAGCGGATTTATCCTTACCGCGCCCAGACGGATATCGACTTCGAGAACCCCCAGCCGCGGGTCTTCCGCACTGTCGAGCTGGAGAACGAGTTCCTCCGGCTGGTCGTCCTGCCCGAGTTGGGCGGCCGACTGCACCGGGCGATCTTCAAGCCGACCGGTTACGACCTGTTCTATCACAACCCCGAGATCCGGGCCGAGCTGGTCGCCATCCGCGGGGCGTGGTACGCCGGCGGCGTGGAGTTCAACTTTCCCGTCAGCCACAACCTGACCACTCACAGCGGCGTCGACTACGACATCCAGCGATTTCCTGACGGGTCGGCGGCCATCTGCGTGTCCAACACCGATCGCGTCTCGCACATGCGCTGGCTGGTCCGCATTCGGCTTTACCCCGGGTGCAGTACGATCCACTTCGCGACGCGGCTGATCAACCTGACCCCCTGGCCGAAGCGGTATTACTACTGGTTGAACGCCGCGGTCCCGCAGGGCCCGCAGATTCGCTATCACTTCAGCGCGTCTCGCGCAGTCGGCCACGTGCAGGAAGCCGACATCGTCACGACCTCGCTGAACAGTTGGCCGGTGATGTCCGACGGGCAGGACGCCCGGCGTCCGCACGCGATGCGCGACACGGTCAGCGTCTTCATGGTGGACAACAGCACCGGTTTCTTCGGCTACTACGACGTGGACGCGAAGCTGGGGCTGGTCCGGTCGGCGGACCCGCGGAACGTCCCGGGCGACAAGATCTTCAGCTGGGGCGATAACGAATACGGCCGCCGGTTCAACGACCGGCTGGTTGGCAAGGGGCGGCAGTGGTACGGCGAAATGCAGTCCGGACGTCCCGAGACGCAGATCGACTGGGGCTACATCGAGCCGTTCGAGGTGATGGAGTCGGATGAGTACTGGTACCCCGTGCCGGGCCTGTGCGAACTGGCCGGCGGGTCGAACGACCTGGCTGTCGGCGTCGACGCGGCGGCCGGACGACTGCGCGTCGCCGGGCATCGCCCGATGACCGGCCTGACCTTGCGGCTGCAATCGGCCGACACGGGCAAGCCGCTGGCCGAGCACAAGATCAGCCGCCTCTCGCCGGCCCAGCCGCTGGACCTGCCGCTGCCGTCGGGCAACGGGCAGGTGCGGGTGACCGCGACCGACGGCGGCGGGCGTCTGCTGCTGGACCACCGGCCCGGTCCGCCGCGGCGTCCGCTGGTCGTGGACCTCTACGAGAACAAGGCGAGCCTGCACCGCCGGCGTCAGCCGCTCAAGACCGCCCACGAGCTGACCGAGCGGGCCGTGACGCTCCTGCGGCAGCGGGCGATCACGCAGGGCGAGCAGATGCTTGCGACTGCACGGGAACTGGAGCCGGACTTCAGCCCGGCCCTTCGCTGGTCGGGCTGGCTGGCGGCGCAGCGCGGGCGGCTGGACGCCGCGCTGGATTTCTTCCGCAAGGCGTTCTTCGCCGACGGCATGGACTACGCTTCCTACTACTTCTACGCGCTGACGCTGTTGGAGTCCGGCCGAGCCGAAGAAGCTGCCGACGAACTGGAACGCGTCGTCGGCTACGTGCAGGGGCAGTACCGCGAGTGGGCGTCGCTGCTTCTGGTGCGGGCGCTTCGGGCAAGCGGGCGGCTGCGCGAGGCCGAGCGTCTGCTCGACGAGCGTGTCGCGGCCGTCGCCTTCGGCGCGCTGGGCCGGCAGGCCTACCTCTACGACCGCACGCCCGATGAGCGGTCCGCGTTCTGGAGCGATCCGACCGACCTGGTGCTGCTGATCGTCTGCGCCGACGACGTCGGCGAAGTGCTCGACGAATGGTGGACCCGCAACATCCGGCCGCTGGACGAGGCGGCTGACGCGATCATGGAAGTGGCCGACGAGTTCCGCGTCAACGGCGACGACGCCCGGGCCCGCGGCGTGCTGACGTGGCTGACGGCTCACCCGCGACTGGGCGGCGTCTGCCCGCTGGCGCACTACCGGCTGGGGCAGTTGAACGGCCGGTTGGCCGACGCCGTCGCCCAGGCGGCCAGACGCACCGACCGCAACGCGATGGCCTGGCCGGCCCGCACCAGCGACGAGGCGCTGCTGTCGGCCGCCTGCCAGGCGGCGCCGGGCGATGCGCTGGCGCACTACCTGCTCGGACTGCTGCTGATGGGTCTGGAGCGGTTGACCGACGCGCTGGCGCCGATACAGCGGGCGACCGAACTGGACGCGAAGTGGCCGCTGGCGTGGCGAGGCCTGGGGCTGATCCGCTATGGCTGCGACCGGCCCTGGCAGGAGAGCTGGGAGGCGTATCAGAAGGCCCTGGCCCTGTGGCCGGACAGCCCCGCCCTGATCGCCGAAGCCGACCGCGCACTCGATGAGCTGAACGGACCGGCCGACCTGCGCCGCGGGCTGCTCTATGACAACCTGCCCGCCTCGCTGGTCAACAACGACAAGGTCGTTCTGCGGCGGGCCATACTGGCGACGGTCTGCGGCGACTACGAGCACGCCCTGGCCGAGATCGCCCGCACGCGCTTTTACCCTGGCGAGTTCGCCTTCGGTCCGCGCAACGTCTTCGCCCAGGCCAGCCGGCGCCTCGGCGAGCGCCGCGCCGCCGCCGGCGACTGGTCCGGGGCGGCTGACGCCTTCCGCCAGTCGCTGGACTTCCCCGAGCACCTGGGAACCGGCCGAACGCTCAAGGTCCGCCTGGGCAAGGAACTCTACCTGGTCGGCATCGCCCTGGAACGCCTGGGCGACGCGGCCGGCGCCCGGGAGCATTTTGACCAGGTCGTCCGCACCTGCCGATTCGACTATCCTGACCAGTCCTACTTCGCGATTCTCTCGCTGCGCAAGCTCGGCCGCCAGGAAGAGGAGGCCAAGCTCATGCAGAGGATCGTCGACCGCGCCGCGTTCGGGGCGCCGGACCGGACCGAGCCCTCCGTGCGGGCCGACCTCTGCCGCCGGGCATTCCTGGCCCGCGCACGCGGCGACCGCGCCGAGTCCGACCGCCTGCTTGGCGAGTTGAATCTTCCCCCCGGCGACGACATGGCCGAGTTCCTGACCACCAAGCTCTACTGATTGGCCGCTCGCGGGCCGGCGTGCTCCCGGGCGGTCCTGATCCAGTCGGGCGTGTCGGACTTCTGGTCGAAGCCCCAGTAGCGGACCAGCGAATCGTCCTTCTCGACCTTCCCGGGTTGCTGGAAGCACGCTGCCAGTTCGTCGGCCGACAGCGCCCGCCGCCAGATTCGCGCCTCGTCGATTGTCCCGGCGAAGTGAACGAAGCCGTCAACCCGGGCCCCGATGCACAGCGGCCCGTTGCCGGGCTGCCGCGGCTTGTTGATCGCCCCGGACGCCACCTGCTCGCCGTCGCGGCAGACCCGAAGCACCTTGCCGTCATAGGTCATCGCCACGTGGTGCCACCGGCTCAGCTTCAGCGTGCCCGGCTGGCTGATGACGCCGTGACAGTTGTCGCGTCCGCCGCCGATGTTCAGATAGGCGCCCACCTGCGAGCCCTGCACGATCAGTCCGTAGTGCCCCTGCGCCCATTCGTTGGCGTTCTTGTTGACCAGCCAGCGGCGGGTGTCGGCGCCGTCCGACCAGGCGTCCACTTTCACCCAGCATTCGACGGTCAGATCGGCCGGCTCCAGTTCCGCGGCGGGCGGAACCTCGACGTGCACGGTTGCTCCGTCGCAGGCCAGCCCGCTGCCGACGCGTCCCTCGGCCAGCGCAGGCACGGCTGCCGGCGTCAGTTCGCGGTTGCCCCGGATGGTCATGGTGTCGGCGCTGCAGGAGTTGTAGCGGAACGTCGGCACGCCCGGCGGCGAGACCAGCACGTTGTCGATCAGCGTGAGTTTCTCGGCCTTGTGCATGCGGATCGGCGAGCGGGCGACGCGGTAGATTGCGTTGCCGGTGACGGTGAACAGCGAACTGCCCTCGTCCAGGAACATGCCGTTGCTCTCGGCCCGTCCGGCGTTCGGCGGGATGTCGTGGATCAGGTTGCCCTCCAGTCGCGTGCCGGGCTGTCGGCCGAGCGTGTAGATGCCCCCGCCGTCCGACAGCGTCCGCATGACGTGGTGGATGTGGTTGTTCATGACCAGGTTGTTGGCTGCCGGCGTCACGTTCGTGTTCCACGACCAGCCGACCGAGATGCCCGTGTAGGGCAGGTCGCACACCTCGTTGTGCTCGATCACCGTCCCGTCGGTCATGGCCACCCAGACCCCGACCGCGCCGAAGTAGATCTGCCCGCAGCGGCTGATGCGGCTGTCGGAAAGCCGGTTGCCGGGGCAGGGCTCGCCGCCTTCGCCGATCATCACGCCGTTGCCGCCGCAGTCGGCGACCGTGCACCGCGAGACGACGTTGCGTTCGCATCCGCGGCCGAGCCGGATGCCCGACCCGCCGACCTGCTCGACGCGGCAGCCGACCATCGTGCAGCCGCGGGCCATCACGAAATCCACCGCAGCAGGCACGCGGTCCCGCATGACCGCGTTGGTGCGACCGTCACGCGCGTCGTGAAAGCAGGCCTGCCCGCCCGCGTAGCCGTGGGCAGGGCGGAGGAATGCGCAGTGCCGGAGCGTCAGGCCCTCGATGCGGACGTTCTCGATCACGCCGCCTTGGGCTGCGGCGTCGCCGACGATCCAGATCAGTTGCGTCAGCACGGGGGCGACGAACTCGCACTGGTCGATCGTCTCGCCCTCCAGCGGCTTGTAGGTCAGCACGCCGGCTGAGCGGTCGAGGAACCATTCGCCGGGGGCATCCAGGAAACGGAGCGAGTCCTCAACGAAATATCGCGGGTTCGGGCCGAAGCCGCTGATGGCAAAGAACGCGGCCTGGCCGCCGATCGGGTCGGCCAGCCTCATCCTCTTCGTGGCCCTGTCGGTCGAGGCGATGCGGATTCGCGAGATGGACCAGTCGTGCAGGAAGACCAGCTCGGCCTCGGCCAGGTCGCCCAGGGCGTCCAGATCCTGGTCGCTCCAGGTGAAGCTGGTGCGGTTGTCCGGCCCGGCCTTGTCGACGTGCAGGAAGCCCTCGTTGGGAAACCGGGCCCGCGTCGCCCGTCGGCCGCTGACGAACAGCTCGTTGAAGTCCCACTTCCCTGCGGCGGCCGCGGGTATCGTCGCCCGCCACAGGCCGTCGTCGCCGGCCTTGAACCCCGTGATCGGCTGGCCGCCGCTGAGCACCGCGCCCTCTTCGCCGATCCAGGCGACGTTCGAGTCCTGCGGGCCCAGCACCAGCGGAGCGGCCAGCCCGTAGACGCCGGCAGCCAGGCGCACGGTCGCTGCCCTGGACGTGTCGCCGCCGCGGGCCTTGCGGACGGCGTCGCGGGCGGCGGCCGGCGTGGCCAGCGGCTTGTCCTTCGTGCCGGCGCCGGCGTCGTCGCCGCCGGGCGCGACGTAGATCTCGACGACCGGCCCCGCCGCACGCGCGGTCAGCGTCACGCCCATCACCAGCACAATCGCGAGCAGGAGCAGTCGGAACATGGTCATTCCTCCGGCCAGCCGACGAAGCGATAGCCGGCGTGCCTGGGGTCCCAGGGTTCGTTGTGGTTGTATAGGCCGAGATCGTTGAGCACGTGCAGGCCGCTGCGATCGGGCTCGTCGATCTCGTTGAAGAAGGCGTTGATGCGGCGATCCAACTCGGCCACGACCGCCGCGTTGGACGCGTCGTCGATGACATTGCTGCGCTCGTCGGGGTCGGCTGTCAGGTCAAACAGCTCGTCCGGCCCGAAGCTGCCGTTGCGGCGGAGCAGCTTGTGCGTTGCCGTGCGGACGCCCCGCACGGGGCCATATTCGAAGAACTGCGCATCACGCCACGGCTGAGACCCGCCGGCGAGCATGGGGACGAAGGACTGCCCGGCGTGACGCCGCCGGATTCGCTCCGCCTCGTTCAGCGGCGCCCCGGCCAGTTCAAGCATCGTGTGGAAGAGGTCGCAGTGATCGACGAATTCCTGCCGCACCTGCCCGGCCTGGATGGCCCGCGGGTAACGCAGCAGCATCGGCACCCGCACCGATCGCTCGTAGAGGTTCAGCGGACGGGTCGCGTTGCCCTTCTCCCACACGCCAATTTGGCCGGCGTGCAGGCCGTGGTCGGACGCGTAGATGATCAGCGTGCTGTCCAGTTCGCCGCGGGCGTCCAGCAGGTCGATCAGTCGGCCGAGCTGCTCGTCGATGGCCGTCACCGAGGCAAAGTATTGAGCCTGAAGCTCGGGTGTGCGGCGGATGTTCTTGACGGCCCAGGTGGCGAAGAAATCCTCCGGCGGTTCGTGCGTGCCGATGACGTGATTGGCGGCGGCGCGATAGCCGCTGACCAGCCGCTCGGGCAGGCCGGCGTGCGGGTTATGCGTGTCGATCAGGCCGACATAGGTGAGCCAGGGGCGGCCGTCCCGCTCGTCGAGCCGCTCGCTCAGCCAGGCGGCGGCACGGTCGGTGATGACCCGGCTCTTGAATCCGTCCAGCGTGACGCGCTCGCCCTGGTCGGAGTAGTCCCACGGTCCGCGATGAGGGCCCTGGCCGTCCCAGAAGGCGAACCACCGCTGGACGCCCGGCTTGGGCACGCGGTCGGCGCCGCAGTGCCATTTGCCGAAGTGGCCGATGCGGTAGCCGACCTCGGCCAGCCGCCGGTAGAGCGTTGTCTCGCCGGCCAGCCAGTCGCGATCGCGGCCTTCGTGCTGTTCGCCGGTCAGGTCGCTGCCGAGCCAGTCGTGGATGCCGTGCTGGGAGGGGAAGCGTCCGGTGTAGAAGCAGGCCCGCGCGGGGCTACAGACGGGGCAGGGGGTGAAGGCGTTGGCCATCCGCGTCCCGGTCGCTGCCAGGAAGTCCATCGCCGGCGTGTGAATCGCCGGCATGCCGTAGCAGCCGGATGCCCATTGGCCATGATCGTCGGTCAACAGGACCAGGATGTTCGGGCGCTCCGGGTCGGCCATACGCTCCTCCGATGTGCGGCGTCACCAGCCGAGGGCCTTGAGCCAGCCGTGGGCGATGACCATGTGCCCGGCGGCGTTGGGGTGGACCGGCTCGGGGCAGAAGCGGTCGGGCAGGTGGCGGCGCAGCTGCTCCTGGAACAGGCGATGCGTGCGGACGTGAAGGGCCTTGTAATTCCCGGCCATCCGGTCGACCGTCCGCTGGTAGAGCGGCAGGTGCTTCAGCACGTGGGCGCGGTGCGAGCCGGGGCTGCTGTCGGTCGAGATGTAGAACGGGTCGATCAGGACCAGGCGGGCCCGGGTCTCGGCCTTGGCCCGGGCGAGGATTTCGTCATACAGTTCGGCGAACTGCTCCGGCGTGACCAGCCCCTCGCCGTTGCGCAGCCAGCGGTGCAGGTCGTTGATGCCGATCTTGATGCTCAGCCAGTCGGGCCGGTGGCGGATGCAGTCGTCGGTCCAGCGGTCGCGCAGGTCGCGGACCGTGTTGCCGCCGATGCCGGTGTTGATGACGGTCAGCCCGTGGGACGGGTAGCGGGCGGCGATCAGGTCGTTCACCATCTTCACGTAGCCGTTGCCCAGCGGGGCGGACTCGTTGCGGCGCCCGCAGTCGGTGATCGAGTCGCCGATGAACAGCACTGTCTGGCCGGGCCGGATCGCGAATGCCATGCGGGGAGACTCCTGTGTCGGATCGAAGAAGTCCGAGAACGATCATGCGAGAGGACGGACAAGGTATCTTGCGGACGCGCTCCCTCACGGTCGCGGCTGAACGTTTATTGAGACCTGCAAGAGAAATCTTCATTCACCACAGAGGACACCGAGATCACAGAGGAGGTCAGAAGCGTCAAGAAATGCCTGAAATCAAGAATTTCTTGACACTCCCGACTCTGTGCTCTCTGTGTTCTCTGTGGTGAAGATTGCTTCTACAGGATTCAGCAAATGTTTAGCCGCGACCGTAAGGGAGCGCGTCCGGGAAAACTCTGTGCCCGCGTCCGGGAAACATCAGGAACTCTTCGCCGACTGCACGCCGAAGCCCAGCCCGGCCTCGAAGGCGGCCAGGTTCGGCTCGATCAGCCTGGGCCGCTCGGCGAAGATCTCCGGGATGCTGTCGCGGATGGCCGCCGGGTCCAGCAGGTCGGTCGCGGCGACCAGCACGCCGGCGGCGACGATGTTGGCCATTCGCTCGTTGCCCAGTTTCGCCGCCATCTTCGTGATCGGCGCCCCGATTCGCTCAGTGCCGTCGGGCATCGCGATCGCATCGGGGTCGGTCACCAAAGTGCTGTCGAACAGCAGCAGGCCGCCGTCGGCGACGGTCGGCCCGAAGGTGGCGTAGCTGGGCTGGTTCATCGCGACCACGATGTCCGGCGCCGAGACGTACGGCGAGGCGATGGTCGCGTCGCTGATGCGGACCTGGCAGTTGCAGGTCCCGCCGCGCATGGCCGATCCGTAGCTGGGCAGCAGGCTGACGCGTCGCCCGCTGCGGACCGCGGCGTGGACGACCAGGCCGCTGAGCAGCACGATGCCCTGCCCGCCGTGACCGGCCAGGCGCAGGCCCGGCTTGGCGAATCGGCCCGCCTGGCGCGGGGCGTAGCCGTCGGCCGGCTGGACCCAGTGAAGCGGGGCGCGGTCGAAGATGTCCTGCGCGTCGGCCGGCGCCGGATGGCGGCGGCGGGCGTGGGCTTGCGGGCCGGGCTCCTTGAACTTGCCCGGCGGGAACTGCTTGCTGATCACGTCGGTGATGTACTTCTGGGAGTCGACAGGCGACATCTTCCACCCGACGGGGCAGGGGCTGAGCACCTCGACAACCTTCAGCCCGCCGACGCCGTCGGCCTGGAACTTCAGCGCGTTCTTGATCGCCCGGGCGGTCCGGTTCAGGCCCGCGGGCCCGTTGATCGCGACACGCTCCAGCGACACCACGCCGTCGAGCTGGGCGAAGAGCTTGCACATGTCGATCGGCGCGCCGACGTCGGCGACGTCGCGCCCGGCGTCGCAGGTCGTGGTCGGCAGGCCCGGTATGGAGGTCGGGGCCATCTGCCCGCCGGTCATGCCGTAGATGCAGTTGTTGACGAAGATCAGCACGAAGTCCTCGCCGCGGCTGGCGGCGTGCATGGTCTCGGCCATTCCGATGCTGGCCAGGTCGCCGTCGCCCTGGTAGCTGATGACCACGCGGTTCTCGTGCGTTCGGCTGATCGCCGACGCCAGGGCCATGCCGCGGCCGTGGGCGGCCTGCACGGTGTCGAAGTTCCAGTAGGTGACCACCGAGCAGCCGACCGGCTCGACCATGATGGTCGTCTCGCGCAGCCCCAGTTCGTCGATCGCGTGGGCGATGATCTGGTGCAGATTGCCGTGGCCGCACCCCGGGCAGTAGTGCGTGGGCACGTCCTCGATCGCGTTGGAGCGGGCGACGACGACGTTCTGGCCGTCAGCCGGCGGGCGATAGCGGCGCTCCATGGGCGCCGGTTCGCTGTAATGCGTCGGCCGCGGCAGGCGGCGGACGATGTGCTCTCGCTCCAGCAGCCGCGTGCGGGCCGAGAAATCGGCGGCGGCTGACGCGCCGGCCGCGGTGCGGGAGACCTGCTCGATCTGTTCGAGAATCTCCTGCTCCACCGGCACGATGCCGCCCATGCGGCCGTAGAAGAATATCTCCCGGGCATCGCCCAGGGCCAGCCGCACGTCTTCGAGCATCTGCCCGGCCGACATCTCCAACACGAGGACGGCCTTGGCCCGCCAGGCGGCCTCTCGCAGCACGGCCGACGGGAAAGGCCAGAGCGTCTGCGGGCGGACGAGCCCGGCCTTGATGCCCTTGGCGCGGGCCTTGTGCACCGCCGCCAGGGCCAGACCGGCCATCGAGCCGTAGGCGACCACGAGCAGTTCGGCGTCGTCGATCAGGGCGGTCGCGGCCATACCGCCCAGCTCGCGGCCGATGCGGTCGTACTTCTCCTGGAGCAGGATGTTCAGGTTCTCCAACGCCTCCAGCGGCTCGAGGCGGAAGCTGCTGACAACGTTCTTGTTCCGCCCGACGGCGCCGGTGGCGGCCCAGGGCTTGTCGAAGCGGGCGACCAGCTCGGCCGCGTCGGGGCCGACCTGCACGCTCTCGGTGCTCTGGGCGATCGAGCCGTCGATCAGCACCATCACCGGCGTGCGGTAGCGGTCGGCGACGTTGAAGGCCTCCAGCGTCATGCTGAACGTCTCGCCGACGGTCGCCGGGGCGAAGACCGGCGTGTAGTAGTCGCCGTGGCCGCCGCCGCGCGTCGCCTGGAAATAGTCAGCCTGGGACGCGCCGATGTTGCCCAGGCCAGGCCCGCCGCGCATCGCGTTGACGAACACGCCCGGCAGCTCCGCGCCGCACATGTAGCTGATCGCCTCCTGCTTGAGGCTGACGCCCGGCGAACTGGAAACGCACAGCACCCGCTGGCCGACCGCCGAGGCGCCGTAGGCCATGTTCGCGGCGGCCAGTTCGCTCTCGGCCTGGAGGAACACGCGCCCGACCGCGGGGAAGAGCTTGCTGGCCAGTTCGACCACGCCGGTGACCGGTGTGATGGGATAGCCGTAGAGGTCGGCGCCGGCGACGGCGGCGGCCAGCACGATGGCTTCCTCGCCCTTGAGCAGGCAGCGCCGCGAGGCGGAGGTCTTGGCGCTCATTTGCCGGCCTCCTTCGCAGCCGGCTGCCGCTGCGGGCCGGCGCCGGACTTGAAGGCCGCCCGGCGGTAGACCACCACCGCGCCTTCGGGGCAGGCGGTGGCGCAGATGCCGCACCCGGAGCACTGCCCGTCGGGGTCGTGGATGAGGTAGACCACGTGGCCGGAGGGGTTGAGGGTCGGACCTTCGCGGTCGTCGGCGGGGATGTCGGTGGCCGCCTTCATCAGGTGCTCGGGGCAATACTCGGCGCACAGGCCGCAGGACTTGCAGAGCAGGGGTTCCACCTGCACCTGTCCGCGGGCTTTGTTGGCGGGATCGGAAGGACTGCTGCTCATCGAAGATCGCCTTTCCATGGCGGCCGGCAGAGGCAAAGCGGGCCGGCCGGGACTCAAACGAACCCTCCCTATTGTGCCACAAACAGGCAGGCGATGCCAGTGGCACCGCACAGATGGGCAGGCAAGCCGGGGGTCACTTCGCTGCGGCGGCGGGCGGCGGGACGGCCACCGGGCCGGTGGACGCGTCGAAGAAGTTCACGATCAGGCTGTAGAACCAGGATCGGCGGTAGGCGGCGAAGCCCACGTGTCCGCCGCCCGGCAGGACGATCGCGGCCACGTTGGGATTTCGGCTGGTGGAAATCAGGTCGGCGACCTCCTGAGCCGGGCCGATCGGGTCGTCGGCAGCCTGGACGATCAGCATCGGCACGCGGACGCGGCCGAGCTTGTCGCCGGCCTTGGCGTCGCCCTCGTCCACCGTCCGCATGAACTGCATCGCGTCGGGGATGAGCCCGTCGTACCAGACCGGCGACCGCGTCAGTTCGTGGGCGATCAGCTCGTGCAGGCTGCCGCTGGGATTGGGGAAGTGCTTGTAGTCCATCCGCTGGCGGATCATTGCCTGGAGCCGGGCGTAGGCCGGCTCGCGCCAGATCCGCTGCGGGCGGTCCATGCGGTCGATGAACCGCTCGAACCGGACGACCGGCGAAAAGACCATGATGCCGGCCTGGAAGTGGCGGTGCTTGTCGAAACTTCGCAGGCGGCTGCGGAGCTGCGGGGCGACGTCGGGATCGTTCAGCCCGCCGCCGTCGTACCAGCCGGCCAGGATCGCGCTGTTGGCCCCCCACGAGAAGCCCATCAGCCCGGTGCGGCGCACGTCGGGCCTGGCGGTCAGCCACTCGGACACCGCCAGCAGGTCGCCCGTCTCGACCAGGCCGAAGGTGTAAGGAACCTCCGGCTGGGAGGCCTCGGTCTGTCCGTGCCCGCGCAGCTCGATCGCCAGGACGTGGAAGCCGTGGGACATCAGCAGGCCGGACAGATCCTCGGTGCGGCGGATGTTGTTGCCGCCGTAGAAGCCCGGCTCGATGACGATGCAGTCGGCCCGCTGCACGACGCCGTCGCGACGATACAGGCCCAGCCTGGCCGACAGTTTCACGTCGCGGTCGACGGGGATCCAGACCTGCTCGAAGCCCGGCCAGTCGGGGACGACCTCGTCGGGGTTGCGGTTGACGCCGCTGCTCTGGGCCGTGTCGCGCAGGCCGCCCCAGTTGCCCCAGATCGTCGGCAGTCGCGACGGGGTAATGTCGAACCAGGCAAAGACGTCGGCTGCCCGACCGCTGGCCAGCGTCAGGTCATCGGTCAGCATCGGCGGGTCGTCGTCCAGCAGGTAATCCAGCCGCTTCTCGGACCGCTCCAGCCAGACGCGGGTGAGTTTCTGCGACGCCGGGGCGTGGCGCTCGGCGGCGACGTAGACGACGTCCTCTCTGTGCATGGGGAAGCCGCGCTCGCTGAACCCGCAGCCGCCGGCCAGCAGGCAGACCGACAACAGCGCGACGAGGAGGCCGCCGGTGCGCGGATTGATCGCGTGCGTTCGCTTCAAGACGCCTGTCCCCGGGCGGAAAGTGAGAGTGAAAGTCCCGACGTGGCGGGACGGCCAAGCCGACCCCTGCCGGCCGCGGGGAATTATACTCGAAACAGCTTGCCGCGGACCGGAAATTCACTAACTTATGGCCCTGCGGACGGGCGGCACACCCCTTGCAGGAGGTCGAAAATGAAGCTTCGGCTTGCGGCGCGCGGCCTGGTGCGCGATGGCGACAGGGTGCTGGTCGTTGAGTATCGCGACTCCCGCGGCGAGGCGTTCTACGCCGTTCCCGGGGGCGCTGTGACCCCGGGCGAGCCGCTGTCCGAGGTGGTCCGCCGGGAATGCCTGGAGGAAACCGGCGCCCAGGTGCAGGTCGGCGACGCGCTGTTCGTATGCGAGTTCACGGTCGGACCCGATCCGCTGTGGGATCCGAACGAGGCGATCCACCAGGTGGAGATCCACTTCGACTGCCGCGTGACTGGCGGCGGCCAGCCCGAGCCGGGCCGCCATCCCGATCAGGGTCAGACCGGGGTTCGCTGGATGTCGGTCGCGGAACTCCGCAAGGTCCGGTTCTACCCGGCCAAGGCGCTGGAGCTCATCGACTCCCCGGTCGGCGACCGACCGGTCTACCTGGGCGTGACTGATTGAGGGGGCGTCAATTCTTTTCGATCCGCTCGACGCGGGAGATGAGATCGCTTATGGCGTCCAGCCGCGGCTGAAGCTCATCCGCAGCCGACTGGCCTTCCTGGCTGCGCTTTTCCAGGTCGGCCCGCATCAGCAGCAGCCGCTTGTGCAGTTCGTCGACACCGTCCAGGTAATCGTCCGGGTCGATGGAGGGGTCCAGCGACGCGGAGAACCGCAACTGCGGCTGGAGGTCCTCCTCGACCGGCCCGTGGGCCGAGACCTGGCCGTAGATGTTCCATCGCCCGTGGTAGGTCCAGAACTCCATCTGCTGCTGGTTGCGGTAGAGCTTCCAGTGCGTGGTCGTGCGCGTGAGGTGGTTGGCGACGCCGACGACGGCCCAGACATCGACGCGCCCGGGGGCGTCGGACGGGCTGGCCAGGGCGATCATCTGCCACGCCCGGATCGGCTCGCCGTTGGCGTCGGTGGTCATGCCGCGTCCGCTGAAGACGACCGACCGAACCGGGGCCCGCTCGCTCGGCCGACCGGGACTGGCCGACTCGACGTCCTGGAGGACGACCACATCCTGAGGCGCCATCGAGGGGCCTTCCAGACGCGTCCAGCCGGGTCCGCCGGCGCAGCCGCCCATGAGCATCGTTGCGCCACATACGAGGAGCGTCCGGCAATGGCGGAAAGCGGGCATTCCAGGTCTCTCGGTAGTGTCGTCGCGTCGGCCCGGCTGGACATTATTCCTTTGTCCCGCGGCCGGGGCAAGGGGAGGGCGTCGCGCCTACTTGGCCGCCGCCTCGACCGCTCGGCGCAGCTCGAACTCCGGCGTCTCGCCGACGAAGAACTTGTTGCGACTGCCCAGCATGAAGATGATGGGCGTGGGCATGCGGCTGGGGGCGTCACGATAGACGACCTCCAAGCGGCCTTCCATGCGGCGTTCGAGCGGCGGGAGAATCACCTCCCGCAGATACTTGCAGTGCGGGCAGCCCTCGCGGACATAGACGATGACGCGGGCATGGGCGGCCGGCACGGGCGGTTCGGTCGCCAGCAGGTTGTCCATCATCCGCCGGGCCTGGGCGTCGTAGCTCCAGCCCACCATCTTCCAGGCCACAAGGATCCCCACGCACGCCAGTGTCAGGCCCGCCACCACGACCGCGCCGGCGTCCAGCCAGCGGAGCAGCCCGCCGACCAGGATCACGGTCAGCGCCGACCAGGCGCCCAGCGCCGTGACCACGCAAGGCACGCAGCCCAGGGACTTGAACAGCAGCAGGGCGACCAACCCGACGTGCACGCCCGAGGCCAGCCCGACGCCCCAGCCGGCCAGGCGCGTCCATCGGCCCAGCACGAACATCGCCAGCAACAGGAGGTAGAGCCCGACGCCCGCCCAGGCCACCGCCTTGCCGCCAAGCAGTTCGGCGGCGCTTTCGCAGGCATCACACCCGACGGCCGATCCGGCCAGCGCCGCCCATGCGGCCCCGAACAGCGCGACCGCGACGCACACGGCGGCTGCCGCTCGCCATTTGAGTTGACTGCTCATGCCGTCGGCCTCCCGTGACAGGCCGCCTCCGCCTGGGGCCCTGATCTTACCATCGGTCCGCCAACGCGAATGCCTGAAACTTCGCCGGGCGATCCTTCGCCCGTTGCATCCTCCGCCCGCGGGCGTTATCGTACGTCCGGAGTCATGTCCGTTATTTCCGGAGCGCCCCTGGCCCGTGGAACCCGCCGACGAAATCCCGGCTCCGCCGCGACCGGCTGACTGGTGGTTCGACCGCATCTCGACCGTGGCGGCCGACCGCCTGGTCGTCAACGGGCGATGCCTCCAGACTCTCCGCGCCCGGGGCCTGGACAGCCTGGAGGCGGTCATGGCCTCGCAGGCCGGGCGATCGCTGACCAAGCCGACGCTGCCCGGCCATCGCGAGCGGCTGCGGCTGTCGTTCGACCGGTCGGCCGGGGCGCCGCCGCTGACGTTCTACCTCAAGCGATACCGCCCCAGGCCGATGCGCCGGCTGCGGCGCTGGCTGGCGCCCGGCCACCTGCCCAGCGAGGCGGCCGACGAGTGGTCGGCCCTGTGGCAACTGGCGTCGGCCGGCGTGCCCGTGCCCGAGCCGGTGCTGATGGGCAACTCCAGCCGGGGGTCGGCGGCGAGCAGTTGCATCGGCCTGGTCGAACTGGACGGGGCCCAGTCGCTGGAGAAATGGCTGCCGGCGGAAGGCCCGCACCTGCCGATGACCCGTCGGCGGGCGCTGGCCCGGGCGCTGGGCCGATTCGTGGGCTACTTCCACAGCCTGGGCCTGGTGCACCGCGACCTTTACCTGGCGCACCTCTTCATGAGCCCGGGCGATGCCTCCTCGCCCCAGCCACTCTCCGCGGAGGGGCGAGGGGAAGAGGCCGCGGTGTTTCACCTGATCGACCTGGCGCGGGTATTCCGGCCGCGATGGCGCACGCGGCGCTGGCGGGTGAAGGATCTGGGCCAACTGCTTTACTCGACCGGCCGATACGCCCCGTTCGTCACGCGGACCGACGCGCTGCGGTTCTTCCGCTGCTACCTGAGGGCCGGGCGGCTGGACGGGTCGGCCCGTCGCCTGGCGCGATCGGTCGTCGCCAAGTCCGCGCGGATCGCGCGTCACGCCCGATGACCGTCAGCGAGCCCGCTCACCAGTTGATGACCAGGTCCTTCTGGCTGGTGCTCACTTCGACAAAGCCGGTGATTTCCTTCAGACTGTCGCGGACGGGCGTGAGCACGGTCAATATGCCGCTCTTGCCCGGGGGCACTTGGACGGGCTTGCCGGACTTGAGCACCCGGCGCTGCTGCGGGGTAAGGCCCATGTGCAGCGTGCCGAAGTCCTGCCAGCGGGCGATGCCGCCGTTCTGGATCACACAGGTGACCCGGTCCTTGAGCGTCGGCACCGGCTGCCAGAGCGAGCAGCGGACGACCATGCCGGCCGGGGCGAGGTTCTGCAACCGCAGCAGCGTCTTCTTGGCGGCGATGAACGGCCCGTGCTCCACGTCGTAGTTGTCGTGGGCCGACCAGACGTCGGCGGGGTCGAAGTCGCGCATCCACTTCCACGACCGCTCGGTCACGATCTGGCGGCAGAGTTCGCCGTCGAACATGACCGTGCAGGCGCGGGCGACCTCGTGCAGGGCGGCCAGGGCCTTCTTCACGTCGGCAGCCGACGCCTTGCGGGCCGGGGCGGCCTTGGGCTTGCGGGGGGCTTTGCGGGCGACCTTCGCCTTGCTCCTGTTCTTAGCCACGGGTCACCTCCTGGGCGCGGGCCTGGGCGGATTGGCGGATGGCCGACCACCACAACGGGCCGGTCGCGGACCAGCGGGCCTGGTCCGGCTCGCTGGGGACTTTCATGTTGCTGGCGGTCCATTCCATCGGGGGCAGCGTGGCCATTCCCTCCGACGGCGGACGCCACAGTTTCATCGGCGCTTTCGCGGATATTTCGGCGACGATGGCCTGCTTGTCCGTGCCGGCCTGGACGGCCTGCTGGAGCAGGTTCACGTCCTGCACGGCGTTGCGGAGCACCTTCATGCGGATGCTCGGGATCGGCCCGGGGACGCCGAAGCGGACGCCGGGGTAGATCAGCCCGGTCGCGCAGCCGTTGTTGTCGAACCAGGGGTCGGGCCCGGTGCTGGTGGTCAGCCAGATGCAGTTGCCCGTGAAGTCGCGGAACCAGGTCTTGTAGACGAGCTGGTTGATGTCCGCGGCGCACTGGTCGATCGTCGGCGTGCCGTTGTACCACCAGACGATGTCGCCGCGGGCCATCGGGCCGGCGTGAACCTCCTTGGGCCAGGCGCTGACGAACCCGCCGCAGACCCAGAAGTCGACCACGCCGAGCAGGTCGCGGAAGTGCTCCTTCATCATCCAACTGGCGTCCTGGCGGAACCGCCACCTCACCGGGCTGCCCTGGGCGACCTCGTCGAGGAACCCGCGATAGAGCCGGAACGTCGCGTCGTCGCGGGCGTAGCGCGGCTCGTCGCCGTCCCACTCGAAGAAGCGGTAGCGCTTCTTGTGGTTGAAGAAGAACTCCAGCACCGTCCTGGTCCAGCCCTTGGCCCGGAAGTGGGCGTCGAAGTCCTTGAGCACGTTGACCAGCTCGACGCGGTAGCCCGGCTGGCCGTAGCCGAGATAGTCCGCCGGCCAGCCGACGTTGAACGGGGTGTAGATCGAGTAGACAGGGGCGGACTTACGGCGGCAGCCGTCGAACGCCGACCCGTCGCACAGCGGGCCGTAGTGGTAGTCGTAGAGCGACCAGTCCTTGACGTGGCGGTTTCGCCCGTCGCCGGACAGCGTCGGGGCGAACAGGCGGTGGGTCACCCCCGAGTGGCCGACGCCCAACTGGTGATAGAGCCCGCGATGCTCGTAGACCAGGGCGTGGTACTGGTGGCAGAGGTCGAGGACGGCCTTGTCCCGCCGGGCGCCGGATGCCGGCAGTTGGCTGCCGTACAGGTTCTCCAGGAATGTCGAGCCGTAACTGTTGTAGTCCATCTGGATGCAGTCGGCGTCGGGATAGGACGCCGCGAGCACCTCGACGGCCAGGTCGATCGACTGCGTCTGCCCGCCGCCCGAGAGCGTGAGCGTGCCGGCGTGCGTGCCCGGCGTTGCGTCGCGGGGGATCCAGAGGTCCACCCAGACCAGGGCGACCTTCTGGCCGGGCACGGCGTTGTCCGCGTCGGGCACTTCCAGCGTCGCCGGGTTGGGCAGTGGAACCAGGGCGTCGGCGTGCCAGGCGCCGTCCTTCTTGAGCCGGTGGAAGAACGCCCGGTGCATGTCCACGGCGACCCCGTCGCCGACGTCGGCCGACACGCGGCAGGTCCCGAATCCCTCGACGATCAGCCTCAACGACGCCCAGCCGTTGCGCGGCGTGGCGATGCGGACGGTCCCGCCGGCAGCCGCCTGCCAGTGGGCGTCGCTGCGGTCCACCTCGCGCACCGCGCCGTCGGGGCCGACGCCGCAGAATTCGCTGCACGCCCGAAGTTTCCAGTCACCTTTGGCGGCCATCTTGCACCTCGTGCCGGAGTCAGCAGGCTGGAGCCGCGATCGGCCCCGTAACAGGCGTGCAGTCTAGCACCCGCGTTGGAAGCTGCAAGAGACTGGTGGGGCAGAGGGGCTTAGGGGCGGAGGGGCGGAGGGGTTGAGGGGCGGAGGATCTTCTATGATTGGCCGCTGAGACGCTGAGTCGCAGAGGAACAATGGTTCATGGAAGGCATTGCGCTCGAGTCTTTCGATCACTTCCGATGCCCGTTCTTGTCCAAGCCCATTCCCTCAGCGTCTCTGTGCCTCAGCGGCGAACTGAGTTATGAAGAATGCTCTCACTCATCCGCTCTACGTTCGATCCGGGCGGGGGGGCGGAAATCTCCGCGGGTTTGATCCAGATCACATTCAGCCGGGCGCGGGAGCCCTATCATGTTGCCAAGTCGGCTGGACGGACCGGCCGGCAGAAACATGGACCTCACCGCGACCGAAAGGAACGCCCCGATGGCAACGACCGCCACACCGTCGGCCGCCGCGACCGGCGCCGCCCCGATGCCGATGTTCTGCAACCAGTGCGAACAGGCCCGCCTGCCCGGCGGGGCCTGCACGGAACTGGGCGTCTGCGGCAAGAACCCCGACGTCGAATCGCTCCAGCAAACGCTGCTGCTGGGCGTCAAGGGGATGGCCGCCTACTCCCACCACGCCCGCCGCCTGGGCAAGAGCGACCCGGCCGTCGCGGCCTTCATCGAAGAGGCCCTGTTCGCGACGATGACCAACGTCAATTTCGACGTGCCCACGCTGCTGGAGATGCTGATGACCTGCGGGCAGATGAACCTGCGGGTGATGCAGTTGCTCAACGACGGCCACGTCGAGCGGTTCGGCAAGCCCGAGGTCGCTGACGTCTACCACGGCACCAGGTCCGGCCCGGGCATCCTGGTCACCGGGCACGACCTGTTGGACCTGTGGAACCTGCTGGAGCAATGCCGCAGGACCGCTCCGCAGGTGAAGGTCTATACCCACGGCGAGATGCTGCCGGCGCACATGTATCCCAGGCTACGCCAGCACCCCAACCTGGCCGGCCACGTCGGCGGCGCCTGGCAGAAGCAGCGCAAGGAGTTCGCCGCCTTCGCCGGTCCGGTCGTCGGGACCACCAATTGCGTGCTGATCCCCAACGGCTACGCCGGGCGGATGTTTACCACGCGGGCGACGGCCGTCCCCGGCGCGACCCGGCTGACCGGCGACGAGGTCGACTTCTCGCCGGTGATCGCCAAGGCCGTCGCGTGCCCGGCGCTGCCCGAGCAGGCAGAGCCCGGCGGCCAGTCCACGATCGGTTTCCACCACAGTGTGATCCTGGGCCTGGCGCCGACGATCGTGCAGGCGGTCAAGGACGGGAAGATTTCGCGGTTCTTCGTCATCGGCGGATGCGACGGCGCCGAGCCGGGGCGGAACTACTTCAGCGAATACGCCCGCAACACGCCGGCCGACAGCTTCATCCTGACCCTCGGCTGCGGCAAGTTCCGCATCAACGACCGGGACCACGGCCAGTTGCTCGGACTGCCGCGGCTGCTGGACATGGGCCAGTGCAACGACGCTTTCGGCGCGATCCAGGTCGCGGTCGCGCTGGCTGGGGCGTTCGGCTGCGGCGTGAACGACCTGCCGCTGACGATCGTGCTGAGCTGGTTCGAGCAGAAGGCCGTCGCTGTGCTGCTGACGCTGCTGAGCCTGGGCGTCAAGGGCATCCGCGTCGGCCCGCGCCCGCCGAGCTTCGTGACGCCCAACGTCTTCAAGGTGCTCCAGGAGAAGTTCGACCTCAAGCTGACCGGGGCGTGGGAGGACGACCTGGCCGAGGCAGTCGGTCCCAAGGCCGCGAACAACTGAAACCGGCTGATTCGCCCGGTCGTTCCATGATTGGCCAACCGGCCCGCCTGAGTATTTCGGCGGGCCGGTGGGCTGTACGGGGCCTCTAATGCGGGTTCTCGTGAACACCGCCGAGGCTGGGCGTTGACCAACTCCTGCCTGGCGGTTAGGGACCGGCCGGGGCGCCTGCGGCGTCGAACGCACTGACGGACTAAGGGGCTCTAACAGACCTACGCGGACCCGCGTAGGTCTGTTAGAGCCCCTAAAGGCTGCCGGCAGCCGGACGGCGAACTGGGGCAAATCCGCCTTGACTCATCACTACCAAAGGGCTATTAATACTAACGCGCTGATGTGCCAGATCTTGCAGGCCAGTTGATACTAAGTCGTAATTGAGACGGTCGGAGCTACTGCTGCCAGGGGGCAATGCGGGGGGGGTGGTGCTGTCGGCTCATTCTCTTGGGGGGAACTGGAGGAGAGAGATGGGAAGGTTCCTGCTCGCCCTCTCGGCCTTGCTGACTCTGCTGGTCACCTCAAGTCTATTGGCCGCACCGGCTTACCAGATGCGGCTTGACGGAAGCGGGGTGCCGCTGGTCTTCTGGGACAGTCGCGGATTCAGCGGGGGCTTCGACGACGCGAACAAGATCGGCGTCATTGCCAAGGATGACAACCCCGGCGAGCACGTCGTCGTGGTGATGGACAAGGACGGGTCGGCCAGCGGCTTCGACCAGTATGTGTTCGATCCGGCGCTGGCCTCGCCCAACAACGCGGTCACCAACGGCGCCCTGACGGTCTTCCAGACCTACGCCAACCAGGAACTCTATGCCGGGTCGGTGGTTGGCGGCGTGAAGGCCGCCAACGGGCTGGTGGTCGCAGGCCACGCCCGCGGCAATTCGATCAACACGTTCTTCGGGCTGTCAGGCAACGGGGGCACGTTCGGTCTGGCGGAGTACCAGCTTCGCGACACGTCCGACAACTTTAACGTCGACGGCGGGGTGGCGGCGCTGCTGGCGGCGCAGAACGTCGGCATCGATACCGGCAACTTCAAGAAAGCCCTGGCCCTGGTCAGCGACGATGGCAGCACGTTCCACATGCTGTTGGCCAGTTCCGGCGGGGCCAGTGTCACGCTCATCCGCAAGATGGACATCGGCGGATACTCCGTCGCCCCGACAGCGACGACCGCCGGCACACGGTCCGTAACGGCCGGCGGCACGTTGCGTGACAGCGGGGACACGACCAACAACTTCATGGCCGACCTGGTGCCGGTCATCAACGACAGCATCCAGGACATTGCAATCAACCCTGGAGACGGGAACCTCTACTTCCTCAGCGACGACCGCACCAACGGACGGGTGTTTCTGTCGGCCGTCAGCTTCAGCTTCGGCAATCTGGGCGATAACTCGATCACGTCAA
The DNA here is from genome assembly GCA_022072085.1 of Phycisphaerae bacterium. Taxonomy (GTDB): domain Bacteria; phylum Planctomycetota; class Phycisphaerae; order JAJVII01; family JAJVII01; genus JAJVII01. The sequence goes on from JAJVII010000020.1 coordinate 153,617, forward strand.
TCGTGGACCTGGACCCGGATTCGGCCAACACTTACCTGGAACTGACCTACACGGCCGCGTCCAACGCCAACGACCTGACCGGCGAGAACCTGGTGGCCGCCCGCGGGCTGGCCTTCAGCCCCGACGGCTCGGTGCTTTACGTGACCAACGGCGACAGCGACAACAACTCCAAGCGGGTGTTCATCTTCGACGCCCCGGTTGCAGTCCCCGAACCGGCGACGCTTGGCCTCTTGGCGACCGGCGGGATATTGCTCCTTGTTGCGGGGCGGCGGCGAGTCTGCCGACGACGATCCCGCTGAGAATTCATCTCGATTGCCACGCGGGATCGCGTTTGGCGGGCCCGTCCGAGAAACTGCCCACCGGAATCTGCCGCTCCTCTAAGGGGCTCTAACAGAACCTGCGCGATCCCGCGTAGGTTCTGTTAGAGCCCCAGAGGTGCCGAACTGAATGGAGGTTGCCTCTGGGCAACATTCCCCACCCGAATGTTGACTTTCTGCAACAAGAAGGCCACCAACGACTTCCTTTCTTCGGCTTTATAAATTTTACAATTCATGGCGCCATTTACAATTACGGTACTTCCCTGGAATTTGTATCGAATCTGGTACGAATCTTGCTTCACCTCAATCATGCGGCTTACTTCAACTTCAAGTCTCGCCGCAGCGACGGTTATCGCAGCCGCGTTGGGTTTGGCACTTCGACGGTAGGCCAGGTTGAGAGCAGTTTGAGACGCTGTCTTGGAACGCAAGGGAACGGTTCCTGCCGGGTGCCCGTTTCCGACGTTCCTCTCGATTCTGTCGTCCAGTGAGAGTCATTTCATAAGTGAAGGAGACGCCATGAACAAGGTTGCGGCCATTCTGATGCTGGGTTGTGCCGGACTGCTGCTGACGGTCGGGCCGGTGTGGGCCGACGTCGCGGGGCCGGCGTTGCAGGTCCGAGTCGGCGGCACAGTCTCCGGGCCGATGCTGCTGGACAGCACCATTGGCTACGGCAGCGGGTACAACCCCACCGCCGGCGTTGGCGACCTGGCGGTGAACACCGATACGGGTGTCGTCTACGGTCTGGACGGCTCCAGCTACGGATACGAGATCGCGCGGTTCGACCCCATCGCGGAGTATGAGAAGGGCCTGCCAGCGGTTAACGCCGGGATCGGCACCACGCGGGTCTACACGACGCCCTACGTGTACACCGGGTCGGTGGCTGGCAACAACAGCGTCACCAATTCGGTCTCGATGGGTGTGAGCTACGACCCCTATATGGTGACCAATGGTCATGCCGGTGTGATCACCGGCGCCAACAGTGGCGGAGCGCCCCACTGGCAGGAATATGTCGCCCAGTCGGCCTCGGAGGCGATCGGCCAACTCAATGAGGGGACGACCGGCACGCCGGTGAACACTTCGGCCTACGTCACATTGACCACCCTTCAGGACAGCGTGGGCAGCCTGGGCGACGGAGGCCACTGGAACGGCCTGACAGTGGACACCTTCAAGAGCCAGTTCGCCCCGACCAACGACGCGGCCAGCGCCTCGCTGAACGATGCGGGTGGGCTGGTCAGCCGTTACTTCCTGGGCGTCAGCACCTCCGGCGGTTCGGGCAACTGGTTCCAGAGCATCTACGCCGTGCACGTCGATGCCACGCGTGCGACCGAGCCGAACGCCACCACCTTCGGCACGCGCAACGCCTACTTCCGTGACCGCTCCGCGGCCCAGGCCCTGGTCATCGGCGGGACGGACTTCGACAACCTCGTTCCCTCCGTGGCCGACCTCGGCAAGGACATGGCCGTCGACCCCGTCACCGGCGACATCTACATCCTGACCACGACCGGGCTGAACGGGACGGCCTACCTGAGCGCCCTGCGGCCGACCATCTCCAACGACAGCGACGTGGCCATCAGCTACGAACTGGTCGACCTCGACCTGTCCGACAACGGCGGCCTGCCCGGCGGCAACGCCTACCTGCAACTGGACACGCTGCTCAACGGTGCGGACCTTATCGCGGGCATGGGCCTGGCCTTCAGCGGCGACGGCTCGCGGCTGTACATTTCCGTTGTTGCGACCACCGCGGTCACCGGCGAGGTGCAGGCCGTCTACGCCCTGGATATCGGGCGCGCCTCGGTCCCCGAGCCGGCCACACTGGGCCTGCTGATGCTGGGCGGCCTGTCGCTGGCCGGGGCGAGGATTCGTCGCCGCATCCGCTGACGGCGCGGTATGACCGAAGAGCTTCTCCCCAGCCCGGCCTGCCGAGGGCGGCCGGGCTTTTCAATTGCGCCCCCGCTACCTATACTTCGTTTCCCGGTTTCACCTGACGGAGACTACCCCGTACCTGGAGTGTTCGATGCTGAACCATTCGTTGATTCTCGTCGCGGCTGCGATGCTGCCGGCCTTCCTCGCTGTCCCTGCCGCCCGGGCCGACGACAATGCCCTTATCCGCATGGACGCCGGACAACTCTACGCGGGCCTGGAGGCCGGCCGCGTCCTGCCCGTGCCTGACGCAGACAAGCCGACCGGCCTGACGCTCGACACGCGCAACTGGGGCAGGGGCCTCAAACAGGGCCAGGTGGCCACCGACGTGATTGACCTGCGCGGCGATTCGGCGCTGGCGATGCCCGCGAAAGTGACCGGTCTGACCGTCGAGGCCTCCGGCGACGAGCCTGCCGGAAGTTCGCTGAAGGTCTTCGTCCGTCACGGGCCGACCTTCTTCCAGGCCTCCGGCTGGAGCGACTGGCGGCAGGTGCAGGGACCGGCTGCCAAGCCCGACGCGTCTCCCATCGACATGGGCGCCGATCCGTACCTCCAGGTCCGCATCGAACTGCACAGCGACGGCAAGGCCAAGCCGACGCTCAAGTCCCTGGCGATCGGGTTCAAGCTGTCGCCCGAGGCCGCCCCGGCTGACGAGATGAAGGTCACACAGGCCGACGTGCAGAAGATCGCGCGCTCGACCATCGACTTCGCCTGCGAGCGGATGGACCAGCCGGACCTGGCCTGGTTCCGCAAGGCCGCGAAGCTGGACGACGTGGTGGCCGGCACGAAGAGCGAGTTCGACAAGCTGGTCGCCCTCTGCCAGTGGGTGGGCGCGCGGCACAACGTCCGCGACGACGCCTCCAAGAAGCGGCTGGGTTGGGGACGGTACTACCCCTGGAACATCCGCCAGGTGTTCGACCCGGCGCTGGAGAACGGCTCGATCTGCGGCCACTGCGGCAGCTACGCCGAGGTGCTGATCACCGCGGCGACCGCGATGGGCTGGCAGGCTCGGCACATCGCCATCCAGGGCTACCGCGCCAACAGCCACGAGGTCGTCGAGATATGGGTCAACGAGCTGGGCCGATGGATATACTTCGACCCGTCGCTGGCCACCTACTATATCGACCCGGCCACGAAGCAGCCGCTGGACATCGTGCAGATGCACGACCGCTATGTGAACTTCTTCTGCGAGCCGGGCAAGACCATCGCCGACTACCCGCGGGCCGGCGACACTGCGACCGACCTGGGCTACCAGCGTCGGCTGAAGCTGAACTACGACGACCTGCACGCCACGCCCGTCACGACCGATTACACCTACGGTGAGCACAAGCCTTTCCCCTGGCAGAGCGCCCAGGGCATCATGACCTGCGGCTGGATGCAGTTGACGCCGCGGAACAACTTCCACAGCCAGCCGCAGCCGGCCTTCACGTCGTTTGGCGGTTCGGTCAACGGTGGCAACGGCTTCCCCGTCTGGACCGACGCCAAGGCCCCGCTGTCCAGCCGGGCGGTGCGCTGGTTCTCCCGCCGACGCGACTGGTACTGGACGCTGAACCAGGCGTCGCTTCGGCTGACCCGCGCGGCCCCGCGCTCGATCGACGTCGAGCTGGGCAACAGCCAGCCGCACTTCGACCATTACGAGTTGAAGATCAACGGCCCGCTCGGCTCGCCGACGCCTCCGGGCGTGCCCGTCGTCGTCCGCGGCGCGAGCTACGCCTGGAGCCTCCTGCCCGGCGTCAACACGCTGGAGGTCACCTGCGTCGACGCCTTCGGCCAGAAGGGCCTGACGTCCAAGGTGACCGTCGAGGCCAAGTGAGCCGAATGCGGAATGCGGAATGTGGAATCGCGGCCGGCGCCTTCTCTTGATTCCGCATTCCGCACTCCTCATTCCGCACTCTCCCACCCGGTTGCTTCCACCGCCCGTCCTACGGTACATTGGCGGGTGTGAGCCGGATTCCATCGCAATACGATCCGCCCCGGGCGGCGTCGGCTGACGACCTGGAGGACCTGCTGGAACTGGTCGAGCGGGTCTTCCGCACCTCGCTGGACCTGGGCCCGACGATGGAGCTGGAGTTCCCGCTGCTGTTCTCGCCGGCCAACGCCGCCAACCTGTTCATCGTCCGCGACGGCGGACGCGTCGTTGCCCACGCCGGCCTGCTGATCCGTTCGATCGTCGCCGACCCGGCCTGCCGACCCCTGTCGGCCGGTTGCATTGGCGCGGTCTGCGTCGATTCGGACCACCGCGGCCGCGGCCTGGGCGAGGCGGTCACGCGGGCCTGCATCGCCCGCGCCCGCGACGCCGGCTGCCACCTCGCCCTCATCAGCGGGGTCGGCGGCATTTACGCCCGCTGCGGCGCGGGCCCGGTCGTGCCCGTGCGGCGATTCCTGGTCGACCGCTACAAGCTCGACCCGCCCGAGGCCTTCGCCGGTACGATCCGGCTGGCCGCCCACAGCGACATCGAGCCGCTCTGCCGCCTGCACCAGATGGACGCCCCGCGCTACGAGTGGGCGCCACAGCCGCTGGGCAGGCTGATCGAGGCGGCCGCCCACGTCGGCCTGCGAACGTGGGTCGCCCAGCGCGGCGGCGAACTGGCCGCCGGCCTGATGATCCGCCCCGCGCCGGCGGTGCTCCAGAGCCGCTGGCAGACGGCCGTGTTGACGCAGTTCGTCGGGCGAGTGGAACTGTTCGCCCCGCTGGCGGCGCGGGCGCTGGACGCGATGCGGCCGAAGGTGCTCATGGTCCGCCGCCTGCCCGGCCAGGCCCGGCTGGAACCGCAGCTCACGCGGTTCGATCACCCCGTGCCGGCGGGGGCGCAGATGTCGGCGCTGGTGCTGGACGGGCCAGGCCTGCTGGAGGCGATGGCCCCGCGTCTGGCGCGCGAGCCGGAGGCGGCGGTCCAATGGCAGGGCGGGGGCCTGTGCCTTCGCGTCCAGGGCGATTCGATCCGGCTGGCTGATGCGCCCGACGTGGCGGCGGCGCTGTTCAACGGGCCGTCGCACTGGCCCCGGGCGATGCGGCAGCGTCCGCGGCGGGCGGCGATGGCGGCGCTGGCCCGAATCCTGCCTGTGCCGATCCCCGATTATGGGCTAGACTATATCTGATGAAATCTCGCTGGATCATCCTGCTCGTGCTGGTCGCTGCGCTGGCGCCGTCGGTACGCGGCGACGACCGCGGGCCGGCCACCGTGCGCGACGCGATGGACGAAATGAAGCGGATCGCGCGGCTGGCCGGCGAATTGAAGATCGAACCGCCCGCGCCCGTGGACCTGCCCAAGCCGACCACGCCGAAGTTCAACGTGCGCCGCGACGTCATCTACGTCGCCGGCAAACCGGGCGACGCCGAGCGGCAGGCGATGGACATCTATCAGCCGGCGGGCGTCAAGGATGCCCCCGTGCTGCTGTTCGTGCACGGCGGGGCGTGGCGGCAGGGCGACCGGGGCAAGCTCTACTGCCGCGAGGTCTGCAAAGCGTTCGCCGAGCGCGGCATCCTGACCGCGGCGGTGGGCTACCGGCTCAGCCCGGCTGTCAAGCACCCGGCCCACGTGCAGGATGTCGCGGCGGCCGTCGCGTGGATGCACGAGCACGCCAGGGACTACGGCGGGCGGGCCGACCGCATGTTCCTTTCGGGCCACTCGGCCGGCGGACACCTGGTCGCGCTGGTAATGACCGACCCGAAGTACCTGGCCGCCCACAAGATGACCCCCGACCAGATCGCGGGCGTCTTCCCTCTCTCCGGCGTCTACACGCTCCAGATCGACCTGGAGGCCGTGCCGCAGTTCAGGTGGCTGGCCCAGATATTCGGCGACAAGCCGGCCGACCTGGCCGACGCCTCGCCGCTGGCCCACGTGCACAAGGACGAGCTGACGAAGAGACTGCCGCCGTTCCGCATCGTCGTCGGGCAGGATGAGCCGTCGGTGATGCGGCTCCAGGCGGCCGCCTTCTGCGTCGCCCTGCACGACGCCGGCGTGGATGCCCGGTGGATGGAGCGGCCGAAGGTCGGGCACATGAGCCTCATCATGGCGGCCGGCCATGACGGCGACCCGACGACGCTGCTGATGTTGGACACGATCGCCAAGCGGACCGCCGACCTGGACGCCGCCGACCGCAAGCGCCAGGAAGAGGAGAAACGACAGGCCGCCACTTCCCAGCCGGACCAGGGGGATTAAGACACTCGCAGATTACGCCGATTCAGCAGATTTCAGAAAGAAAGACGAGAACCGCGAATGGACACGAATACACGCGAATAGAGAGAAGGATATCCCGGAGCCCCTTTTCCCATTAGCGTCCATTCGCGTTCATTCGTGGTTCTTCCTTCTTCTCCTCCGTTTGAATCTGTGTAATCCGCGTAATCTGCGGATGAGTTACTTCTCTTCCTTCGCCCGGCGGTTGTCGCGGCGGTCTTCCCGGACCCAATCCTGCTCTCTGCGGGCGCGGGCGGCGCACTGTTGGAGGTAGTCGTTCAGGCGGCGGCGGAAGTCCGCCTTGGCCTGACGGCGGTTGCCGGTCATCTCCTCGGTCGCCGGCCCGTCGGGAATGCTGTCGGGCCTGATCGACTCGCTGCCCAGCGGGCTGCGCAGCGGCAGGCGGTGCTTGAGCTTGCCCAGCGTGACGCGACGGTGCGGTTCGAGCTGATACCAGTAGGCCGTCGACGCCCAGTCGTTGGCCAGGTGGTTGGCGTGCCCGTGCTCCATCGTCACGCGCACCGACTCGCGGAACCGGACGGGGTTGGTCAGATGGAAGACGTACTGCGTGGAGTAGGGCGGCCGGACCGACTCGTGCAGCGAGCAGCCGTTGAACAGGAACGCGTTGTCCTGCATCCCCCAGGCCTGGTTGAAGCAGTCCTCCGAGCCGGTGCCGTGCAGCGTCGGCGGCCACTTTCGGCCGTCGATGAAGATCATGTCGTCGCCCTCGCCCCACCACCCGCCGGCCAGGTTCACCACCGACAGGTTCATGCCGATGTAGTGCCCCTGTCCGCGGGCGTCGAGAATGACATAGTTGCCTTCGCCGGTCGTGTTGGCGGCGTCGGCCAACTTCGAGTTGATGCGGACGTCGTGGCCCCACCCGTCGGTCGGGCTCTCGCGCCGCCAGGCGGCGTGCAGGTAGGCCGAGTCCGGCGGCAGCGGCTGGTCGAGCGTCTCGTAGTCGATGTAGAAGTAGAGCGTCAGCGGCCAGTCGCCCTCGTTGGTCACTTCGATCCGGGCGCTTCGGCCGAAGGGCATCGGCAGGTAGCAGTTGAGTGCGCAGCCGGCGCCGAACTGCCCGGGGCGTTGCGTGCTGGAGGAAAAAGGCAGCGAGCAGAAGTTGGCCGACAGTGAATGGCCGAGGCAGAAGAAATCGCCCAGCGGCGCCAGCACGCTGGGGTAGGGCTCGTCGTCCCAGTACATCGCCAGCACGGCCTTGCGGTAGAAGTCGGGGTCGCGGTCCTCGTAGTCGTGCCAGCGGAGCCGCCGCATGTTCAGCGTCATCCAGACGTGCCGGACGCAGCCGGGCCCATCGACGTCCAGCAGCGGGCGCGTCTCGCCGGGCAGGATCGTCCATGCGTCATGGTTGCCGCCGGTGCGGTCGTAGCTGGAACTCCGCCGCGTGCGGGCGGACTGAATCCGCGTCAGGTCGCCGAGCAGGCCGAAAGGAGACCCGTTCATGTGATTCCCCACCACGCCCTTCCCCGGCGGGGAAGGGAAAGAAGAGAGACGCCCTTTGCTTCCGGCATCCGGGGATTACGCGGTCCGGTAGACGCCGCGGCGGACCTTGCGGAATCGCTTGTCGCGCGACAGCGTCTGGCTGACCTGGCTGCGCAGGTACTTGCTCTTGGTCGGATAGTCCGACTTCCGGACCGCCTCCAGGACGTCCAGCAACCTCATCGGCTTACCGGCGGCGGACAGGATTTCGTGCAGCTTGTTGCCCAGCGTGTTACCGGCTCGCGGCCCGCGAGCGGCCCGCCGGCCGCCCTTGACGGCCTTGGCCTTGGCCTTGGGCGCCGGGCCTGGCTTGCGTCCGGGCTTGCCGGTGCGGACGCCGGCCAGGCGGGCGATCTCGCGATCGATCGCGGCCAACCGACCGACGACCTGAGTGCGTTCGGCGCGGAGGGCGGACAACTGGCGATTCTTGGCAGCCAGCGCTGCTTCGAGGTCAGCGATGGGCAGCAGACTCAGTGCCGAAGGCCGACCGCCGCGGTTGACGCCCCTGCGTCCTTTCTTCGTGGCCCCCTTCTTCACCGATTTCGCATTTTTCCGCTTTGCCAACGCTACCTTCTCCATTTCTCCACACAGGAAATGTGACAACAGAACACCGTGCGCACCTCCAACTATAACTTTGCGTCGACGCCCGTCAACAAGAACCCGTTCATATTGCGCGGCACCAGTTGATTCCGAACACCGAGCGGGTTAGCATCAATCGTTCATCGGGACGTGAAACATGACGGCGCTGTTCGCACGCTTACACCACAGGAGCACAAGATGAAACGTTCGGCGATGTTGGCGATGGCAATGATGTTGGCGGCCGTGGCAGTCCTGTCGTCCGGCTGCGGCGTCAATCCCGTCACCGGGGAACAGGAACTCCAGCTTATCAGCTACTCGCAGGCCGGCGACGCCGTCAAGAGCGCCGTGCCCCAGGTCGAGCAGCAGTTTGGCGGGGCGATCAACAATCCGACGCTGGTCAGCTATGTCAATTCGGTCGGCATGAAACTGGTCGCCCAGCTTCCGCAGACCCTGTCCAAGGACATGGGCGGCTACTCGCCGCAATGGAGTTTCACGCCGGTCAACAGCGACGACATCAACGCCTTCGCGCTGGCCGATGGCCACATCTATGTCACCAAGGGCATTCTGAAGATGATGACCAACGAGCGCGAGCTGGCGGCCGTGCTCGGCCACGAGATCACGCACGTCGCCGCCGGGCATACGCGACGGCAGATGCAGGAGAACACGGCGTTGCAGGTGCTGGCTGAGGCGGCTGGAGCGGGCGGCGGCAGCGCCGCCGGGGCGGTGGCCAAGCTGGCCGGGCAACTGGCGTCTCTCAGCTTCAGCCGCAGCGACGAATCGGAGGCCGACAAGTATGGCATGAAATGGATGACCGCCGCCGGCTACAACCCCTGGGGCATGGTCGATCTCCAGCAGAAGCTGCTGGACGCCGGCGGGGGCGGCACGCCGGAAATCCTTTCCACCCACCCCTCAGGCCCGACGCGCATCTCTGACGCCAAGGATGTTCTGAAGTCCACCTATTCCGCCTGGCAGTCCGGCAGCGGCGACACGGGCGAGGCGGCCTACCGGCGAGCGACCACGGGGCTGTAGGCCATTCGGCTCAATGATGAACCGTCACGAAAAGAGCCGCGAGCATTCGCCCGCGGCTCTGTCATTCCCTTCCGATGTGGCGCGTCCGCCGCTCTAGCCGCGATACTTGAACCCGGGCAGCCACTTCTTCTCGGCTGAGACCATCTCGCGGAACATCCTGCGGACCTCCGCCGGAGAGCAGACGGCCGCCGTCAGCGGGTCGAGCATCAGGGCGTACTCGGCCTTGCGCAGGTCCTTCTCGATGCAGGCCTGGGCGGCCAGTTCGTAGACGTTCATGTTCGTGCGGCACAGAGCGGCCAACTGGTCGGGTAGCCGGCCGAACCGCGTCGGGTGATAGCCGGTGCGGTCCACGACCGTCTCGACCTCGACGATGCCGTCAGCAGGCAGGTTCTCGATCAGCCCGCCGGCATTGGAGACGTTGGCGTGGATGGTGGCCGGCACGCCGGTCACCGCCGCCCCGATGATCGTGCAGGCATACTCGTGGCTCTTGGCCAGGTCGATCTTCTCCTTGCCGGCCAGTTGCCGGCGGACCTTTGCGTCCAGATCCTTCCGCCAGGTCGGCCAGTTGTCGGCGTAAAAGCTCGTGCCGCCGCGGTAGCCTTCGCGGCAATACTTCGCGAGCAAGTCGTCGCGCTTGCGGTAGTAGGGGAGGTATTCGCTGAAGTGCCCGCTGCTCTCGGTGACGAACGCCCCGAAGTGCTCCATCATGTCGAACCGCACGGGGTCCTTCTCGTAGACCTCGGGGTTCTTCATCGCCTTGCGCAACACGGGGTAGAGGTCGCGGCCGTTGTGCGACAACTCGGTGAACCATGCGAAGTGGTTGACGCCGGCGCACTGCCACTTCATCTCCTCGTAGGGCACGCCCGCGCAACGGGCCAGCAGCTTGCCGGTGCCTTGCACGCTGTGGCAGAGCCCCACCGACTGCACGCGGCGGCTGCGCACGGTCGCCAGCATCATGATCGACATCGGGTTGGTGTAGTTCATCACCAGCGCGTCGGGGCAGAGCCGCTCAACGTCGGCCAGGATGTCCAGCCAGGCCGGTACGGTCCGCATGGCTTTGAAGATCCCGCCTGGTCCGATCGTGTCGCCGATGCATTGCTTGATGCCGTACTTCAACGGAATGTCGTTGTCGAAGCGGACGGTGTGCGTGCCGGCGACCTCGATGCAACTGATGACGAAGTCCGCGTCCTTGAGCACCTCGCGGCGTTTCGTCGTTGCGGTGACCTTCCATCGTTTGTCCTTGCGAAGCTTGGCCAGCACCTTCCTCGATAGTTGGGCCATCGGCTTGAGCCGCCGCGCGTCGATATCGACCAGGCAGTATTCCCCGCCCCCGACGCCCTCGGTCTGCACGATGTCCTTGAACAGCCTTGGCGCGAACGCACTGCCCGCGCCCATGAACACGATCTTGGCCACTTGCCGCTCCTTGCGATGGGATCCGCTTAACCGATTCTTGAAACGCCCGGACAAACCTACACGAACGACCGACGGAATCAAGGGTCACCCGAAGAGCCCCGCCTCCAGCCCGCCGATCAGACGCTGATAGTTCGCGAAGTAGATTTCGCGCAGGACGTCGTCGCCCAGCTTCACGCCGCGCAGCCGCACCCGCCCGTCGGCCGTTCCCGCGTCGGGATCCTCGATCGGCGAATCGCCGCGGAACGCAGACTCCCACAGCATCTGCTGGACCCAGTATCGGCTGGCGTAGTGCGTGAAGTCGTACTTCGGGTCGATCACCAGATCGCTGCCGAACAGGATCCGCCCGCGGTGTCGGCTGAAGAACTGCCGCGCCCGCTCCGGCCGGTGTCGGCTGATCTCGCGTGCGATCCACTTGGTCGCCGACGTGTCCAGCATCAGGTTGCGGTGACCGTTCAGCAGCATGTCCAGATGGTCGAGGTTCTCGCTGTGCCCGATGAAGTGCGCCCCGATCACCGGCCGCGGCGAGACGTAGTCGGCGAACCAGTGGAGCTGATCGTAGTTGCGTTCCTTGGTGCCGTAGATGTCGGCGTTGGCGTAGCGCGTCGCGAACCAGGCATCCGGGTCGGCGACGTGGACCATGAACCCCATCCCCGCGTCCACCGCCGCGTCGATCACGGGCCGAAGCCACGGCAGGTCGATCGTGAAGTCCCATTGTTCGCGGGCCCGGGGGGCGGCCCACAGTTTGCAGATCCTTGCCCCGCGGCGGGCGAACTCGATCACGTCATGACGCCACCGGTTCAGAAATCTTCTGGTCCGCTTGAACTGTCGGTAGTCCGGGATCGCGATGAAGTCCACACGGCCGGGCCATGTACGGCGAATCTCGTCGATCTGCTCCAGGAACGTCATCGAGCAGAAGCGGTTGATCCCGTAGAGGTCGGCCACGCGGAAGAACCGCCGCAGCGCCTCCAGCCCGCCGCGCAGGTGGATGTGTGCGTCGGTGATGGGCAGGCTGGGCAGCCGCCGCTCCGGTGGGTGGCGGTAGTCCACACCGGTCCGGTTGGCTGGGTGGTGTCGCTTGGCGGCGGCTTTGCTTGGTCGATTGCGGTTGGGCACGGCAGGCTCTGGGCAGGGGACGTTGGGTTCGTTCCTCGCGATCCGTCGGGGGGATTATAGGGCGGGCAGCCGGGTCAGGCGAGTGAGAAGGATGCTGCAATGCGCCGATTCCTGTGGCGTTATGCCTGATTAAGGCTATAGTACATGACGCGAAGCAGATCACATACACCCTAAGGAGGCCCACTGTGATACGGACCGCAGCGATGACAGCGTGCACGCTGGTTCTGGTGCTGATGATCGGATGCGCCCAGGTTCAGAGCCCGGCCGCCTCGCCGACCGCGGCCAGCGTCGCCGCGCCCAAGGCCAAGGCCCCCGCGCCGGCCGCCAAGCCGGTTCGCGGCGAGGCCCGCACGCTTCAGTTCCGCGTCGACGGGCGTGACGGGCACGCGTTCGTGATTCGCGAAGGGGCCCCGGCTGCCGTTCAGGGCAAGGGCGGGTTCCTGGGCGTCGCCGTCGAGCCGGTCCCGCCGCTGCTGGTCAACCAGTTCGACCTGGGCGACGGGCGAGGCCTGCTCGTGGGCCAGGTGCTCAAGGACTCCGCCGCTGCCAAGGCCGGCGTCGAGGCCGGCGACGTGCTGACCCACGTCGGCGACCAGATCATCTACTCTGATGAGCAGCTCCGCAAGCTCGTCGCCGCCAACAAGCCCGGCGACAAGATCAAGGTGACCGTGATCCACAAAGCCAAGTCCGTCACCCGCAGCGTCGAGTTGGGCAAGGCCCCGGCGGCCCAGCCGATGGCCGTGCATTTCTCGCCCGGTCCCAACGCCAAGCCCCAGGCCGCCAAGCCCGGCGTCCCGGGCGGCCCGCAGATGCATCGGCAGGCCCGCCGCGATGATGATGACGGCGACGATGATGACGACCACGATCGGCGCGACGGACGCGGCGATCGCGGCCAGCAAGATGGGCACGGCCGCGACAGCCGCGACGGGCGCGACGGCCACGACTGGCGGAGCGCTTGGCAGCGCTTCGCCCAGCAGCATCACGCCGTGATGCCGGGGAGCCGCCCGGGCCAGCCCAAGCAGCAGTCGCAGCCCGGCCGTCCGCACGTCGGCCAGCCCCAGGCCCGCGGCTTCACCCCGCCCGGTCACATGCAGCAGCAGCGCGGTCTCACGCCGCCGGCGCCGATGCAGCAGCATCGCGGCTTCACGCCGCCCGGCCCGATGTTCAATCGCCCCGGCCAGCCGCAGCAGCGCGGCTTCGGCCCGCAGACCCGCACGTTCAACCCCGGGCAGCAGCAGCGCGGCTTCGGACCCCCGGCTGCTATGCCGCAGCAGCGCGGTTTCATGCCCGGCCAGGGCGGTCAGATACCCGGCCGCGGCTTCCAGCAGGTTCCGCCGGCCCGCCCGATGATGCCCCAGCCGCAGCAGCAACAGCAGCAGCGCGGTTTTGCTCCGGCGCGCCCAGGGGCCTCGACCCCCGGCCCCGTCGGGCAGCCGGCCGGAGCGGTCCTGCCGCAGCGGCTGATGGCCGTCGTGGAGGAAATGCGCGGCGAATTGCCGCCGGCTGCCTTTGCCAAGCTGAACCTGATCCTGGAGCGGGCGATCCAGGCTCAGGGCGGCCAGGTGCACCCCGATCGGCAGCCTCAGCAGGCCCGTCCGGAAATGAGGCCGGAGCGTCAGCCGGAAGGTCGCCCCGAGCCGCGTCCCGAGCCGCTCCGCCGTATGCCCGGCGCGCCGGAACGCCCCGGCGCGATGGCCCCGACGATGCCCCAGGGCGGGCCGCCGGTGAAGGTCATGATGTTCATGAACGAGCGATTCCGCCTGACCGCCACGGTGCGAGGGGACGATCAGCCGCGGCTGACGCTGACCAATCGCGAGGGCCGGGCGGTCTTCGAGAACCTCTCGCCCGACCAGCTGCGCGAGCGGCTGCCGAAGATGGAAGGCGACGTGCAGGACTTTGTCCGCGGCGCCCTGGAGAACATGCGCCGCTCGGCGCCCGGCGGGGAAGGCGATCGTCCGATGGCCCGCCCGGTCGGTCCGCGCCCGCAGGTCGCCCCCGACCGGCGCGACCGTCGGCGCGACGACGATGAGGACGAAGACGACGACGATTGATCGGCCGACGCGGTCGCACTGACCCGACAAATGCAACAGCCCCCCGTCCATCAAGGGCGGGGGGCTTTTCATTCTGCTCTCGGTCGTGTCTTCTCTGTGCCTCTGTGGTGAGTATTTCTTAGACGGGTCTTACTCTTCGCTGATGCCGCGGAGGTTCAGCACGCCGAAGCCGGCCAGGCTGACGAAGAAGAGCCCCAGGCCCGCCCAGGTCCACCCGCCGCCGTCACCGAAATACATGACGGCGCACCCCGCCAGGGCCGACAGGCCGCAGGCCACCAGCAGCCAGCGCGGCACGCGCGATCGCAGTTGCTTCTCGCCCCACTGCTCCTTGGGCAGCAGGACGCCCGCATGTTTGAGGTGCTCCAGCGACATCTCAGGCCTCCTCATGCGTGCCGTCGTCGGCGTCGGTCTGCTTGTGGCGCTCGGCCGCCTCGATCTCCGCAGGGCTCATCTGCGCCTCCACGTCTTCCTGCATGTCCTGGAAGAACTGGAGGAAGCTTTGTACGTTGAACTTCAGCGCCCCCGACCGCCGGGCCACCAGCACGAACGGCGTGGGCGTGTGTCGGGCAATCTGCTCGGCCCGGGTCCGCCGCAGCCGCCGGTTCAGCCACGCCTGCTCGACCGACTCGATCACCAGCAGGTCGCACTCGCCGGCGCGGCGCATGATCTCGCGAGTGACGTTGTCGCTCTCGGCGACCTCGACCTTCAGCGGCGGCTTGTCGCCGTAGCGATCCTTCATCTCGTTGACCATTGCCCGCAACGTGACCAGCGTCTGGGCCTGCTCGCCGCGCGAGCCGGGCTCCAGCACGTGCAGCAGGTTGATCTGCCCGCGGCGCGGGTCGGCCAGCATCCGCGCGATGTTGATCATCAGCTCGCCCTGCTGAGGCTGGGCGATGGGGACCAGGATGTTGCGGAAGCGGCTCTTGCGGGCGACCTCGTGCAGGACCGCCACGTCGCAGTTGGACCGCTTGATGACCTGGTGCTGCTCGGCGCCCAGGTCGGCGTGGCGGTCGCCCATCCAGCCCATGACCAGGAAGTCGATCTTGTATTCGTCCACCGTGTCGGCGATGGCCTTCCATACCCGCGTGTGCGTCACCCGCACCAGGGCCGACGCCTCCACCCCCATGCCGCGGACCGGGCGCAGGGCGTGCTCGATGACCTCGCGCGACCGCGGCACCAGCCGCCGCCCGGCGCTGGTCGGCAACTGCCCGGGCAGCACCACTGAGTGCAGCACGATGACCTCGCCGTCGTTGAGCTTGGCGATGTGCCCGGCGAACCGGCCGAGCGCCTCAGCCGACTTTGGGTTGGCCACCGGCAGCAGCACTCGGAACCGTTCCTTGCGCTTCTGGGCCTGGGTCAGGCCCTCGGAGAAGAGCACCTGCGTCGCCTCCTCGGCCTTCTCGCGCGGACGGGCGTAGAACCGCCACAGGACCACGCCTCCGGCCAGCCAGCCGGCCGTCAGCGCCCAGGCCAGCGGCGAGAAGGCGAACATGTAGAGCGCCAGCGCCAGGTTGCCCACGATGCCGATGATCGGGATCGCCGGGAAGAACGGCGTCAGGTAGCCGTAGCGCAGCTTGTCGCCGTACTTCCGGCGGATGGTGATGGCCGCCACGTTCACCTGGAGGAACAGCAGCATGAACATCACGTCGGTCGCGGCGGCGACGCTCTGGAGCGGAACCGCGACGGCCATGCCGATGATGATGCCCCCGCTCGCGAGCAGCGCCAGCCACGGCGTGCGGTTCTTGGGGTGGATGCTCGCGAAGGCGTCGGGCAGATTGTGGTCGCGGCCCATCGCAAAGCTGACGCGCGTCGAGGAGAAGGTCGTCGCGTTCAGCGCGCTCATCGTCGAGAGCAGCCCGCCGATCAGCAGCAGCGCCGTGCCGAAGGGCATGAACTGCCGGGCCGCCTCGACCAGGCCGACCTCCGCGTGCGTTCCCAGCCACTGCCAGGTCGGCGCCCCCGTGCCCGGCTGCGACGCCCCCAGCGCGACGAAAGCCACCAGGATGTAGAGCGGCAGCACGATGACCATCGACCAGATGACGGCCCGCGGCACGTTGCGGCGGGGGTCTTTGACCTCCTCGCCGGCCTGCACGATGATCTCGTAGTCCTCGAACGCGATGAACGTCAGGCCCATCGCCCCGAATACCCCGCCCAGCCCCTCGGGCGCGAACGGCGTGAACTTGTTCATGAAGTGCGGGTGGCGGATGATCGCCCACAGCCCGCTGACGATGAAGATCAGCAGGATGACGACCTTGGCGACGGTGACGATGTTGCCGGCCTTGCCGGTCTCGCCGGCGCCGCGGTAGTTGATGTAGATGAACAGCAGGGCGATCGCGACGGCCAGCGCCTTCTGGGCTGCCGCCCCTTCCAGCCCGGGGATCGACCAGCCGAACTGCTCGAGC
This sequence comes from Phycisphaerae bacterium, assembly GCA_022072085.1. Taxonomy (GTDB): domain Bacteria; phylum Planctomycetota; class Phycisphaerae; order JAJVII01; family JAJVII01; genus JAJVII01. Next base: position 170,116 of record JAJVII010000020.1, read on the forward strand.
ATGAGCTGGAGGTAGGCGGCAAAGCCCAGCGCGTAGAGGCTGCCCGCGACGGCGTGGGCAAACCAGCTCATCCAACCGGCCAGGAAGGCGTTGCCGCCGGGCAGCCCTTCCTTGACCCAGAGGTAGCCGCCGCCGGCTTCGGGGATCGACGAGCCCAACTCCGCGTAGACCATTGCGGTGAAGACGGTGATGACGCCGTTGAGCGCAAACGCCAGGATCAACGCCGGGCCCGCGACGCCCGCGGCGATGCCGGTCAGCACGAAGATGCCCGCGCCGATCATCGCCCCCACGCCGATCATTGTGATGTCGAAGCAGCCCAGGTCGCGGCTGAGCTCGGTGCGCGGCTCGCCGGCGCCGGCTGACTGTCCGCCGTTGCCCGTCTTGCTGTCGGTCTGCGAATCGGTCATGGCACACTCGCCCTGCGCGTCACTGGCAACTATAGGCTGCCCGATTCCCGCCAGAAGGCCCCGCCGCCGCGTTCTTCCCAGACACCGCGGCCGGAGGTGAACCGCAACTCGCCGGTTGAGGCGTCGAAGGCCATCTCCCATGCCCCGCTGTCGATCGCCCGGCGATAGGCGTCGCGCCCGTCGGCCAGTTGCTGGTCGGTGTAGCGGGCGAGGCTGGCGAACTCGGCCGGCCGGGCGGCGTTTCGGCCGTTGCGGCGGGCGATCTCGGCTTCGACGGCGGCCAGTCCCCGCCGCACGGCTGACAGGACCATGCCGGCCACCGCCGGGGCCAGGTCCGGCCCGGTCGCCTGGAACGTCCAGCCGACGAAGTGCGTAATGATCGTGCTGGCCAGCGATTCAAGCACGCCGCCGACGCGGTGCCGCTCCAGCCCGCCGCCGGGCGGGGTGAAGGTGAACGGTGGCAGGCCCGCGCCGGCTTGAAGTTCGCCCAGCAGGAAGCAGCCGAACCCGATGTGGCATCCGGCTCGCACAATGGCGTTGGAGCCGACGAAGCAGGCCTCCATCCGCACCGGGGCGTTGGCGGCCCCAAGCACCTGCGAGCCGCCGCCCAGCATGGGGACAGCCGGGACCAGCACGACCCGCCCGCCGACGGCCACGGGCGTCGGCAGCGAGCGCAGGTGCTCGCAGCAGCCGGCCAGGTGCATCGACATGAGGTAGCCGCCCACCTCCGCGCCCTCGAACCGTCCGCCGACGATCGTCGCGCAGGCGGCCTGCACGTTACGGACCTCGGCCAGGGCGCTCAGCGTCGAGCGTGCCGCCAGCCAGGCGTTGCCCGCGACAGCGGCGTCGACCCGCGAGCCGGCGCCGACGGTCGAGCGGTGGAGTCGGCTGGCCCGCACGACGCCGCCAGCTTCGACGAGCGAATCGCCGACGACGCTGCGCAGCACGCGGGCGCCGGCGCGGACGGTCGCGTGGTCCAGGTCGCTGTCCCAGACGACCGCGCCGGCGGCGATGATGCAGCGCGGGCCGATGCGGCTGCCCGGCCCAATCACCGCGCCGGGGTCCACCTGGGCGGTCGGGTCGATGACCGGCGCTGCCGGCGCGGGGGCGTCATCGCCGGCGGCCATCGCGACGCGCAGCGGGCGGATCGGGTGCGGGTCGGGCGCGGCGAAGATGTCGGCTTCGCTCACCTGGCATTCGTAGGCGTCGGGGGCGACGTTGAGCAGTCGGCCGATGCTCGGATGGCGGTAGCGGAAGCCCGGCACGTTGCCCTGGCCGCCTTCTATGAACCAGCCGATCGGCTGGCCGTCCTCGAATCGCCATAGGTCCGTGTCGCGATGGACCCGCAGCAGGGCCCAGGTGTCGGCGATCCAGCGAGGCCAGCCGTGGCGCTGCTTCGCGGGCGCGACGCCGAGGTCCACCCCGTGCCGCCGGGCCAGGGCGGCCGTCATCGCCAGCGCCGTGTCCAGCGCCGCCTCGACGATCGTGTCGGCGACCTGCCGCCGCTCGCGGGGCAGGGCGGTCCACAGCCGCTGGACCATGCGGATGACCAGGTCCGGCGCGTAGGTGAATACCCACGCCCCGCGGCGCTGCTTGGTCCCCAGCCCGACCGACAGTTCGCCCGGCATGACCGTCCCGCGGGTCAGCTCGCCGCCGTGGCCCGACAGCGAGAAGGGCATCAGCACCGTCGCCAGGTCGTCGTTGACCAGCGAGTCGGCGTCGGCGTGCGGCGTCGCGGATTGGCCGATCACCTTCGTCCACGGCGCGACCCAGCAGCAAGGGCCCAGCTCGATCGGCTCGTGGCTGAGCAGCGGATCGCGCCACAGGCCGACGTGCCGCCCGACGCCGGCCAGGCGGCCGTCCGGCTGCGGCAGCAGCTTGCCCGAGTTGGTCGAGTGGATCGCGTTGAGGCCGTAGAGACTCACGTGCGGCAGGTCGATCACCTCGGCCACGCGGAGGCGGCCGGTGGCCTCGTCCAATTCGAGTCGGCGGAAGGCGTTGCTGAAGACCCCCTCGAAGTAGCCGCGGCGGTCCAGCCGCGTGCTCTCGCCCAGCAGGGCCTCGCTGACTTCCGTGGGCCCCTCGACCGCGACGCGGTCCCGCGTCGTCGTCAGCACCAGCTTGGCCGACCGGATGCGGTTGTCCGCGCCGAAGGTGACGTTCTCGGCCCAGGTGTCGGTGATGTGCGTGCGCTCGCCGACGGCGCAGTTGATGAGCGTCGCCCCGGCCAGCCGGGCGCCGGCGGCGACGGACGGCGCGGCCCCGCCGACGACGGTTCGGCCGGCCGGGTCGCAGCGGTGCTGGTGGGGGCTGCCCTCGGCAACGACGATCGAGTCGAGCACGCGGGCGCCGGCGTCGACTTCGGCGTCGTGCAGGTGGCTGTTGCGGACGACGGCACCGGTCCCGACGCGCGTGGCCGGACCGGTCAGCCAGCTCGATCCGTCGACGGTGGCGTCCGGCGAGAGGTTGGCGGCGTTCACGCCCGGCCCGATGCAGCGGGGATCGATCACGGCATGCTCCTGCGGCGGTCCGCGTCTGAGGGGCAATGTAATATCGCCACGGCGGGGAAGTAAAGAGCAAGAGGCAGATTCGCCACGGAGACACGGGTGTCACTTCTTCTCCGTGCCCTCCGTGCCCCTGTGGCGAGCGTTTTCGATCCGGCCGCAGGGACTTCCAATCCGCAATGGGGTTGTCATAATGTCCGGTCCCGGAAGGGCCGGGGCCGACATCGCAACAGGAGATCATCATGGCCGACAAGCTGGCGTGGGGGATTCTGGGACCGGGACGGATCGCGGGGAACTTCGCGCGCGGCGTTGCCCACTCGCGGACCGGCACGCTGCTGGCCGTCGGCAGCCGGGCCAAGGAACGCGCCGACAAGTTCGCCGACGAGCACAAGATTCCCCGCCGCTACGGCAGCTACGAAGCGCTGCTGGCTGACCCCGACGTGCAGGCGGTCTACATCGCCACGCCGCACCCGCAGCATCCCGAGTGGGCCATCCGCGCCGCCGAGGCCGGCAAGCACATCCTCTGCGAGAAGCCGATGGCCATCAACCACTCGCTGGCGATGGCGGTGCTGGAGGCGGCCCACGAGAACGACGTGTTCTTCATGGAAGGCTACATGAACCTCTGCCACCCGCAGACCGCCCGGCTGCTGGAGTTGGTCCGCAGCAAGGCGATCGGCGAGGTCCGCATGATCCGGGCGACGTTCAGCTTCCACGCCGGCTTCAACCCCGAGGGGCGGCTGTTCAGCAACGCCATGGGCGGCGGCGGCATCCTGGACGTGGGCGGATACACGACGTCGATCGCCGGGCTGATCGCCGGCGCCGCGACCGGCGTGGACTTCGCCGAGCCGACGCTGGTGGCCGCGACCGGCCACCTGGGCGCCACCGGCGTGGACGAGTGGACCGTCGCGTCGCTGAAGTTTCCCGGCGAGATTCTCGCCCAGGTCGCCACCGGCGTGAGCCTGACGCTGGAGAACTCCGTCGAGGTCTACGGCAGCGAGGGCGTCATCCGCGTGCCGTCGCCCTACGTTGTCAGCCGCGAGAGCGGGACGAGCAAGATCATCATCAAGCTGCACAAGGAAGCCGAGCCGCGTGAGGAACTGGTCGAGACCGACCAGTGGCTCTACGGGCTGGAAGCCGACACGGTGGCGGCCAACATCGAACGCCGCCAGGCGCCGGCCCCGGCGATGAGTTGGGCCGCGAGCCTGGGCAACCTGCGGGTGCAGGACGCGTGGCGGGCGGCCATCGGCTTGGCCTACGACGCTGAGAAGCCCGGGAACGTCCAGCCGGCGGCCCGGCGTCCGCTGGCCAGCCGGGCGAGCAAGGCCGGCCTGCCGGCGATGAAGTACAGCCGCATTCCCGGCGTGAAGCTGGAGGTGTCGCGGCTGGTAATGGGCGTAGACAACCAGCAGACAATGCCGCATGCGGCGGCAATGTTCGACGACTTCATCGAGCGCGGAGGCAACGCGTTCGACACGGCCTACATCTACCGCGGCGGGGTCTGCGAGACGCTGCTGGGCGGGTGGATCGCCAGCCGGGGCATCCGCGACAAGGTGGTGGTGATCGACAAGGGGGCCCACACGCCGTTCTGCGATCCGGAGTCGCTGGTCAGGCAGTTCACCGAAAGCCTTGAACGAATGAAACTGGATTGCGTAGATGTCTACATGATGCACCGCGACAACCCCGCGGTGCCGGTGGGCGAGTTCGTCGACGCGATGGTGACGCTGGCCGGCGCCGGGAAGATGAAGGTGTTCGGGGGAAGCAACTGGACGATGGCCCGGCTGGACGAAGCCAACGCCTGGGCCAAGGCCCACGGCCGTCCGGGGATGGGCGTGCTGAGCAACAACTTCTCGCTGGCGCGGGCCAACGACGTGCCGTGGAAGGGCTGCCTGAGCAGCGCCCCCGCGGACGGCTGGCAGGCATGGCGGGACTGGCTGAGGGCCCGGCAGATGCCGCTGCTGTCATGGTCGAGCCAGGCGCGGGGCTTCTTCACCGGTCGGGCCAGCCCGTCCGACCGCTCCGACGCCGAACTGGTCCGCTGCTGGTACAACGACGGCAACTTCCAGCGTCTGTCGCGGGCGAACGAACTGGCAGGGCGGCGCGGCGTCAAGGCGATCTCGATCGCGCTGGCCTGGGTGCTGGCGCAGAAGTTCCCGACGTTCGCGTTGATCGGTCCGCGGCTGATCAGCGAGACGCGGTCGTCGTGCGAGGGGCTGACGGTGGAATTGAGCGAGGCGGAGACGGCCTGGCTGAACCTGGAGCAGTAGGCGAGGGGACAGGCCGCACGCCTGTTGCCGGCAGACCGGCGGGTTGACTATGATTCACGATTCCCCGGAACTTCGGGGATGGTGGCGTTGTTATCCGACATTGGGAGTTTGAGCCGGACCGCCGGTTGGGCTTCAGCAGTACACACGATGTCGGGCATTCCATCTGCGAGGCGCTCATGAAACCGATGATCGAGGTGGAGAACCTCACCAAGCGCTACGGCCCGGTGCTGGCCGTGGACAACGTTTCCTTCGCCGTGGACGAGGGCAAGGTGATCGGGTTCCTGGGACCCAACGGCGCCGGAAAGAGCACAACGCTCAAGATCCTCACCTGCTACCTCGCGGCGACCAGCGGGACGGCCCGGGTGGCCGGCTTCAGCGTCTTCCGCGACTCGATGGAAGTCCGCCGCCGCATCGGCTACCTGCCGGAGAACGTGCCGCTTTACCCCGAGATGCGCGTGCGCGAGTACCTGCGGTTCCGCGCCCGGCTGCGCGGCGTGCCTGCCAACCGCCGCAAGGTGGTGGTCGCCCAGGCGGCCGAGCGGTGCTGGCTGACCCAGCCGATGGACGTGATGCGCCGACGCATCGACCAGCTTTCCAAGGGCTACCGGCAGCGCGTCGGACTGGCCGACGCAATCCTGCACTCGCCGCAGGTGCTGGTGCTGGACGAGCCGACGATCGGGCTGGACCCGACGCAGATCCGCGAGACTCGCCACCTGATCCACGATCTCGGCCGGGAGCACACGGTCATCTTCTCCAGCCACATCCTGGGCGAAGTCGAACAGGTCAGCCAGGAGGTCATCATCATTGCCGGCGGCAAGCTGGTGGCCCAGGGACGACCGGCCGACTTGCGGCAGCAGGTCAGCGGCGGGCTGCGGCTGAGCGTGGAGATGCGTGGCGGGGACCGCAGCGCGATGGCGTCGGAACTGAAGAAGGCGCCGGGCGTGCGCGACGTGGAGGTCCTGGGCGACGGGGAGTGGGTGCAGATGCGCGTGACCCCGGCGACGGGCCATGACCCGCGGCCGGAAATATTCAAGACCGTCGCCGCCCGGGGCTGGCAGTTGCGGGAAATCCGCCGCGAGATGGCCAGCCTGGAGGACTTCTTCATCCAGAAGACGGCCGCGACGGCCAAGAGCAAGGACTAACACGAAGGGCCACGAAGCGATTGGCGGGCGGGAAGAGTAGGAACAAGAAGTCCTCTTCGTGGTCCGTGTCGGTCCTACGTGAGTCTTCGTGTTGAAACGGGAGCGAGCTATGTCACACGAGGTCGTGCAGGTGTCCCTCCGGGCGGGCGTCACGGCGGCGGTGGTCGCGGTGATCGTGCTGCCGATGCTGCTGGGCAAGACCGGGGTGATCGCCCGCCGCGAGCTGCTCAGCGTGTTCATCCGCCCGCTGGGCTACGTGTTCGGGGCGATCTTCCTGCTGATCGTCGCCTGGATGTTCATGCAGGGCTTCACTCCCGGCGCCGAGGCCTCGATGGTCGGGCTGTTCCGCGAGATCGTCAAGGCGCTGATCGTCGTGGTCCCGATCCTGAGCATGCCGCTGCTGAGCGAGGAATACGCCCGCGGGACGATCGAACCGATGATGACCGCCCCGGTGACCGAGCGGCAGCTCGTGCTGGGCAAGTTCTTCGCGGTGTTCACGTTCTACGTCGCCCTGCTGGCCGCGACGCTGGTGCACATGGGGCTGCTGATGGCCTACGGCCAGCCCGAACTGGGCCAGGCGTGGATGGGCTACATGGGCCTGCTGCTGGTCGGGGCGGCATTCCTGAGCGTGGGGCTGTTCTTCAGCAGCCTGACCCGCGACCAGTTGCTTGCGGCTCTGCTCAGCGCCGCCGTGCTGGCGGCGGTGGGCATCCTGCCTGACGTGCTGCTGCCGGATGCGACGGGCCTCTGGCACCGGGTGCTGACGACGGTGAACGTGGCCGGGTGGTTCGCCGACCTGTCCAAGGGAATCCTCGACCTCCGCTCGGTCGTCTTCTTTCTCAGCGTGACGCTCTTCTTCCTGTTCGTCTCGGTCAAGGTACTGGAGTCCCGACGATGGCGATAGACAAGCCCAACGAAGACCGGCCCGCCCAGGCGACCCCCGGCGACGGCGCGAAGAAGGACTTCTCGCTCGGACAGCGCTTCGGCGTGGGGCTCAACGTCGCGGTCATGATCGTGGCGGCGGCGGCCCTGGTCGTGCTGGCCAACTGGATCGCCTCGCTCCCGCGGCTGCGCGTGCGCGAGGATCTCAGTTCCCTGCAACGCTACTCGCTCAGCCAGCGGACGCGGCAGGTTCTGGGCGACGTGAAGGACCCGGTCACTCTGACGATCCTTTACGACAGTCAGAAGGAGGGCTACCTCCGCAAGGACTATCAGCCGCGACTGCTGGACCTGGCCGACGAGATGAAGCTGGCCGGTCATGGCGTGACGGTGAATGACGTGGAGGGCCCGGCCGGCAGAGCCGAGCTGATCCGGCGGATCGAGGAGAGGGAAGGGGGCACGCCGGCCAAGCTCAGGGCCTTCGTGCTGCGATACCAGGAGGTGCAGAAGACCGTTGCGCAGGAGTTGAAGAACGAGCGAACGAGCCTGCGGGACCTGGCCAGCGACAGGAAGTCCTCCTGGGCGGCGCCGTTCCGGCAGCTCGGCACGATCAGCCGCGACTTGGCCAAGGCTATCGAGACGCTCAACGAGGCGACCGGCGAGGTGGACCGGCTGGCCAGCGAGGATCAGTCCCTGCCCTACGGCCAGCAGGTGGAAGCGATCGGCAAGGGGCTGGCTGACACGCTGGAGAATCTCAGGGCGGCCCAGCCGCCGGTAGGTGATCTGGCGGCCCTGGCAGCCAAGATGAAGGACGACAAGGTGGTCGTCCCGCAAACCAAGGCCCACGCGGCGGCGGTCGACAAGCTGTTCGGAGAGGTCAAGGACCTCGTCTCCAAGGCCGGCAACCAGCCGGCCGACGACGCCCTGATCGCACTGGCCCGGCAGATCGCCGACCGCTACGCGAAGGTGGCTGCGGAGCTTCGGGCCGAGGCGATGTTGCTCAGAACGTTCATGGAAGACCAGCCGGCCCTTGAATGGCGGAGCGGGTGGTGCGACTCGCCGGAACTGGCGGCCGCCGGCATGCGGGTGCCGTTCATCTACGACCACATTGGCGACGAGGCCCAGGGCCTGGCCGAGATGGCCCAGCAGATCGAGGGGATCATTCAGAACGCCAAGATCGAGGTTCTGCGGCAGTTTCTCTATCAGAACATCGTCCCCGAATCGGTTCGGGGACGCCAGCGCTACGCGACTCTGTTCGACGGGCTGGCCGACGAGGTGGGCTCGATGGCCAAGGTGGACGAACAGAGCAAGCGGCTGCTCGATCAGGCCAAGGATTATCCCACGGCACCGACTGAAGCGCTCAAGGCCCTAAAGGACGCCTGCGACAAGCTGCCCAAGCTCAAGTATCCCGAGCTGCTGGGCAAGCTCAAGGAACAGAACCTCGTGCTGCTGGAGGTCGGCGATCAGGCCCCGCGCCTGCTGACGTTCGACGAGGTCTGGCCGCCGATCTCGATGGGCGGGCCCGACGCCGACGCCAAGGAGGTCCGCCGCAGTTTCAACGGCGACTCGGTCATCGGCTCGTCGCTGCTGTCGCTGGTGCACGCCCCGTTCGCCGAGGTCGTCATCGTCCACTTCCGCATGCCCATGTCGCAGCCCGGGATGCCGCCGCAGCAGGCGGCCGAGGCGGACATGCGAATGAATGAGGAGATCAAAGGACTGGACGGCGACCTGGCATTGAGCTGGCTGCTCGACCTCCAGACGCTCCGCAAACGCCTGGAGTCTGCCAACCTGAAGGTCACCGACTGGAACCTTGCTACCGAGGACGCTCCGCCGCCGCCGGCGTCGGCCGACGACAAGGAGGGCGCCCAGCCGACCACCGACACGGCCGAGGACGCCCTGCCGCGAATCTATCTCGTGCCGCCGCTGCCACCGTCGGAGGTATTCGGCCCGTTCGGCCAGGCGCCGCCCGAGAAGATCGAGGCTCTCACGCATGTCCTGGACGAAGCCGCCGGCGTGATCTTCCCGGCGACGTTCTACTACCCGCGCTACGGGCCGAGCACGCCCTATCCCATGTCGCCGACCTATGGCTGGAACGAATACCTGAAGAAGACATGGGGCCTGGAGGCCCGCACCGCCTACCGCATCGTGCAGGGCGTACCGCTGAAGGAGGAGGGCCGCTTCGGCGTCAGTTGGATGCTCTGGCGGTGGATGCGGATGAGCCACTTCACCGATCACCCCATCGGCAAGCCGCTTCAGTCCCGCCGCGTACTGCTCACCGACGTCTGCCCCGTGCGGACGACCGACGAGCCCCCCGCCGGCGTCAGCTACCAGACGGTGCTGGACGTGCCCGTGTCGGCCCGCGGGTATTGGGCTACCTCCGACCCGCGCAACATCATGATGCAGTTTCAGTCCAACGCGGGCGGCAGCGTCAAGCTCGGCTCCGACGACCTCAAGCCGCCCCTGGCCGCGATGATCGCCGCTACGCGCGAAGCCGACCAGGCGAAGGGAACCAAGGCGGCCAAGGTCGTGCTCTTCGGCGGCGGGGCGAGCCTGACCGACGGCTTCCTCGGCCAGCGGACGCTGGAACGCGGCGAAGAGGGCCAGGACACGACCGGCCCGGCGCCCGAGGTCGACGCCGAGATCATCGTCAACTCGGTCTACTGGCTCGCTGGCCAGTCCAGCCAGATCGCCACCGGCCCGGTCTCCGTTCCGGTCATCGAGGAGATGCCGGCCCGGACCCGCGGGCTCGTCGGCTGGGTGGTCTGGATCGTCTGCCCGGCGGTCGTGCTGGTGCTGGGCATGGGCGTGGTGCTCATGCGGCGGTCGGCTTGAGTCGGCCGATCGCGTCTTTCCGCAACGGACTGTTGAGAGTGCAAAGATGAACCAGAAGACGACGATCATCCTGCTGGTGCTGGTCCTGGCGGCTGCCGGTTTCGTGCTTTGCTACCAGCAGGGCTGGCTGGGGCTGGGCGACAAGGTCGAGGCCCCGTCGCGCGTCGGGCAGAAGCTGATCGCCTCCCCGCCGTCCAGCCTGGATGTCGAGCGGATCGAACTGATCCGCCCGGACCAGCCCAGGCTCGTGCTCGCCCAGAGCGACGCCAGATGGAAGATCGCCGAGCCCATCCAGGCCGATGCCCGCGGCAGCAAGGTCGACACGCTGATCGACCTGCTGCGCGACATGGACATCGCCGCCGTCTATCCGATCGGCGACAAGCAGACGCCCGAGCCGTCGCTCACCGGACTGGACAAGCCGCTGGCTGAACTGGTCGTCAAGGCCGAGGTCTCCACTTCGCTGCCGTGGGCCCTGACCCCGGCAGCCGGCCTGATGGGGCGGGGCGGGTCTGACGGCCATGCGCCTACGATCAAGGTCCCGGCCACGTTCCACGTCCGGTTCGGCAAGACCGTCCCGGCGTCGGATTCCCGCTTCGTCGCGCTCGGCAGCGACGACAAGAACGTCTACGCCGTCACCGGGCTTGCGATGGACGGCCTGCGCCTGGCCGCCGCCGATCTGCGGTCCACGGATGTCTGGAACCTCGATCGGTCGCGGATCGAGAAGGTCTCCATCGTCCGCCGGGCCGAGTCCAGCCTGGTCGACGCCCCTAGGCCCCTGGTCCTGACCCGCGGCGCGGCCGCCCACTGGGCGATCGCCGAGCCCGTGCAGTGGGCTGCCGACTCGACCAAGGTCGACGCCTTGCTGGACGCCCTGTCGGGGCTCAAGGCGGCGAGCTGGGACGACAGTGGCCGCACGGTCGATCCGCAGAACGCGTCGGTGACCCTCACCGTCGTGCAGTCGGGCAAGCCGGAGAACTCGGCGGCCACGACCCAGCCGGCCGTCGGTCCGAGCGAGACGCTGACCCTCTGCCTGGGCGGCCCGGGCGCCGACGGCACGCTGGCGGCCGTCCAGGGCGCCGGGCAGGTGTTCACGATTCCCGACGCCAAGGTGAAGGACCTGGCCCTGGAACTGAAGGACGTGCGCGAGACGAAGCTGACCGCGCTGGGCAAGAACGACGTGGAGCAGGTCTCGGCCGTCTCGCCCGGTCCGGGCGCGGACGCCAGGCCCGTCCGGACCGACCTGGTCCGGCTCAAGAGCGACCGTTGGCAGATGACCGAGCCGATCAAGTCCGACGCCGACAAGGACAAGGTCGAGGAGTGGCTGGGCAAGCTGCTGGGCGTGCAGGCCGACTCGTTCCGCGACCAGCCTGACGCGGTGGCCCTGGCGGCGATGAACGATCCGCAACTGACCGTCACGCTCACCGGCGCGGACAAGGCGGCCTTGAAGATCGCATTCAGCAAGCCCGTCGGCGCGACCGGCTCGACCTGCTACGTCCGCGTCGGCGACTCGCCCGCGCTGGCGGTGGTCGAATCATCCAAGATCAAGGACGCCCTGATCGACCCGATGACGCTGGCCGATCGGACCGTCTGGACGCTGGATGAGGATCGCGTGATGCGGTTCGCCCGCCCGGATCGCACGGTCGAGCGGATGGCCGACGACTGGCAGCGTTGGCAGCTCGTCGGGCCGGTGAAGATGGCAGCCGAGGACTCGGCCGTTCGCGGCCTGCTGGACAAGCTGGTCACGCTGACCGCGGCGCAGCGGACGCTGCTGACGCCGGCCCAGGTTGGCTTGGACAAGCCCCTGACGCGGATCACCGTGGTCGAGCGGATTCCGCCCGAGCCGGCGACCCAGCCGGCCACGACCGCCCCGGACGCCCCGCCGGCCCAGCCCGAAGGCAAGCCGACCTTCGTCGAACGGACCCTGGAACTGGCCCGGCAGGACGGCAAAATCTACGCCTGGCAGGTCGGTCAGCCGGTCGTCTGGGAGCTCGATCCCGCGATCCTGGACGACGTGAACGCCGAGTGGGCCCGCCGCACGCTGACCGACAGCGCCCCGGCCGCCGACGCCCAGAAGGTCGAGCTGGCTTCGCCCGCCGGCAAGGTCGAGCTGGCCAAGGTCGGCCAGGAGTGGAAGCTGGCCGGCGACCCGAACGTGAAGATCGACGCCAGGAAGGTCGAGGAGATCGTCGAGAACATCGCCCGGCTTCAGGTCCAGAGCTACGCGGCCTTCGGCCTGCCGGCATCGGCGGACCTGGGCAAGTATGCCGGCCTGGACAATCCGGCCACGCGCCTGCGGATCACCTACGCCGGCGACAAGCCGAAGACCCTCGAGTTGATCGCCTCGGACAAGGGGGTGGACGGCAACGTCTATGTGCTGCTCCGCCGCACGCCGGCCGACGCGTCCGAGTCCGCCAACGTCGCCCTGATCGCGCCCGGCGAACTGAAGGACAAGATCCAGCAGGACTGGAAGTTCTTCCAGAAGTCGGAGTGACCTGTCAGTCGCCGTCCGGCTGCGTGGTCGGTTCGACGCGCCGCAGCACGCCCACGTGGCTGATCGCCTCACTGGTGCGCGGATCCCCCACAGTCATCGCATAGCCGAAGAAGCGATAGTCCAGCCGCCCGTCGGCGGTCAGGCGCGCCGACTGCGTCTGCCCGCCGCGGACCGGCCCGCTGCGTCCGTCCACCTCGCCGGTGAAGGTCAGCGTGACCGTGCTGGCGGTGGGGGAGTAGTCGGCCTGCTCGACGCGGACGCGCAGGCCGGACTGGCCCATGTCGCGCAGCACCTGCCCGGCCCGCCGGGCCTGGCCGGTCGGCAGCAGCCCGACGGTGGCGATCCGCCCGTCGGGCAGGATAGTCAGGCTGAAGTCCTCGACGCGGAGGGACTTGTCCTCCGCCGGCCTTGTGCTGGTGCTGACGATGGCGCCGCGCCACTGGCCGGCGAGCTGCGACCGGACCGTGGGCTGCGAGCAGCCGGCCGACGCCGCAGCCAGCGCGGCTGTGAGCAGGGCAAGGGGTCGAATGGAAGACATGTGGGCCTCCCGGAGAAAGTGGCCGAGGCATCCTATCGCCTCCGCGCCCCCCGGACAAGCGAGCGCCTCGCCCGGCGATCGCCCGCGCACTTGTCGCGCCGAAGGAACGTGATAGACTGCCCCGCTGCGTCGGCCTCGGGACGCCGGGAGCGACAGGCTGTGCAGCGACTGAGACGGCTGCTTGCGATCACCTTCATCGAGAGCTTCGCCACGATCGTGGTCGAACGCGGCATCTACTTCTTCACCGAAAACCGGCTGGGGTTCACGGCGTCGGCCAATCTATGGCTGGCCCTGGCGTTCGGCGTGACCTATGTCGTCGGGGCCGTCTTCAGCCATCGCGTCTCGCGCCGGCTGGGCGAGCGGCGTCTGCTGGGGCTGATGCTGCTGGGCCAGACGCTGGCCCACGCCGGTCTGGCCGTCAATGCCGGACCCGTGGCCGTGTTCCTGCTCAGCGGCGCCATCGGCGGGCTGAACGGCATGAAGTGGCCGCTGATCGAGAGCTACGTCAGCGCCGGCCGCGGGCCGAAACAGGCCGCCGCCGCCGTCGGCCAGTTCTCCATCGCCTGGGCGGCGTCGGTGCCGCTGGCACTGGTCGCGACCGGCCCGCTGATCCGCTGGCTGCCCGCGGGTATGTTCGTCCTCTGCGCCGTCGTCAACATCGCCAGCCTGATCCTGGTCCTGCCGCTGCCGGCCCGGCCGGTCCACCTGCCGGACGGCCACCCCGAGCGGCCGACGCCCGAGACCCTGGTCACGATCGGCGGTTTGCTGCGGACCAGCCGATGGACGCTGTTCGCCGGCTACTCAAGCATGTGGGTGCTGGCGGCGCTGATGCCGGGGATATTCAGCCGCCTGGGCTATGACGTCACCGTTGCGACGGCGCTGTCGGGTCTGCTGGACCTGATGCGGCTGGTCGCGTTTGTGGTCTGCATCGCGTGGCAGGGCTGGCACTGGCGGGCGTGGCCGCTGGCTGGGGCAATTGCGGCCCTGCCTGCCGGTTTCGTGGGGGTTCTGTTCGGCGGGCAGGTGGGCGTCGTGCTGGCCGGCGAGGCGGTGTTCGGACTGGCGATCGGGCTGGTCTACTACGCTGCGCTCTACTATGGCATGGTGGCCCACAACGCGTCGGTCGAGTCGTCGGGCACGCACGAGGCGCTGATCGGGATGGGCTTCGCCGCCGGGCCGGCTGCGGGCCTGCTGGGGATCGCGCTGGCCGTCGCGGGAGCCGTCAAGGGCAACATCATGGGCGCGACGGTGGGCGTCGTGCCGATCTTCGGCTGCTGCGCCGCGGCGTCGGTGCGATCGCTGTGGCGGGCGGCCGGCGGCGTCAGGCCCGGCGCGCGGGCATCGGACCCGCCGGGATCCTGATTGTGCCCTGCCGCGCGGGCGCCGGGCGGACGCATCCCTTGACGTTCGGGCGGGGACGGTATAGATTCTCACATTCCTGCGTTGTCCTATGGTGTCTGCCTCGGCTCGGGACCGGGAGGCCCGAATCCAACGGGCGGACGAGCGAAGAGCCTTGCACATACAGAGGTCACCGTGAATCAGAGCACCGAGGTTTCGGGCCGGGGCCTGGAGCGTTACCATTTCGCCCTGCGGCGGCTGCACTCCCTGACCGGCGTCATCCCCATCGGCGCGTTCCTCATCGAGCACATGCTGACCAACTTCGGCGTCGTGGTCGGCGGGCCGACGAAGTACAACGAGGACGTCAGCCTCATCCACCGCATCCCCTGGCTGGCGGTCGTCGAGTGGGTGTTCATATTCCTGCCGATCGCCTTCCACGCCGGCTACGGGATGTTCATCACCTTCACCGGCAAGAGCAACGTGCGGATCTACCCCTACGGCGGGAACATCCGCTACACGCTCCAGCGCATCGCGGGCGTCTTCCTGCTGGTCTTCATCATCGTCCACATGGCCAGCTACCGCTTCAACTACCTGCTGCCTGGCGGGGAGGTGTTCTCGGCTGAGCACGCGGCGCGGATCACCGCCGAGCACCTGACCAACCCCTGGATCGTCGGCTTCTACGTGCTGGGCGTGCTGTCGGCCGTCTTCCACTTTTCCAACGGGCTCTGGACGTTCCTGATCACCTGGGGCGTGA
Source organism: Phycisphaerae bacterium (assembly GCA_022072085.1). Classification (GTDB taxonomy): domain Bacteria; phylum Planctomycetota; class Phycisphaerae; order JAJVII01; family JAJVII01; genus JAJVII01. The sequence continues at coordinate 185,265 of JAJVII010000020.1, forward strand.
CGCTGGGCCCGGCGGCCCAGCGCAAGAGCGGCTTCGTCTGCGCCGCCATCGGCGCGGCGCTGGGGGTCATGGGCATCAGTTCGCTGTTCTGGTTCCATTTCCACACGCTGACCTGAGACCGGGCGTGCGGAGCGGCGGCGGCTGATCGAAAGTCAAACCGAAACATACAACCAGGGACGATCCTCAGATGGCAGAAGCGAAACGAAGGCGCGTCATTGTGGTGGGCGGCGGACTGGCCGGTCTGATGACCACCATCCGCGCGGTCGAGGCCGGCCTGAGCGTCGACCTCATCAGCCTGGTCCCGGTCAAGCGCAGCCACAGCGTCTGCGCTCAGGGCGGCATCAACGCGGCCAAGAACACGATGGGCGAGGGCGACTCGCCCTGGAAGCACTTCGACGACTCGGTCTACGGCGGCGACTTCCTCCAGCACCAGCCGCTGGTCAAGGAGATGTGCGAATACGCCCCGATGGTCATCGACCTGCTGGACCGCATGGGGCTGCCGTTCAACCGCACACCGGAGGGCTACCTCGACTTCCGCCGGTTCGGCGGCACGCTGTTCCACCGCACCGCCTACGCCGGGGCGACGACCGGCCAGCAGATGCTCTATGCCCTGGACGAGCAGGTCCGCCGCTGGGAGGCGGCCGGGCTGGTCCATAAGTACGAATTCTGGGACATGCTCGCGATCGTCAAGGACGAGCAGGGCGTCTGCCGCGGCGTCGTGGCCCAGGACCTGCACACGATGGAGATACGTCCGTTCCGCGCCGATGCGGTCGTGCTGGCCAGCGGCGGGTGCGGCATGATCTTCGGCAAGAGCACCAACTCGACCATCTGCACCGGGGCCGCCGGCGCCCGGGCGTACATGGCCGGCGTCCGCTACGCCAACGGCGAGTTCATCCAGGTCCACCCCACCAGCATCCCGGGGCAGGACAAGCTGCGGCTGATGAGCGAGTCGGCCCGCGGCGAGGGCGGCCGCGTCTGGGTCCCCAAGGACGGCAAGGACACGCGGCGGCCCGAGGCCATCCCCGAGCCGGACCGCTGGTATTTCCTGGAAGACCGCTACCCGGCCTACGGCAACCTGGTCCCACGCGACATCGCGACGCGCGAGATCTTCGACGTCTGCCTGCACGGCCGCGGCATCGGCGGCGGCATGGAGGTCTACCTCGACCTCTCGCACCTGCCGGCCGACTACCTGGACAACAAGCTGGGCGGCATCCTGGAGATCTACGAGAAGTTCGTCGGCGACGATCCGCGCAAGGTTCCCATGCGGGTCTTCCCCGGCGTTCACTACACGATGGGCGGGCTGTGGGTCGATTACACCCGCGACGAGCAGACCGGCGGCATCGTCCACGGCGACCCGCGCAACCAGATGACCAACGTGCCCGGGCTCTACGCCGTCGGCGAAGCCGACTACCAGTACCACGGGGCCAACCGCCTGGGCGCCAACTCGCTGCTGAGCTGCATCTTCGCCGGCATGCTGGCCGGGCCCAGCTCGTGCGCCTACATCGCGGGGCTCAAGAGCCACGCCATCGACCTGCCGGCGACGATCTTCGACCAGGCCGTCGCCCGCGAGCAGGAGCGGCAGAAGCAGATCCTCGCCCGCGACGGCGGCGAGAACCCCTACGCCGTCTGGCGCGAGCTGGGCGACCTGATGACCCGCAACGTCACCGTGATCCGCAACAACAAGGACCTCACGGCAACCGAGGGGCAACTGGCGGACATCCAGGCCCGGCTGGGCCGATGCGCCGTGCCCGACAAGGGAACCTACCGCAACCAGTCGTTCAGCTTCGCCCGGGCGATGGAGGACATGATCGTGCTGGCCCGGGTGATCGCCCGCGGGGCCCTGCTGCGGGACGAGAGCCGCGGCTCGCACTTCAAGCCCGAGTTCGAGATGCCGCCGCTGGACGCCGAGGACAAGGCGGAGCATCGCCGCCAGGCCGAGGCCTGGTGCCGGGCCTTTGCCGCCAAGAACGAGAAGTGGCTGAAGACGACCGTCGCCGAGTTCACCGGTCAGGCCGAGTTGCCGAAGATCGGCTACGAGGCGGTGGACACCTCGCTGATCCCGCCGCGGCCGCGGACCTACGGGCTCAAGGGCGCCAAGGTGATCGAGGAAGTGTGGGCGGAGATGACCGGACAGGCCGGCGGCGCGACCAACGTGCCGATGAAATTCTGATTCTGACATCCATCGCGGAGCCGAATAGACCATGGCCGATTCACATGCCAGTCACGCAACGGGCAAGAGCGTCCGCTTCAAGGTGCTGCGGCAGGACGGACCCGAGGGCTCGCCCTACTGGGAGGAGTTCGAGGTCGCCTACAAGCCCAACATGAACGTGATCTCGATGCTCATGGAGATCGAGGCCAACCCCTGCACCTGCGACGGCCACGCCACCACGCCGATCGCCTACGACGCCGCCTGCCTGGAGGAGGTCTGCGGCTCGTGCACGATGCGGATCAACGGCCGCGTGCGGCAGGCCTGCTCGGCTCTCATCGATGACCTCGAACAGCCGATCACGCTCGAGCCGATGAGCAAGTTCCCCACCCGGCGCGATCTGGCAGTCGACCGCAGCGAGATGTTCGAGACCCTCCAGCGCGTCCGCGCCTGGGTTCCCATCGACGGCACGCACGACCTGGGCCCGGGCCCCAAGATCAGCGAGAAGGTCCGCGAGCGAGCCTACCACTTCAGCCGCTGCATGACCTGCGGCTGCTGCCTGGAGGCCTGTCCGCAGTTCAGCGACCGGTCGGCCTTCATTGGGGCGGCCGCCATCGGCCAGGTGTTCCTGTTCAACAGCCACCCGGTCGGCTCGGAACTGGCCGACGATCGGATGGACGTGCTCTCCGGCCCCGGCGGGCTGGCCGAGTGCGGCAACGCCCAGAACTGCGTCAAGGTCTGCCCCAAGGAAATCCCCCTGACCGACGCGATTGCCCACCTCGGCCGAAAGACCACCCTCCACGCCATCAAGAGGTTCCTGGAGCGGTGAGCCGGGCCGATCGCGGCACGCGGAACGCGGGATGAAGAGCGGGCAGGGGGGCGAGGACTGCCGGCTCGATGCCGCGCCCCGAATGGCGCGATCCGCGTTGCCCGCCCCTCCCCCCTTTGCAGTAGAATGGGGCCATGAAACACCCACGCATCCTCCTGGCGTCCCTCCTGCTGTCTCTTTCGATCCCGCTGCACGTCCGCGCCCAGACCTCCCAGCCAGCCGATCGCTGGGACTACGAGCGGTACTACGTGGTCCTGCTCAACGGCCAGCGGGCCGGCTACACACTCGCCCGCGAGCGGGCCGCCGAGGGCGGACGGACCGAAACCTTCCACGGGATGAAGGTCGAACTGCGTCGCGGCCAGACGTCGATCCGCATGGCGATAACGTCGGTGAAAACCGAGTCGGCCGACGGCGGCATCCTGCGTATATCCAAGTATCGCAACATGGGGCTGGCGCCGGTGCGGACCACCAGCGTCGTCAACGGCGACCGGCGCGAGGTGGAGACCGTCCAGTCCGGACGCACGCTGCGCAAGACCGTGGCGTGGAACCCGAAGGTGGTCGGCGAGGCCGGCCAGCGCCGCCGCATGATCGAGCAGCTCAAGGCCGACGGCGATAAGCTAGTGCTGCCGGTGTTCGACGACGACTACCCGGGCGACGGCTCGTCTCCCAGCACGATCACCCGCCAGGGATGGGAGGAGATCCGCGTGCTGGGCAAGCCGGTGCGGGCGCTGAAGGTCACCGAGGCCAACCCCGCCGACCCGGCGCCGACGACGGTGTGGCTGGACGCGGACTTCCGGGAAGTGGCCGGCGAAATGTCCCTCGGGCCCGGACTCGTGTTCCGGTTCGAGGCCTGCACCGCGGACCATGCCCATCGTCCGATCGACGGCCTCATCGAGCTGTTCAACAGCGGCCTGATCCACGTCGAAGGCGACGTGGGCAGCACGCGGACGCTGCGGTCGATCCGCGTGACGATGGCGTACAAGCAGCCGCTGGATCAGCCGGTCGATCTGCCGCAGTCGGACCGCCTGAAGACGATCGAATCGACCCGCGAGCATCTCGTCCTGGAAATTCGACGGCCGGACTATCCCGACGCCCCGGCTGGCGGCGATGCCCCGCTGACCGACGAACTGAAGGCCTACCTCCAGCCGACCGAGGAGTTCGACATCACCGACAAGGCGATCCTCGACGCGGCCCGCGAGGCGGTCGAGCAGGCCACGGACCCCGTGGCCCGGGGCAGGGCGATCTGTGACTGGGTCGACCGTCGGCTGACCACCAAGGATCTCAGCGTGCTGTCGGGGACCGCCAGCGAGGTGCTGCGGGCCCGGGCCGGTGATTGCAGCGAGCACGCCGTCCTGCTGGTGGCGATGGCCCGGGCGTCGGGCATCCCGGCGCGGACGGTCAACGGGCTGGTCTACGTCAGCGGCATCGGCCGGGAGCGCCAGGTGCTCGGCTTCCACGCCTGGGCTCAGCTTTACCTGCACGGCCAATGGGTGGACTTCGACGCGGCGGTTCCCGGCCAGCCGGCGACGGCGTTCCGCATTGCCACCGGTTACGGCACGGCCGACGGCAAGGATGAAAGGGGCAGCCTGCGGTCGATCGCGGGCCTGTTCGCCAACATTCGCCAGGCGACCGCCACGCAGGCCGACCACGGCGACGGCGAGTGATCGGGCGTCCGGACAAATGCCGCCTGTCCAACCCCCGGCCACTTCCATATAATGAAGGTGTGCGGGGGCGCCGCCAGGCGTGGGTATGAGGTGCATGATGCGCAAACCGGCTGCCGGATTCACGCTCATCGAAGTGCTGATCGTCGTTGCGATCCTGCTGCTGCTGCTGGGGCTCATCTCCCCGGCCCTGGTCGCGGCTCGTGAACTGGCCCAGATGGGCGCCTGCGCCGACCACATGCGCGGCCTGGCCCTGGCGCTGCTGAGCTACTGCAAGGAGAGCAGCGCCTTGCCGGGCAATGTCCATGACGCGTCGGCCTACCAGGTGCTGCGGGTCGTGCCGGCCAGCGGGGCGACGTCGCCCTACGCACTGGACAAGCAGGTGATCGAGGGCGTTCTCTACACGCTGGCCGACAAGAACCGCCAGCCGTTCGTCTGCCCGACCTATGCGTCGGACTCCAGGCAGGGCGGGACGTCGGTGGCGGTGCATTACGCGATTCCCACGATACTATCCGGCTGCCCGGTGGGGAACCTCAACCGAGCCTACTACGACGACCCCGACGGCACGCGGCAGTATCTGCGAGGTGTGCCGATGATCGTCGAGCCGATGGTCCGCAAGAACGCGGACAACACCTGGAACAACTATCTGGGCACGTACAACGCCAGCCAGGGCAAGTGGTCGACGCTGCCCGACGGGGCGTTCGAGCAGGGCGACCGGCTGGCCACTCGGCGCCACATGCCCAACGCCGACGAGAGCAAGGGCAAGACGAACATTGCCTTCCAGGACGGGCACGTGGACTCCGTCTATTTCAAGAACGCCGATATCCAGGCCGAGGACATCACCATCGAACTCAACAGCGGCGGCTCGACCTGGACCAAGACCCTCGGCGGGACCAACTCCTTCAACGCGTGGATTCAGTGACCGGCCTGCCGGTCGGCCGATTCCGCGAACCGGGCTCAGTTCCGTGCGTCTGAATTGATGCGTTGACTTTCCAATCGATTGCCGATCAAATAGTGGGTTCCTGTGCATGCGCCTATTCCCGGCGCTGCCCGGAAGCTGCTTCAAGACCGACGCGATCCCGCGTAGATTCTGAAGCGACTTCAATGAATCGCTGTACATCCAGGCCATCTGCCAAGGAGCAGGGGACATGACTCGCAAGACCGTCCTTCGGATCGCCGCCGTCCTGGCCGTGATGCTGCCGGCTGCCGCGTTCGCCCAGACCAGCTACCCCTACTACACGACGGTCACGGGCGACGACGTGGCCCTGCGGGCGGGCCCGGGGGCCTACTGGTACCCCGTCGGCAAGGTCGTCCGCGGACAGAAGGTCCACGTCGTCGGCTCGCGCTTCGGCTGGGTCGAGATCGATCCCCCGGTCACCGATCCGGTGCAGTTCAGCCTCATCCGCATTCAGGACGTGCAGGTCAGCGGCAATGACGGCGTCGTCCGCTGCGACGGCAAGGCCCCGGTGTGGGCCGGCTCGCCCCTGGTCGCCCGGCACAACTGCATCCAGGTCCTCCTGGACGACGGCGCCCGCGTGCAGATTCTCAAGCAGTGGTCCGACGGCGATCAGAAGTTCTACATGATCATGCCCCCGCCGGGCGCGACCATCTTCCTGGCCGCCGCCAGCCTGGCCGAGCCGGGTGCGGACCAGACCCCGATCAACGTCCGCCCGACCGTGGTCACGCCGCCGCCGGCCCATCCGACTGAGACGCGGATCGGCGACGGGAACAACACCGGCGGGCCGACCTCCGTCGCCCCGAGCGCCGGCAACGGCCCCGTCGCCGCCGGGCAGTCGCCGACCACCCAGCCGGGCGAAGAGCTTTCCGAGGCCCGGCAGAACTACCTCAAGCAGAAGGCCACCGTCGAGACGTATCACAAGATGCTTCGCGACGAGATGGCCAAGCCGCTGGAGAATCGCGACTACGACGGGCTGCTCAAGAAGTTCCGCGACCTGCGCACCAAGGCCCTGGGCGAAAGCGATGTCTGGACCGTCAACTACGCCGGCAAGTGCATCAGCTACCTCCAGGACCGCGTGGACGCCCGCAACCGCATCCTCAACGCCGCGCCGGCCAACACGCAGGACATGAAGACCATCGTCCAGCAGGCCGAGCAGATCGCCAAGACCTCCAGTCAGGGCTCAACGACTTCCGACCTGCCGCAGTATGAGGGCGTGCTCCAGAAGTCGGCTGCCTTCCACGACTCGGTCAGCCTGCCGGACGTCTACAAGCTCGTGGGCGCCAACCAGAGCACGGTCTGCTACATCCGGCCGTCCGCCGCCGGCGCCGACTGGTCGCAGTATCTCAACCGCCCCGTCCGTGTCTGGGGCCAGAAGACCTACTACGGCGAGCGCGAGTTGCGGTTTTACTACGTGTCGGCTGAGCGGATCGAATCGACGCGGCCCGCGGGTGTCAGCGAGCACCCGCTGACGAACCCGACGCCCGCGCCGACGCCGGTCAACCTGACGCCCGGGACGACCCACCCGACGCCGGTTGATCAGCCGCCTCCGCCGCCGATGCCCAGCGATTCGGACTTCGGCCCGCGGTTCGAGGACCTGCCCGGGGGCGTGATCGACGTGCCCGGGCCGGCCGGTTCGACTCCTCCGGCCGCGACGCCCAAGGCGTCGCCCGAATCGGGCGGGGCGATCGAACTGCTGCCCCCGGTGACGACGCAGCCCGGGAACTAGAACCGTTCGGGACCGGGCAGGTTGCCCCATGCGGCCGCGGGCTGGAGCCGCCTCTGCCGGCATGACGCACCAAGTGATTCGAGCCGGGGGGCCGGCGACCCCGGCTCGCGTCTTTGATAAGGGTTTGCCGCATGCAGATCACCGCCCGTCACTTTCGCACCGGCCAGGTTGTCGACGTCCGCATGTCGGACGAGCGGATCGAGTCGATCCGTCCCTCGGACATGGGGGGCGGCGTCGAACTGCCCTACGTCGCGCCCGGCCTGATCGACATCCAGGTCAACGGCTTCGGCGGATCGGAGTTCGACCAGGAGCAGATGAAGGACAAGAGCAAGTGGGAGGCCGTTGCCCACCTGCTGCTGGACCGCGGCGTGACGATGTTCCTGCCGACCTTCTGCACCAACAGCCACGAGGGCTTCGTGCGGGCGCTGGAGGCCTACAGCAAGACCGTGCAGGCTGATCCGCGGATGGCCCACGTCATGCCCGGCGTGCACGTCGAGGGCCCGTTCATCAGCGACCAGGACGGCCCGCGCGGCGCCCACAACCGGGCGTTCACCCGCGACTGCAACCTCCGGGAAGTCGAGCAGTGGATCGCCGCCTGCGGGCGGCGGCTGCGGATCCTCACGCTGGCCCCCGAGCGCAAGGGCGCTGCCGATCTGACCCGCGAACTGACCCGCCGCGGCGTGACCGTTTCGATCGCCCACACCGCCGCCTCCGTCGACCAGCTCGACGCCGTCGTCCGGGCCGGGGCGAAGTTCTCAACCCACCTCGGCAACGGCAGCCACGTGATGATCAACCGCCACCGCAACTACTTCTACGACCAGTTGGCCGACGACCGGCTGTGGGCGTCGGTGATCCCCGACGGCCACCACGTTCCCAGTTCTCTCTTCCGCATCGTGCTCCGGGCCAAGGGGTTGTCGAGCGTCGTGCTGACCAGCGACTCCTGCGGCCAGGCGGGCATGGCCCCCGGCGTCTACGGCGGCTCGACGCTGGACGAGGACGGGCGGCTGCACCTGACCGGCAATCACGACATCCTGGCCGGATCGGCCATCAGCCTCGACCAGGGCGTCGGGCGGGCGATGGAGATGGCCGGCATCAGCATGGGCGAGGCGATCGACCTGTGCACGGTCCAGCCGGCGATGCTGCTGGGCATGAAGGACCGCGGCCGCCTGGAGGAAGGCGCAATCGCCGACGTCATCCTGTTCAACTGGAACGCCGACCAGAGCCGCATCGAAGTGGTTGACACGATCGTCCGCGGTCGCAGCATCCACGCCGGCCGCCCGCGCCAGGCCTCGCCGACGGCCTGACCGCGATCCTGGGGCCGGAGTGTGACCCATGCTCAGAGTCCCGGCAGCAACCGTCTACATCGACCCGGAAGTTCGCCGCCGCGCCCACTGCATGGCCCGTCTGGAGCGGATGCTCCCGAATATCGACTGCGACGACGTGCGGGAGTACGACGCGGCTGCCCGCGAGGCGTTCGCCAACATTTCCCGTCGCCGCCACGGCAAAGACCGGTTCGGCGACGAGGCGGTAATCCTCTTCACGACGATGGAGCCCGGCCGCGAGGGCTGGTACTACCACTACCGCGACGCGTCGAAGGAGGGCTCCACGCACGGCGGGTTCTGCCAATCGGCCCTGGAGCTGAACCTGGTCGACGGCTGCGTCTTCCGTTGCGCCTACTGCGGCTTCGGCCGGGCGATCCGGTTCAGCCTCGACGTCGAGGGTTACATGGCCGGCCTGGACGGGGTCTTCGCCCGCCATCCGCAGCAGCGGCTCTACAAGTTCTCGAACATGACCGACCTGCCGCCGTTCGAGCCCGAGTTGGACGCGGTAGCGCCCATGGTCCGCCGCTTCGCCGCCGAGCCCGACCGCTACTTGATGCTGTTCACCAAGAGCGACAACGTTGACTTCCTGCTGCCGCTCGATCACAACGGCCACACCATCGTGAGCTGGTCGCTCACCTGCGAGACGGCCAGCCGCCTGATCGACCGCCGGGCCCCCGCGCTGGACGAGCGGATCGAGGCCATGCACAAATGCCAGCAGGCCGGCTACCTCGTGCGGGCCCGGCTGAGCCCGATCGTCCCGATCCGCGGATGGCGCGGGGAGTACGAAGCGCTGTTCACCCGGCTGTTCGCCGCGGTCAAACCCGACGTGGTGACGCTGGAACTGCTGGGCTGGTTTGGGTTTGAAGACCTGCCCCGGCTGATCGACCCCGAACTGCTGGACCCCGAACTCTACGCCGAGGCGGCTGCGTCAGTCGGCGAGTTGGGCGACGTCGGCTGGCGGCCCTTCACCGATCGGGCCCACCAGGAGGTCTACCGGCATTGCATCGAGACGGCTTTCCGAATTTCGCCGGGCACGCCGGTGACGGTTTGCCACGGCACGCAGTCGGTGTGGGCGGCGCTGGGCGAGAAGATCGGCATGACCCCCGCGTCCTACCTCTGCAACTGCGGGCCGACCTCGGCCCCCGGCGACCCGCTCTACAACGCCTGCGCCGGCCGGGCGTAGCGGACCCTCAACTTTTCCGCCGGTCGTAGCAGCCCTTTTCGCAGGCGACGGTGAATGACTCGGCCAGCCGCTTCAGACGTTCCCACGCGTCGCGGATGCGGGCCGACTCGCGTTTGTCGATTTCGCGGTCATTGCTCAGGGCCTCGCTGACGGCCTCCAGCAGGTCGGAGAAGTCGTGGATCATCTCCTGGGTCTGGGTCAGGACGGCCAGGTCGCCGCCGGCGTCGGCCAGTGGGTTGGGCACGAAGAACCCGCCCGCGTGCTCGCACAGCCAGTGGATCAACGTCCGCTCTTCGGTCAGCTCCAGCAGTTGCACCACGCGGTCCAGCGGATTGCGCACGCCCGAGCCGGTCGGCTGCTGCGTATCGCCGGGCGGCTGGGCCCAGCGGTAGACCAGCGACTGGCTGAGTTTCATGCGCGAGGCCACCTTCTTGGTGCCGACGCGGTCCAACGCCGACTTGATGACCTGCCACGATTCCATTGCGGTCCCTTCCTGACTCGATGCAAAGTACAGATGTGGCCCGGGTCGCGCTTCGGCCGGGCTGCCGAGGATGCTATAATACCAGACTCCGGTTCGCCCAAGCGGGAAAAGTGGGCTCCCGGCGGCCGCGTCCGGCCCGGTTTTCCCGCCTGTTCTGGGGGGTTGACGACGGAAGAGGATGCCGCCAAGGATTCATCAGATTGACCGCGCCCGGCCCGTTGGGGGCCGGGCGTTCGAAGATGCCGCCGCTGCCCTTGCCCGCGGCGCCTTGGTCGCGTTTCCCACCGAGACCGTCTACGGCGTGGGCGCCTCCACCGCCAGCCCCGGCGGGCTGGACCGCCTCCGGGCCCTCAAGCAGCGGCCGGCCGACTCCAGTAGCAAGCCCTTCGGGCTGACTGTCCCCGACGCCCGGGCGGCCGAACTCTACGCCCCGCGTCCCGGACGCATGGCCCGCCGCCTGATGCGCAAGGCCTGGCCCGGTCCGCTGACTCTCGTCCTGGAGGTGGCCGACCCCTCCGACACGCCGGCTGCCCGGCGTTTCGGCCTGCCGGCCGTCGCGGTCCTGTTCAACAGCGACGGCACGATCGGTCTGCGCTGCCCGGACGACCCGATCGCCCGCGAACTGCTGGCCCGCGCGGACGGACCGGTCGTGTCTACGTCGGCCAACGAGGCCGGCAAGCCCCCCGCGCTGTCGGCTGACGACGTGGTCGCGGCGCTGGGCGACTCGGTGGAGGTCATCCTCGACGGCGGGCCGGCCCAGTACGGCGTGGCCTCGACGGTCGTGCGGATCAGCGCCGACGGCGGCGACTACCGCATCCTCCGCGAGGGGCTGCTGGACAAGCGGACGATCGACCGGTTGGCCGGCGAGACTTGGCTGTTCGTCTGCACCGGCAACACCTGCCGCTCGCCGATGGCCGAGGCCCTGGCCCGCGTCAAGCTCACCCGCCTGCTCGGCTGCGAGCCGGAGGAGTTGAAACGGTTCGGCCTGCGGGTGCGGTCGGCCGGCGTGTTCACCGCCGGCGGGGCCCCGGCGGCGCCGGCAGCGGTGGCGGCGGTCGAGGCGCTGGGCGGCAGCCTGAAGGGCCACCGCTCGCGGCGATTAACTGTGGACGCGATCAACCATGCTGATAGAATCTTCGTGATGACCGAGTCGCATCGCGATGCGGTCGTGGCCTTGGCGCCGTCGGCGTTCGGGAAGGTCCGGTTGCTGGTGCCGGATCGGCCGGTTGAAGACCCCGTGGGCGCCGGCGAGGCCGTCTACCGACAGGTTGCCCAACAGATTGACCAGGCTTTGGACCGGATCATTGAGGATTACAGGGATGAAGATTTGTCTGGCAAGTGACCACCGGGGATTCGCAGCCAAGTCGCGGCTGCTGGCCATGCTCAAGGAGAAAGGCCACGAGGTCCGCGATTTCGGCACCGACTCCGATGCCAGTTGCGACTATCCCGACCTGGGCGGACCGGCCGCCAAGATCATCGCCCTGGGCGAGTGCGACGTGGGTATTTTCCTGTGCGGCACGGGCATCGGCATGAGCATCACCGCCAACAAGGTCCCCGGCATCCGCGCCGCCCTCTGCCACGACGAACTGACCGCCGAGGTCAGCCGACGCCACAACAACGCCAACGTCCTCTGCCTGCCGGCCGACCTGCTGGGCGACGACCAGATGCGCCGCATCGTCGAGGTCTGGCTGAGCACCCCCTTCGACGGCGGCCGCCACGCCCGGCGGATCAAGAAGCTCGAAGACATCGAGCGCGACGCCTGCGAGACGGTCCTTGCCCCCAAGCCCAAGCCCTGACCAAAGGAGTCGCGGGCTGCGTCGATTCATTCTGACGCCAGGACGCGCTCCCTGACGGTCGCGGCTAAGCACCGAGTGGCTGCAACGCCGAAGGTGCGCGGAGGCGACCGGCTGACCCCCGCCTCCTTAACCCCTCCCCCCCTCTAGCCCCTTCAGAATGCGCGTCAATCCCACGGCACGTAGTCAGGGTTCGGTTCGGGCATCACCGCCTCGACGCTGCGCTGCCAGGCGTGCAGGCGGTCGCGCATGCGGCGGGCCCGCCGCGGGTCGGCGGCCGCCAGGTCGTTCTTCTCGCCGATGTCCTCGCGCAGGTTGTACAGTTCGACGTGCATATCCTCGAAGAACTCGATCAGCTTAAAGTCGCCCATGCGCACCGACGCACCGGGCGTGCCGCCCTGGTTGCCGTAGTGCGGGTAGTGCCAGAAGATCGCGTCGCGGTCCGGCGCCGGCTGGCCACGCATCAGCCCGGCGAAGCTTACTCCGTCGCGGTGCTGGGCGGGCCGCAGCGGCAGGGCGGCCATCTCCAGCAGTGTCGGGTAGAAGTCCGGGCTGGTCACCGGCGTCGAGCAGGTCGAGCCCGCAGCGACCACGCCGGGCCAGCGGACGATCAGCGGCTCGCGCGTGCCGCCTTCGTACATCCAGCCCTTGCCCTCAGCCAGCGGGGAGTTGCAGGTGGGCGACCCCTCGGCCGTCGCCAGCCCACCGTTGTCGGAGGTGAAGAAGACGGCCGTGGTGTCCGCCAACCCCTCGTCGGCCAGCGTGTCCAGCAGCCTCCCCACGTTCCAGTCGAGGTTCTCGACCATGGCCGCGTAGTCCGGGTCGCTCTGGAACAGCCGACGCACGATCCGCTTGTCCTTCTTGTGCTCGCAGGGAAAGGACTTGCCCTCGGCGAAGGCGGTCTGCCTGTCCAAGCCCATCGCGGCGGCCTTCTCTCGCCAGCGGTCGGCCCACTCCTTGCGGACCTGGATGGGCGTGTGAACCGCGTAGTGCCAGAGGTTCAGGAAGAACGGCCGACTGCGGTCGCGCCCGCGGATCAGGGCGATGGCCTCATCGGTCAGCCGATCGGTCAGGTATTCGCCCGCGGGCCCGTCGGGCAGCGTGTCGATCTGGTACGGCGTGAAGTAGGTCCGCGGCGCGCCCCATCGCCCGCCGCCGACGTTCACCTCGAAGCCGTGGCGGTCGGGGTAGTAGGGCTCCTGGCCCAGGTGCCACTTGCCGACGTGCCAGGTCGCGTAGCCGCCGTCGCGCAGCGCCGCCGCCAGCGAGGTCTCGCTTTCCGGCAGGTGGTCGATGTAGGTCGCGTCGATGAGTTTGCCCCGGGCCTTGCCGCCGATGAAGTTAGTCACGCCGACGGTCGCCGGATACTTGCCGCTCATGATGCTCGCACGCGTCGGCGAACAGACCGGGCAGGCGGCGTAGGCGTCGGTGAACCGCACCCCCTCGGCCGCCAGGCGGTCGATGTTCGGCGTGCTGTAGAAGCTGCTGCCGCAGCAGCCCAGGTCCCGCCAGCCCATGTCGTCGATCAGGATGAAGACGAGGTTCAGCTTCGAGTTCTGCGCCATCGCGTCGGGCCTTTCGATGGGTGGACGCCGCCCACGATACTCGCCCGGCTGCCTGCCCGCAACGGGCGCCCAGGAAACGGGAGGAATACGGATTTCACGGGCAGGACGGATTTCACCGGCCACACGAGAACGGCGGAGGGACTGAAAGACATTCGTACCGATCCGTGCAATCCGTGTTCCTGTTTCGGTCTCTGTTGCACGCCGCCCCCGACGCCCTAGAATGGCCATGGGGATCACCCAAGGACTTCCGCCGCGATGATCAAGCTCGACAACGAACCCGACTTTCAACTCACCGGCACGGACCATGGGCCCGAGACGTTACTGCTGGCGCTGGGGGCGGTGCTGAACGCCGCCGGCCGACCGATGCACTACCACGACTTGGCCGGCGCGACCGGGCTTGCGTTCCTGTTCGCATGGGCCCCCGACGACGCCGGCTGCCTCGCCCGCCGGGGCCAGGCCGGACGCGAGGTCGTCCTGACGCGGGCCAACGACGCGCTGAACCTCGTCATGCGGCCGTTCCACCCGCGAGGCCTGGACGGCGGGGCGTCGTGCGGGCGGTTTGAGAAACATTTCGTGGACAGCTACGCGCCGCTGATGGCCGGGGCGATCGGGCATGGCCAACCGCTGCTGGCCTGGGGCGGCTGGCCAGAGGACGACAAGGGCGCCGCCCGCGTTCACTCGTGGGGCGTGTTGACGCGGTGCGACCCGGCAGCCGGGCGGTTCGGTGGGTGGTCAGCGGAGAGCCTAGACGGCCCGGCCTGGCTGGCGGCCCCGCCGCGCGTCGTCGATGCGGTCGAGGCCGTGCTGGAGCCCGTGCCGCCGTCGCGGATGCTCCCGGGCGGCCTGCGTCTGGCGGCGGGCTGGCGGCGCGACCCGCTCCTGGTTGCGCAAGGCGTAGCCGTTGGCACGGAGGCGATGCGGCAATGGGCGGCGGCCGTCGGCGGGAGCGAGCCGATCTGCCCGGCCTGCGGCGACGACGGCTGGCGCTGCCAGCACGCGCTGCTGGAAGGGCTGTATGCGGCCCGCGTGTCGGCCTACGAGTTCATCTACCGCAACGCCGAGTCAGCCGCCAGCGCCGCGATGCGCGAGTTGTGCCAGCGGTTGGAGGGTTCGCTGGGCGCCCAGGTGGAGCTGCTGGCCGAGATCAAGGACGCCTCCGCGGTCCGCGCGTCGATGGCGAACGGCTCGTCGCGCATCGCCGTCGCCGGCGAGATCGCCCGCCTCGCGGAACTGGAGTCGCAGATCGAACAGGATCTGGACAGCGCCCTGGGCGCGTGAAGAGCGAGCAGGACTGAGCGAGCAGGAACAAGAGGAGTCTGGCATGTCCATTGAGACGACGATTGCTTATCTGCGGGAGCATGCGGGAGAGAACCTGGGGCGGCTGCGCGAGTTGCTGCGGGTGCCCTCGGTCTCGACCGACCCGGGGCGAGCGGCCGACTGCCGCCGGGCGGCGGAGTTCCTCGTCGATTACATGCGCGGGATGGGGCTCTCGGCGGAGGTGGCGGAGACGGCCGGGCATCCGTCGGCTGTTGGCCGATGGGAGCAGGCCGGGCCGGACGCACCGACGATCCTGCTCTACGGCCACTACGACGTGCAGCCGGCTGAGCCGCTGGAACTCTGGCAGGTTGACCCCTTCGCCGGCGAGGTCCGCGACATCGACGCCGAGGGACGCCGCGTTCCCGGCGGCGTGCTGATCGCCCGAGGGGCTGCAGACAACAAGGGGCAGCACATGGCCATGCTGGCCGGCGTCGAGGCCCACCTCGCGACGGCCGGGCGGCTGCCGGTGAACCTGAAGGCCGTCATCGAGGGCGAAGAGGAAATCGGCAGCCGACACCTGCCGGCGATGATCGAGGCCCGCAAGGCCGACTTGGCCTGCGACGCCGTGCTGCTTGCGGACAGCTACACGCACCCGGCCGGGGCGCCGGCGATCTGCTATTCGGCCCGCGGGCTGACCTACGCGACGATCACGCTGAGCGGCCCGTCGCAGGACATCCACTCCGGCGTCTACGGCGGCGTGGTGACCAACCCGGCCAATGCGCTGGCCCGGCTGCTGGCCGGGCTGCACGACGCCCGCGGGCGGGTGACGCTGGCCGGCTTCTACGACGGCGTGCCCGAGGTGACCGCGCAGCAGATGGCCGAGATCGAGGCGCTGGGCATCACCGAGTCGGACCTGGCGGGCGAGGCCGGCGTCGAGCGGTTCGCAGGCGGAGAGCAGGGGGTTCACTTCCTCGTGCGGCGGTGGTTCCGCCCGACCTGCGACGTCAACGGCCTGTCCGGCGGCTACCAGGGTCCGGGCTCCAAGACGATCATCCCCGCGTCGGCGATGGCGAAGGTCTCCTGCCGGCTGGTCGGCGCGCAGGATCCGGCCCGCGTGTCTGCGGCGCTGGAGGCGTACATGCAGGCCAACTGCCCGGTCGGCCTGAAGGCGACCGTCGCGCACGAGGCCGGCGCCCGGCCTTACTTGGCCGACCGCTCGCAGCCGGCGTTCGGCGCTATGGCCGACGCGATCCACGCCGTCACCGGCCGCGACGCGAGCTGGATCGGCGGCGGCGGAACGTTGCCCATCCTGGCCGAGTTCAAGCGGATTCTCGGCGCCGAGTCGGTATTCATCGGCGTCGCCCGGGCCGACAGCCACCTGCACGGACCGAACGAGCAGTGCAACGTCGCGGACCTGCAAGCCGGCGCGGAGGTGTCGGCGCGGTTCTGGGAACGACTCGGGGGCGGCGGCAAGTAGTACGGAAAGGCAACAGGTGATCGGGCGACCGCTGGTGCTTTCTGGGTAAACGTGTGGCGTTCGCCTGTCAGAATTTGGGTAATATTGTCCAATTCGCCTGCGTTCCGACGGCCACCAACCATTAGAAGTAATTTGTAGCAATAGAGTCAACCTGTTCATTCGCTTTATCTTACATTTCTATTGTCGAAGATTCACCGCCCTTGGCGCTGCTCCTGGCATGGGAGTTGCAAGCATTGATAGGTCGTCGGGTCAAACCGACATCGGCTCCCGGAGCCGGCCCGCGGCAAGTCGTCCGGCGACTGATACGCGGCTGCGACGCGGGGGACGATGACAGAATCTGGCGGGAGGCCAGTGAGAGAGGAACTCCCGTCCCTGGACCGTAATGTCGCTCGTTATCCCCCTGGCGAGCGACGACTTGACCGCCCGGCGGGCCGCAACGCCGGGCGGCTTCTTTGCGCTCCCGCACGTTGACCGGCGGGCAGCCGCCGCGTATCCTGTCTGCCCGTCGGCGGGTCGTAGCCGCCCGAATGCTTGCACAACGAACGGCGGATCCCGGATGCAGTCCAAGACCCAGACACCGCAGCAGACGTCGCCTCTCGACAGCCGGCCCGACGGCCGGACGTGTCGGCTGGTCGTCGTACTGCCCGCGTTGAACGAGTCGGCCACCGTCGGCGCGGTCGTCGCAGGCGTGCCGCGCGAGATTCCAGGCGTTACGTCGGTGGAGGTGCTGGTCGTTGACGACGGCAGCACCGACGCGACCGGCGCGACCGCCCGCCAGGCCGGCGCCACCGTTCTGCGCCACCCGGTGCGGCTGGGCGTCGGGTCGGCGTTTCAGACCGGTGTCAGCGCTGCCCTGGAGCACGGCGCGGACGTGATCGTCAGCATGGACAGCGACGGGCAGTTCAACCCGGCCGACATCCCTGCGCTGATCGCGCCGGTGCTGGCCGGACAGGCCGACTTCGCTTCGGCGTCGCGTTTCATCGACCCGTCGCTGACGCCGGCCATGCCGCGGACAAAGCGATGGGGCAACCGCGTCGTCGCCCGGCTGGTGTCGCGGCTGAGCGGGCAACGGTTCTGCGATGTGTCGTGCGGGATGCGCTGCTTCAGCCGGCGGGCCGCGCTGAACCTGAACCTGATGGGCGAGTTCACCTACACGCAAGAGGTGTTCCTGAACCTCGCGTTCAAGCGGATGCGGATCGTGGAGGTTCCCCTCCGCGTCCTGGGCGAGCGGCCGCACGGCCGCAGCCGCGTCGCCTCCAACCTGTTTGTCTACGGTTGGAATACGATGAAGATCATGCTGCGGTGCTACCGCGACTACAGGCCGATGCGGTTTTTCGGCCGGGCGGCGATGGCGATGTTCCTGCCCGGGCTGGCCCTGCTGGGGTTCCTGGGCGTTCATTACCTGCGGACACAGATGTTCTCGCCGCACAAGTGGGCGGGGTTCACCGGGGCCGGGCTGTTGCTGGCGGGCCTGCTGCTGCTCTACATGGGCATGATCGGCGACATGCTCAACCGCCACCGCGTCTACCTCGAGGAATTGCTCTATCGCCAGCGTATCGGCCAGACCCCGCTGCCTCCGCCGGGCGAGCCGCCGGCTGCGGCGACGCCCCCGGGCCGCGCGGAGAACTAGTTCGGGAGCGACTTCCCCTTCGCAAGCGAGAACTCGAGGTTATAATGTTACGTCGCGTCGGGCAGGCCCGCCGCGACCGGGATCCGCAAAGGCTGTAAGGCTGCACAATGAGTCAATCACCACAGGATCGAGACGTGATGCGGCGACAGGATTCGCCGCTGGACGCGGAACTTCAGCAGGAACTGGACCAGGCGCTGGGCGACGCGTCGATTGAGGACCTGATGGATCAGGCCGACGCCGCCGAGGTCGCCCCGGCCCCGGACGCCAAGCCTCGGCCGTCCATCCCCGGCCTGCGCCGCGGGCGGGTCATGGGCGTCGACGGGCGCTACGTGCTGGTCGACCTGGGCAGCAAGAGCCAGGGCGTCATTCCCGTCGAGCAGTTCGACGAGAAGCGTCCGCGCCCCGGCGACACGGTCGAGGCCCTGTTCGATCACTACGACCGCAACGAGGGCCTGGTCCACCTGTCGCTCAAGGGCGCCGTCGCCGCGGCTGCGTGGGAGACGCTCGAAGAGGGCCAGATCGTCGAGGGCCGCGTCACCGGCGTCAACAAGGGCGGCCTGGAACTCAACATCAACGGCATCCGCGGGTTCATGCCCGCCAGCCAGGTCGATATCGTCCGCGTCGAGGACGTGTCGGTCTACCTCAACGAGAAGATCCGCTGCCAGGTCACCGACCTGGACCGCCGCGAGAAGAACCTCGTCGTCAGCCGACGCGCCGTCGTCGAGCTGGAGCGCGAGCAGCAGCGCGAGAAGACCTGGGCCGACCTGGACGTCGACCAGGTGCGCACCGGCGTCGTTCAGAACATCATGCCCTACGGCGCGTTCGTCGACATCGGCGGCGTGGACGGCCTGCTGCACGTCTCCGACCTCTCCTACGGCCGCGTCGACAAGGTCGAGGACGTGCTCAAGTCCGGCCAGCGCGTCGAGGTCAAGGTGCTCAAGATCGACCGCGACAGCCGCAAGGTGTCGCTGGGGCTCAAGCAGCTCACGCCCAACCCCTGGACCACCGTCGGCACGCGCTACGCCCGGGGCCAGCGGCTGGACGGACGCGTGACCCGTACCGCCGACTTCGGCGCGTTCGTCGAACTGGAGCCTGGCGTCGAGGGGCTGATCCCCGTCAGCGAGATCGCCTGGTCGCGCGTCAACCACCCCAAGGACGTCCTCCGCGGCGGCCAGGCAGTGCAGGTGATGGTCCTCAGCGTCGACGCCGACCGCCAGAGGATTTCGCTGAGCCTCAAGCAGGCGGCGGCTGAGAACCCCTGGACCTCCGTCACGGGCAAGTACGCCCCCGAACAGCGCGTCGCCGGCAAGGTCACGCGCATCGCTGACTTCGGCGCGTTCATCGAGCTGGAGCCCGGCGTCGAGGGCCTGGTCCACGTCAGCCAACTTTCCGACAAGCATGTGAAGCACCCCTCCGACGTCGTCAAGCCCGGCGACCTGGTGGACGTCCGGGTGATCTCGGTCGACGCGGACGAGCAGCGGATTTCGCTCTCCATGAAGACCTCCCCGTCGGCGGCCGCGCAGCAGGCCGTCGAGGCCGCCGCGAGCCAGGCCCCCGAGGCCCCGCGCAAGAAGAAGGACCGCCCCAAGCGCGGCGGCATCGGCCCCCTGGACGGCGGCATCGGCTTGGGCGATCTGAAGCTCTAGACGCTCCAAGAATATTTGCGCGCCTCTTCCGGCTTGAGTCCCCGGACAGGCTGCGCTGGGCCCATTAATCCGTCACATCCCCCCCGTCTCCCGCGTATCACAGGTAAATGCGCCGGCCCCGTGCCGGCGTCGCACCATGGAGTCCGCATCATGCGCAGAGAAGCCGGGGGATTCACCCTCGTCGAGTTGATGGTCGTCGTCGCGATCATCGCGGTGCTGATCAGCGTCCTGCTGCCGTCGATGGGGGCCTGTCGCGAGGCCGCCCGCTCGGCGATGTGCGGCTCGAACCTCCACCAGCTCCTGACCGGCTGGGAGATGTACGCGAACGAGAACAACGGCCTGGCCATGCCCGCCCGCGACTACCGCGACACCCAATACTACAAGTTCTGGACCGGCGCCCAGGACAAGAGCTACGCCGCCGACGACCTGACCGGGTTCGACGCGACCAAGGGGTTCATCTGGCCCTACCTGCGTAGCCAGGAGCTGAACGCCTGCCCCTCGTGGAAGGGCAAGTCGAACAACGGCCAGCTCGGCTACGGCTACAACTGGATGTATCTCTCCTACTACGACGGCAACCCCGACGGCTCGGGCAACCGCACCTTCAAGTGGACCTCCGTCGCCGACATCCGCATGCCCGCCCGCGTGGTCGTCTTCGCCGACTGCGCCAGGCCGGTCAAGGGCACCGACGGCTCGCAACTGGAGACCACGCCGTTCCTGGGCCCGCCGTCGCAGCAGTATCCCTCGTTCCACGCCCGGCACAACGGCCACGGCAATGTCGGATGGGCCGACGGGCACGTCTCGTCCGAGGCGGCCAGGTGGCTGCACGACCCCGTCTACAGCTACATGACCAGCACCTTCACCACCGCCGTCCTCAAGACCGCCGGCATCGGCGACCTGGACAGCGACGACGATCCGACGACAGACGAACTCTTTGTCCCCAAGTGACGACAGGACGCGCCCGGACATGACCCGGACCCTCCTCTTCGCCTTCGTCCTCTTGGTCGCCTGCACCGGCGGCGTGCTGATCTACCGCGCGCTGGCCGTCCGCCGGCCGGCCCAGCCCGACGGCCGGACGATCACCGTCATCGATCTGGCCGGCCGCACCGTCACGCTCCGCCAGCCGATCCGCCGCATCGTCCTGCTGCGCAGCCGCGACGTCTACGACCTGTCGGCTGTGCTGGGCGACGAACTGCCCGACCGCCTGGTCGGCTGGGGCGATGACGTCCAGCTCTACGACACAGACGCGTACCGCAAGTACGTCGAGCGTTTCCCGTCGTTGGCCGGGCTGCCCGTCGTCGGCTCGGTGGTCAAGGATTCCGTCAGCACCGAGGCCGTGCTGGCGCTGGATCCGGACCTGGTCATCATCGAGGCCTCATCCGGCAGCAAGACCAGGAGCTTCCGCAAGCTGGAGGAGGCCGGCCTGCCGCTGCTGTGCGTCGAGCTTTCCCGCCGCCCGACGTGCGGCCCGCAGGAGACGATCGCCCTGCTGGGCAAGGTGCTCGGCCGCGAGGCCCGCACCCGCGAGATCGTCGCCTACATCGATGCCCAGTTCGACAAGGTGGCATCGCGGCTGGATCGCATCCCCCAGCCGCCGCCGTCGATCTACATCGAGGCCGGCAACCTCGGGCCCTCCACCTACAGCGCGACCTACAGCTCCGGCAATGACCGCGACGTGAGCTGGGGCTCGGTCATGAGCTACCTCCGCTGTCGCAACGTCATAGGCCAGAGCGTCGGGGGTATGGCCCCGACCAGCCCGGAATATCTGATCGCCGCCGATCCCGACCTGATCGTCGTCACCGGGGCCTGCTGGACCGCCCACGACGCCATGCGGCTGGGCTTCTACGCCCAGCCGGCCGAGTCGCGCCGCCTGCTGGCTGCCTTCACCGCCCGGCCGGGCTGGAGCGGGCTGAAGGCCGTCCGCAACGGCCGCGTCTATTCCGTCTTCCACGGCTTCTGCATGCACGCGGGCAACTTCTCGACCGTGCAGCAGTTGGCCAAGTGGCTCTACCCCGACCTGTTCGCCGACCTGCACCCGCAGCAGGCGCTGGAGGAGTTCCATCGCCGGTTCATGCCGGTCGATTGCAGCGGCGTCTGGATGATCGGGCTGGACGCACCGGCTGACGACACGCCGGCCACCGCGCCCGACGGAGGCGGTTCGCCATGACGCATCACCCCCTGGCCGTCTTCGACGTGGACTGCCTCCAACTCAACGAGAGCGGCAACGGCCTGGAACTGCGGCGGCCCGACGCATTGCCCGCGCCCTCGGTGCGGCGGGCCCACGCGTGGATCGGCCTGCACGACGTGCCGCTGGTCTTCACCACCTGCTGCTCCGGCCGAATGCTGCCGCCCGACGGGCTGCCCGGCGTGCTGTTCGTGCCGCTGGACGGGGCCGACCGGTCGTGGGAGTCGCTGCTGGGCGACCACCGCCGCTTCTACATCCAGAAGAAGGCCTACGGCGACCCGAAGCTGAACTACGCCTGCCAAGCCTTCGACATGTTCGCCTCCAACGCCAACGCCGCCCGGCTGGTGCGGGCCCTGGGCGTCGAGCAGTGGGTCGTCTTCGGCAACGCGTTCGACTTGTGCGTGAACGCCGCGGCCCGCGGGCTGCTGGCGCTCGGCCAGCGCGTCCGTGTGCTGGAGGGGATGTGCACGCCCGCGGCGACGGGCTACGGGCCCTGCGGCACGTCGGAGAACCGCGCCCGCATCGTCGCCGAACTAGCGGCGATGGGCGCCGAGATGGCCACGCTCGACGACCTGCTGGCCACGGTGACGCCGTGAGCAAGACGCCCGCGCCGGCCGACACGGTCGGGGCCGACGGCTATCGCCGGCTCTCCCGCCGCCGGGCGCTGCTGCTGCTGGCGGCCGCCCTGCTGCTGTGCGCCAGCGTGCTGGCCGACGTGCTGACCGGACCGGCGAGGCTGACCCTGTCGCAGGTCGCCCAGGCCGTCCTTCACCCGGCCGACGTCAGCCCCAACCTCTACACCATCGTCTGGACGTTCCGCCTGCCGACGGCGCTGATGGCCGTCGCGGTCGGCGCGTCGCTGGGCGTCGCGGGCGTGCAGATGCAGACGATCCTGAACAACCCGCTGGCCAGCCCGTACACGCTGGGCGTCTCGGGGGCCGCCGGTTTCGGCGCGGCCCTGGCGCTGGTGCTCGGGGCCGGGCTGTCGTCGGCGGCGTCGGCGGTCGTCGTGCCGGTCGCGGCGTTCGCGATGGCGATGCTCTGCTCGCTGGCGGTCTACGGCGTCGCCCGGCTGAAGCGCGGATCGGCTGAGGGGATCGTCCTGGCCGGCGTGGCGCTGCTGTTCCTGTTCAACTCCGGTGTCGCGTTCCTCCAGTACGTCGCGTCGGAAAACCAGCTCCAGGCGATCGTCTTCTGGACCTTCGGCAGCCTCCAGGGGGCCGACTGGCCGAGGCTGGCCATCGTCGCCGCCGCCGCGGCCCTCGTCGTCGCGCTGCTCTGCACGCAGGTCTGGAAGCTGACGGCCCTTCGGCTGGGCGACCACCGGGCCCAGAGCCTGGGCGTAAACGTCCCGCGTCTTCGGCTGGGCGTGCTGGTGCTGGTTTCGCTGCTGACGGCGACGGCGGTCTGCTTCGTCGGGGCGATCGGTTTCATCGGCCTGGTCGGGCCGCATCTGGCGCGGATGCTCGTCGGCGAGGACCAGCGT
>JAJVII010000006.1 GCA_022072085.1 Phycisphaerae bacterium
TGTCCCCGTGCCGCGCGGGCCGGCGAAGCCGAACTGGTCGTAGGCGGCCCGCTTCTGCTTGTCCGAAAGCACGTCGTAGGCGGCTTGAACCTCCTTGAACTTTTCCTCGGCCTTGGGGTCGTCGCGGTTGACGTCGGGGTGATACTTGCGTGCGAGCTTGCGATAGGCCTTGCGGATGTCATCGGGCGAGGCGTTCCGCGTGACTTCGAGGACCTTGTAGTAATCGCGTTCAGCCATGGATCGGGTTGCCTGTGGATGCAAGGGACAGTCAGCGGCCAAGCCGTGGCCTGGATTCAAGTTACGGTCCGGGTTCCCGGATTATACCAAGTCGGCCCGGGGCGGTCACTCGCCCTGTTTGCCCGGCTGGCGGGTTGAAGGGTAGTGCAGGGGGGGGTATCATGCGGCGTGAAGCGGCCCGGCCGCGCGGGCGGCCGACTGCGACACCTTTGAAGGGAGAGCACATCATGCGCATCCTCTCGACCACGGTCCTGACGCTTCTGCTGGCTGGATCGACCATCGCTGCGGACGAGCAGCCGCCGGCTGCGGGGCCGTCGCTGAAGGACGCCCCCGCCAACGCGTGGGTGAAGCTCGATCAGGCCAAGACCGGCCGGCGCGAGCAGCCAATCTTCGTCTACGTGCCGACGATCAAGCGGTTCGTCGCGGCTGCGGGGATTCAGTCGACCGGCGGCAGGCCGCCGCGGCACTACGACACGGAGGAGTTCGACCTGTCAGCGGACAAGTGGATCAACGCCTATCCCGCCGGCACAGCCGAGGGGCGGCCCGAATCCGGACCGGTCGGCGAAGACTACTCCAAGGCTCGCGAGCACCAGGGCTGGAACGGGCCGGAGCCATTCTACAAGGACGGCGACTCGCTGCGGCTGGGCGCGGGCACGCAGTGGTCGGGCTTCCGCACCTGTTACGAATGGTGCTATGACCCGGACAACGCAATGGTCTACGCCTACCTGGGTAACATGACGCTCCGGTACGACCCGGCCAAGCGTACGTGGGAGGACCTCAAGGCCAAGCCGCGCGCGAGCTGCGGCATCTGGGGCTCGATGTGCTACGACCCGGTGAACAAGGAGATCGTCCACGCCGGCGGCGACGGCGGCACGCTGGAGATCGGCACGTGGGTCTACAGCGTCGATAAGAACGAATGGCGGAAACTAGAACTCGGCTCGGCGGCGGCTCGTGCGCTGTGCGACCAGGCCGACGCTCTCTGCTGGCAGGCCAAGGCTCTGTTGGGGGCGACGGTCAACCGCTTCGCGGTCAGCGAGACTGACGCCGAGGCCAAGGCGGACTTGAAGGCCAAGGCGGCCGAACTCGTCGAGGCTGGGCAGAAGCTGGCGGCGGCGATACAGTCGGCTGACCTCAAAGGCGCGGAGAAGTCCGCGGCAGCCGTGGCGGCCAAGCGCGTCGGGGCGGCCGGCGATGCTGTCAAGGCCGTCGCGGACAAGCTGGGCGGGGCCATCACGCCTGAGATCATAGGCGAGGTCCGGGCCGCACGCGTGCTGTTCGAGAAGGTAGTCGATGCCCTGGCCGTGGAGCCGACGGGGCGGGCGCGCTCACAGATCGCCTACGACCCGGCTGATCGGAAGATCGTGCTGTTCGGCGGCGATCAGCTCGACCGCGCGCTCAGCGACACGTGGGTCTACGATTGCGCGACGCGGACATGGGAGCAGCGTTTCCCCGACATCTGCCCGACGCCGCGGGCGGGACACATCCTGGCTTGGCTGCCCAAGGCCGGCAGAATCGTGCTGGCTGGCGGCTACAGCCGTATCGCCATTCCGCAGCAGATTTGGAGCTACGACGCGAAGGCCGACCGCTGGACGCCGCTGATGAGCGCGTCGGGCGCCAACAAGGGCGCCGCTTGCCCTTACGTCGATGCGCGCGACACGCAGGTCGGCGCCGTGACCGAAGACGACCTGCTGGTCTGTGTGCAGTCCGGCAACCCCGGCCGCACCACCTGGGCGGTGAAGGTGGACCCCTCCAAGGCGCTGGCCGACGTCCAGGACGTGGCCGGAACCTCCGGCGAGTACACGTTCAACCGGATCGACCCGGCTGACTGGGAGAAGGTCGCCAACCCCGACGCGGCGGCCACGAAGAAGCTCTACGAGCAGATGCCCGCGAACCAGTGGACCTCGATGAAGTTCGCCCGCTACGCCCCCGGCGCCCGCAACCGCTGGGGCACGACGGCCTACGACACCGACCGCCACCAGTTCCTGTTCTGGGGCGGCGGCCACGCGACCAGTCATGAGAACGACGTGGCCCACTACAGCGTGCTGAGCAACTGCTGGACGCTGGGCTATCACCCCGACGACCCGATCGAGACGGTCTATGCCAGCCAGCCGACGCCGATCAGCTTCCACAACCGGGCGCACGTGCCGGTCCATGCGTATCGGGCCTACAGCTACGATCCTTCTGTCCACAAGATGTTCTACTTCGGGCGGGCCTACGATCCGGCGGTGCGGGAGTGGGAGGCTCGGGCCTATCCCGGCCTACAGGACCGGGGCACGATGCACAGCCAGATGGAGGCGACGCCGCAGGGCGCCGTGACCTATTCCAACCGCGGGTTGTTTCGGTTCGACGGCAAGGCCAATCGATGGGACAGCCTGCCCTGGACGGGTCCCAACCCCGGCGGCATCTGGTGTGACGGCGACACGCTGCTCTATGACAGCAAGCGGAACTGCCTCTGGTTCGCGAACAAGAAGGACATCATCCGGTATGACCTGGCCAAGGGCGCGGCGGAGAAGGTCGCTTTCCAGAAGCCCAAGGCGCTCGGGGAGTTTACGCTCTGGTGCGAGCAGGTCTATCTGCCTGACGCGGACCTCGTGCTGCTGATGCGGCTGTTTCCCAAGCCCGATGGCAGCGTCTCGCCGGTCGTCTGGGACCCCGGCAACGCGAAGTTCTATTGGGCCTCGCTCAAGTTCGTCGAGAGCGGGAAAGAGCAGGTCTTCAAGGCAAACCCCTTCAGTTGGCACGACGCGATACGCTACGACCCGGCGCTCAAGCTGGTCCTGCTGAACAACTCCAGCGCGAGCAAGGTCTGGGTGCTCAAGTTCGACAAGGCGACGGCCGGGCTGGAGGAAGTCAAGGAGTAGGTTCGTAATCGCTCCACAAGCGTGTGAATCGCGGCGTAGGAACGGGAAGAATTCCCTTGTCCCCGGCCGCCCCCGGGCGGTTAATATACGTCCCAGTCTTCCGTGAATTGAATTTGGCTGTTGGCCTCCTGCCGGCAACACATCTGTCGAATGCGGCGGGACCTGGCCGAGCCTTCTCTGATGGCGGTTCGAAACGTCGGCTATTCCGTGCGGCTGTTGCTGTCGCCTCGTATCTGTTGTCCATCGGCCCGATCAGCTTCAGCGGCCTTGGCGCGAGGAAGACTTGGGGTCCAGACGCGGTTCCATTTTGCCCTCAGGCGCGCATCCCGAACCATCACGCGCGGCTGCCGAGGCGGGTCCGCTCGGCGTCTCCGTTGCGGGAAGGGCGCATCGCGCCTTGGCGCTGACGGCGACCGTCTGCGGCGTCTGCCTGATCCTCCTCGGCTGTAGCGGCCTCGCCGCCTGGATGTCCGGCCACCTGGTCATTGCGAGTTGGCATCCCCATTCCATTCCGATGGCCCCCTCCACGGCCGTCTGCTTTCTGCTGTTGGGAACGGGACTCCTGTTTGGCAGGCGAATCCAGCCGCCGGCGGCTCGACTTGCCGAAACGCTGGCCTTTGCGTTCGGACTGCTGGTCGCGTTGTATGGCGTACTGGTGGTGGCTGCGGGAATCTGGTGCGACGCCCTGACGCTTGAGCACCTGCTGGTGTCCAGTCGGGTGGGTCCGAACGACCTCGTGCTCGGTCGCATGTCCCCGCTGACGGGGATCGGTTTCCTCCTGGGCGGCACGTCGCTGGCCCTGCTGATATACGGGCGATCGTCAGGACGGACCCGGGCCATGAGTCTGGGCGGCCTGCTGGGCATGCTCGTCGGGCTGGAAGGGGCGGTCTTTGTCATCGCCTACATCTACGGGCAGCCGCTGCTCTACAGCCGCGGGATCATCCCGATGGCTGCGACCACCGGCGTGGGCATGCTGGTCCTGTCACTGGGGCTTGTCGCGTCGGGCAGCAGCAGGGCCTTTCCGCTGCGGCTGCTTGCGGGCCGATCCTCGCATGCCAGGCTGCTGCGGGTCTTCCTGCCGCTGACAGTGGTCATGATTGTGATCTCGGACCTCGTGCTCCGCCTCATCCCCTCGCTGCTGGGCGTGGATGAAGCCATCGTCACGTCCGTCTCACTGGTCTGCTTCCTGGTCATCACGGCGGTCGTTGCGCTTCAGGCCTCGCGGGCCCTGGGTCGGGCGCTGGACCG
The DNA here is from genome assembly GCA_022072085.1 of Phycisphaerae bacterium. Classification (GTDB taxonomy): domain Bacteria; phylum Planctomycetota; class Phycisphaerae; order JAJVII01; family JAJVII01; genus JAJVII01. The sequence continues at coordinate 4,347 of JAJVII010000006.1, forward strand.
ATCGGAACTGGCGCGTGCCGAGTCGGAGCTGCGGCTGGCCGAACGCAACGCCCTCCTGACCGCGGTCATTGAGGACACCACCGACGCAATATACGTGAAGGACCGCCAGGGGCGATACATCCTTGCCAACTCGGCCGCCGCCACCATGATGGGGTTGAACGCGGCGGAGATGATCGGCCGAGACGACGGCGAACTGATGTCACCCGACGACGCGGCCCAGTTTATGGAGACCGACCGGCAGGTGATTGCAGGAGAAGGGCCCGTTGCGTTGGAAGAGACGGTCAGTTCCTGCGGCGAGGCGCGGTCGATCTCGACCACCAAGGCGCCGTTCCGCGGGCCGGACGGGGCGGTCCTTGGCCTGGTCGGCATTTCCCGCGACATCACCGAGCGGGTCCGGGCCCAGGAGGAGATTCGCGATCTGGCCCGGTTCCCGGCTGAGAACCCCGACCCCGTGCTTCGGTTCAGCCGGGAAGGCGTGATCCTGCACGCCAACGCCGCCAGCGAGAAGGTGCTTGCTCAATGGGGGACCGGGGTCGGCCAGCCGGCGCCGCAGGACGTGCGGCGGCTGGTGTCCGAGGCGCTGGCCCTGGAAACGCCCACCGAGGCGGACCAGGCCATTGGCGACCGGACGCTCTGGATCCGCTATGTGCCCGTGCCTGGGCGCGGATATGTGAACGCGTACGCCCGGGACGTGACGAAACTGCGCCAGTCTGAGGCCCGCTATCGGATGCTCTTCGATTCGCTGACCGAGGGGTTCGCCCTGCACGAGATCATCCTGGACGATGCCGGCCGGCCCTGCGACTATCGCTTCCTGGAAGTCAACCCCGCGTTCGAGGGTCTGACCGGACTCAGGCCCGCCGACCTCATCGGGCGGCGGGTGAAGGAGGTCCTGCCGGACCTGGAGGACAGTTGGGTTCAGACGTACGGCAAGGTGGCGCTCACGGGTGAACCGGCCCAGTTCGAAGGGTTTTCGGCGGCGATTGGCCGGCATTTCCGCGTGCGGGCCTACTCCCCGGTCAAAGGGCGATTCGCAACCCTCTTTGTCGACATCACCGAGCAGCGCAAGGCCGAAGAGGACCGCAAGAAACTGGAGGCCCGCATCCAGCACACGCAGAAGCTGGAGAGCCTGGGCGTGCTGGCCGGCGGCATCGCACATGACTTCAATAACCTGCTGATGGCTATCCTGGGCTACGCGGACCTGTCGCTGGAGGAACTCTCCCCGGCGGCGCCGGCCCGGGCCAAGGTCGAGGAAATCAAGAAGGCCTCCCTGCGGGCGGCCGACCTGACGTCGCAGATGCTGGCCTACTCGGGCAAAGGGCGTTTCGTCGTCAAGCAGGTGGACCTCAACCAACTTGTCGAGGAACTGGGCCACCTCCTGGAGGTCTCCAAGTCCAAGAAGGTTCTGCTGCGCTACGACCTGGCTGACAACATGCCCGCCGTCGAGGGCGACCCCTCGCAGCTCAGCCAGATCGTGATGAACCTGATCACCAACGCGTCGGAGGCGATCGGCGACAAGAGCGGCGTGATTTCGCTGCGGACGGGCGCGATGGAGGTGACCAACGAATACCTGGATGAACTGCGGATCGACCACGACCTGCCGCCGGGCTACTACGCTTACATCGAGGTGTCCGACACCGGCTGCGGCATGGACCGCGAGACTCAGGATCGCATCTTCGAGCCGTTCTTCACGACCAAGTTCACCGGGCGGGGCCTGGGACTGTCGGCCATTCTGGGCATCGTCCGCGGCCACAAGGGGGCGATCAAAGTCTACAGCGAGCCGGGCAAAGGCAGCACTTTCAAAGTGCTGCTCCCCTGCCTGATCGTCGGTGCGTCGGCCGCCACAACTTCGGCAGCCGGCATGCCGCCGGCCGTCCCCAAGGCAGCCAGCGGCACGATCCTGGTCGCTGACGACGAAGACGCCGTGCGTACGGTCGCCAAGATGATGCTCTCGACAGCTGGCTACACGGTGCTCACCGCCGCCGACGGGCTGGAGGCCGTCAACCTGTACCGCCAGCACGTCGACGAAATCGACGCCGTTCTGTTGGACATGACCATGCCGCGTCTGAGTGGGGAAGAAACCTTCCGGGAACTGCGGCTGATCAACCCACAGGTTCGCGTCGTGCTGTGCAGCGGTTACAATGAGCAGGAGGCGATTAACCGCTTCACGGGCAAAGGGTTGGCCGGCTTCATCCAGAAGCCGTTCGAGTTGAAGAAGCTGATCGCCCGGTTCGAGGAAGTGCTCCACGGCAATGCCGCCGAATGACGGCCCATTCGCGAAGAACCCGCCGGGCCGGTCGTGGTTCAATCTCCAGAGCGAATCATGCACATGCCCCGGTTTCACCATTTCCCGTTCGTGCGTTGGGCCGCTATGGCGCTGATCGTGGCTATCGGGCCGGTCGCCGCGCCGGCAGGGGCACAGGACGCGCCTGACGAGCTGAAAGTCAAGCGGCAGGAGACCTTCGAGTTCGCCGAGCGGCCGCAGGTGCAACGCGACGGCGACCGCGTCGTGATTCGCTTTGCCAGCAAGGCCCGCTGCGACGCCACGGTCGCGATTGAAAACGCCGCGGGCGACATCGTCCGCCACCTGGCCTGCGGCGTTCTGGGGCCCAATGCGCCCGAGCCCTTCAAGAAGAACTCCCTCAGTCAGACGCTGATATGGGACGGCAAAGCCGACAACGGCCGATACGTCGAGAACGCCGACGCCCTGACCGTCCGCGTCTCGCTGGGGCTGCAGCCGCGATTCGAGCGGACGCTGTTCTGGTCACCGCAGAAGCGCGCCGGCTTCTACTATCCCATCCTCCGGGCTTCGCCCGAGGGCGTGTACTACTACGAGGGATACGCAGCCGACCGCCTCCTCCTGTTTGATCACGCCGGCGACTACCAGCGGACGGTCTATCCCTTCCCGGCTGACCGGGTGGACAAGGTCGCCGGGCTGGAAGTGCACCGCTTCGTCGAGAATGGGCTGAACCAGCCGCTCAAACGCGGGTATCACCAGGCGACGCTGCTGACCTGCGGCACGAACACGAACGACAAGTTTTCGGCGGAGGGGTTCGGCGTCAGCGCGATGGACGTGCGCGGCGGCCGCATGGCCCTGGTGCATCTGAAGCTCAACCGTCTGGCCCCGGACGGTTCGACCGGCGGGTTGCCCCTGGGGGGGCCGGACACGACGATCCTGGTCAAACGCGACGCCGGCGGGTGGGGGCACCCCGAGTGCATCTGCGCCCCGCTGAGCGTCGCCCTGAGTCCCGACGGCAAGTGGCTCTACATGGCCGGCTACCAGTTCACTGCTGGCGACACGCGGCAGCGGAGCTGGCTCAACGGCGTCGTGCGGATGCCCTATGTCGGTGATGCGACGCCGCAGACGTTCGTCGGCAACATGGAGCCGGGCGAGAAGAACGGCGGACAGGCCGACGGCCAGTTCCGCTGCGCCACCTCCGTCGACTGCGACGCGAAGGGCCGCGTCTACGTCAGCGACTACATGAATGACCGCGTCCAGGTCTTCGAGGCCGACGGTCGCCATCTGCGGAACATACCCGTGGCCAAGCCCGCCTGCGTCCGCGTCCACCGCCGGACCGGCGACATCTACGTCTTCTCCTGGCTGCTGTGCAACCGCTGGATCACGACCGACGAGATCCAGGTCCAGCCGCACATGACCCACTTCGGCCCGCTGGAAGACCCGAAGCTGAAGCTCTCCTGCCCCCTGCCGCTTCAGGGCCACAGCAGCAAGGCCGGGTGGAACTTCCTCGGCGGCATCCAGCACCGCGTCGAGCTGGACTCGTGGGGCGAGAAGCCCGCGATCTGGGCGGTCAACGGCTCGTCCGGCGGCATCCACTACAACGACGACGGCAGCTTCCGCAGCCTGGACGAGAACTGGGACAACGCCGGCGTGGAGATCTACGAGGAGGACGAAGGCAAGCTGGTCCTGCGGCGAAGCTTTGTCAAGGACGCGGCCCGCGCCGTGATGCGGATCAAGCCCCCGATCCTCTGGCGCCAGCGGCTCTACGTGAACCCGTCCACGCATCACCTCTACGTGGCCGAGGGCGACTGCGGCGTGATGAAGGCGTTCAACCAGCTCGTGGACATCGACCCGGCGACGGGCAAGACCGGCCTGCTCGATCTGCCGCTGGGCTCTGAGGATCTCTGTTTCGACCAGGAGGGGCTTGCCTACCTGCGAACCGACGTGGCCGTGGCCCGATACGACAGCAAGACCTGGCGCGAAGTGCCGTGGGACTACGGCGAGGAAAAGGAGAACCACAGCTACGGCATGGGCGCCAAGTCCGCGACGCTGGCTTCGGCGCTGGTGACGCCCGGCCACCGCTCATTCAACTTCTGGCACCTGGGCGGCATCGACGTTTCGGTCACCGGCCACCTGATCGTGACCACCTGCAACGGCGCGGGCATGGGCGACGCCGCGCCCAAGTGGACCCGCGGCGAAGCCCACTTCGACTATATCGGCGCCAAGTACACGCCGCGCATCTTCCCCGGTCGCCAGCGCTGGGGCGAAATCCACATCTGGGACAAGCACGGTCGGCCGATCGCCGAGGACGTCGTCCCCGGCATGGGCCACCTCAACGGCATCGCCATCGACGGCGACGACAATATTTACATGCTCGCGGTGGCCCGCCGCCAGATCGCCGGCCAGCCGCTTGACCCGACGCTGCCGCGAGACGTCTCGGGCACGGTGGTCAAGGTGGCCGCCGGCAAGGCCCGGGTTCTCTCCACCGGCAGCCGTGTGCCGGTGCCGCTGCAGGCCGACGCGCGGCCCAAGCGCCCGGGCGACATGGTCGGCTACACCAGCGGCTGGGTCGAGGGCGCCAAGTGGTTCTTCGGCGGCGTGGGGTTCTGCGTGCCCGGGGGCTGCGTCTGCTGGAACTGCCGCTTCGACGTTGACTACTTCAACCGCACCTTCGCCCCTGAGCCGCTGAGCTACTCGGTCGCGGTGCTCGACTCCAACGGCAACGTGATCCTTCGCGTCGGCCGATACGGCAACGTGGACGACGGGCGGCCGCTGATCTCCGCCGGCGGGCCGCCGACGACGCGCTCGATCGGCGGCGACGAGACGGCCCTGTTCCACGCATGTTACGTTGCCAGCGACACGGATCGCCGCCTTTTCATCGCCGACGCCGGCAATGCCCGCATTCTCAGCGTTCAGCTCGACTATCACGCGAGCGAGCGGGTCCCGCTCCACGACGCCCCGCGCAAGACAGGCCCGTAACCCCCGCGACGAAGATTTTCCGCCCAAGGCGACTCGTTCAGGAAGGTTTCAGCTTGACGGGATACACTGGCCGCCTATGACGACGGCCTCCGCGCGCGACGACTGCGATCAGCCCGCCGATTCGGCCGCTCTGTGCGGCCGGGATCCGCCGCGCCCGGATCAGTGGCGGGGCAGGGACTGGGGTTGCTTGCTGCTGCTGGCGGTGTTGCTGGTGGCGCCGACGGGCACGCGGATGCGCGACCGGGCGCTGGACAATCACGAGGCATTCGTCGCGGTCACGGTCCGGGGCATGCTGACCAGCGGCGACTGGGTGGTCCCGCGCTTCAATGGCGAGCCGCGGCTGAACAAGACGCCGCTGCAATACTGGGCCGGGGCGCTGGCGTCCATGGCGTTCGCCGGCGGCCGCCCGACGGTGGAGATGTCGCGCCTGCCCTCGCTGCTGGGAGCGCTGCTGGCGGCGGCGATGGTCTTCGTGATCGGCCGGGACGCCTTCAGCCGACGAGCCGGGTTGATGGGCGCCGCCATCTTCGCCACCACCCTGGCGGCCATCCGTTACGGAACTTACGCCCGTCCTGAAATGCTGATGACCGGCCTGGTGACGCTCTGCTTCGCCGCGTTCTGGCTGGGCCTGCGGGCAGCGACTCTCCGCCGCCAGGTCGCCTGGTTCTCGACCTTCTGGATCAGCCTGGGCCTGGCCAACCTGGCCAAGGGCCCCGTTCCGCTGGCTGTCGTCGGCGGCACGCTGGTCGTGTTCTTCGCGGTCAGCGGGCTGTGGCGGAAGATTCCGCGGATGCTGCCGGTCCTCGGGCCGTTGCTGACGGTCGCGGTGCTGGCGCCCTGGCCGCTGCTGCTGATGACGCGAATCGACCACCCCTTCTCGCAGATGCTTGGCGAGATCGAACTGCACGCCGGCGGCATGACCTCCGGGCGAAGCCACCACCACGCCTTCTTCTACTACGTCAGCGCATTCGTCGTGCTCTCGACGCCCTGGTGGCTGTTCATCCCCGGGGCGATGGCGTCGCCGTTCGTGGGGGCGCTGAAGCGTTTTCGCAAGCCGCTACTGCTTTGCTGGCTGTGGCTGGTGGTCACGGTGATCGTCTTCACGCTGGGGAAGGAAAAGCGGGAGCACTACATCCTGCCGGCCATGCCGGCGGTTGCGCTGATGATGGGCCTTGTGGCCGAGGACCTGTTCTTCATGCGGCGATGGCTGACCGAGCGGACTGCCCGGTTGGTCATGGCGTTCAGCGCCGCAGCCATGGCCGTGGTCGTCGCGGTCGTGGGCGCGGCCGCCTGGCTGAGCCATGTCTGGATCGCCCGCAACTGGCAGATTGGCTACTGGGATTCGCCCCTGGTGATGCGGGCGCAACCGCTGTCCGACTGGATTCTGGCGGCGGCCGGGCTGGCGGCGGCGCTGTGCGTCACGGGCTGGGCGCTGCTGCGCGTCGGGAGGCCTCGCGGGGCGTTCGTCGCCCTGGTGCTGGCCTGCGCCGGCGGGGCGACGCTCTACATGATGGGCGACGAGCGTGTGGACATGGCCCTCGATTTCCGCACGAACGGCCTGGAGTTGAGCCGGCGCCTTCCGCCTCCTATCGAGATTTGCTTCTACGGCGATGTCGAGGAGCGGACGATCTTCTACGTCGGGCGCGACTCGCGCGTCTTCGACGAGAACAAGGAGGGGCTTGCCCGGCTACGGAGCTACCTGGCGTCGACGGACGGCCCGGTGGTCGTCGTCGGCGAGTGGCCGGTTTCGGCGGTGCTGCACAGCCAGCCGGAGTTGACGAAGATCGCCAGCCTGCCCGGCCCGCGCAAGAGCTTGTTCGAAACCCCGTCTCGCGTGGACGTCTTCGCGAACCCGGCTGGGCGGGCCGCGGCTGTGCCGTGACGCCCGATGCGGCGGCCTCGTCTGGCTATTGCGGGCCGGGCTGCTCCGCGAACTCGGCGTGATTGGTGATCAGCCGGAACTCCTGCGGCCCGCTGGCCACCGTGTAGATCAGTGAGTCGCCCATTGCCTCGGCCAGCCGGCGCATCTGCGCATCGCTGGCGACCAGGCAGAGCACGGGCCTGTCGCCCTTGAACAGCGCGACCAGGTCCGGCAGTTCCTCAGGATTGGTAGCATCGGGGTTGGTGAATGCGATTCGGCCGGCGTAGAGGGGGAAGGAATACCGCCGCGAACCGGCGAAGGCAAGGGCGGTGTCCGGCGTGGCGATCCGTTTGGCCAGCAACCCCATGTCGCGCCGGCTGATCTGCTCGTAGACCATCGGCGCGACCCAGCCTAGCGCGAAGACCTCCAGCAGGAGCATGCAGCCGAATGCCAGTGCGGCAAACCGGCCTCGCCGTCCGCGCGCCAGCAACCAGAGCATTGCGAGGGCCGCCAGGATCAGGACGGCGGCGGCGGAGAAGTAGACCGCGTCCAGTCGGCCGAAGTAATGCTGGCACCAGCCCAAGATGGCCATGCTGACGACGAGTGCGCCGGCCATTGCCCGGGCGCCGTGCAGGTAGAGCCGGTCCGGGCGGCGGCCGGCGATCCACGCGGCCATCGGGGGGGCCATCAGCACGGCCAGCGGCGGGAAGCAGGGCAGGATGTAGTGCATCAGCTTGGTTGTGCTGATGCTGAACAGGATAAGAGGAATCGCCGCGGCCAGCCAGACCAGCCACATGGATCGACCCAGGCGGCGGTCTTCCTGTCGCCAGGGGGCGGTTCGCATCAGCCCGCCGGGCAGATAGATCGTCCACGGCCACAGCCCGCCCAGCAGGATCGGGATGTAGAACAGGAAGTTGAGCCGGTGGCCATGGCCGCCGCTGGCGAACCGCTCCACGTTCTCGACGAAGAAGAAGTGGCCGAGGAAGCCGGGATCGTCCCTTGCGATGAGCAGCGCCGGCGGCAGCACGATCGCCAGCAGGATCGCCAAGCCGACGGGGTTGAGGAACTCCAGCACCCGCAGCGGGCGGCGTTGCACGAGCATATAGCAGCCGACGATCGCGCAGATCAGCGCCAGGGCAGCGGGGCCCTTCACCAGCACCGCCATTGCGGCCAGACCGTAGAAACCGGCCCACTGTTGCCATAGGCCCAGCGGGCGGCGGGGCCGCTGTGGCCCGGGCGCGGCGGGGCCGCGATCCTCCCACCGCCAGAACCACCAGATGGCCGCCCACATGAACGCCGCGAAGGGCATCTCCATGCGATACCAGCGGGCGAGGAAGATGAACTCCACACCGGTCAGCAGCGTCAGCCCCGCGATCAGACCGGCCAGCGGACCGGCCAGCCGACGGGCCATGTCCCACGTGACCAGCACCGCCAGAAGTGTTGCCAGGGCGCTGATGAGTCGGCCGGCCAGAACGAAGTTGCCGACGGCCTTCTGCGTGACGGCGACGATCCAAAAGTAGGGCGGCGGCTTGTCGACGTAGGGCTTGCCCTCCAGTTGCGGCACGGTCCAGTGCCCGTTGTGCAGGACGTCCTGGACGATCAGCGCGCACCGCGACTCGTCGGGATCCATAAGCGGCAGAGAGACAATGCGCAGGCCAGTCAGCAGGAGAGTGGCCAGCACAAGAGTGGCGACGGCGACCGCGGGCCGGGCGAGCAGTGGGACGGCGGCATGTTCGGGGGGCTCGGGCTGCACCGACGCTCCTGTTACATGGAACCGCGTACGGTTCTACGCGCCCGGGGATGAAGTCAGCCTGAGAGCGTGCGTGAAAACCCGCCGGCCCCGGCCAAAATACCTTCAGGGACACTTCATGTCCGATACAATATACCCGCGCGTTACGCAAGCGGGAGCTTTGGGTTCATGCGAGCACTGGTCATCGAAGACGAGCCGCGGCTGGCCCGCAACATCGCCCGGATGTTGCGCGAGGAGGTCGGCTATGCCGTGGACGTCTCCGGCGACGGCGAAGACGGGCTGCACATGGCCCGGACCAACCCTTACGACATCGTCATCCTCGACCTGATGCTGCCGCGGCTGGACGGCTTGTCGCTGCTGCGGCAACTGCGGTCGGACTCGGTGACCACCCCGGTGCTGATCCTGACGGCCCGCGGCGGCACGGACGACGTGGTCGCGGGCCTTGACGCCGGCAGCGACGACTATCTGACCAAGCCGTTTGAAGCGGCCGAATTGCTGGCCCGCTGCAAGGCGCTCGTGCGGCGCAGCTACGGGTCGGCCGACGACGCCGTCCGCGTCGGCGACCTGGTCATCGACACCGGCGCTCGTCGCGTGACGCGGGGCGGACGGCGGATCGTCCTGCCGCCGATGGAATACCACCTGCTGGAGTACCTCGCCCGGCGGAAGAATGAGGTGGTCAGCAAGACCGAGATTCTCGAACATCTTTACGAGTTCGACTGGGAACGGTTCAGCAACGTCATCGAGGTCTACATCTCCGCGCTGCGGCGCAAGCTCGACCAGGACGGCGAGCCGGGGTTGATCGTCACCCATCGCGGAATGGGCTACATGCTCCAGGAGCCCGGCGAGTGATCCGTCGGTCCGTCACAGTCCGGCTCGTTCTCACCGTCATGGCCCTGGAGTCGCTGCTGATAGCCTGCCTGGCGGCGACGGTTTACGTCACGTCCAACGACTACTTTCACACGGAATTCGATGGCACGCTGGCCGCCCGCGCCGAGGCCATCGCGTCGCTCGTCGAGGCGGACGCGGCGGGAAGGCCGGCCATGGAGACGCCGCCGCTGCCCATCTCGCGGCGCTCGCCGCACTCGCAGCATCCTGATCTCTACCGCGTCTGGACCGATGAGGGCCGCGTGCTGAGCGAATCGGGCGAACTGGCCGCCGGAACGCCGACGCCATGGATACAGGGCGTCGCCCAGCCCAACCCGGGGGAGCGACAGATATTCGATTCCCGCTGGCGGGGCGAAAACTATCGCGGCATCTGGATTCGCGTTCCAGTTCCCCTGTCCGACAGTCTTTCGGGGGAGGCCCCGCACGCCCCGACCTACTGCAACATCGTTCTGGCCATTTCAGCACGCAAGCTGCACGACCAGTCGGAGGACATGGTAGACCGGCTGCTGATCGTGTCGGCGGTCATGCTGACGCTGTCGGCGGCATTCACGGCGCTGCTGGTGAAGTGGGCGCTGCGTCCCATCCGGCGGGCCGCCCGCGAACTCGAATCGATCGACCTGGCCAACCTGGACGCCCGCCCGGTCGGGTCGCAGGACGCCCCGCGGGAGATCGGGCCTTTCGTGCGGACGCTCAACGAGATGCTGTCTCGACTGGCAGGGGCGTTCAGGCGACAGCGGAACTTCATCGCCAACGCGTCGCACGAACTACGGACGCCGATGGCCGTCATCAAGTCAACTGTGCAGGGGGCCCTGCGGCGGGCCCGGTCGAGCGAGGACTACCGAGCGACGCTCGACGAGGTGCTGGAGGATCTCTCGCGGATCGAGCACCTGGTGGATCAGCTCCTGTTGCTGGCGCGGCTGGACGAGGGGGCGGTGGAGACCACGCCGGTCGGAAGCTTCTCGCTGTGGACGTTGCTGTCGGAGGTGCTCGTCCGCTACCAGGGCGAGGCGGCCGACGCCGGCGTGCGGCTGAACTGGCCACAGTTGCCCGAGGTGAAGATGATCGGCCATGCCGACCTGGCCGACCGGCTGTTCGACAATCTGGTGAGCAACGCGATCCGCTACAACCGCGAAGGCGGAGAAGTGACCGTTCGACAGTGGCAGGCCGACGGACAGGCGCGGGTGGAGGTGTTCAACACCGGCCCGCGGATACCGCAGGCTGATCTGACGCGGGTGTTCGACCGCTTCTTCCGAGTGGAGGGGTCGCGCAGCCGCGACGCCCGCCACGCTGCGACAACCGGGACGGGCCTGGGGCTGTCGATCGCCCGTGAGATCGTGCAGCGCCACGGCGGTCGGATCGAAGCCCTGAACGTCGAGGGGGGCGTTGTCTTCGCGGTGAGCCTGCCGCTGGCGCCGCCGGAGCGGACAGCCGACGGGCGGGGGCAGGATCGGCGGGACAAGGGGTAGGTTGCGGCTTCACCCCGGGGGAGTCGTCTTGCTATAATGCCCGACTTGTGCTTGATCGGGGTAACCGGGACATGCTCGACAGAGATCGCAGATCGCAATCGTCGGACGCGGCGCCGGACGTCTCCATCGTCGTGCCGCTCTACAACGAGGTCGACGCCCTGCCGCAGCTTCACGAGCGGATCGTCGCGGCCATGGCGCCGTTGGGGCGGACGTGGGAGTTGGTGATGATCAACGACGGCTCGACCGACGGCACGGGCGAGTGTCTGGCCAAGCTGGCCGCGGCGGACCCGCACATCGTTGCGGTTGAACTGGCCCGCAACGCGGGGCAGACGTCGGCCTTGTCGGCTGGCTTTGACACGGCCACTGGGCGCGTCGTCGTTGCCATGGACGGCGACCTCCAGCATGACCCGGCCGAGATTCCGAATTTTCTGGACGGCATCGACCGGGGATACGACCTGGTCAGCGGGTGGCGGAAGAACCGCGTCGACGGTCCGCTGCGGAAGATTCCCAGCCGCATCGCCAACTGGATCATCGGGCGGATCAGCGGCGTGCAGATTCACGACTTCGGCACGACGTTCAAGGCCTACCGCCGCGAACTGCTGGACGGCCTGCGTCTGTACGGCGACATGCACCGCTACATCCCCGCGGTGGCGACGCAGCGGGGCGCCCGCATCTGCGAGGTGCCGATCAAGAACATTCCGCGTCCGCACGGCAAGAGCAACTACGGCATCGGCCGCACGTTCGGCGTGATGCTCGACCTGATCGCGTTGCGTTTCTTCCTGAAGTATCTGCACCGTCCTCTGCGATTCTTCGGCAAGCTGGCCCTTTACAGTTGGGCGATTAGCTTCCTGCTGGGCCTCTACGTTCTGGGCGACAAGTTGATCTACGGTGTGCCCATCTTCGGGAATCACGGCCCGCTGGCCGGAGCGTCATTCGTCCTACTGCTGATGGGGACGGTGTTCATCGCCACCGGCCTGATTGGCGAGATCCTCGTCCGCATTTATCACGAGGGAACCGGGCGCACGACCTACGTGATCCGCACGGTCACGCGCCGCGAGACCCCGTCCGCCGACACCGCCGGGCCGGCCGCGCAGCAGCTCGTAAGCAAGTAGGAGAACCCCCATGCTCATCCTGGCCGAGTCCGGCGAGACGCTGAGGCTCTTTGCCGAGCATCCCTGGTGGGTCGGCCTGGGCCTGCTGGGGGAATTGGTCTTCATGGCCCGGTTCGTCGTCCAGTGGGTCGCCAGCGAGCGGGCCAAGCGGAGTCATGTGCCGGTCGTCTTTTGGTACCTGTCACTGCTGGGCACGCTGATTGTCTTGATCTACGCCGTGTGGCGGCGCGATCCGGTCTTTATTCTCGGCCAATCGCTGCCGGTCGTCATCTACTTCCGCAACCTCGTGCTGATTTACCGCCACCAGGAGGTCGAGCCGGCCCAGGCGACCGCGGCCCCGCCCCGAGGCGGGCAGGCCTCATGAGCAAGCTCCTGGTCATCAACGCCGACGACTTCGGCATGACCGACGCGATCACCGACGGCATCTGCCGGGCCGCCCGCGCCGGCGCCCTGACCAGCACCACGCTCGTCGCCGCCGGCGGGCCGAAGGCGATCCGGGCCTTGGAGTTGGCCGACGGCATCTCCTCGCTGGGCGTCGGCATTCATCTGAACCTCACGCATGGGCACTGCACCGCCGATCCCGCAGAGGTGAGCGACCTGGTCGACGCCGACGGCCGATTCATTCACAAGGGCACGGGCCTGCTCAGGCGATCCAGTGATGCCGGCTTCCGCGATCAGGTCCGCGCTGAATGGGCCGCCCAGATCGAATGGTTTCTCGCGACGGGCCGCCGCCCCACGCACCTGGACAGCCACAAGCACGTCCACGCCGCGCCGCGACTGTTTCGCGTCGCCTGCGAATTGGCCGACCGCTATGAGGTCCCCTTCATCCGCCGTCCGATGGAGGTCTTGTGGCGGGCGCCATGGGCCCGCCCAGGCCCGCCGCTGAAATGGTTCCGCCGTTGCCGGCAGTGGACGTCGGCCGTCGCGCTCCGGATGCTCAGCGGCCGCTCGACGCGCCGCACGCTCGCCCGCAGCCGCGTGCGATCGACCGACCGGTTCTACGGCATCGCTGACACCGGCGGCTGGTCGGTGACGATGGTTCGCCGCCTCGTCAGCCGCCTGCGCCCCGGCCTGTCGGAACTGATGGTCCACCCCGGCCTGTTCGACTCCGACGCGCCGGGCCGCCTGGGCCGATCGCATCCGATGGAACTCGCCTGCCTGCTCGAGTCCGACCTGCCAGCGTTGGCCCGCGAGCACGGCGTCCGTCTCGTGAACTTCAGGCAGCTTGGCTGACGCGTTCCGCGTCGCCTGCCCACCGCCTCGTCAAGAATTCACAGTTTCCTTGCACTCCAGCAATGGGGCGGCTGCATGCCGCCGTGAGGCTGAGGGCGCGTCGGGCGTCCGCGGTTGGGTCTCAGGGTTTTCCCCATGTGGCATCAGTGAAAGCCGGATCACATTTCGAGGTTTCGCTCCGATTGTTTCCGGGCCGCGCGACACGTCTAATCGCTGAATGACGGGACGAATCCTGACTCAAGGACGTAAGAGAGGTGGACCGTGGTAGCGCAAAGCAAAGGGGGTCGGCTGAGGACCCGGTCGCGCACCCTGGCCTCGCTGACGGAGCAGGAACGCGGCCTTCTCGAACAGATGAATCGCGAGCCGCTGGAGTTCGTCGATCATCCCGACTTCCGCGGCGACGACGCCGAGGCGCGAATCATGAGGCCGCGCCTGGCCGGCGGCGAGATTCCCGTTCAGCGTTTCATCCCCGCTGTCGCGGATCCCATTGGGGACCCCGAGCATCTGCACGTCCGGCGGGGTGTGGTCCTGAAAACCCGGCAGGAACGCACCCTTTTCATGCAGTATAACTACTCCCGCCGCCGCTGGGTGCAGTCGATGCGGTGGCGGGGCGGGCGTCAGATCGGCGTGCGACGGCTGCGCCAGGCGATGCACTGGTTCCGCACGATGCTCGACCGCCGGGACATGCTGGCCAACGCGAACATGCCACTGGTCCTGGCGATGGCCAAGCGCACACGGCTGACCAACCTCGACTTCCCCGAGCTGGTCAGCGAGGGCAACATGGCCCTGCTGCGGGCGATCGCGAAGTTTGACGTCAGCCGCGGCTTCAAGTTCTCCACCTACGCCTGCCGGGCGATCCTCAAGGGGTTCAGCCGCGCGTCGATGCGCCTGAGCAGGCTGCGCGAGCGGTTCCCCGCCGAGTTCGACCCGGCGATGGAGCAGAGCGACTTCATCCAGATGCGTCGGGACGAGGTCGAAGCCGACTGCGTCGCCCAGTTGCGGTCGATCATCACTGCCAATGCAGCGGAACTGACGGCTGTGGAGGAGGTCGTCATCCGCAAGCGATTCGCGTTGGACCACGCCGCCGCCGCTGCGCCCCAGACCCTCGACGAAGTCGGCGAGATGATCGGCGTGACGAAGGAACGCGTCCGCCAGATACAGAACAAGGCCCTGGCGAAGATCAAGGAGGCCCTGGAACGCGAACTGCTGGTAGCGTGAGATTCGGTCTTGAGAGACGACATGTTAGCCGCGACGCGACGGGGAGCGCGCCCGTACGTAAGGGTCAGACCGCTCGCCTTTCCCCGGCGTCCCGCCCCGCTGCCCTTGCCGGTTCTCTTCTCTCTCTTCTTCTCCTATCATGATGCAAGCGGGCGAATGCGGCCGGAAAGGAGCCGGGGTCTTGAAGATCGCCATCCTCGCCGCCGGGGCGGGCGGCATGTACTGCGGCAGTTGCATGCGTGACAACACGCTGGCGGCGGCCCTGATCCGCGCCGGCCACGACGTCGCACTCGTGCCGCTCTACACGCCCCTGCGCACCGACGAGCAGGACGTCAGCATCGGCCACGTGTTCTTCGGCGGCGTCAACGTCTACCTTCAGCATGCAACGCGGCTGTTCCGCCGCACGCCGCGGTTCGTGGATTGGGTCTTCGATCGCCGCTGGCTGCTCAACCTCGCAGGGCGACGCGGCGCGTCCACCGACCCGGCCCGCCTCGGTCCGCTCACCGTCAGTACGCTCCGCGGCGACCGCGGCCCGCAGGTAAAGGAAGTCCGCCGCCTCGTCCGCTTCCTGGCCGACTCGGTCCAGCCGCAGGTTGTCACGTTGCCCAACGCACTGTTCATCGGCGTGGCCGGGGCTCTGCGCCGCGGGCTGGGCTGCCCGGTCGTCTGCGAGTTGACCGGCGAGGACATCTTCATCGACGCGCTGCCGCAGCCCTGGCGTGACGAGGCGCTGGGGATGATCCGCGACGCGACCGGGCAGGTGGACCGCTTCGTCGCGTCCAGCCGGTACTACGCCGACCGCATGGCCGACTACCTGGCCGTCCCGCGCGAGCGGATTGCCGTTGTCTACCCCGGCATCGCAGCCGACAGCGCGGGCATGACCCCACCGCGACCGGCGAACCGCCCGCCGACCGTCGGGTACCTCGCCCGGATCTGCGAGGAAAAGGGCTTCGACCGTCTGCTGGCGGCGATGGTGCGTCTGCGCGGTCGGCCCGGGTTCGAGTCGGCCCAACTCCGATCAGCCGGCTGGCTGGGGGCGGCCCAGCGGGAGTGGTACGATCGGCTGACTCGCCAGGCTGCCGCCGGCCCGCTCTCGGGAGGCTACCATCATCACGGCGAGGTGGACCGCGCCGGCAAGATCGCATTCCTGCACGAACTCGACCTGTTGAGCGTTCCCACCGCCTACGCCGAGCCCAAAGGCATCTATCTGCTGGAGGCATGGGCCGCCGGCGTGCCCGCGGTGCAGGTTGCACACGGCGCGTTCCCCGAACTGATCGAGGCCACCGGCGGGGGCGTGCTCGTGCCCCCCGGCGACGAGACCGCGCTGGCCGACGCCTTGGCTGACCTGCTGACCGACCACGACCGCCGCCTCCGCCTCGGCCAGGCCGCCCGGTCGGCCGTCCTGGCCCGCTTCACCGACGCCCACATGGCCGGCGCGATGTTGAAAGTTTTCGAGGAGGCCATCGCGCCTGCGGGGGAATGATCTACACGAAGGGGGGAGAAGGGCCACGATGGCGGGGAGAATGTGAAATGCGCAATGATCAATGTGAAATCACCTCCGAGCCACTCCTCTCGCGGGGAGCACAGTTTTCCATCGTGCCCCGGGGCGCGTAGAAGTATAACAATCAGGCGGCCAACCTCTGCTGGCAGGGCACGTCGATGAGCGGAACGCCGGACTCGCTGGTGGTCGATCAGGTCACGCGGGACTACCCCACGGCGGGTGAGCCCCTGCGTGTGCTGCGCGGGGTGTCGTTGCGGATGACGCCGGGCGATCGCGTCGCGGTTGTCGGGCCCTCCGGGTCGGGCAAGAGCACGCTGCTGAATATCCTGGGCACGCTGGATCGGCCGACGACGGGGAGCGTCCGGCTGGGGGCGACCGACCCGTTTGCGCTGGGCGCGAGAGAACTGGCTGCCTTCCGGGCGTCGCGGATCGGTTTCGTATTCCAGGAGCATCACCTGCTGGGCCAGTGCACTGCACTGGAGAACGTGCTGCTGGCGCCGTTGGCTCGCGGCCGCGTGGACGACGCGGCGCGGAATCGGGCGGCGGCGCTGCTGGAGCGGGTCGGCCTCACAGACAGGGCCGGCCACCTGCCCAGCGAACTGAGCGGCGGCGAGCGGCAGCGGGTGGCCATCGTGCGTGCGCTGATGAACGAGCCATCGCTGCTGCTGGCCGACGAGCCGACGGGCAACCTGGATGCCCAGTCCGGCCGCCGCGTCGGCGACCTGTTTCTGGAACTGGCCCGCGAGTCCGGCGCGATCCTGGTCGTCGTCACCCACAGCGCCGCGCTGGCCGAGCAGGTTGGTCGCTCGCTGCGGCTGGAAGGTGGCGTGCTGACCGATGGGACGCAGTGACGGGTGTGGAGTTTGAAGTTTCAAGTTGAAGAAGCATGGTTCCCCTCTTTCACTTGACACTCGAAACCTGTAGCTCGCAACTGCTTCGCTGGCGGTCGGCTCATTAGAGAGATTCCCGGCATGACGTCGTTGGGTCTCATCCTGCGGAACCTCTGGCACTTTCGCCGCCAGAACCTGGCGATTGCGGCCGGGATGGCCGTCGCCACCGCGGCGCTGGCTGGGGCGCTGATGGTCGGCGACAGCGTCCGCGTCAGCTTGCGCGACCTGGCGATCCGACGGCTGGGGCCTGTCGACCACGCGATGAGCACGGCAGCGCCGTTCGACGCTGACCTGGGCGAGCGGCTGGCGGCCGACCCGGCATTCGCAGCCCACTTCAAACGATGCATCGCAGGGCTTTCGGTCAGGGGCGGGGCGTCCAACCGCAAGAGCGGCGCGCAGGCGGCCCAAACTGCTGGCGTCAGCATTCTTGCGCTGGACGGCTGGATGGACGTTGCCCCCGGGCGATGCGTGATCAACCGCACGCTGGCCGAGGACCTGAACGTTGCTGTTGGCGATCCCATCGACCTGACGGTGCCGATGCTGTCGGACCTGCCGCTGGATTCGCTGATGGCCCGGCGGCAGCGGCAGAACCGGGCGGCGGTCCTCCGCGTGACGGTCGGGACTATCGCCGACGGCGACGGTTGGGAGGCGACGTTCAGCCTCCAGAGCAGCCAGCGGGCCGAGCGGCTGGCGTGGGTGAACGCAGGCGACCTGCGGGCGAAGGTCGTCCGTCGTCCTCGGGGCCGGGCGACGAGTCAGCCGGCGGTGGCGCGGGTGTGCAATCTGCTACTGGTTCAGGCTCGCGCCGACAGCGCCGGCAAGGAAGGCGCGGTAACGCTGAACGAGGCGCTCGGCCGGGCGATGAACCTGGGCGACCTGGGGCTGGAGATCGCGCCGGTCGAGCCGGGCACGGCTGCGCTGACCTCGCGGCGCACCTATCTGGGGCCGGGCATCGAGCAGGCGGCCCGCGACGCGGCGGAGGCGGCCGGGGTCCAGCCGCAACTGGTGAGTGTCTACCTGGCCAATGCGGTGAACCGCGCGGCCGCCGACGGCAGGCCGGCTGCGAGCATCCACTACGCCGTCGTGGCCGGGCTGAGCGAGCCACCTGGCGGGGCCGTCGGCCCGGACGAGATCGTGCTGAACGAGTGGGCGGCCGGCGCCGATCGGCTGAACGCGCGGGTCGGGGACACGGTGCGGCTGTCCTACTACCGCCGCGGGCCGGGCGGGGAGTTGGTCGAGCAGTCGTCGGCCGATGCGCCGAGCACGTCGGCGGGGCAGGGGTTCCGCGTGGCGCGGATCGTGCCAATGGCGGGGCTGGGCGCGGACCGTAAGCTCACGCCGTCGTTCGAGGGGATGACCGATGCGGCGACGATCGGGCAGTGGGACCCTCCGGCCGGCATGCACATCGATCGCAAACTCGCCGACGAAGCCTACTGGGATCGCTACGGGCCGGCGCCCCAGGTGTTCGTGAACGTCCGGACGGCGGAGCGCCTGTGGGGCGATGTCTTCGGCGACCTGACCAGCGTGCGTGTGCCGGCGGCGTCGGCTGAGGCGTTCGCGGCGGAACTGCGGCGACGCGTGACGCCGATGATGGGGGGCATGTTCTTCCGGCCGGTGAAGGCTCAGAACGTGGCGGCGGCGGACGGACCGACGGATTTCGGGCAGATATTCATCGGGATGAGCTTCTACCTGATCGCGGCGGCGGGCCTGCTCGTGGCGCTGCTGTTCGGACTGGGCATCGAGCAGCGAAGCCGGCAGATCGGTCTGCTGGGGGCGCTGGGGTTCGGCCGCGGGCGCGTGCGGCGGCTGGCGCTGGCGGAGGCGGCGGCGCTTGCGGTCGTCGGGGCGAGCGTGGGGCTCGCGGGGGCGGCGGGCTACTCGTGGCTGGTCATGGCCGGCCTGCGGACGTGGTGGGTGGCGGCGGTGGGGACGACGCAGTTGCACTTGGCCGTGACGCCTGCGACGGTCGCGACGGGTTGGGCGGCGGGTGTGGCCGTCGCGCTGCTGGCGGTGTCCGGCGCGGTGTGGAGGCTCGGGCGGGCCGAGGCGGCGGCGTTGCTGGCCGGTGCGTGGGGAGTGCCCACGATGGCCCGCCGTCGGGGTGGCCGGGTGGGCCGGGTGGCCGGGGTCTTGATGGCTGCGGGAACCGTGGGGCTCTTTGTCGCGCCGATGGCAGGCGGCCTGTCGCCTCAGGCCGGGTTCCTGTCCGGCGGCGGGCTGCTGCTGGCGGCGGCGCTGGTTCTCCTGGCAACTCGGTGGCGGGCCGGTCGCGGCAGCCGGAAGGTCGGCGCAGCGGTCGTGAGCCTGGGACTGGCCAACGCGTCGCGCAACCCCGGTCGCAGCGTGCTGGCGGTGGGGCTCCTGGCGCTGGCGGCGTTCAGCCTCGTGACGGTCGCGGCATTTCGCGAGGGGGAGGTGAGCGACACGTCGCGCAAGACGAGCGGGGCTGGCGGGTTCACGGCCATCCTTCAGGCGGACATCCCCCTGGCGGGCGACTTGAACACCGCCGACGGGCGCCTGGCGCTGGGGCTGGATGCGAACGATCCGATCTGGAGCGACGCCACGTACGTCGGCATGCGCCTCGCGCCTGGGCAGGACATCAGTTGCCTGAACCTCACCCGCCCGACGCATCCGGCGATCCTGGGGGTGCCGGAGGCGATGATCCTGCGCGGCGGTTTTGCGTTTGCCCGCAACATTGACACGCAGCAGGAGAACCGTTGGTTGCTGCTCACCGACGCCTCGGCCGACGACGCAATTCCCGTCATCGCCGACGACGACACGGCCACCTACCTGCTCAAGCTGGCGCCGGGCGACACGATGTCCGTCGCGGATGCGGGTGGCCACGCACACACGCTGCGGCTGGTCGCGACGCTCAAGGGCAGCATCTTTCAGGGCCAGCTTCTGATGGCCGACGCCCGCTTCCGCAGCCTGTTCCCGGCCGACGCCGGCGACGGGGTCGTGCTGATCGAGCCCAAGGCCGGCGTGACGCCCGCCGGCATGGCTGAGCTTCGGCGTCGCCTCTCCGCGTCGCTGGCTGACTTCGCCGTGCGCGTCGAGCCCACCGCCGACCGCCTCGCACGCTACCAGGAGGTGGCCAACACCTACCTGGCCACCTTCCAACTGCTGGGCGCCCTGGGCCTGCTGCTGGGCACGGCCGGCCTGGCCGTCGTGCTCGTCCGGTCGCTGATCGAGCGTCGCAGCGAACTGGCGTTGCTGGCGGCGATGGGTTTCGCGCCCGGACGGCGTCTCCTGCTTGTCGTGGCAGAGAACGCGTGGCTGCTCCTGCTGGGCGTGCTGCTGGGGACGGTCACTGCCGGCCTGGGCGTCGCGCCGACAGTTGCGACGGGTGCGCACCCGCTCAATTTCGCCGCTCTGGCCGCCAGCCTCGGCGGCGTGCTGCTGGTCGGCCTGCTGGCCCTGGTCGTGGCCGCGCGGTTGGCCGCCCGTCACTACACCCCAGCCGACCTGCGCCGGGAGTAACCGGCGTCGCTGGGGCTGCTGGCGCTGGGCGGGATCGGCCTGATCGGCCGGGCAGCTCGACGCCGCTGGCAGCGGTGAATCTCCCTTCAAGTCGATCCCTCCTGACGCCGGGCGGCTGACACCGTCCGGCGTCTCCTCAGTGGCATTCAAGGCCTGCCGACGGCGATGACTGGGCGCGAGCCGGGGGCGGTCTCCCGAGTGAACCCCGGCGCGGGTTCTCGTCGATAGTTCTCTGGGGGCAGCACTAGCCGCCAGGGAGCACGCCATGCAGACGAGTCCGGGATACAGCATCACCGTTCGACTGGAAATCCGGGACCGGCCCGGGACGTTTGCGAAGATTGCGTCGGCCATCGGCGAGCAGGAGGGCAACCTGGACGCCGTGGATCTGGTGGGCACCGCCAAAGGGGTGAAACTCCGCGACGTGACGGTGGAGTGTCGCGACGAGGCCCACGCCGGGCGGATCCTCGACGCCCTGCGCCGGATCGACGGCGTCAAGCTGGTCCGCTGGCAGGACCAGGTGTTCCGCATCCACATGGGCGGGAAGATTCACATCGCCAACAAGATGCCGGTGACCTCGCGGGCTGCGCTGAGCATGGCCTATACGCCGGGCGTGGCCCGGGTCTGCCGGGCCATCGCGGCCGCGCCGCAGCGGGCGTGGAACCTGACGATCAAGAAGAACAGCGTCGCGGTGGTGACCAACGGGACGGCCGTCCTGGGCTTGGGCGACATCGGCCCGGCGGCGGCGCTGCCGGTGATGGAAGGCAAGGCGATGCTCTTCAAGGAATTCGGCCACGTCGATGCCTATCCCATCTGCCTGGACTGCCGCGAGAGCGACGAGTTGGTGCGCATCGTCAAGGCCATCTCACCGCAATTCGGCGGGATCAACCTGGAGGACATCGCTGCGCCGCAGTGCTTCGAGGTCGAGGCCCGACTCAAAAGCGAGTTGGACATTCCCGTCTTCCACGACGACCAGCACGGCACAGCCGTTGTGGTGACCGCGGCGCTGACCAACGCGCTCAAGCTGCTCGGCCGCAGTTTCGCGGACCTGCGGATCGTGATGACCGGCGTGGGGGCAGCCGGCGTGGCCTGCGCGAAGATGCTGCTGGCGATGGGCGCGGGCCACCTGGTCGGCGTGGATCGCGCGGGGGCCGTTTACGAGGGGCGGACCGAGCACATGAACCCGGCCAAGGAGTGGTTCGCCCGCAACACCAACCAGGAGCGGCTTCGCGGCGGGCTGGCTGAGGTGTGCGAGGGGGCGAACATGTTCCTGGGCCTCTCTGCGCCGGGCCTGCTGGCGGCCGATCACCTGGCGCGGATGGCGGAGGGGCCGATCGTCTTTGCGCTGGCAAACCCCGACCCGGAGATCGACCCGGCTGAGGCCGAGAAGTACGCCAGCGTCGTCGCGACCGGCCGAAGCGACTATCCCAACCAGATCAACAACGTGCTCTGCTTCCCGGGCCTGTTCCGCGGCTGCCTGGACGCGCGGGCCAGCGACATCAACCAGGAGATGCTGCTGGCGGCGGCCGGAGCAATTGCCGCCCTGGTGGACGACGACCACCTCTCCAGCGACTACATCATTCCCAGCCCGTTCGACCGGCGGGTCGCGCGCGACGTGTCCCGGGCCGTGTCAGCGGCGGCCGTCAAGACCGGCGTTGCCCGCGGCTGGGAAAGCGAGGAGGCCGTCCTTCACCACTGGGTGGAGTAGGCGGGCGGCTGCGATCGCACACACCACGTCCCTGACACCGGGCCGCCGGGCCGGTATGATTGCTCACGATCATGCGAGCCCGCAGGTTCACCATTATCGCGGGGGTCGGCGGCGTCATCCTGGCAGCCGGGATGCTGCTGGTGGCGCTGCGCTACACGCGGGATGGGGGCGACGAGACGCCGCATCCGCCCGGGCCGCCGCGCGTGCTCCGGCCGTTGACACGCGACGCCGACTGGCCGGCGTTTCATCGCGGCGGGCGGCTGCTGGGCCAGGGCGACGTCATCGGCCCGCCGCCTATGGAGCTGCGATGGAGCTTCAAGAGCGACGGCGGCGGCTTCATGCAGTGCTCGGCCGCCGTCGTCGGCCGAACGGCCTATGTCGGCGACGATGCCGGCGTGCTGTGGGCGATCGACCTGAACGACGGCACGGTCCGCTGGCGATACAAGGCCGAGACGACGCTTCAGTGCACGCCGCTGGTGGCCGGCGGGCGGGTCTTCTTCGGCGACACGCACGGCCTGTTCTATGCCCTATCGGCGGACACCGGCGAGAGACTATGGACGGCCGACTGCGAGAAGGAGATCGTCTCGTCGCCCAACCTCGTCGGCGGGAACGTCGTCTTCTGCAACAGTGGCGGGTGGGGGTTCTGCTACACGCCGGAGGGGACGCGGGTCTGGGCGACGGAACTGGCCAACCGCGTCAACGGAACGGCCGCCGTCGAGGGCGAACTGCTCTGGATCGGCGCGTGCGACGGAACATTGCGCGTCGTGGACTCGTCGGACGGCGGTGAGTGGATGCAGATCGACACGGGGGAGTACCTGGCGGCGGCCCCGGCCGTCACGCCCGACGGGGTCATCCTCGGCGGCTTCGACGGCAAGGTGTTCTGCTACGACCCTGACACGACGCGGCTGAAATGGACGTATGACGGCATCGGCAGGGAGAGACTGGTCTACGCGTCGGCGGCGTGGGCCGAGGGTGTCGCGGTCGTCGGGGCGCAGGACCATTGCGTCCACGGCATCAGCGGGCGAACGGGCGAGCGACTGTGGCGGTTCGCGACTGGCGGGGATGTAGACGGCTCGCCGGCAATCGCCAGCGGCCGCGTCTACGTGGGCAGCAGGGACGGCCGGTTCTACGTGCTGGACCTGCACAGCGGCGGCGAACTCTGGAGCTACCGGGCCGAGGCGGCGATTTCGTTCAGTCCGGTCGTGACGGCCGGCCTGGTGATCGTCGGCGACGAGGACGGCCGCCTCTACTGTTTTGAGTCGGAGTCGCCCGCGACGACGCAGCCCGACGTCGCGACACGACCGGCGGACCGGCCGGTCAGTCTCCCGTGACGGCCCCGACCGTTCGCAGGCGGACGGCTGCCATGAACGTTCGCAGGCCCGCGTAGATGAGATACGCCGTCAGGGCCATCATGACCAGGTCTGCCAGGAACAGAGCCCAGGGCGATTTCTTGGCGACCTCGGCTGCCAAGCCGACGACTGCTGGCGGCGGGCTGCCGGGGGACATGAGGATTCGCAGGTAACCCCAGCCCAGCAGGAGCATGCTGGCCATCGTGGTCAGCAGCATTGCGACCGCGGGGATGAGGGCGAACCAGTAGCGTTTGCCGTGCCGCATCAGCCAGACGGCGGCGATGGACAAGCCGAACGCGGCCAGCAACTGGTTGGAGGTCGCGAAGATGTGCCAGAGCGCCGTCGCGCCACCGCTGAGGGCAAACAGGAGGGTCAGGGCGACCGCCAGGCCCGAGTTGATCCAGTAGCGCCGAAGGGCAAGGAGAAGCTGGCGGAACAGGCCGCTCGTCGGAATCGGCCGAACCGGCGACGCGTCGGCCTTGAGCGTCGGGGCCGCCGTCAGGCCTGCGGCGCCGGCAGGGCGAACCTCCGTCTCGGCGGCTGGCGGGCCCTTGGCATCTGCGAACACGTCGTAGTGTCCGAACACGCTCTTCCAGACTTCCTCGATCAGGTAGCGCATCAGCCGGACGGCCACATCCAGTGTCGTGACCAGAAAGCCCTCCAGAAGGATCATGCCGCCCAGGGCGCCGACGACAATCGGCAGGCCGAATGCCATCTGAATCACGTTGCCGACGCCCATGGCAAAGCCGAGCACCGCGTTGCCGTCGGTGCCGGGCGTCAGAAGGTAGGTGTGAACGTCCTTGATGTAATTGGCTCGGCCGGCGCCCATCATCATGACGCCGATGACGCAGACTGCCAGGAAGCTCTCCAGGAGCATCGCATAGTATCCGATGCGCCGGACCGCCGGTTCGTTGGTGAGTTGCTTGCAGGTGGTTCCGCCGGCGCACAGGCTGTGAAACCCGCTGACGGCGCCACAGGCGATGGTGATGAACAGGAACGGCCACATCCAGCCCAGCGCCTCGCTGCCCTGGGCGACGTTTACAGCCGGCAAGGGGTCGGGCGAGCCCTTGCCCCGCAAGCCTGCCGTCACCAGCGCCGCCACCAGCAGGCCCATGCCGATGTAGAGGATGTGCACGTTGATGAAGTCGCGGCTCTGGATGAACAGCCAGACCGGCAGCCCGGCTGCGAGCAGGACGTAGATCGACAACAGCACGATCCAGACATTCTGCGACAGAGTAACCGGATAGAAGAGCCCGACGACGATGCCGACGGCGCAGATCAGGACCGACAGCAGCGAGCACTTCCACACCGCCACCTTGCGGCGGAGGTAGAGCCAGCCGATCAGCGGGGCGAAAACGGTGATGACGATCACGCTCATCGAAGCGATGCCGCCGATGACGGCCTTGCCGCCGACGACGCGGAACAGTGTCTGGTTGGCCCCCAGTCCCAGGCGGGCCTCCGGCAGCATGCTGACCAGGGCCTTGGCCGAGAAGTTCAGGAACGCCGCGCAGACCAGGGACAGGGCGAGGACGAGGAAGAGCGTAAGAGCTACGAAGGCGTCGCGGCCGAAGTATCGCCGGGCGACGGTCGCAAGCGACGTGCCGCCCTCGCGGACCGCCATGTGCGTGGCGAGGTAATCGTGCGCGGCGCCGATGAGGATGCCGCCACCGACAACCCATATCAGGGCCGGCCCCCAGCCGTAGACCACTGCGATGACCGGGCCGAGGATCGGCCCGGCGCCGGCGATCGCGGCGAAGTGGTGCGCGAAGACGATCGACGTCGGCGTCGGCACGTAGTCGCGGCCGTCGTTCAGCCGAACGGCCGGCGTGGCCCGCGAGGGGTCTTCGCCGATGCGGCGGGCGATGAATCCGCTGTAGACGCGGCCGGCAAGAATGAGCAGGAGGCCTGAAAGCACGACGACGAGCAGCACGTTCATCTCGTTGATCCTTGGGACTTGGGGACATGGAAAGGCCCAAACCGCGGGCAATTATAGGCCGGGCGGCGGGCAGGTTAAAGCCCGTTTGCCTCCAGCCCATTGCCCGCCCGCGGCGGCGCGGGTAGAGTCTGTGCATCCGGCGACGCGGGTCGTCGCCCCTATCCGAGGCCCAACCGCATGATCGTCGTCAACACCGAATGGATTCCGGGATATCGCATCGTCCGCACGCTGGGCCTGGTGATGGGCAACACCGTCCGGGCCAAGCACCTCGGCCGCGACATCGCCGCGGGGTTCAAGAACCTCGTCGGCGGCGAGTTGAAGGGCTACACCGAACTGCTCACCGAGAGCCGCCGCCAGGCGATCGAACGCATGATGGCCCAGGCCCAGCAACTGGGCGCCAACGCCGTGGTCAACGTGCGGTTCTCCACCAGCGCCGTCACGCAGGGGGCAGCCGAACTCTACGCCTACGGCACGGCCGTCGTCGCGCAGGCCGACACCCGCGAGGCCGTGCCTGTGGAGGATCCGTCATCGGCCGTTCCGCCCGGCGGCGGGGAGGGCCAGGCGTGACGCTCGACCTGGCCATGTCGCTGATCGCCTCCGTCGGCGTGCCGGCGGCGCTGCTGCTGCTGGGCTGGTTGGCCGGGCGATGGACCGAGGGCTCGCACCTGCGGCGGCTGGCGGCGGCGGAGGCGGAGCTGGCGGGCCTGTTCCTAAGCGATGTCAAGTCGTTCCCGCCGTCGCCCGAGGCGACGGGCGGGGCCACGCTGGTCATCGCCGAAGTCGTGATGGGCGTGGACTACCTCAAGCATTTCACCGCCCGCATCCGCAAGATCTTCGGCGGCGAGGTTCGCAGCTACTCGTCGATGATGGCCCGCGCCCGGCGCGAGGCCGTGGTCCGCCTGCTCGCCCAGGTCCACGCCCAGGGCTACGATGCCGTCTGCAACGTGCGGCTGGAGATGGCCGACATCGGCGGCTCGGTCGGCCCGCGATCCATGCCGCTGGCCGCCATCCTCGCCAGCGGGACCGCCTACCGGCGACGGCCCCAGCCATGACCGGACCCCAACATGACCCCTCGGTGAACAACGAGCCGCACTTCCGGGCCGGCCCGCTTCTGCCGGACCCCAGCGAATCGCAAGCGGCACACGATCTTAACCAGGTGGTCGGGCGCCCGCCGCGGTTGGGCGACCCGGACCAGAGCGCGTGGGATGAGCCAACGCTTTCGCGTGAGCTGGTCGGCGATCAGCCGGCGGACGCGCAGACCTGGGCCGGCCGGCTGGAGGGGCAGCGGGCGCGGACCTCTGCGCTGCGGACTTGGGCGGCGACGCTGCTGATGGCGCTGGCAGCCGGTCCGTGGGCGATCGCCGGGGCGCTGTGGGCCTCCGCGGGGCAGGGAGTGGGCGGGTTGCTGCTGCTGGCTGTACTGGGTCCGATGATCGAGGAGACGATGAAGGTTGCGGCGGCCCTCTACGTCGTGGAGCGGCGGCCGTGGCTGTTCCGCTCGCCGCTCCAACTCGCGCTGTGCGCCCTGGCGGGCGGGCTGATCTTCGCGGCCATCGAGAACCTGCTCTACCTGCACGTCTACGTGCCCGACCCGTCGGCGGCGCTGGTCCGCTGGCGTTGGACGGTCTGCGTGGCGCTGCACACGACCTGCTCGTTCGTCACGGGCCTGGGGCTGATCCGCATCTGGTCGGACGTGTGGCGCCGGCACGACCGCCCGCGGACCGAACTGATGCTGCCGATGTGGATCGCGGCGGTGGCGCTGCATGGCCTCTACAACGCCGCCGTGACGCTGGTCCCCGCGCTTCAGCAGATGTTCAGCCGTTGATCCGGGGCTAGTCGACGATCTGCGTCCGCTCGCCGTCGGTGCGGATGGACATGCAGGGCGGCGCGGGCAGGTCGCCGGGCGGCGGGCCCTGGAGCTTGCTCAGGTCGTAGTCGCGGGCCATCTCGTAGAAGGCGACGACGTTCTGGACGGGGCAGTCGAACCCGACCACGTTGGACGCGCGGAAGACGTAGCCCCCGTCGTAGGCGCAGTAGCGCATCAGGAAATCCACTTCGCGTTTCACGTCGGCCAGTGTGCCCAGAGGTAGTGTCCTTTGAATGCTCCCGCCGCCGTCGAGGGTGACGCGGCTGCCGAACTGGCGCTTGAGCAGGGCCGGGTTCACGCACTCCGGCTGAAGCGGGTTGATGATGTCGAAGCCGACCTCGATGAGGTCCGGGATGATCGGCGTGATGTCGCCGTCGCTATGGAAGAAGAAGCGGACATCGGGGTTCACCTTGCGGGTCTCGTCGATCATTCGCTTCCAGACTTGCTTGTCCAGCCGCCGCCACTGCGCCGGCGGAACGATCATGCGGTCCTGCATGGCCACGTCGCCCCAGAAAGCGACAAGGTCCGCACCGGCCGCAGCGAGCCGCCGCAGGATCGGCAGGTTGTAGGCCAGTATCCGCTCGTAGATCGCCTCGACCCACTCGGGGTTGGCGACGTAGTCGCACAGGAAATTCTCGAAGCCCCGCATGTGCCAAGCCTGCTTGAACGGGTGCACGCAGCCGCCGCCCTCGACCATGTAGCCGGCCGCCTTGTGGGCCGCGACCTTGTCGGCCAGTTGCGGGTCGTCGACGATCACCGACTCGTCGGGCCAGTCGAACGCGTCCAGGTCGTCTGTGGCGGCGAAGGGGCCGGTGACCCATTCGAGATACTTGCCCGTGCTGCCGATCCGCTCGACGTAGCCCCAGCGGTTCTGGAATGTCCGCTCGTCCAGCAGCACCGTTCGGCCGACATGGCCGAAGGGCCCGCTCAACTCGCCATTGATCCGCTTCTCGTATTCGGGCCAGCGGGTCTTGACGCCGGCCCCGCGGAAAAGGTCGGCTTCGAGGATCTGCTCGACCTCGCGGGCCGTCTCGACGCGGTAGTGCTTGCGAACGGCGTCCATGACCTCGTCGCGCCAGCCGAGTTGGATCGGGACGATGTCGGGGGTGCGATGGTCCAGGGCAGCCAGCAGGCGTTCACGCGGGGTCATGTGCAACTCCCAGGCAGTGGCGGTGTCGGGTCCGTGGGCAACAGCTTAACGAATTTCCGCTGGCATGCCATACCCGCCGCCACCGGGCGTTTCCAGGATCAGCCGGTCGCCGGGGCCGACGTCGCAGCCGTCGACCGGGCCCAGCATTTGCTCGCGGCCATCGGCCCGCACGATGCGGTTGACGCCGGTTGCCCCAGGTTGTCCGCCGGCCAGTCCGTAGGGCCGCTGCACGCGGTGCTGGGTCAGGAGCGAGAGGCTCAGCGGCGCGAGGAATGTGTATTCGCGGACCACCCCGTCGCCGCCACGATGTCGGCCGGCTCCGCCGCTGCCGAGCCGGATCGCGAACCGCTCCAGCCGCACCGGGTAGCGGTGCTCGATGACCTCTGGATCGGTAATGCGGGTGTTGGTCATGTGGCTGTGGACGGCCGACGCCCCGTCGAAATCCGGTCCAGCGCCGCAGCCGCCGCAGACGGTCTCGTAGTATCCGAACCCCGGCCCGCCAAACAGCACGTTGTTCATCGTCCCCTGACTGCACGCCGCGACGCCGAAGGCCTTAAGCAGCGTGTCGACGATCCGCTGACTGGTCTCGACGTTGCCGCCGACGACGGCCGGGCAGGCCCCCGGGTCGTCGGGGAAATCGGGATTCAGCAGCCCCGGCGGGACGCGGACCTCAACCGCCTGCATGATGCCTTCGTTCAGCGGCAGAGGCTGGCGCACGAGCAGTCGCAGGACGTAGATGACCGCGCTGCGGACGATGGCCGGCGTGGCATTCAGGTTGCCCGGGTGCACGCCGCCGCTGCCGGCAAAGTCGATGACCGCCGGCTCATCCCCCGCCAGTTCGATTGTTACGCGGATCGGCGTGCCGTCGTCGAGGTGTTCGACGGCCTCGCGTCGGCCCGTGGGCAGGGCAGCCAGGGCGGCCCGCGTGTGCCGCGCAGCCAGCGACTTGAGGGCGACCATGTAGTGTGCGACAGTGTCGGTTCCGTGCTCAGCGACCATGGCCGACAGGGCGGCAGCGCCGCGATGGTTGGCAGCCACCGCCGCCGCGAGGTCTGCCAGGTTGTCCTCTACCGCCCGCGTCGGACATGGGCCGGTCGTCAACAGTTCCCGCATCGCCTCCCACCGCTCCTGTCCAGCGCGGACGAGAAGCGTGGGAGGAACGACCACGCCTTCCTCAGCCAGCGACCGGGCCGCCGGGGGCATGGAACCCGGACGCGAGCCGCCGATCTCGGCGTGGTGCGCCCGGCTGGCGACGTAGCCGACGAGGCGGCCGCCGACGTGAACCGGCGTTACGACCGTCATGTCGGGCAGGTGCGAGCCGCCGCAGGCCGGGTGATTGGTGACCGCGACGTCGCCCGGCTTCAGGTCCAGCCGCCGCGCCAGATCGCGCACGCACAGGCCGATCGCCCCGAGGTGCACGGGGATGTGCGGTGCGTTGACGACCAACTCGCCGCCGGCGTCCAGCAGGGCGCAGGAGAAGTCCAGCCGCTCCTTGACGTTCACCGAGAGGGCGGTCCGCTGAAGCATCGCGCCCATTTGCTCGGCGATGGCCCGGAAGCGGTTGGTGAACAACTCGAGCATCACGGCCTCGGGCCGATCGGCGGCCGCGGCGGTGGCCGCGGCAGCCTGCCTCATCCGCCGCAGGACAATCGCTCCGGCGCCGTCGACGTGGGCCGCCCAACCCGGTGGGATGACGGTGGCGCTATGGGCCTCGAAGACGAGGGCTGGTCCGTTGATGCGGGCGCCGTGGCGAAGTTGGTCGCGCTCGAACGTCGCGGCCTCCACCCAGTCGCCGTCGAAACAGGCAGACTGGCAGCCGGCCGGCGACGGCGTGTGTTCAGCCGCCGTGACGGCTGGCTGGACCGCGTCGCAAACCTGGCCGGAGGCGATGACGCGGAGCGACTCGACTTCGATTGCGCGGGCGGCAGGCCGGTGGCCGTAGACCTCGCGGTAGCGGGCGTCGAATGCGTCGGCCAGGGCGGGACCGGCGGGGTCGCAGTCGATGGCCAGCGAGAAGTCCTGGCCGACGAAGCGCAGGTTGGCGATCCGGCGGCGGATCGCGACCTCGTCGGCTGGGACGCCCTCATCACGCAGGGCCGCGACGGCCTGGGTCGCCAGTTCGGCGAACGCAGCGTCGATTTCTCCGGTCACGTCGTCCAGCCGGGCGAGGACCTGGCGTTCGGCGAACCGCTCGATTGGCGCATGGCCGATGCCCATCGCGCTGAGCAGCCCGGCGTCGGGAGGCACGACGATGGTGGCGATGCCCAGGCGGTCGGCCACCGGGCAGGCGTGCTGCGCGCCGGCGCCGCCAAAGGCGACCAGGGCGTAGTCGTTGGGGTCGTAGCCGCGAGCGACGGAAATTCGGCTGATCGCGTCGGCCATGCGTTCGTTGGCGATGTCGAGTAAGCCGGCCAGCAGGGCGTCGGGGTCGGGCGATTCGCCCGTGGCGGCTTGCAGGGCGTCGCGGAGTTCGTCCAACCGGGCGCGGGCGGCAGCCGGGTCGATGGGAATCTCAAAACGCGAGCCGTCCAGTCGGCCGAGCAGCAGGTTGGCGTCGGTAATCGTGAGCGGCCCGCCGGCGCCGTAACAGGCCGGCCCGGGCCGGGCGCCGGCCGACTCGGGTCCGACCCGAAGGCGTTGGCCGTCGAAGCGGCAGATCGATCCTCCGCCGGCGGCGACGCTCTCGATCGCGAGCGCCGGGGCAACCAAGCGGGCGTCGCCGACGCTGTGCTCGAAGACGTATTCGTAATCGCCGTCGATGCGGGCGACGTCGGTGCTGGTGCCGCCCATGTCAAACGCGATGACCCGCTGAAACCCTGAACGCCGCCCGCTGACGGCCGCCCCGGCGACGCCGCCGGCCGGTCCCGAGAGCAAACTATCCTTGGCGTGATAGTTCGCGGCCCGGACCAGCCCGCCGGCGCTGGTCATAACGTGCAGCGTCGAAAAGTGAACCTGGTCAACTCTTTCCTTGGCGATGGCCGCGGCGACGGCGTGCAGGTAGTCGTCGATCACCGGCGAAAGAAAGGCGTCGACGACGGCCGTTTGGGTCCGCGGCAACAGCTTGATGAAGGGGGCCAGGTCGGCTGAGCAGGAGACGTGCTCGAAGCCGCGGGCGAGCAGGAACTGGGCGACCCGCCGCTCGTGCGCGTCGTTGCGGTAGCTGTGCATCAGGGCGACGGCGGCGGATCGGACGCCGCGCGCCAACAGGGCGTCGGCCGGCCCGGCCAGCACATCCAGGTCGAGCGGGCGGAGGACCGAGCCGTCGTTGGCCAGGCGTTCGTCGACCTCGATTACGGCGGCGTGCAGCGGCGGCGACTTGACGACGTTGAGCGCGAACAGATCCGGCCGGGCCTGCGTGCCGATCGCCGGCAGGTCTGCGAAGCCGCGCGTGATCAGCAGCGCGGTCGGCGCCCCGCGGCGCTGGAGCAGGGCGTTGGTGCCGCGCGTCGTGCCCAGCCGCATGGCCAACGGTGGCAACGGACGCTCGGCGGCGGCGCCGGTGGCCAGCCGGGCGGCCATGATGGGGGCCTCCTCCGGGCTGACGACCTCGAAGGCCTGTCCGGGGCGGGCGTTGGCCTCCAGCGGCTCAGCCAGCGTGATGATCGACGCGAACGGGTCGAAGCCCACGACCTCCGCATCATCGTGGGGCACGCCCAGGAGGCGAAAGGCGAAACCGCGGATGAAGTCATCGGGGGCCGACCACTTCTGCTCCACGCGCAGGCGCGTGGGACTCAGCCGCATGGCGACCGTGCCGCGCAGGGAGGAACTGGAGAGCACCTTCGCGCGGCGGAGGTTGCCGTTGGGATCGCGGGTCAGGCAGTCGGTGAACGTGCCGCCTGTGTCGATCCAAACCTGCCAGGTTGATGCGGGCATTTCACTCACTGCGGGCTCTCCGTGCGACGAGGCAAGGGTACGTCCACAGGCGGGAAAAACAAGGGCGATGCGGACCGGACGTGCAGAAGTGGCCCGATCGCGGACCGCGAAGGCGGCGCAACACGTACAGCCGAGTATCCCTGAGCTTCCGCTCAGGGCTCGACGGAGGGGGCGGAGTTCAACGACGCGGCGGTTGCGGACGGTAAGGAGAAGCTACTTCACCTCCGCCTTGGCCACGTTGCTGATGGGACTTTCGTTGTTGCACTCGTCGCGGGCCTTGAGAGCGAAATAATAGGTTCCGGGCTTGAGGCCCTTGACGGTGAAGGTCTGCTTCGTGCCGGCCTTGGCGGGGGTCGGCTCGCCGGTGCAGTTGATTGCTGCCCAGAAGTTGACGTTCTTCTTCGATCCGTCAGCCGTCTCGACCAGCGGCAGGTCGTCGTACTTCACCTGGTAAAGGGCGGCTGTGCCGGCGTTCGCGTCGTCGCCGGGGGCGGTCCAGGTCAGCGTGACCTCGCCGGCGCCGGCCGCGGCGGCCAGGTCGGCGACGGCGGCTGGGGCGGCCTTGTCGGGGCGAGGCTTGGCCCACAGGTAGCCGGCGCAGGCGGGGAAGTAGCCTCCCAGGCGGGCGTAGCTGGCGGCCTGCTCGCTGTAGTATTCCTCCAAGCCGGTCTGGTCCCAGCAGAACGCAGTCATGGTCGGCCAGGCGCCCTTGCTCTTGTGGCGGTCGCGGTCCAGGCCGATCACCAGGTCGCGAATCCGCTCGTCGCCGGTAAGGTCATAGGCCATCACCGCGGCGCGGCTGAAAACGTCCATGAACCAGTTGTTGTCATACTTGATCATTTGCACGCTGCGGTTGCGGCGGGCGACGTCCCAGAAGTTGTCCAGCGCCGGGTTGAGATACTTGAGGGCCTCCTTGTCGCCGGTCAGTTCGTAGTAGCGGACCAGGGCGCGGAGGGCCCAGCCGGTGTGTCGGCCGATGTCCACCTTGCGCAGGCCAACCAGGGCGCCGCCGTAGCTGGCGATGTTGGCCATGCCTTCGCGGGCCCGCTCATCGCCGAAGAGGAGGTAGAGGTCATTGAGTTCGTCGAGGTTGGCGTGCTCGGGATTCGGTCCGAACCAGCCGCGACGGGCGTAGCGACCGGCGGAATATTTAGCGATCTCGTCGCCCTTGGGCTCCAGGCCCTTGCGGCTGCACCACTCTTCGGCGACGTTGTTGCCGGAGTAGCCCTTCCAGTCCTTGTAGTCCCACAGGTCCGTGCCGTCGATCTTGTAGGCCCGCAGGTCGCGGAAGTGGCGGAATCGCCGCAGGCCGTATTCCAGGAAGTTCGGCCCGCCGGTGTTGACGTAGTTGAAGAGGAAGTAGCTGCTGCCGATCGGCTCGTAGTTCCACGGCGAATGGCCGGCGTATTCCTCCCAGCGGCAGCCGAAGACCTGCCAGCCGAACGCGTTGCCCTTGAGGTAGTCGGTCATAAAGTAGCGCCGCTCGGTGACGGGCAGTGGGAAGTCGCCGGTGACGGTGTGGACCGGCTCGTTCTCCAGCGTGACGTCGTCCTGGCCGCCGATGGTCAGGTAGGGCCCGAGGTCGGCCAGCGCCCCGCAGGCGGCGTAATGGGCGGGCGCGCAGCGGGCGAACAGCGTCGGAGTGACCATCATGTCGTCGATCACGTGCGGCCATGGCCGCTTGAGCGGGTCGGCGGCATATTGCGGCTTCTGCGCGGTCGAGTAGAAGTGCAGCCAGATCTCCTGGCCCGACGCTGACGCGTCCTCGATCCAGTGAACGCCCTTATACTCCGCGGGGAACAGCGACACGCGGACCGTGCCGTCGCCGCTGACCTCGACGGCCTTGGGGAACAGTTCCCAGAAATGCCGCGGGACGATGACGACGCCGACGTTCTTGTCGCCGAACTCGACCAGTCCGCGGGCGTGGTCGCCCTGGGCCACCTCGTTCTCCTTGCCGTCGGCCCGGTGGATGATCTTGTAGCCGCGGAAACTGGACAGGTCGCGGACGTTGGGGCCTTCCAGGCCGGGGTTGATCTTCCAGTTCTCCGAGCCGACGGAGTCCTGGTAGAGCAGGGCGCTCTGGTTGTCGGCCACGGAGACATCGACCGGCGCGACGCCGTAGATCTTCGCGACGCGGCCGCTGTGGCCGATCTTGAGCTGAGTGATCAGCGAGCAGTCCTCGAAGGTGGGCGAGCCGTTGGGCTGCGGGCCGTTGTTGGTGATCAGGGCGTCCAGGCGGACCGTGTTGAGCCCGGCGAAGAAGTCCATGCGAATCTCGAAGCCGTACATCCCCAGGCCGTAGCCCTTGCCGTCGCGGGCGCGATGCGTGCCCTTGGCGACGATGCGGACGCGCTGCGGGCCGGCCTCTTCAACGTGCACGTCGGTCGTGCCCTCGCCGGAGAGATACTTGGTGCCGAAGGTGTCGGTGACGACGCTCCCGCTGTCGACGCCGGGAACCAGAATGGCCTCATCGTCGGTGAACTGGCCGTCGTTGTTGGCGTCCAGGCGGACCTGCTCGAAGAGGTTGAACTTCTTTCGGCTGATCGTGAACTCGGCGGGCCCGGTGTTGACGGTGATCCGGTCGTCGGCGACCTGCACCTTCAGAGGCGAGGCGGCGGCCGGCTTGGCGCCGCTGTCGGTCAGGGTGTACGTGGCCAGGCCGTAGCTCGGCACGTCGGCTTTGAAGTCCAGCAGAACCCATCGGATGGAGTTGTCTCCGCGCCACCAGCGGGCAAGCGGGCGGAACTGGCAGGGCACGACGTTGCCCTTGGCGTCCAAAAGGGCCAGCTTGTTCAGGTCGCTGCATTGGCCGGGCAGCAGCGGCACGCCGGAGGTGATCGGCAGACCCGCGCGGCCGCAACCGCCGGTCTCCTGGATCGTCAGCGGGATGCGGACCTCGGCACTGGCCGAGACGGTGGCGAGCAGGACCAGGGCCGACAGCGACAGGACGACGGAGCGCGTGCGGGACATGCGAGCCTCCTCAGGGTGAAACGGCAGGAATCTTCCATCAGGCATAACCGACCCGCGGGGGCGATGTTCCGGCCGGCCGCGTGAGCCTGCCACTTTGACGCGCGGGGGCCGACAAGTCCATAGTCTGCCCGGCAATGGGCTGATAGACTGGCGGCCGGCTCAGGAAAGGGCGCCGATGAGCTACCAGGACGGATGGTCCGCGATTCACCTTCAAATGCCGCCGCGCGTGCCGCGGACCGAGTATTCCGCCGAGTCGCATTGGGACCTGCTGCAGGCGGCGACGGGAATGGAAGTTGACGCGGACAGCCCGCCCGCCCAGCGGCTGGCGGCGCGGCGGGAGTTCTTCCGGCGGTGGAACTTCGGCCTGGTCTGGTCGACACTGGTCGGCGGCGGGGTGCTGGAGGCCTGCCGGAGCTACATGGGTCACGACGAATACGCCGCCGGCGGGACTGACCGGAGCGACCGGGTCAGTTGCCCGTTCACCGGCGTCGATCAGATACTGCGGTTCGACCCGTGGGAGGCCTACGGGCCGATCGATCGCCGTGAATGGATCGGCCGGTTCGAGCGGCACTACGCGGCCCAGTGCGACGCCTGGCCGGACTGCGTGAACATGACCGGCGTTTACATCACGCTGGTGTCCGGGCTGATCGACATCTTCGGCTGGCAGATGCTCCTGACGGCGCTGGGCGAGGACCCGGCCGGGTTCGGCCGGGTGGCCGAGCGGTACGCGTCCTGGGTGGAGCAGTTCTTCCATGCCCTGGGCGAGGCCGACGTCCCGGTGGTGATGGTGCATGACGACATCGTCTGGACCGGCGGGCCGTTCGTGCACCCGGACTGGTATCGGCGGTTCGTTTTTCCCGCCTACCGCCGCCTGTTCGAGCCGCTGGTTGGCTCGGGCAAGCGGATCGCATTCACCAGCGACGGGAACTGGACGCAGTTCATAGACGACGTGGCGGCGGCCGGGGTGCACGGTTTCGTGATGGAGCCGATGACCGACATGGCCTGCGTGGCGCGGCGGTACGGGCGGACGCACTTCTTCGTGGGCAACGCGGACACGCGAGTGCTGCTGGGCGGCTCGCATGCCGACATCCGCGCCGAGGTCGAGCGGTGCATGGCCATCGGGAAGGAGTGCCCGGGGTTCTTCATGGCTGTAGGCAACCACATTCCGCCCAACACGCCGGTCGAAAGCGCCCTGTACTACAACGAGGTCTACGAGCGGCTCAGCCGGCGTTGAGGCGGCTGGGGAACCGAGGGAAACGAAAATGGCTCCGGGCGATTACAGCAACTACGCGCCGCTGCTGCTGGGCGACGGCTTGACGGTCGATCGGCTCAGGCGAGACGACTATCGCGCATTCATCCATTCGGCGTCGATCGAGCCCGGCGTGCGGTTGCTAGTGGCGCGGCGGCGGGCAAGGCCCGACTGGCCGCTGATCGACACAAAGTTCAACCCCAACACCGGCGAAGAACGCGGCGAAGCGGCGTACGGCGTTGTCTATGGCTGGTTCCTCGGCCGGGGCATCGAGGCGCTGGCCGGGCATCTGCCGGTTCTGGATCGCCTGGCGGGGCTCAAGCCCGATGAGCGGCGGCGGGCGCGGGAGGATTTCGGCGAGATGTCGGCCAACACGGTCGAGGCGATCGCGGCCGCCCGCGAGGTGAACGGCGGGCGGATTCCATTTCGCATGAACCGGGACTTTGCGGCAATCGGTCCGCATGGCGAAATGCTGAAACTGGCCCTGGCCCTGCGAAGCGACACAGACCTGTTCTGCGGCAAGGGGCTGATAGCCGCGGGCGGGCAGGTGAACGTCTCCCGCGGCCTGACGCTGCTGCTGGAGTGTGCGAAGGAACTGGAAGCGAACCGGTTCGTCTCCGAGCCGTCCGCCGAGCCGGATGGCCGGATCGAGCAGGGCAGCCGGATGCTGATGCACGGGGCGGCCGGCACGCTGTTCGGCGTGACGAAAGATGCAGCGCTGCGCCGGCGGATGCTCGGCATCTGCGCGGCGTTCCTCAACTTCACGCTGGATCATCACTACGACTCCGCGTCGGCCGACTTCAGCGAATGGTTCGACGCGTCGACGGGCGATCGCGGGCCGCACCTGGACCCGGGCCACGCGAATGAGTTGGCCGGCCTGGGCCTTGGGGCGGTTGCCTGCATGGAGGCGTTTGACGTGGCCGGCTACGCGGCGACCATCGAACGGGGGCGGCGCGAACTTCCGCGGCTGCTGGCCCGCAGCACTGCGCTGGGCTGGAACGCCAGATACGAAGGCCTGCACAAGGCGGTCGATCCGTTCACCGGCCGGGTGATCAATGAGGACATGCCGTGGTGGAACTTGCCCGAGACGATGCGGGCGATCGTCCGGGCGCTGGCGGTCTGCGGCGACGAAGCCGTGCGGGCGACGCTGCTGGGCCAGTTCGCCCGCTGCCACAACGCGTATTTCGCGCACTACCTCAACCGCGGGTTGATGCTTTTCCCGTTCCAGACGCGCAGCGGCGGGACCGGCCGCGTGGTCGACCGTGTGCCGGCCGTGCCCGAGGGCGACCCGCTCTATCACAGCAACCTGAGCTTCCTGGAGATGCTGGAGGAGATCGATCTGTTGTGACGCGGCCTTGCTTTGGCTGCCCGGTTCGGGTAGTCAGGCGGCATTCTCCTGTGAAAGGACCGACCATGCGAGTGAAGCATTACGACGGGTACCGTCCGCTGCTGCTGGACGAGGCATTGACCGTCGAGCGGCTGAAGTGCGATGACTACCGCGCGTTTGTCCTGGGGGCGTGCATCGAGCCGGGGGTGCGGCTGATCGTGCTGCGCGACGCGAAGAACGCGAACTGGCCATACGTCGATACGAAGTTCAATCCGGGCCTGGGCGCGGACCTGGCGCCGGAGAGCTATCACATCGTTCACTCGTGGTTCCTGGGCCGCGGCAGTCAGGCGTTGGACGGACACCTGCCCTGGCTGGACAAGCTGGAAGGGCTGGACGGCGTGGAGCGGTCGGAGGCGGGCAGCGTCTTCGGGCGACTGGTCGCGACGATGACCGAGGCCATCGAGGTGATGATGGCGCGGAACAACGGGCGATGCCCGTTCCGGACGAATCTTCGGCTGAAGGAAATCGATGAGGCCGGGCGCGAGATCGAGTCCGACACGAAGCAGGCCGGGGCCGGCGACCTGTTCTGCGCCAAGGGGCTGATTGCGTCCGGGCGGAAGCCCATGATCGAACTGGGCGTGAAGGCGCTGCTGGATGCGGCGGCGAAGATTCGCGCCGGCAGCTACGGCCACGACCAGTTCAAGGAGCAGCCAAAGGAACTGGGGCACGGGCCCAAGATGCTCTTCCAGGACGCGGTGAGCCTGCTCTACGCCAAGAGCGACGACGCGCGGCTGCGCGGGCAGATCGCCGACGTGGCGACCGAGTTCCTGGCGTTCGTGCTGGACAAGCATTGCGACCCGCAGACCGGCGTGTTCAGCGAATACATCGACTACAAGACTCACGCCCGCGGGACGCAACTGGACCCGGGGCACTGCAACGAGTTCGTCGGCCTGGGGCTGGGGGCGATCGCAACGGTAGAGGCCGGCCAGCCCGCACCCGACGCGGGGCGGCGCAAGCTGCTCGCCCGCGCCAAGGCCGAGATGCCCCGGCTGCTGATCCGCAGCACCCGGTTCGGCTACAACCCGGCGCACCCGGGAATGTATAAGCTGCTGGACACCGCCACGGGCAAGCCGATCAACCCGGAGATGCCCTGGTGGAATTTGCCCGAGACGCTGCGAGCGGTCGTACGGTGCCTGCAAGTCAGCGACGACGGGGCGACGCGGGCGGAACTGCTGGAACTCTACCGGCTCTGCCACAACGCATACTTTGCGAACTATCTCAACCGCGGCAACATGCTGTTCCCGTTCCAGACGATCAGCGGGCTGACGGGCAAGGTGATCGACGTGGCCCCTGCGGTGCCCGAGGGCGACCCGCTCTATCACACGAACCTGGCGATGCTCGAGACGCTGGAAGTGATCGAGGCGCTGTGATCGCAGCCTATCGCACGACCACGTTCTCCAGGTCCGGGGCCGCGGGCGGGAAGGCCATGTTCAGTTTCCGCAGGGCCCGCGTGACGTGGTGGGCGATCACGAGATTGCGGTACCACTTGTGGTCGGAGGGGACCACGATCCAGGGGGCCCACGGTGTGCTTGTCTTCGACAGCGCGTCCTGGTAGGCCTCCACGTATTTCGACCAGAGCTTCCGCTCGGCCAGGTCGCCCACGTTGAACTTCCAGTTCTTCTGCTTGTCATCCAGCCGCTCCTGGAGCCGCTGCCGCTGTTCCTCCTTGCTGATGTGCAGGAAGAACTTCAGGACCGTCGTGCCGGTGTCGGCCAGCAGTTTCTCGAACGCGTTGATGTGGTCGTATCGCTTCTTCCAGACGGCCGGCGGAACCAGGCCGTGCACTCGGACCACGAGCACGTCCTCGTAGTGGCTGCGGTTGAAAATGACCAGTTCGCCGGCGCCGGGGACCTGCTGATGAACCCGCCAGAGGTAGTCGTGGGCCAGTTCGGTCAACGTAGGAACCTTGAAGTTGGCTACGCGGCAGCCCTGCGGGTTGACGTAGCCGAAGACGTGGCGGATCGTGCCGTCCTTGCCCGCGGTGTCCATGCCCTGAAGCACGATGAGCAGGCGATGGCGCTGCCCGGCCCAGAGCAGTTCCTGGAGGTCCGCCAGTTTCTCTGAGAGCTTGAGCAGCCGCTTCTGGCCGCGGGCCTTGTCGCCGTCGAACGCGGAGGTGTCAGCCGGGTCAAAGCGGTCGAGCCGGACCTTGTGGCCGGGCTTGATGCGGTATCGGTCCATGGGGGTCACCTCAATCGTGCGTCAGCGATTATACGTCGCCGGCGGCGCGTGTCGAGGCGTACGGAGAAACGCGGATTACACGGGCGGGAAGGATCGCACGGATGAAGATGCAGCGGGGCTCGTCATCACGGTCGTTTCGTCCGTGAAATCCGTATGCTCGGTGCAATCCGTGTTCCGTCCCGGTGGGCCGTTCAGCCTTGCTTGACGGCTGCGACGATGTCGAGGATCGCCTTCTTGCCGTCGGCGAAATACATCAGGCAGTTGTCGGCGGCGAACAGGGGGTTGGGAATGCCCGCGAAGCCCGGGCTCAGCGACCGCTTGATCATGACCACCGTGCGGGCCTTGTCCACGTCCAGGATCGGCATGCCGGCGATGGGGCTCTTGGGGTCGGTGCGGGCGACGGGGTTGACCACGTCGTTGGCGCCGATCACGATGGCCACGTCGGTCTGCGGGAACGTGGGGTTGATCTCATCCATTTCCTTGAGCTTGTCGTAGGGCACGTCGGCCTCGGCCAGCAGGACGTTCATGTGGCCCGGCATGCGGCCGGCGACGGGGTGGATGGCGTACTCGACCTCGATGCCTTTCTCCTCCAGCATCTTGCCCAGGTCGCGGACGGCGTGCTGGCACTGGGCGACGGCCATGCCATAGCCGGGCACGAAGACGACGCGCTGGGCGCCGTCGAAGAGCATGGCGATCTCCTCGGC
The DNA here is from genome assembly GCA_022072085.1 of Phycisphaerae bacterium. Lineage (GTDB taxonomy): Bacteria > Planctomycetota > Phycisphaerae > JAJVII01 > JAJVII01 > JAJVII01. The sequence goes on from JAJVII010000006.1 coordinate 45,329, forward strand.
GCTGGTGGCCTTGATCTTGCCGCCGTAGACCTCGTCGGCCGACGGGCCGGCCACCGGCGTGCCGGTCCCCAGCCCGCCGAACAGGACGTTGGTCAGCGAGCGGTTCATGGCCTTGCACATGATCTGCGTCAGGATGATGCCCGACGCCCCGACCAGCGAGCCGGCGATGATGAGCACGGTGTTCTCGATCACGAAACCTGTGGCGCAGGCGGCCAGGCCGCTGTAGCTGTTCAGCAGGGCGATGACCACAGGCATGTCGGCGCCGCCGATGGGCAGCACGAGCATAACGCCCAACGCCAGAGAGAAGACGCAGAGAATCCAGTAGAACGTGTTCCACGGGATGAACATGCCCAGGACGGCGAACACCACCGACGCGGCCAGCAGGCCGATCGTGATGAACTGCCGTGCGGGAATGCGGCTCCAGGAATCCTTGACGATGCCCTGAAGTTTGCCGAAGGCGACCAGCGATCCGGTGAAGGTCACGGCGCCGATCAAGCCGGCAAGCATCGTGGCGGTCGTGAACGGGAGGATGTCGGCGTGAGACAGATACCCGACGTCGATCCCACGCTGTATGCCGTCGGCCTTGTCGAACATCTCGGCGGCGGCGACGAGCATGGACGCCAGCCCGCCGAAGCCATTGAGCAGGCCGACCATCTGCGGCATCGCCGTCATCTGGATCTTCAGGGCCAGAACCGAGCCCACAACCGAGCCGACCAGCAGGGCGACCAGAACGACCCACCAGTGACTCGAGTCGATCACCGGACCGCCGCCCTCGGCGACGGGGTTCTTTCCCAGCAGGACGGCAAGTATTGCCAGCAACATGGCGACCGACGACATGAGATTGCCGCGGACGGCCTTGCGCGGATGCGTCAGGCCCTTCAGGCCATAGAGGAACAGCACCGAGGCCACGAGGAAGACGACATTCTGCCAATTCTCAGAGAGCATAGGTTCAGTCTTTCTTGCGGAACATGCCGAGCATGCGGTGGGTGACCAGGTAACCGCCGACCACGTTGATCATCGCGAACATCACGGCCAGGAAACCGAGCGTCGTGGCGAACCACTGGTTCCCGGCGCCGGCCGCCACGAGCGCCCCGACCACCGTGATGCCGCTGATGGCATTGGAGCCCGACATCAGAGGCGTGTGCAGCGTGGGCGGCACCTTCGTGATGATTTCGCTGCCCAGGAACATGGCCAGCACGAACACAACCAGTAGCAACATCATCATGGCTGCTTGCTCCCTTCTGTGGACGACCGCGGGGCTGCGCCTTCCAGGGGAATCTTCGTTTCGTCGGCGTTCTGCTGGGCGGCCAGTTCCGCCGCCGTCCTGTGCCTGGGCAGGGCGGGCAGGCCCAGCAGCTCGCGCTGGCGGGCGTTGTAGACCTCGCCGTCGCGAGTCATCAGCGTCTCGCGGATGATCTCGTCGTCCAGGTTCAGGTTGAGCTGGCCGCCCTTGACCATGTTGGCCAGGAAGGTGGCGACGTTCTTGGCGAACATCTGGCTGGCGTGATAGGGGATCGTGGCCGGCAGGTTGCCCGGGCCAAGAATCGTCACGCCGTTGTCGGTCGTCACGACCTCGTCGAGCCGGGTCAGTTCGCAGTTCCCGCCGCGCTCAGCCGCCAGGTCCACGATGACCGACCCCGGCGCCATCCGGGCGACCATGGCTGCGGTCACCAGCACCGGCGACTTCTTGCCCGGGATGGCCGCGGTCGTAATGACCACGTCGTTGCGGGCGACCACCTCGGCCATCTGCTCCTGCTGGCGGCGGATGAAGTCGGCGCTCTGCTCCTTGGCGTAGCCGCCGGCGCCCTCAGCGGACTCCAGGTTGAACTGCACGAACTTGCCGCCGAGGCTCTCGATCTGCTCCTTCACCGCGGCCCGCACGTCGTAGGCCTCGACCACCGCGCCCAGCCGCTTGGCCGACGCGATCGCCTGGAGACCGGCAACCCCGGCGCCGATGACGAACACGTGGGCCGGCGTGATCGTGCCGGCGGCGGTCATCATCATCGGGAACATCCGCGGCAGGTGGTCGGCAGCCATCAGAACGGCCTTGTAGCCGCTGATCGTGGCCATCGAACTGAGGATGTCCATGCTCTGGGCGCGGGTGATGCGGGGGATCAGTTCCAGCGCGAAACTCGCCGCGCCGGTCGCCGCCAGGGCCTTCACCTGCTCCAGGGCCGTCAGGGGGTCGGATGCGCCGATGACCAACTGACCCTTGCGGATGAGCTTGAGGTCGTCGCGACCGGCGACGGGGTTGGCCCCGACGGTCCGGACCTGACAGATGATGTCGGCCTGGGCGAAGACGTCGGCCCGCGTGGGGGCGATCTTCGCGCCGCGCTTCTCGAACTCGGCGTCGGGGAAGCCCGCGTCGACTCCGGCGCCGGCCTGGACCAGCACTTCGAGGCCGGCCTTGGCCAGGGCGGGCAGCGACGCCGGCGCCATCGCGACGCGTTTCTCGCCTGGATACGTCTCTTTGGGGATTCCAACGATCATGGTCATGCCGTCCGTGTCAGTGAGGGCGTATTGCGACTGATCACTTTACCATTTGTCCGGGGATGGTAGAGTGAAAGCACCAAAGGATAAGGATTCGTCTGGTCCTGTCAAGTCCGAGATGGAATTGAGCGGCGCCGCCGGAAGGTCCACCGCCACTCCCGGCCGGCACGCGGGTTGAACAACGGAGTCGTGCGGTACACCTGCTACTTGGAGAATCTGCATGTTCAGCTTCAAAGTCGTTGCCTCGGTGCTGCTGGTGGGCCTGCTCGGCGGCGTGGCGTTGGCCGCCGATGCCATCTGCGACCTGACGCTGGCTGAGCGATTCGGCATCGCCCGCCAGAACGAGCCCGTCCGTATGGGCGTGCCGCTGGCCGAGGGCGTCGCCAAGGACGCCGCCCAACTGGCCCTGACCGACGCAAGCGGCCAGCCGATCCCCGTGCAGATCGACCCGGCCATGACCTGGCCGGACGGCAGCCTGCGGTGGGTGCACGTCAACTTCGTCGCCAGCGTGCCGGCCAACGGCAAGACGGTGGTCCATCTGGTCAACGGCGCCCCGGCGCGCAGCGACAGCCAGGCTGACGCGACCAGCGCCTTTGACGCTGGGAGTCCGAAGGTGGCTCTGATGGCGATGATCGGCGGAAAGCCCTACACCAGCTTCGCCGATAAGGCCGCCAAGGCGGAGGTGGTCGTCAAGGGGCCCGAGCGTGTCATTCTTCGACGGGCGGGGCGGCTGACCAGTGCGGACGGCGGCGAGCAAAGCCTGAACTTCACCATCTACGAGACGCGCTACGCGGGCAGCCCGCGGGTCGATCTGTCGGTCTCCTACACCAACGAAATGGGCAAGGCGGCGGCTGACCATGTGGAGATTCAGGATTTAACCCTGGTGGTCGAAAGTGGCCTGAAGCAGGCCCGGTTTGCGATCGGCGGCGAGAAGGGCGCCCAGGCGGGCCAACTCGGCGACGGCGAGTCGGCTTCGGTTCAGGCGACGGCCAGCAAGAGCGTGGTCATCAAGAAGGGCGACACGCAGCTTGAGCAGTTTGACCCGATCCTGTCCAAGCCGCTGACCGTCGGCTGGGCGGCGCTGAGCAACGACAAGGGCGGACTGGCCGTCGGCTGCCGCTGGTTCTGGCAGATGTGGCCGAAGGATATCACTGTCAGCGGGGACGGGATGATCCGCGTGGGGCTCTACTCGGCGGCTGCTTCCGGCGGCAAGGCGCTGGACTGCTACATGGGCCAGGGACGCACGCATTACGTCACGGTCCAGCCCTTCGCCGCGGGCGACGCCGACAAGGTGGCCTCCGCGATGACTGCCTGGCAGGTTCCCCTGCGGGCGGTCGCGACGCCGGCCTACTACTGCCGCACGGCGGCGGGTTTCGGCCTGGTGGGCGACAACGACCCGGCCATCTACCCGGCGGACCTCAAGCCGGTGCTGGCGGGCTACGACGCGACGCTCCGCAAGTCGCTCGATTACATCGTCAAGAAGAAGGACGGATGCACCTACGGCGGGGTCACCAAGGACAGCTACGGCTACAACTACTGGGGCGACGTCTTCCACTGGGCCAACATCAGCGGCGACCCGGACCCGCGATGGACGCTGTGGGAGAGCAACTACTACGACTTCCCCTTCGCCTGCATGCTCCAGTTCGCCCGCACCGGCGACGAGGCCTACCTCGACGTGGCCGACCCGCACGGCCTGCACCTGGCCGACGTGTTCATGTGCAAGTGGGATCCGCAGCCGATGTACCGCGGCGCCTGCCGCTACAGCCCGCCGGCTGACGAGGTGGGCAATGACATGGGCAAGGAGAAGGCGTTCCAGCCCTATCGTTCCGTCGAGTTCAATCACCACAAGGCCCAGTCGATCGTCTATCGCTACCTGCTGTTGGGCGACCTGCGGGCCAAGGACGACTTCCTCCTGGCCCTCAACAACGCCTTGCTGAACCCCGAGGAGAGCTGGCGGCAGTGCCGCGGGCCCGGGGCCAAGCTGGCTACGCTCTACGAGGGCTACAAGCTCACGCACGACAAGGCCTGCCTGGACGTGATGAAGCGCATCATGACCAAGGCCGAGGCCCTGACCGACAACCCCAAGGGCTTCAGCAAGCAGGGCAAGAGCGGATACTTCATGATGGGCATCGCCCGCGAGGGCATGCTCGACTGGTGGCAGCTCACCAAGGACGACAAGGCGGTCGCCGTGGTCAAGTCGATCACCGACTTCCTGCTCACCGGAGGCGGCGGGCTCCAGGGCGCCCAGGACGCCTACCCGTTGGCCTACTGCTATCGCAGCACCGGCGAGCAGGCCTATCGCGACGCGGCCGTCAAGCTGCTGACCAGGACGGGCACGGAACAGCGGCCCAAGGGCTTCGGCATGAGCTGGCGCAGCACCCCCTATGCGTGGTATTACCTCTCGGACCTGGCGGCCAAGGACAAGGCTGGCAAATAGGCGGACTTCCGGCCGCCCCCCGAAAGCCCGGGCATTGCCATGCCCGGGCTTTCGGGTTATTACGGCAGGGCATTCTTACCCTTGCGGAGGCACTTCGATGCGTATGACTCGGATGTTCTTGGCGGCGCTGGCGATGTCGGCGGGCCTGGCGGCGACTCGGGCGGGCGCAGAGGGGCCGGCCGTCCCGTTCACGGTGTCCGAACCCGCCGGCGTCGCTCGCACAGGCGAGTGGGCCAGCGGCGGCGTCCCGTTCATGGCTGGCCAGATGCAGGATGCGGACCTGAGCAACCTGGTCGTCACGGACGCGGCCGGAAAGAGCGTGCCCGCCTGCTTCAGCAGGCTGGCGAGCTATCCCGACGGCTCGGTCCAGTGGGCCCTGTGCGACCTGCTGGCCGACCTGCCGGCCGGCGGCAAGGCCGCGTTCAAGATTGCACCGGGCAAGTCGGTCGACCCCGCCCGGCCGCTGCGGATCACCGAGGCCGGCGACGAGATCGTCGTTGATACGGGCGTGGCCAGGTTCACGGTGAGCCGGAAGCTGGGCGCGGGCATTGAGTCGGCGGAGTTGGGCGGGACGAAACTGGCCGGCCCGGCGGCAATGCAGGTGACCGCGGCAGACGGCAATGCCTGCCCGGCTGCGCCGCCGACCCGCGTGGCCTGGGAGTATCGCAACACCATACGGGCGACGCTCCGGCTGGACGGCTCGTTTGTCGACCCGGCGGGCAAGCCCTTCATCGACTACACGGTGCGGCTGACCTTCGTCGCCGGCGGCCCGACGGTGCGCATGGTGCAGAGCCTGCGCAACAGCCGACCGGCCGACGGTTTCGATGCGAAGATCAGAAACGCGTCGGTGGCGTTCACGCTGGGCGTTGGGGGCGAATCCGCCGGCACCGCCGACTGGAACAGCGTCCGCGACGGCAAGGGCGGCGTCCTGGTGGCGCATCGGCACAGCGGGGGATGCTTCCCCGGCGGGGGGCGAAACGCCGTCGTCAAGCAGGCGATCGCCAATGGGACCGCGACCGTTTGGACCGTGCCCGATGGCGGCAAGGGCCCGGGCTACGGGGCCGATCATTTCGCTCTGGCCGACCAGGCCCACAAGGACACGGAGGTATGGCTGCAACTGATCGCCGGAGGCGACGCGTCGGCCGACGCCGTCGCGGTCAGGGCCTTGCGCGAGCCGCTTCACGTGCTGGCCGATCCGACGTGGATCAGCAGGACCCAGGCGTTGGGCGTCGGGCATTTCGGGACGCTCCAGGACGAGATCGACACCTACAAGCTGTGGGGCTGGAAAGGCTGGGACAATGCGAAAAAGTATCCGCGCGCTGCCGTCCAGCCGGACGCCTACGTGCCTCGCGTGGACGTGCACGACGAGAGCGAGAGCGACTCGGTCGAGTGCTTCCTGCTGATGTATCTGAGAACAGGCGAGGCGGGCTTCTTCGACCAGGCCCGCGCCTGGGCCGGCTTCTACAAGACCCACTACGCCTATAGGACCGATGGCTACGTCTTTGGCACGGGGCGCAAGAGCAGCGCTCTGAAAGTCGGCTGGTACGGGCCGAAGGAGTACGGCTGGAGCGACAGCCGCTCGGAATATTGTCACTTCTACGGGCGCGGCATTTTCGACTGGTACTGCCTGACCGGCGACGTGGACGCCCTGGAGGCCGGCAAGGACATGGTCGAGGAGGTGGCTGAGTGGGCCAGGAAGTATAAGGCCGGCGGGGCGGTGGGCTACTACGGCTGCCGCGGTTTCGCCCGCATCTGGCTGGGGGCGATCCGCCTGGGCCAACTCGGCGACGCCGCGGGCCGGAAGCTTGCCGACGAGATGGGCCAGATCGCACTGCACGCCAGCGACTGGGACGACCGCGGCTTCTTCTTCTGGGGCGCCGGTCCGTCCTACATGGCCGGCAGCGCGCGGTGGATGAAGCCCGACAGTTGGCCGGAGAAGGTGAAGGCGTACTGCGCCGCCCACGGCATCGCGATGGACGCGCAGGGCATCCTGACCGACAAGGCCGGCAACAAGTGGCCGATCCGCTCCGACGGCGGCACGTGGCAGCAGGCGACGTTCCAGATGGCGTTCGAGCGATGGTATCGCATGGGCGGCAACGAGCAGGCCCGGGCCCGGGCGATCCGGATGGCCGAGTTTGCCCGCGACTGTCAGTTCTCCGTCAAGTGCCAACAGACCGCCTACTACACGATCATCGACTTCCCGGAGAAGGGCAAGGTCTACGATCCGGGGGTCTGGCTGCCCGCCCACGCCAACTGTCCGGGCGACGGGGCGGTGCACGACGGGCATTACACGCGGTTCACGGTGGACGTTGCCGCCCGGGCCTACACGCTCACCGGCGACGCCAAGTGGCTCGACTTCGCCAAGACCTGCTGGAACCGCGGCAGCAAGCGCGGCTATCAGGCCGCGAAGCAGTCGGCGCCAGACGACGAGGTCTACGTCTTCGCCTATTACATCGCACCGAAGGACGATACGGTGCTTTCCTCGGCACGGCTCTTCTACGAATATCCGCGAATGATGAAGGGAGGCAGGTAATGAGACGCACGCTCCTGAAGGCGATGGCAATTCTGGCGATTGCAGGACTGGCGCCGGTCGTTGCCCCGGTGGCCTGGGCAGACGACGCAAAGATCAGCGTTCCGGTGACGGTCGCCGAGCCGATAGGCGTGGCCCGCGCGGCGTTCCCGGCCAGCGGGGGCATCCCCTTCAAACCAGGCCAGGTGAAGGACGTCGCCGACCTGACGCTGTTGGACGCCGCGGGCAAGTCCGTTCCCGCCCAGTTCAGCAAGCTCGCGGGTTACGAGGACGGTTCCGTCCAGTGGGCGTTGTGCGACGTGCTGGTGGACGCACCCGCGGGCGGTGAGGCGAAGTATACCATCGCCGGGGGCATGGCTACGGCGCCGGCCAGTCCGCTGAAGATCAGCGAGACCGCGGATGCGGTGACCCTCGACACCGGCGCAGTTGAACTGGTGGTCGGCAAACGCGACTTCAACCTGTTCGACAGCGTGAAGGTGGCCGGGCGGCCGGTGGTCGTTGGGGGTGAGGCCGGCGTCACCGGCGGCAAAGGCCGCTGGTACGTCCAGGACCGCAAGACCAAGCAGTGGGAAGAGAAGGTCGATGCCAGCCACGAGGGCAAGGAATATTCAGCCGGCGCACCGACGCGTGTGAATTGGGAATACCGCGGTCCGCTGCGGGCGACGCTGCGCATCGACGGCGACTACCTGAGCGCCGACGGCAAGGAGCGGTGGCTGAGTTACACGGCGCGGATTACCGCCTGGGCCGGCAGCGGCCTGGTCCGCGTCGCGTTCTCCGTGCGCAACAGCAACCCGGCCGAAGGCAACGACGCCTTCATCACCCGCGCGCCGCTGACGCTGAAACTGTCAGCGAACCTTGCAGGGCAGGGCAGCGGCGCTGACTTCGCAGCCGGCGGCGACGGCCAGGTCGGCCTGCTCGTCCAGAACCGCCACACCGCCGGCACCTACGCCGGGCCGGCGACCTACCTTATCAGCAAGTTCAGCTCGGTCGGATACCACGACACGCAGAAGTGGACGCCGCTTTACGGGCAGAAGGTCGACGGCCAGTCGGCGTACGTCGAGATCGTGAGCCCCGGGCCCAGGCAGGGCAAGGAGGGCAAGCCGAACAACGGCGACCACGGTTTCACCTGCGACGGCGTCTTCGCGCTGGCGGATCGCGCCCACAAGGAGAGCGAAGTCTGGTTCGATTTCTACAGCGGCCCGCGCGACGCCGCAGCGAATGCCGCCCGCGCCAAGGCCGTCCGCTCCAAGCTGCTGGTGGTCGCTCCCGGCGAGTGGTACAGCGAGACGCAGGCGATGGGCATCGGTCATTTTGGCACGTTGGCAGACGAGGTGGCCACCTACAGGAAGTGGGGCTGGAAGGGCGCAGATGACTCATCCAAGTGGCCCAAGGACCCGCACGAGCCCTACGCCTTCGTGCCGGCGGAGATGATGCACAACACGACCGAGGACGACTCGGTGCAGTCCTACCTGCTCCAGTTCCTGCGAACCGGGCAGCGCGGCTGCTTCGACTGGGGCGAGGCATACTGTGGCTTCTACCGCGGCCAATCGATCTGCCGCAGTGACTGGGGGTCGCGCTGGGGCGTCGCGGGCCCGACGGGCAAGCGAGAGAACAAGGGGCAGGGGTTCGACTGGTACGGTCCGCACGTCTTCGAGTGGGCCGACACGCGAATGCACGGCTGCCACCATTACGGCAGGGGAATCTTCGACTATTACTGCCTCACCGGCGACACCGACGCGCTGGAAGCGGGTCTGGACCTGGCCGACGAGGTGACGGCCGGGTCGGCTGATTTCAAGCCCGGCTACTTCAGCTTCGGGCGCGAGTTCGGGCGTGAGTTCCTGACGGCCCTGCGGGCATGGCAGGTGACGCGCGATCCGAAGTGGAAGAAGGTCTGCGACGCGTATGCCGGGCAGATACTCGGCGGCAAGAACTGGGCGCCCGAGCTGGGGGTCTATCACCAGTCGCTGGGCATCAAGAACAGCTACTTCGCGAGGCCTTGGACGAAGGGCCATTTCGACGTGGCCTCCAATCCGAGCTGGGCCAAGATACTCGAACGCGAGAAACCCCTGCCGGCCAAGCTGGAGAAATATCTTGCCGACAACCAGCTCACGGCCTACTACGACCGCGGCAAGGTCATGGCCCGCAAGGGCGAGGGGAAGGACGCACCGACCTGGGAGGTGACCTACCTCACGCAGGTCTTCGAACTGAGCCCCTGCCACCTGGCCATGGACCGTTACGCCGCGTTCTTCGACTCGGCCCCGATGCGGCAGCGTCTGATCGAGGTGACCGAAGGTGTCGCGAGGAACTACTGGTCGCCCGTGGTGGAATACATGATCGGCTCGCCGTGGTTCGGCTGGCCCGATAAGGACAAGACGCTCGACCCCTACGCCTGGATGGACTCGACCGAGGGCATCGCGATCAGCGGCTACGCGACGCGCTACACCGCCGACATGTTCGCGCGGGCTTACGAGTTCAGTCGCGATCCGAAGCTGCTCGAACTGGCCAAGCGAAGCTGGGACCGCGGCAGCAAGCGCGGCTACGAGACCCGGGCCCCGTCGGCCGGCCCCGACGAGGTGGGTGGGTTCGCGTACACCTACGGATGCAAGAACGACACGATCCTGGAGTGCTCGGCGCGGCTGTTCTATGTGGTGACACACGAGAAGTGAGACGCGTCGCCCTCCCTGGCGATCGCTGCTGAACGATTGGCGGCCTCGTCCGCGAGTGTGCTGCGGGTTGCGCGCAGAATCGGCCTGGGGTTCGGATCAGGCGAACAGGCCCATCGCCAGTTCCACCTGGCCGGGCAGGTCGCGGCGGATCAGGTCGAGTTGCCGGTCGGTGAGCTGGAGATCGTCCAGGATGCCCGGATCGACGTCGTGGTCGTCGACCGCCAGCACCGCGCCGACGCCGACCTGGGCGCAGAGGGCGTCGGCGGTGTGGACCACCTGCGTGAGCAGCCGGTTGTCGTTGGCCAGCAGCGAAGGCCGGTGATGGCAGCCGGTGACATACTGGAAGGATCGGGGGAATTTCCATCGCCGCGCCAGCCCGCCGCCGAACGCCTCGTGCGACGCCCCGAACAGCCGGGCCTCGGTCGCGACGAACAGGTCGGCCATCGCTGCCTTGTCGGGGTTCTCGCCCGCATGGTCCTGGGCCAGTTCGACGCCGCGCATCAGTTCCTGCATCCGCTGCGGATCGCACTGGAGCATGACGACCAGGCCCATGTCGTGGATGAGCCCGGCGACGAACGCCTCGTCCGGCAGGGCCATCTTCAGCCGCTCGATAATCATCTTGCTGGCTGAGCCGACCGCCAGGCTGTGGACCCACAGGTCGCGGGCCGTCCAGCGTCGGCTGATCCGCCCGCCGCGGAACACGCGCGACAGGCTGGCGGCGATGGCGATGTTCTTAACCGCGTTGAGCCCCAGCAGCACGATCGCCCGGTCGATGCTGGCGATCTGCCCGGGCAGCCCGTAGAACGCCGAGTTGACCACGCGCAGGATGCGGGCCGAAAGGGCCAGGTCGTGCGTGACGATTTCGTGCAGGTCGCGGGCGGTCGAGTCGGGATCTTCGACCGTCTCGATGATCTTGAGCGTGACTTCCGGCAGGGTGGAGATTTCGCCGAGCCGGTCCAGGGCGCGTTCCACGGCCTCGGCGGATGCGGCGTCGTCCGCTGCGGGTTTGATGTCCACGATGATCTCCCGGCCCGAGGCCTGGCTTGGTATACGCGGTCGGGTGGCTCAGTCTCGGTGTAAGTCTTCGGACAGGCGGCGGTACGACTTGAGAACTGAGAGCGGCTGTCAATTTTGCCGTCCGGGCCGTCTTGCTATTGATGTTCCCCGCCGCCGGCGATAGTAATTAGGTTCCATACCCAGGAACGCAAAGGAGCAAGGCATGGATTTCCTCCGCAAGCTGGTCGAGACTCCGGGAGTGCCCGGTCGCGAAGAGCGTATCCGCCAGGTTATCCACGACGAGGTCGCGGGCCTGTTCGACACGATTCAGACCGACGCGATGGGCAACCTGATCTGCACGCGCGAGCCGCGCGGCAAGGCCCCGGACGGCGGGAGTTCCGGCGAGCATCACAAGACCGTCGCGATGCACGCCCATCACGAGCATCCGACCACCGTGCTGCTCTGCTGCCACATGGACGAGATCGGGTTCATCGTCAGCCACGTGGACGAGAGCACGGGCTACCTGCGGGTGATGAACCTCGGCGGGTTCGACGCGCGGACGCTGCTGGCCCGGCGGGTGCTGGTGCAGGCCGAGGACGGCGACCTGCTGGGCGTGATGAACGCCGCCAAACCCATCCACATCATGAGCGACGAGGAGAAGAAGCGGATCCCCGAAATTCCCGACGTCTACGTCGACCTCATGATGGAGCCCCGGAAGGTCCGCAAGAAGGTCCGCGTCGGCGACCCGGTGACGCTCTGGCAGCCGCTGGCAGAGATCGGCGACTGCTGCGTCTGCAAGGCGATGGACAACCGCATCGCCACCTGGGTCGCGGTCAACGCCGTACGGAAACTGGAGGGCAAGAGCCATTCCTGCCGAATCGTTTATGTGGCGGCGGCGCAGGAGGAAGTCGGCCTGCGCGGGGCGTCGGCTGTGGTTCACGCGGTCAAGCCGGACATCGGCATCGCGATCGACGTGACCATCGCCGCGGACACGCCCGGCGTCGAGGGCGCCAGGCAGGTCACTCGCCTGGGCGAAGGCGTTGCGCTGAAGGTCATGGACTCGGCCAGCATTACCCACCGCGGGCTGCTGGACGAGTGGATCGCGATCGCCCGCAAGAAGAAGATCAAGCACCAGCTCGAAGTCCTGCCGCGCGGCGGGACCGACGCCGGGGCGATCCAGCGGGCCGCCGGCAGCGTGAAGACCGGCACGATTTCCGTCCCGTGCCGCTACGTGCACACGGTCACCGAAACGGTGCACCGCAAAGACCTCAAGGCCGCCGTGGACCTGCTGGCGGCCTACCTCCAGCAGGCCTGAGCGAGGTATCGCAGGAGCGAACGGATGAATCGCACCACCGTGCTGCTGGCGTCGCTGATCGGCGCGATCGCGTTGGCCGGCTGCGAGCCGGCGCCGTTCGAGCACAACGTGAAGCAACTGCCCGCCGATCCGCATGGCGTGCGCTCGCACGTCTGGGTCACGGTCCAGCAGCGCGGGGCGGCGGCCGGTGGACCCAGCGAGCTGATCCTGCTGGTCCGCAATCCGCTTCCGGTCGAGGTGGACTTCGGCTTCGGCTGGCGGGCCGCGGACCAGTCGGCCTACCGGCTGGACCCGCTGGCCGGCGTGCTGCACCTCCAGCCCGGCCAGACCCAGCCGCTTAAGGCGCGGGCCAATCTGCCGCGGTCCGGACAGGCCGACCTGGTCCAACTCAACTATCGCATTCATGGAACGTGGCTGGACGGCAGCCCGTTCGACACGCCCGGCAGCGAGCGGCTGCAACTGGTCGGAGCCGCGTCACCGTAGCCCCGACCGCACGGAAGGGCCCCCGCCCGGGGGAGGACCAACGGAATGGCATCGTCCTTCAGCAATGTTCAGGTCTACACCGCCGGCCGACCGGCTGACGCGGCGCGGGCGGATCTGCTCCAGGCCATCCGCCGACGCTTGCTGGGCGACGGCCGGTTCGAGGAAGTCCCCGCCGACGCCAACGCCGACGTGCGGATTGCGGTTGCGCCATCCGGCACGCGGCCCTGGATCGCGGTCTACGCCGAGGCGACCGAGTCCGGCGAGCCCGAAGCGCTTGCCCGCGCGGCGGCAGAGTTTTCCGAAGACGCGGGCATGCCGGCCGTCGGCATTCTCGGCGATGGCGACGGGCTGACCCTCGTGCTCTGCGCCTCAGGTCGATGCGCTGACGTCTACTACAGCGATACCGATGCCGCGGACGACTCGGCCGACGACGGCGTGCCGTCCGCTCTGGCCGGCCAGCCGGCGGAGTGGTCGCGGCTGTTCACGCATGTTCCGGGGCACGAGTTCGCCCGGTCCGTCGCCGACGCCGAGCGGCTTGGCGAGTCGGCGGTTCCGCGTCGGCTGGCTGACCTGCTCAAGTGGGACCCCGCGCTCTGCACGCTGGGCTTCGACACGTTGGCTGGCGCGAAGATCGAAGGTCTGACGCGGCTGGCGTTCCGATACTGCGAGAAGGCGGCAGCGGTGCGGCCGGCTGCGCTGGACGTCTCGCTGACGCCGCCTGCCCGGCGGCCGCACGCGGGGGGGCCATTCGAGGCATCGATCCATGTGACCAGTCTCGGCGGCCGATCGACCGGGCTCGACGTCGCCTTCTGGGGGCCGGCGATCGACTCTGGCCTGCTTCGCGTGGACTCGGTCCGGCTGGGCGCGGGTGGCGCGGCCCAGACGGCCGACGTTCAGCCGACCAACACGGACGACAGCCAGCGATTGCTGGTGGCCGAGTTCCCCGACGCGGCCATCCCCGCGGAAGGCAGGCCCGGCGCGGGCGAAGCAGAGGAGGGGATCGAGATCGCCCTGCGAGGCCTCATCCAGCGGGCCGGCCGGGAGGAGTTGCTGATCGGCGTCGCCCCGCGCGCCAACCCCGAGGGCGGGCAGGGGGCGTCCCTGGTCATCGACGCCGGCGGGGCCCCGGCGGCCAAACCGATGCACGCGTCGTCCGACGAGTCCTGCGCCCTGAGCATCGAGGCGCTCCAGTCGCCGGAGGTGCTGTTCGGCTTCGTCGTGTTCGGCGACGACGCGACGGGGCGATCGGCGGCCCTGGCTGACGGCTTCCGCCGCTGGCACGGCCTGTTGGCCGGCGGCGCGGCAGCCACCTGGCGGCTGGGCAGCGCCCGGCATGACCGGCGGAACAAGCCGCGTCAGTTCAACTGCCGGCCTGGCGGCGATCCGCCGGCCGGCCTGATGGAGCACTTCGACTCCTGCTGCGTCCTGTCGATCCAGAAGCTTGGCGGCGAGGACGGCATGGACTACGCGGACGCCGGGGCCCGCGAGTCGCGCAAGTCCGACGAGCCCGACGAGGCCCCGCATGCCGTCTTTCGCGTCCGGCTGGACGGCGAGGGATCGCCCACGCACGCGGCTGCGGAGGAACTTCTCGCGTCGGTCCTGGACGACCTGGCCGGCCGATGCGACGTGGTCCAGGCGTTCGTGGGTTGCTGGGGCGTCGCCCCGGCGATCCGCGGGAATCTCTACGAGCAGGCCTGCGACGTCGGATCGACTGTCGTGGCATCGCGGCAGTGGGCGCGGCAGCACGTCCGGGCGGTCACTCCGACGATGTGGCTGGGCCCGGCGCTACTGGGCCAGCTGCCCTCACAGGTCGGGCTGGAGCGAGTGGCCGACGTTCACCCGATCGGCCGATGCAAGCGACTGCGGCTCCGCCGCGGGGCGACGCTGGGCGAACTGGAAAACGTCCTGGAGGCCCTGCTGCCGACGCCGGACCAGGAATCGCGTGTGCAGGGGAGTCTGTCCGGAGGGGACTAGCGGGCAGGGCCGGAGCGACTGCTCGGGGGGCCTGTCCAAATCACAGAATGCGTTCTAAGGGGGTTGGGCTTGCGCAGGATCGACGGGGCCGATTTGATCGACCCCCGAGTCGAGGCGGACCGGCCGAAGGGCTGTAATCGCAACGGCCGGGCTGTTTTGTAACGCGTTGCCTATCAACAGCTTGCGATGCAGGAAAATACAGGCTTTCGCAGGCGAATGCAGAGCGTGAAGCCGCCGCATGGTTCAACTCCGCGCGACGGCGGCGGCGTGATGGCTGCGGCCGCGAGCGTGCGACGGCAGCGATAGATGACGCCGGCGAATCGCTTGCGGCTTTGCGGAGCCCTTGCCTGCAAGTCAGCGTCCCGCGAAGCGACACAAGTCGGCGGCCGCAGAGGTCGGCATTGCGTTCGCGGGACTCGGCGAGGGGCTTGATCCCCCTGTCTCCGTCTGCGGTTCACGGGACGCGGGGCGGGCTCAAATCCCTCTTGTCGGGACAGGGGGCGTCGCTATACTGAACCCCCTCGACGGATCGTCCGACACGTAACGCTTGCAACAGGAAGCGGAAAGGACAGGGCATGCCAGTCAGCAAACCCGAGGAGCTTCGCAACATCTGCCTGGTCGGTCACGGCGGCGTCGGCAAGACAACGCTGCTGGAGAACCTGCTCGGCCTGTGCAGCAGCGTCAGCCGCATCGGGACCGTCGAGGAAGGCAACACGGTCAGCGACTTCGACGACGAGGAAAAGGAACGCGGGCACAGCATCTCGGCCGGCGTGGCCTATTTCGCTCACAACGGTGTCGAGGTGAACGTCATCGACACGCCGGGCTATCCGGACTTCATCGGGCCTGCGCTGGCGTCGCTGGGGGCGGTGGAGACGGCGATCACTGTCATCTCCGCGGCCGCGGGCATCGAAGTGAACACGCGGCGGCTGTTCGAGGCTGCCGGCCGCGAGGGGCTGGCCCGGGCGATCGTCGTCAGCAAGATCAGCAGCGAGAACCTCGACCTGCCCGCGCTGGTTGCGATCATCCAGGAGACTTTCGGCAACAACTGCCTGCCGATCAACCTGCCGACCGGCGGCTGCAAGGATGTCGTGGACGTGTTGACGAAGGAAACGGGCGAAGCCGATTTCGGCGACCCGGCCTCCGCCCACACCGCGCTGATGGAAGCCGTCATCGAGGCCGACGAGGCCATGATGGAACGCTACCTCGGCGGCGAGGCGATCGAGCAGGCCGAACTGGGCGCGGCCCTGGGCAAGGCCATGGCGGCCGGCTCGGTCGTGCCGATCTTCTTCGTCGATGCGCGCGACAAGGTCGGGCTGGCCGCCCTGCGCGACGCGATCGTCAACTACTTTCCCACGCCCGTAACGGGCAAGCCGCGCGTCGTTGTGACCGGCGAGGGCGAGTCGGCCAAGGAGACCTCCGTCGAAGCCAGGGCCGACGGCCCGCTGGTCGCGCAGGTCTTCAAGGTGGCCGCCGACCCGTTCGTCGGCAAGCTCTGCGTCTTCCGCCTGCTCTCGGGCACGCTGAAGAACGACCTGCCGTTCGCGGTTGACGACGAGCGCGGCAGCCACAAGGCCGGCCACCTCTTCAAGGTGTTCGGCAAGGACCACCGCGAGGTGTCCGCCCTGGTGGCCGGCGACCTGGGCGCAGTGGCCAAGGTCGAAGACCTGGTCTATGGCTCGATCATCCATGCCCCCAACAGCGATTCGGGGGAGGTGGGCACGCCCGCGATGCCGACGCCGATGTATTCGCTGGCCATCGCCCCAAAGACCCGCGGCGACGAGGGTAAGATTTCCGAGGCCCTGGCCAAGCTGGTCGAGGAGGACCAGACCCTCCGCGCGACCCACGATGCCCAGACAGCCGAACTGGTCATCAGCGGCCTGGGCGATCTGCACCTCCGCGTCGTGCTTGCGAAGATGAAGCGGCGTTTCAACCTCGAAGTCGAAACGAAGTCTCCGAAGATTCCCTATCGCGAGACCATCAGCGCCAAGGCCGATGGCCATTACCGCCACAAGAAGCAGACCGGCGGCGCCGGGCAGTTCGGCGAAGTCTATCTCCGCGTCGAGCCGATGGACCGCGGCGGCGGCTTCGAGTTCGTCGACGACATCTTCGGCGGGTCGATCCCCAGCCAGTTTCTCCCGGCCGTCGAGAAGGGCGTCCGCGACTGCATGGATCAGGGCGTCGTCGCCGGTTACCCGCTCCAGGACGTCCGCGTGGTCGTCTACGACGGCAAGTACCACCCGGTGGACAGCAAGGAAGTCGCCTTCCGCACCGCCGGCCGCGGCGCGATGCGCGACGCCATCGCCAAGGCCAAACCCGTCCTGCTCGAGCCGATTGTGAACCTGGAAGTCGTCGTGCCGGCCCAGTTCATGGGTGACATCACCGGCGACATGAACGGCCGGCGCGGCCGCATCCAGGGCATGGACCAACTCCCGGGCAACTTGAGCGTCATCAAGGCCCAGGTCCCGCTGGCCGAGGTGACCACCTACAACAGCCAGCTCCGCTCGGTCACCGGCGGGCAGGGCAGCTACAGCATGGAGTTCAGCCACTACGAACCCGTGCCGGGCAACGTCCAGCAGCAGATCGTCGCGATGTCGACCAAGCCGAAGGACGAGGAGGAGTAGACCTCCCCGGCCTCGCGATGCAGGCAACCCCAGGGCGCCCGCGGAATCGGCCGCGGGCGTCTTGCTTGTACCGCGTGCGGTGGGTCTTGGCCGATTGGACGGCCCGAGGTACACTATGAGGGGTTTAATAGGAGTGGTGCGAGTGGCGAACGGCCGCGGACAATTATGCGACGGAGGAGCCGCGATGAAACGGACCGCGATCGGCGTGGCGATGGGCCTGGCGTTGGCGGTGCTGCTCGGGGCCGCGGGCGACGAGGCCCTTGAAAAGCGAGTCAAGTCGCTGGAGACCCAGATCGTGGTTTATCAGAACCAGATCGGCCGGGCCAACTCGCGCGTGGACGCGCTGGAGACGCGGGTCAAGGCGCTGGAGTCCAAGGTCGGCGTCGGCGGAGCGGTCGCACCGGCCGGGGAGAACAAGCCCGTGACCGACCCGGCTGCCGGCGACGACCCCGCGACCGGCGACCTGCCGGCGATCGACGACTCCGGCGGCGACGCCAAGGAGCGGGCCTACAAGCTGAAGATACGGGGCCTGACCACGAAGGGCTACCTCGAGGTCGACGGCCCCGCCGGCATCAAGGACGTATGGGTTGCGCCGATCACGACGCGCCCGGGTCCCAAGAACGACGTCGAGTCGACCGGCCAGATGCGTTACATCGGCGAGGAAGACCTGAGCGAATACGACCTCACATTCAAGGTGGTCTACCGCGACATCAAGGACAACCCCGTCGGCTATGCGGAGTTCAAGGTGGCCGGCAAGCTGCTCAAGGACGACCGTGACTATGTCTTCCGCACGCCGGTGACGCTGAGCGGGCGGGCGGCGAACAAGCCTCCGGAAATCCACCTGATGAAGAAGGAGCCGGCGTCCAAGAGCGGCTCATCCACGATCCATCACTACTAGAATCTCGTGGAGGGCAACCGGTTTGCGTCGCGAATTCACTTGACCGGGCGACTTGGACGACTATATAAAGTCGGATCACGCGATTAACGGAACGGCCGCCTGTCGGCCGATGTTGGAGCGAATCATGGATAGCCGGACCCGCTATGAGCGACTGCTGGGGCTGCGGCTATCCTGCGCGCTACCGTAGGGTTCTCTCCACGCGTGTTCGAAACGAACGATGGGACCCTGCGAAGTGCTTCGTGGGGTCTTTTTCTTTTCGCTGCAAGGATCAATGACATGAACAAGTCCGCTTCCAAATCTGAGACGTCAAGTTCCGCCCCGGCCGCCGATGCGCCGGCCGTCATCCGCGTATTCGACACCACGCTGCGCGACGGCGAGCAGAGCCCCGGGGCCTCGCTGAACAGTTACGAAAAGATGGACATCGCCCGGGCCCTGGAGCAACTCGGCGTGGACATCATCGAGGCCGGCTTCCCGATCGCCTCGCCCGACGACTTCGAGGCCGTCAAGGCCATCGCCGGCGAGATCAAGTCCTCCGCCGTCTGCGGCCTGGCCCGCTGCCTGGCCAGGGACATCGAACGGGCCGGCACGGCCGTCAAGGACGCCGCTTCGCCGCGGGTCCACGTCTTCTGCGCCACCAGCGAGATCCACCGCAAGTACAAGCTTCAGCGGGCCGAGAACGAGATCGTCAAGATGAGTGTCGAGGGCGTGCAGCAGGCCCTCCAGTATGTCAAGGACGTCGAGTTCAGCCCCGAGGACGCCAGCCGGACCGAGCCGGAGTTCCTCGCCCAGGTGGTCCACGAGACCATCAAGGCCGGCGCCCGCACGATCAACATTCCTGACACCGTCGGCTACGCGGCGCCGGGGCAGTTCGGAGCCCTGATCCGCTACCTCTTTGCACACGTGCCCAACATCGGCGACGCAGTCATCAGCGTGCACTGCCACAACGACCTCGGCCTGGCGGTGGCCAACAGCCTGGCCGCCATCGAGGCCGGCGCCCGCCAGGTGGAGTGCACGATCAACGGGCTGGGCGAGCGGGCCGGCAACGCCGCGCTGGAGGAGGTCGTCATGGCCCTGCGGACGCGCCGCGACGCATTTAACGCGACCACGCGCATCCGCACCGAGCGGTTGTTCCCGATCTCGCGGCTGGTCAGCACGCTGACCGGCATCCACGTGCAGCGCAACAAGGCCATCGTCGGTCAGAACGCGTTCGCCCATGAGAGCGGCATCCACCAGGACGGCATGCTCAAGCACAAGGGAACGTACGAAATCATGAGCCCGGCCGACGTGGGCATCTCCAAGAGCGAACTGGTGCTGGGCAAGCACTCCGGCCGGCACGCCCTCCGCGACCGCCTGGTCGAACTGGGTTTCGTGCTGGAGGAGGCCCAGCTCGTGAAGGCCTTCGACGAGTTCAAGAAGCTGGCCGACAAGAAGAAGCAGGTCTACGACGAGGACTTGGAAGCCATCGCCGAGAGCGTCCTGAAAGAGAGCCCTGACGTCTGGGAACTGGTCGCCCTTCAGACCACCGGCGGCACGGGCGTCATGCCGACGGCGACGGTCCGCATCAGGGACGCCGCCGGCAACGTCAGCCAGGACGCGGCCACCGGCGACGGACCGATTGACGCGGCCTATACCGCCATCCAGAAGTTGACCGGCCTGGAGAGCATCCGCCTGAGCGAATACGAGATCCGCGCTATCACCGGCGGCCGCGACGCCCAGGGCGAGGTGACTGTCCAGATCGAGGAGAGCGGCCAGAAGATGCGCGGCAGGGCGTTCTCGACGGACATCATCGAGGCGTCGGCCCGGGCGTATATCAACGCCATCAACCGACTGCTGGCCCGGCGTGAGGCGCAGAAGTCGCAGGCGTCGCTCTTCGCCCAGCCGTAGGCGTGCCGCTCTCTGCCCCTTTCCCGCGCAGGGAGAGGGGCGGCGGTTAGGTCTCTTCGGAGCGACGATGACGCACCTGGCAGTTCCCATCACGGCGTCCGACCCGGCCGCAGCCGACGGCGCGATCGGCCTGGCCCGACTGGGCGGCGCCGAGCTGATCGAGCTGCGCCTCGACCTGCTGCCCGAGGCCAGTGGGCCGACGCTGACGCAGTCAGCCGGGCGGCCAGTCCTGGCCACCTGCCGCGCCGCAGAGGAGGGCGGCGGGCGGGAGACGCCTGATGCTGCGCGGGCGGGGGCGCTTGTGGCGGCGGCCGCTGCGGGGGCGGGATACATCGACTTCGAACTGGCGGCATGGAACCGCTCGCCCGACGCCCGGGCGATCATCGCGAAGGCCCGAGCCGCCGGGGCGAAGCTGATCCTGTCGGCCCACGATTTCGCCGGCATGCCGGCCGATCTGCGCGATCGCATGGAGTCGCTCTGGCGTTCGCCGGCTGACGTCGCCAAGATCGCCTGCACTGCGGTCCGCATCACCGACGCGCTGCGCGTGCTGGACCTCCTGCACGACGCTCCCAAGCCGACGGTCGCCCTGGCGATGGGCGAAGCCGGCGTCATCACGCGTCTGTTGGCACGAAAGCTCGGGGCGTTCTGCACCTTCGCGGCCTTGGACGCGGGGCAGGGCACCGCCCCCGGCCAACCCACGCTGGCGGAGTTAAGGGGGCTCTATCGCTGGGTTCGCGTGGGCCCGGCGACACGGCTGTTCGGCGTGGCCGGCTATCCGGTCGGCCATTCGATGAGCCCAGCCATCCACAACGCCGCGTTTGACGCGACAGGGATCGATGGACTCTATGTGCCCCTGCTGGTCGAGCCGTCGGCTGAGGCGTTCGACGCGTTCATGGACGGCGTTATCGAGCGGAACGGCTGGCTCAACTTCCTCGGCCTGTCGGTCACGATCCCGCACAAGGAAAACGCCCTCCGTTACGTCCTGGCCGCCGGCGGCAAAGTGGACGGCTTGAGCGAACGGATCGGCGCGATCAATACAATCCACTTCGAGGCCGACGGCTCGCTGTCCGGCTGCAACACCGACTACGCGGCGGCAATCGATGCGGTCTGCGACGGGCTCGACTGCACGCGCGCGGGCTTGGCCCGCCGCGAGGCGCTGGTGCTTGGCGCCGGCGGCGTCGCCCGGGCCATCGTCGCGGGGTTCGTGGACGCCGGCAGCCGGGTGACCATCGTCAACCGCACGGCCGATCGGGCCCAGAAACTGGCTGCCGAATTCGGTTGCCGCGCCGGCCCGTTGGACGAGCGCGGTCGCATCGACGCCGAGGTGGTCATCAACGCCACCAGCATCGGCATGCACCCGCGGACAAGTGATTCGCCGCTGCCGCCTGAGGCGATTCGGCCGGGCATGCTGGTGTTCGACACGGTCTACAACCCGGTGAGGACGAAGCTGCTGGCCGACGCCGAGGCCGCCGGCGCCCGAACGGTCAGCGGCGTCGAGATGTTCGTGCGTCAGGCGGCCGCCCAGTTCGAGTTTTGGACGGGGCAGGCCGCCCCAGCCGACGTGATGCGGGCGATAGTGCTTCGCTGCCTGGTGGCGAAGGAGTGACAGTCAGGGGTTGCGCGTGTTGCGAATCCTGGCATTGCTGATGACCGCTTTGGTTTGCCAGCCGGCGTGCAGCAGCCGCAAGGCGACTTCTCCAACGCCGGCGAGCCCGTCGGAGACGCCGACCGGCATCGACATCCCGGCCCTTGAACAGGCCGCAGAAGCGGAGCCCGGGCCTGGGCCCGCGTCTCAGACCGAGGAGGGGCCGCGACGGCTGAATGTCCTGGTCACCAGCTACTGGACCGCGGACGAGCGATTCTACGCCGGGCCGGTCGCCGAGGCCCGAGGTGAAGACGGCCAGGTCATCGGTCAGTTTCCAGCCGGCTTTCTTGACGCCGTGAAACTGGAGGGCTGGGGGCGGATCAGCAGCGGGCTGCTCGCCGGGCGGTTCATTGGCTACGATCCTGACAAGCGGCGGTACCTGTTGGCGAACGCCCCGCTTGACGCGTGCGGGCGGCCGTTGGTTGCGTGGAAGACGATCGCGACCGGCCCGGACGTTCCCCGGGCCTGGAAGGTGCGACTGACCGAGATTCCCCGCGACGCTTCGCCCGACGCTGGGGTGCTGGCGAAGCTGGCGGAGCCGTTCGTCGCCGCTGACACGGGCTCGGCCATCACCCGCGGGAGGATTGACATCTACGTGGGGGTGCAGGACCGGGCCGACATGAACCGTTCGCCGGCGGCGCTGCGATTCCGGGCCGTCGCGATTGTCCAGCCGCCCGCTTCACACCCGTAAGCCCAGCCGTTACAATGCCCCGTCTGACACAATCCCGCACCTGCGGATGGAGAGGCACATGAGCGACCCGAAAAAGATCGTGCTGGCATATTCCGGCGGGTTGGACACGTCGGTGATCCTGCCGTGGCTGAAAGAACGCTACCCCGGCGTGAAGGTCGTTGCGTTCGCGGCCGACCTGGGCCAGGGCGACGAACTGACCGGTCTCAAGAAGAAGGCCCGCGACAGCGGGGCCGACGAAGTGGTCGTCAAGGACCTGCGCAAGGAGTTCGCCGAGAACTTCTGCTTCAAGGTCCTCAAGGCCGGCGCGGTCTACGAGCACGACTACCTGCTGGGTACGTCGATCGCGCGGCCGCTGATCGCCCGCGAGCAGGTGGCGGTGGCCCACGCGACGGGCGCCGACGCCGTCGCCCACGGCGCGACCGGCAAGGGCAACGACCAGGTCCGCTTTGAGCTGACCTACATGGCGCTGGACCCGGCGCTCCAGATCATCGCTCCGTGGAAGGACAAGCGGTTCGAGCTGCGCAGCCGCGAGGCGGCGGTCGATTACGCTAAGGCCCACGGCGTCCCGGTCACCAGCACCAAGAAGAAGATCTACAGCCGAGACCGCAACCTCTGGCACATCAGCCACGAGGGGGCGGACCTGGAGAACCCGGCCAATGAGCCCAAGGACGACCTGTGGGTGATGAGCGTGCCCGTGAGCAAGGCGCCGGCCAAGCCGGCGTTTGTCACCGTCGACTTCGAGGCCGGCGTGCCGGTGAAGCTGAACAGCCGGGCGATGGCAGGCCACGAGATTGTGCTCAGGCTCAACGACCTGGCCGGCCGACACGCCGTTGGCCAGACCGACCTGGTTGAGAACCGCCTGGTCGGCATCAAGAGCCGCGGGGCCTATGAGACACCCGCGGGCACAGTGCTGATGACCGCCCACAAGGCGCTGGAGGCGATCACGCTGGATCGCGAGACGCTGCACTACAAGCAGGTCGTCGCGCTGAAGTACGCCGAGATGGTCTACTTCGGCCAGTGGTTCACCCCGCTGCGGGAGGCCCTGGACGCGTTCATCGACTCGACGCAGCGGCACGTCACCGGGCAGGTGAAGGTGCGGCTGTTCAAGGGCCGGGCGACGCCGGCCGGCACGACCTCGCCGCGGTCGCTCTACAGTATGGACCTGGCAAGCTTCACCATGGGCGGGATGTACGACGAGACGGACGCGAACGGCTTCATCCGCCTGTTTGGATTGCCGCTGAAGGTCGAGGCGTTGACCCGCGGCAAGAAGCGGAAGAAGCGCTGACTGTTCGAGCCGGGACATTCGGCGGGGGCGGACGCGCGGCGCCCGTCCCCGTCTTGTTATCGCGGGCCGGGATATGAACCTCGTGCTGATCGGATATCGCGGCTGCGGGAAGACAACCGTAGGCGAACTGCTGGCTGAGTCGATGTGGATGAAGTTCGTCGACGTGGATCGGCGGATCGCCGAACTGTCCAAGCTGCCGCCAGCGGAAGTGTTCCTCAAGCTCGGCGACGGCGAGTTCGGCCAGATCGAAAGCCTCGTGCTCGAGAGCGTCTGCGCCGGAGACGGGCAGGTCATCAGCGTCGGGGGGCGGGCCTTGATGCGGCCGGGCAACGTGGAGAAGCTCAAGGCCGGCGGCAGGGGCAAGCTGATCTGGCTGAAGGTCGAGGCCGAGGCCCTGGTGCGCCGGCTGGCCCAGCGCGGGCAGCACTCGCCCAACTACGCCGACACGCTGGAGGAAGTCACCCGGCTGCTGGCGGAGCGTGAGCCGATGTACAAGGCCGCGGCAGACATCACGCTGGACGCGACATGGCTGACGCCCGAACGGACGGTCGAGCAACTGGCCCGGCTGATCTGACGAGGCGGTTCTCGGAACCTACATCCAACCGCGGGAGCGACGACATGATCGGATGCCACATGGGGCGGTTCTTTCAGGTCACCGTGGGCGGGGGATCCTACCAGGAGGGCCTCACCTCGGTCATCCAGGGCGTGCCGCCGGGACTGCCGCTGAGCGAGCAGGAAATCTACGCCGACATGCTGCTCCGCAAGCCGGGCGCCGACGAACTGAGTTCGCCGCGCAAGGAGCCTGACCTGCCGGTGATCTACACCGGGACCAACGCGGCCGACACCGTCGAGGGCGCGGACAACCGCAACCACACCAATGGCACGCCGCTGACGATCCTGATTCCCAACCTCGATCGGCACTTCATCCACATCAAGCAGTACCAGGACACCAACCGCACGCCGCGGCCGGGGCACGCGTCGTACGCGTCGTTCGTGAAATACGGGCCGGACGACGACGCGATCGGCGCGGGCATCTTCAGCGGACGCTACACATCGACCATCGTGGCGGCCGGCGCGGTGGCCCGGCGTGTGCTGGCCGACCACGGCATCGAGGTGTTCAGCTTCGTCCGCGAGGCCGCCGGCGTCTGCTGCCCGGACGTGGACATGGAGACGGTGCGTCGCCGCGTGCTCAGCTACAAGCAGATGCGCCGCGACCTCGACCCGTTCTACCAGGAGGTCTATGTCAAGGGCCGCGTGACGATGAAAATGCGGTTCCTGGAGAAGATGGCTGAGCTGGCCCGCATCGAGACGCAGGTGGACGACATCCGGGCGGCGGCGCCCGGGATGACCCGCAAGCAGGTCCGCGACACGTACGACGTGGATGCGGTCATCAACTGCCCGGACCTCGCGGCGGCTGAGGATATGGTCGACGCGGTCAACGCCGTCTCCGCGACGGGCGACAGCAGCGGCGGACTGGTCGAGGTGATCGCCACGGGCGTGCCGGCCGGCCTGGGCGAGCCGGTCTTCGGCAAGCTGGACGCACAGCTCGGGCAGATGCTCGGCATCGGCGCGGTCAAGGCCGTCGAGGTGGGCGCCGGGATGGCCGTCAAGGACATGACCGGCTATCAGAGCAACGACCGCATGCACGCCGAAAGAGGCCGTGTCGTCTTCGACAGCAACAACGCCGGCGGCATCACCGGAGGGTTGTCGACCGGCCAGGCGATCGTCTGCCGGCTGGCCGTCAAGCCCACGCCGACGATCGACAAGCGGCAGAGCACGATCGACAAGTACACGCTGGAGAACACGGAGCTGGCGGCCATCACCCGCCGCGATCCGACCATCGTCGCCCGCGTCTGGCCAGTGGCTGAGGCGATGACCGCCCTGATCCTGCTGGACAATCTGATCGCGTACTACGGTTACGAGGCGATGAAGAAGAAATCGTACGGGGGCAAGTGAACGGGAAGGTTCCGGGGCCGTTGCAGGTCACTGGGTCGGGAGCTTGAGTAGTCCCTGCGCGTCCAGCGTCCTGCCGGTAAGAAGGTCGTCGAAGCGGATGCGGAGCGTCACGCCCTCCTGGGGCGGCGCCGCCGGCAGCGGCAGGTCGAACGCGTAGAATTCCGTCCCCAGCGACGAGCGGTAGTGCCCAGCCAGACGATCGGGCGGGAAGTCGTACGCCCCCATCGAATGCGGCGAACTCCCCGACAGGTCAAACAGCGACAGGCTCAGTCGGCCGGCTGCCCGGATGGCGAACCCGTCCTGGTCCAGCACCTGCACGTAGACCCGCGCGAAGACGTCGGGCAGGGCGTCCCCGTCCGGTTGCGTGGTTGGGCTGTCGCTGAGTTGCGGCTGGCCCGGACGCAG
The DNA here is from genome assembly GCA_022072085.1 of Phycisphaerae bacterium. GTDB lineage: Bacteria > Planctomycetota > Phycisphaerae > JAJVII01 > JAJVII01 > JAJVII01. The sequence continues at coordinate 71,605 of JAJVII010000006.1, forward strand.
GCCGCTGTAGCGGTTGATCTGGAGGCGCGACGCGAGCGGCACGAGCTTCAACTCGCCGGTCGGCACGCCGCGGGCGGCGGCCAGTTCGGCCTTAAGGGCGTCGCGTTCGGACCGCGTGGCGGTAAGCTCCTGCCCGAGCCGCTGGTTCTCGACCTGGAGTTGGACGATGCGGGCCTGCTGCTCCATGAGGCGAATCTCGCGGTCGTCCCGGCAACCGGCCAGGGCCAGGAGGGCGCACAGCGGGATGGCGGCAACGGCTCGCATCATCGGTAGCATAGCTCGAACGGGCCGGCGCGACAATGGGCGGCGCGGCCGGCGGCGGGGTCGAGGGGCAGGGGGGTTGTCCCGCCATGCAGCCGTCGTCTACAATGCCCGGGCCATTCGGGAGGCGTCTACCTCATGGCCGTTCGCACGAAAGAAGGCCGAGCTGCCCTGCTTTTCGCCGGGCCGAACTTCCTGGGTTTCCTGCTCTTCGTGCTGGGGCCGGTGGTTGCCAGTTTCCTGATGGCGTTCACCTATTTCGACCCGACGCGCCCGCCGCGGTTCGCCGGCCTCCAGAATTTCATCGACCTGCTCGGGTTCCACATGGAAGGCGGGCGCCTGCGGGCCAACGACCCGCACTTCTGGTTCTACTTCTACAACACGCTGTTCCTGATGCTGGGCATCCCGATCGGCATGGTCGGTTCGTTCCTGCTGGCGGTGATGCTCTCGGCCCGGACGCGCGGGCTGGTCTTCTACCGCACAGTCTACTTTCTGCCGCACATTGCGTCGGCTGTTGCCGTCTGCGTGGTCTGGATCTTCGTACTCAATACCGACCGCGGGCTGATCAACTCCGCGCTGGGCTTCTTCGGACTTCCCGGTCCGCGATGGCTGGGGTCGGCGGCGTGGGCCAAGCCCGCGCTGATTCTGATGGGGTTGTGGCAGGGCGTCGGCGGGGTGAACATGATCCTGTACCTGGCTGCGCTTCAGAACATCCCCGACGACCTCTACGAGTCGGCCAGCATCGACGGCGCCGGCGGCTGGCACAAGCTCGTTCACATCACCTGGCCGATGGTCTCCCCGACGACGTTCTTCATCTTCGTCATCAGTTGCATCGGCGGGTTCCAGGCCGGCTTCCAGCAGGCCTACCTGATGACCGACGGCGGGCCCAAGGGCTCGACCACGACGCTGGCCTACTACATCTTCAACATGGCCTACACAGATTTCCGCATGGGCTACGCGGCGGCCATCAGTTGGGTGCTGTTCCTGCTGGTGTTCGCACTGACGATCCTCAACTGGCGGTTCGGCGGCCGGGCGGTGCACTATGACTAACCGCCTGGGCCCGGTGGCGAAGGTCGTCCTGCACGCGGCGCTGGCCGTGGGCGCGGTCACGATGATCGCGCCGCTGGTCTGGCAGGTCGGCATCAGCTTCAAGCCGGCCAGCGAATTGCAGAGCACCAACTGGATCCCGCACGACTGGACCGGCGACAACTACGCGGAGGTCTTCCGCAAGGTCCGGTTCGGCCGCATGATCCTCAATTCGCTGTTCGTCGCGACCTACATTACGCTGCTGAACCTCCTGACCAGCACGATGGCCGGCTACGCGTTTGCTCGGCTGCGGTTTCGCGGCCGCGACAAGCTCTTCATGGGCTACCTGGCGACCATGATGGTGCCGGGGGCGGTGACCATGATCCCGACGTTCATCCTGGTGAGCTGGTTCGGCCTGCGAAACAACTACCTCGGCGTGATCTTGCCGGCTGCTTTCAGCGTCTACGGGACGTTCATGATGCGGCAGTTCTTCATGGGCGTTCCGACGGACCTGGAGGACGCCGCTCGCATGGACGGTTGCGGCCCGTGGCGGGTCTATCTGCACATCGTCCTGCCGCTGAGCAAGCCGGCCATCGCGACGCTCGCGACGCTGACGTTCATCTCAAGTTGGAACAGCTTCCTCTGGCCGCTGCTGATGCTCGACCGAGAGACGATGATGACGCTGCCGGTGGGCCTGAGCCTGTTTCAGGACCAGTCGCGGATGATGGGCACCGACTGGGGTGCAATGATGGCGGCGGCGACGCTCGTGATGATTCCGATCATCGTGATCTTCCTGTTCAACCAGCAGTACTTCGTCCGCGGCATCCGCATGGGGGCGATCAAGGGGTGATCGCTGGCGCGGCCGGGGCGGGTCGCGCGGACGGCGGATCGGATCGGTGCGCGACTCACTTGATCTTGAACGTCACGCGATTGGAAAGGCGAGGCCAGGGCGGCGTTTCGCGGACGAGCGAGATCGCCTGGAGCAACTCGGCTTGTTGGTCGACGAATTCCCAACCGAACTCGCTGTAGAGAAACTGCAGCGACACCGAATCGCCGGTCCTGGCTCCGATGGCCGACGGGAGGATACGGACCCGGAGGCGAAGTGATCGGCCGAGGATCAGCACGCCGTTCGCGTCTCCGAATGCTTCGATCGGCCGCGGCAGGAAGGGGTGGCCGTTCACCTCGATGCGGACCAGGAAATGCCAGTCCGGCCTGGTTGTGATGAACGGCTCATCCGATGCGATGTCGAACTCCCTGCCGCTGTCGCGCGGCGTAACGTGAAGCCGGATCTCATCGTCAAGCGGCACAAATCTCGGCAGCGGGAAGTCGACGGCCGGTATCGACCCGCGGGGTCGTTTGGCTGGCGAAACGTCATGCAGCATTGCGAACGGCCTGTCGCCGAACGTCTCCCATCGCGGCGCCGCGAAGCCGCTACCCTCGACGGTGACGTGGCTGACCGTCAAGTCTTCCGGTTGACCGGGCTGACGTTGCTGTGGTTCGTTCGCCTGCCGTGACGGCCGCAGAATCGTCCAGGGACGATCAGGTTTGTCGGCTACTGTGAAGTCCGTCCGGGCCAGCAGTTGGCCGTCGGGCGTCCGGACACGAACCGGCCACGTGCCCGGCCTGCGCCCGACGATTGGGTAGATGTAGAGGGACAGCGGCCGCGACGGCAAGTCGGAGTGCACCAGGGGAGCGACTCGCGCCTCGACGAAGGCGTAGTTCGGCTCACCGTCGAACTCCACCAGGACCGGCCCGACGCGGTGACGGATGGGCCCGTCGGCGGGGTCGTGGCGAATTTCTCTCGATTCGCCAGCCTGCCGATAGTCGCTGGCGAGCACATAGAGAAGGGCTCCGCCGTGGAGCGCACAGCCTACCGACTCGACGCCGAGTTGCACGGTTGGCCCATCGGCCTGCGGGTTGTCGGCGCCGGCCAGCCTGCACCTGGGCTGGGCCTGGAGCTGGCCGATAGACCGGACGACAGCAATCCGGCCAACGGCCGGGCCGGACGGCGCGCAGGCCGAACAGAACCAGCCGACGACGGCCAGCGCCGTGGCAAAGATTGCCCATCTCATTGGCATGCTCCGTGCGAGCGGTGGCGCTCGTTCAGTAGGACAAACGCACGCGGGATCGGACTATTCCTGCGCTCGGCGACAGAACAAGAGCCCGACCGGTCGGGGACGCCGCACTCATTCCAAAAGGTCCTATAATATATGCTAACTCGTTGACGTATAACGGGTTACGTAAATTGCGGGCGTCTTGATCGAGCATCGTAACATGGCGGTCTGGCCAGAGACTCGGGCACTGCTGCGGGCGGTCAAGGCTCAACTTGGCCGTCCTGGTGACATGGTCCCGGTCATGATGACCAGCCTGCTTCATGTCGCCGTCGAGCGATTGATAGCCGATCTGGAAGCCGGGGGCAAGCTCGAAGTCCTGGCGGCGGTCAAGCGTCTACGGGTCTACTGCCTGCGGCGGTCGCGTGGCGACGGCGGCGGGTATTGGCGTTCCAGGCCTCCCGCGTCGATGGTCGAGGCGTCGGGTAGGGTCGTCTCGGATAGCCGGACGCATGGACAGGGGGCCGGGGAGGGGGGCGGGACAACCGCCCCCGCCCCGGCCTCTGCGTGCGTCGGTGGCCGGGGGGCTCCTAGTAACACCCCCCCCTCTACTCGTAATCGGGATTCCCAGAAAGTCTCTTGCAGTCTCAATAAGTCTCAGATAGGATAACCGCCCATGGCAAGCAAGGCGTCCAAGCAAGCCCGCAAACAGCAGCGGCGGCGAGAAGCCGAAGCCCGCTGGCGGCAGGACCGCAATGCCCCTGGGTCAAAGGTCCAGGCCGGGGGGCCAGTGTCTATCAGCCCCCCCTCAAACGTGAAGCCTTCGGCGGTCCCGGTCCAGGCTCGGCCTGTGCCTGCGGCCGTCCCTCAGTCGGTCCAGCCGGTGGCGGCACAAGCCGACGTGGTCTTGACCGGCCTGGAAGTGGCCAAGCTGCTCAAGGTGTCGCGGGCGACGTTCTTTCGCCTGGTCAAAGCCGGGCGTGTGCCTGGTCGAATTGATCTGCCGGGCCTGCCGGTTCGGTATCTGCGGTCGGCGGTGGTGGCGTGGTTGGAAGGGCACGCGAAAGCATGACGCGACTGGGGAACATCCTGGCCAACGTCGAGCCGCTGGTAACAGGGGGCACCGCATGTAACAGGACGCTCCCGGCCCGCACGCCGGGGCCGTCCCAAAGGCCCCCGCGTGGCGGGCGGGCCGGGTGCAGCAGCGGCCTGTTAGATGCGGGGGTTCCTGTTAGCAGCGGCGGCTCGACTCGTCGAGGCGTCCCGCTGGTCGAAGGGCTCTTAGACGCTCTGCTGTCCATCGTGGAGCGACGCAGGCGGTGAGGCCGGGCAAGTGGAGTCTTGCCATTCGGTCGGGGCTGTGGTAACTGAAACCGTATCGGCCTTTTTGTTCTGCCCCGCAAAAGGTCCGATAATGTATGTAAAGTATTATGCAACAAGGACTTACAGCAAATCGGGGTTTCTGAACTGACATTCAAATAGCTGCGGCCCGCGTGGTGGTTCACGCGAGCCGCTTACCACCGACAAGGAAAAGGCTTGCCAGTGGCGGATTCCAGGATAGACGCGGTAGGTTCGGCGGTCAATACCTATCTACGGTATGGCTGCGGGCCTGCGGTCTTTCGGCGTCCCGCCCGGCGTAGTCAGTCGGTGGCACAAGCCCGGTCTGTTTCCCCCACAGGCCGGGCTTTTCTTTTGTCTACGTCGCGGCCGTGTGGCTGCGATTCCTCAAGTGCCGCGTCTGCGGCGGAAAGTGAAGTGTCTCATGCTCGGGCTGACCAATCCGTCGGGTGACGTGCAGGTGATGCGCGTCTACGTGAACAAGGGAACCTCGAAGAAGACGGGTGCGGCGTATGAAATGCCGCGCGTCGTCGTGGGGGGCGTCGGGCAATACTTCGAGTTGAACGTCGATGACGTGGTCTTCGAGCAGGCCAAGCCCTTCGAGGGCAAGGTCGCCCACGTCGTGGTGGAGATTCGGCGGCGGGGTTACTCGAACGACCTGGTTCTCGTCTCCATCGGCCCGGCGAAGAACGGGAAGGCGTGAGCCGTGGATTACGTGACGACTGAACATGTCGCGGAGTGGCTAGCGGGCTCCTGGGTCGTCGGGATTCTGTTCGGCTTCGGCACGTGCGCGGGGGCGAGCATCGGTATGCAGTTGCTGCGGCTGGTGCGGGCGTGGGTTCGGTCTTTTCATCCGTGACAGCGGCGGTGTTCGTCGCGGCGGGTGGTGTCTCTGAGTGGGCCAGTAGGCCCGGAAGGTTGGTGTCTCATGCGTTTCACGGGTAAGGTCTGCAATGCGGTGGCGGCTTTCACGGTGGCGACCTGGTCGAAGACCCGGCGTCTCGTCCAGTCGGCGGCGTTCCGCACGTTCGCGGTCGTTGGCGGCGTGGTCAGCTTCCTGAGCTACGGCCTGCGGTCGGCCAAGGCTGACCCGGCTCCCGTCGATATCACGCTTCCCTTCGACGTGGCGGGGACGGTGACCCTGCTCCTGGTCGTGATCGGCGTCTTGGTCGTCGGGGCTGCGACCATCGGCCTGACGTGGTACTTCGGCGGCAAGGCGTGGAAGGCGCTGAAGGGTCGCGCCTAGTCGTCGCGGGCGTAGGTCAGCCGTGGGGCGGTGCTTGTGGCCGCCCTGCGGCTGGCCGTGTTGTGGGAGTGAATCATGCCAGAACTCACCTACTTCCAGGCCCTCGGAATCGTGCTGTATCTGTTCACGACCGGGGTGTCGTTTGGAGCCAAGCTATGGGGCGTCATTCAAGATTCTGCGTCGCGGTCCTGGTTGTCGCCTTGAGTGTGTGCGCTGCGTCGGCCGATGAAGTGGCCGAGTTGCAGGTGATTCAGCAGCAGCTTGACGCGTTGCCGGGCAACGTGAAGGCGCAGTTTCAGACCTGGTGCGATACGGTTGAGCAGCGTCTGTCAGGTGTCGAGGGCAAGCTCGATACGGCGAACACGGCGTTGGCTGCGATTCAGTCGAACACGGGCAGTATGGCGGGTGGGGTTGCTGAGATTGTCACGTCTACGGGGTCGATGGCGGCTGAATTGGATGGGGCGGCGGTGAAGCTGACCGCGATCAAGGACGCTCTGTATCAATACGGGGTGTCGATTGCGTCTTATAACTGGACGATGGATTCTCACATCAACACGATGAATACGACATTGTCGTCAATTAACAATGCGTTGACGTTATTGAACACTAACACGACGACGATTAAGAACAATTCGGGGACGGCTAATACGCATTTGAGCACGATCAAGACGGAAACGCAGGGTGTGCATGTGGACACTACGGCGATGAAGTCCACGTTTAATGAGGCCCTTGAGCAAGTGACGGCGATTCGGTCGGCTCAAGACGAAATGAATTTGAAGTATGACATTGTCCAGCAGAACGGGACGGATACGAATGCCAAGCTGGACACGGCCAATGAGAACCTGGAAGGCATATCGTCGGCAACGCAGGGCGTGCTTGGAGCGATTCAGGATTTGACGAATGCGGTGGGTGGGGCTCCTGGTGCGTTGTCTGAGAAGCTTCAGGGCGTGATTGACGCGGTAGAAAACGTGAAGAACGCCGTGGACCTACAGAACGCCTTGAGCGAGCAATATCATGGTGACGATCAGGCGGCGCAGGCGCAGGAACAAGCGACGTTGGAACAGGTGCGGCAAGAGTTGGGGGAGTTGAAATTGAGCTTCGAGGAATTGAAGACGGAGTTGGGCGAAGATATGCCGGGGGGCGAGATTCCCGGTTATGCCGATGAGCCGGGGGAAGAATTCGAAGGGCCGGTGTTGGAGGATGGGACGCCTAACCCGACGCCTCCGTCCTCGACGTTGGGGCCGGGTATGGATGAGCCTCCTTTCCCGCAGCCTCCGCAACAGTCGTGGAGCTTTGACCAGGCGGACCCGGGGCCTCCTGAGTGGGAATGGAAGCTCCCGTTGGCGTGGATAGGGCAGAGTCCTATCGGGTCGAAGTTGGGCATTACGACACATGACTACATCATCCCCATTACGTGGGGGTGGTATACGCCGCTTCGGGCGTTCGTGCATCCGATTCTTCTGATCTTCACGACCCTGTGGGCTGCTCACCGTGTCTTTGACGAATTCCGGGCCATGTAATTCGAGGGCGTGCCATGAAAAAGTGGATAGCTGCGCCGTTCATTTGGTTTTGGGGCCAGATTTCCGACCTGCTCGGGAAGCTGTGGCACACGTTCACCGAGTGGATGCAGGGGATTGTCAACTGGTGGTGGCAGGCGTTCGTCTGGCTGTATCATCAGTTCCTGGATTTCCTCAAGACGATGGGTCAAGCCATCGTGGACGCGGTGACGTGGGACCTTCAATACATCTGGAACAAGGTTGTTGCCCTGGCTGCGGCCCACGGCATTGATATCAGTCTCGGGGGCCTGCCGGACGCGGTGCAAAGCCTGTGGGGGGTTGTGCAGGATATGGCCTGGATTCTGCCGTTGGGGGCGATGTTCTCAATCATCGTGTCGGCCTGGGCTGCGGTCCTCGTTATTCGCATCACGCGTCACGCGATGCGGCTTATCCCCTTCCTGAATGCGGGGTGACGCATGGGGCGCAAGCTGACCAGGCCCCTTCCGTCGGGAATCATCATTGTGCACGGTCAGCCCGGAGCGGGTAAGAGCTACTGGGCTGTGAGTGAAATCATCGACATGATTCTTCTGCACGGTCGGCCCGTGTGGACGAATCTCCCGTTGAAGCTTCGGACGTTTCAAGCCTACTTGAAGCTTAAAGGCCGGTCGGCTGATTGGGCTCGCTACATTCGCATCTTGACGGTGGACCATTTCACGGCGTTCGTGAAGCGGCTTGAACGCATTGACAAGCTGACGCAGCGGATTCTAAAGAAGCGGCTCGGTGGCGGCGATGTGACGAAGGTCGAAGAAGAATTGTTGCGCGGGGCTCGGGCAACGGCCGTGCGAATCATTGACCGGAACGACCCTCCTCAAATCACGGGCTCGAAGGCGAATCATATTCCGGGCGGTGCGGTCCTGGTCATAGATGAGCTTCACAAGTGGTATCCGGGTTACAGGGTGGCGGGGGGGAGGGCAGGGGACGAACCTCCCGAAGTGCTGGCGTATACCTCGATGCATCGGCATTTAATGCATCGAATCTATTGCCTGACACAGGACGCGAAGAATGTGTCTCTGAGCTTCCGGTCGATGGCAATGGAATACATTTTTGGGCGGGACATTTCTCAGCAGCGGTTTTTCTTCGGCTTCAAGTTCCCGTTGAAGTGCTTTAACTATGCGTGCTTCAATGCTCTCGATGTGCGCGAGTGCGTGCCGCGGCCCGGGGCTCGGCCGACGTATGAGAAGGCGTTGATTCCGTCCTTCGAGGGCTGGGTCTTCTATCGGCTGTATGAGTCCTACACGCACGGCGGCGGCGTGGACGCGGTGCGGCGGGAGCTTGACGCTACGCTGGACAAGCTCGGTGTTGAGGGGGAGAGAAAGAAGGTGCATCACGTGAAGACACGCAAGGGGCCAGGTCGTAGGGTCTTCGGTTGGGTCCGTCGTCGGCTGTGGCGGGCTACTGTCCTGGGCGTGGTGTTCTACCTGGGCTTCAAGGCTGCGGGGGCGGGGCGTAGGTCCTCGGGTCCGTCGGAGGCTGCGGGGCCAGTGGCGGCGGCTCCGGCGCCGGCGGCTGTGCCGGCGGTGGGGGCGGCGGTGGTGAAGGTTGGGCCAGAATTTCGGTTGCGTGGGGTGACTCCGGGCGGTGTGTTCATCGAGGGGAAATTTATCTCTGTGGGAGAAAAGTATCATGGTGCAGAATTGGTTTACTGTGACCCGGCTCAAGGGTCTGCTACGTTTCACGTGGTGGACGTGCTTTACGTTACTTGCTCTATGGATTATGCACCTACTCCAAGGGTGCTCAGCGAGTTGGACGGCTCTCGAATTCCAGAGCGACTTAAAGCCTGTCGGGGCGAGCTTGCCAGGCTTGCAGCGTTTGCGAAACATCGAGACAAAGGGCGTTGACTATGGTCCCGAAATTCTTGTTGTCGGGCGGTTTCACGGGTCCTTCAATGAAATGCAGACCTGGTGTCGGGGGTTCGGCGTCGTCGTGTTGGTTGCAACGAAGTGGAAGGACATTGATAAAGCGGTGTTCTCTATCGATCTGCCGGGCCCGGTCGCGGCGGGGCAGGCATTGCAGACTATCGCGGCGCAGTTCCCGGAGCGGGCGGAAGTCATTAGACGGGCTCCGGCTGTTTATCTTGTGGGGGATCCTGACGCATCGGACCTGGTGAGCCGTGTCTATCACGTCTCGGGCGTGAAGGCCGAGGACTACAACGCGGCTCTAATGACGATCATTTCGCGTTACGGCCGTGTCGGGCATGTGGGGGATGTCCTGGTCGTGACTGACACGCGCGAAGCGATAGAACGCATTGACGCTTTGTTTGCGGGCATTGTGGGGGGGCGGGGGCAGTTCATCATTGAATGCCGGGTCGTCGAAGTCTCGGAAGAAGCTGCCAGGTCGTTCGGCCTGGACGTGTCGGACGCGTCACTGGTCAAGCTCGGGTTCACGGTCGGCCTGGACAATCCAGGGGGTCGGACGCATCAGCTTTCAGGGCTGGCCGATGTGCAATTGGCGGCGTTGTGGGATTCCTCGGAAACGGGTTCGTCGGTTCGTCTGGTCAACATGGTTCAGTTGCTGGTGACGGAAGGGGCGGAAGGGGAATTGCAAGTCGGTGACACGATTCCTTACCGGCGGAAGGCGTTGACTGAATCGGGTGCGGTGGCCGACACGTCTATTGAGTGGCTGGATGTGGGTGTCCTGCTGTGGGCGTCTGTGCGAAGCGAGCCGGAGGGGCGGCTACGTGTGCGCATGCGGCCTGAGTTGTCGGTCATATCCGGGTATCTCGATGGGTTGCCTGTTCGAGCTCGGCGGCGGCTCTCCTCGGAAGTGGTGGTAGAGCCGGGGTCGATCTGGCTGGCCGGGGGGTTCACGTTGGAGTCTGACGATAGCGGCAACAAGGGGCTGGCGTTCGTCTCCGGTGTTCCTGGGGCCTCGGTGCGGTCGGGGGGGCGAAAGCGGCGTCACGTGTTCATGTTCTGCCGGATAGTTGACCCGATGGGCGAGGACTTGGGTGTAGGTCCTCCGGGCGCAGGACCTCCGCGCTTGTCGGTGGTGGGTGTCAGTCCGACCAGTCAACCAGATGTAAGCGGTAACTAACATGGTGGGTGAGGGTTTGGGGGAATTGTAGGGAGCGACAGAATTACGGTAAATTTGTGTTGACATTACGGTAAATGATGGTAGGATTACGGTAATGGCCGTATGGTGCGGCCGGTTCTTACTGTGAGGTGCGTTATGGTGGTAACTTCGTGGGTTCCGGGGTATCGGAGTCGGGGGAAGCAATTATTTGCGGGTGCTCAGACTGGTGGGGGGATGTCGTGGTCGGACGGGGTGGTGTCTGAGGTGCGAATGTCGTTTGTTGGGCAGGACGGGCGGGAGTATTGCTTAGCGTTTAGCGGGGAAGAAGCGTTTCGGGTGGGGGCTGAGTTGCAGCGTATGTCGCGGGGGGGGGTGGCAGATGCCTCCTAAGGGTTTTGTTTCGGTGACATTGCCAGTGGTGACTATGGAAGCAATTGAGGAGTTTCGGGGGTTGTTAGTGCGCCGGGAGCGGGTGCGGGGTTGTTTGGGTGGGGCGCGTAGTGTTGGGCCTGAGTATTACGTGCAAGCGTCCGTGGCGGTGCTTGTGCATGTGGCGGTGGTCCTCGGGGGGGAGTGGCTGACAGAAATTATTGAGCGGGTGACGGATTCGGGGGCTGCCGGGGTGTTGCGTGGTGGCAGTGAGTCGGATGAGGCAAGTCAAGGTAAGGAGTGACTAACATGGGTTGGGATTCTATAGAAGCGGTTGTGCGTGCTGACCTGGAAGCGCGGGGGGAGGGGCTCCCCTCCCGGCGCAGCCGGGGGGGGACCCCTCCCAGGTCCTCTATAGGGAGAGACTCTATATGGGGAGTAGGGGCCTTGGCTACATCGCATATCCGGCCGGGGCAAGCGACAGCGGCCCGGGCGGGTTTGCACTCGGGGACGGTGACTTGGTATCGGGGGGGGTCTTACCTGTCTCTGCAAGGTTCGGTTCATGTGGCTGCTGACGATTCTCCTCGGGGCGTGCATGTGTCGCCTCATGGGTCTGTGCCGGTTCGTCGGGGCGGTGGGCTTCGGGGTGACGTGACGACATTTTCGGCCGAGAGTCGGAACCGTATGATTCGGCGGCTGGTGTCTGTCGATCGGGGTGGAGTCGCGCCGGGGTCGGTACTTTTCGTGACCCTGACGTATCCTGCGGCGTTCGAGGGTGACCCGGCGGCGTGGAAAGCTGACCTGGCTGCGTGGCGGCGGCGTCTAGAGCGTCGTCACGGGAAGCGGGCGGTGTTCTGGAAGCTTGAGCCGCAAGAGCGTCAGGCCCCGCACTTTCATCTTCTGGTGTTCGGGCTCGACTTCTCCGACACGGTCGGGGGCTGTTGGGAGTTCGGTCAGTGGGTAGCGTCTTCCTGGCACGACTTGGTGGGCCGGGGCGACGACGATCATTTGCGGCATGGCTCGGACGTTCAGCCGGTGGAGTCGTGGGAAGGTGTGATGAGCTACGCCGCGAAGTATCTCGGGAAAGAAGTGCCGGGTTTCGTGGACGTGGACACGGGGGAATTGAAGGCCTCGGGCCGGTGGTGGGGTGTGTGGCGTGGTGAGCTATTGCCACGTGTCCAGGTAGTCGCTAGAGTCGAGCCGGTCGCGTTGGTGCGTGTTCGGCGTGCTGCTCGCAAGCTCGTTGAACGTCAGCGGGGCAAGCGGGCCTCCTGGCTGCGTGGGCGTGTCGTCGGGCGGTCATTCGTGATTGTCCCGGAAGCGGTCGTGGCGGCTCTGGTGGACTACTACGCGCCGGGGGCCGTCGCACGTTCGGCCGACCTCATTGGAGCGTCCAGGCGGAGCGCAGCGAAGCCTATGGGACGTGTGAAGCGGGCCGGGTCTTCGTCCATGGGTGATTGCTCCGGCTGTGACAGCAAGCGGCGGGGTAGCCCGTCGGAGACAAGTCTGTGGAGTTCTGACGTAAGGGGTGCATGCCGTGTATGGTGATTGGTTCATCGGGTTTCTGGTCGGGTTGGGGACCGGGGCGCTTGCCGTTGGCCTCTTTGGGTGGCTGGTCGTTATCGGACGCGAAATTAAAGGCCCCTATAGGTAGAATTTTCCTTGCGTTCTGGCGCAACATCTTGTATGATTGGGGCTGTAGGTCCGATAATGTATGTTATGTTGCATTCTGGAAGGGGTGCGGGATTTGGTTGGCGGGCCGAAATGTGCAGATTGCTGGGGCTTCTCGCGGATTTTGTGATTGTGGATAAGTCTGGGCCTGTTGTGTGGATAACCCCGGCGGTGGCGGGTGGATAACTTGTGAGTTTCGTTGCTGGCGGCGGCCCATCGGCTCGGGCCTGCCGCGATTCCTCTCACGCCATCCGCTGCAACGCCAGCAGGCCGATCTGGCCGCCGAACCCCATGCTCGTGCAGAGCGCCGATCGCAGGTCGGCCGGCATCGGACGGTCGGTCAGCCGAACGCGGCAGTCGTCGTCGGCCTGTTCGGTCGTGCTCGCGGTCGGCGGATGGATGCCGTGACGCAGCGACTGGATCGCGACGATGGCTTCGGTCAGCCCGGCGGCGCCCAACAGATGGCCGACGACCGACTTGGCGGCCGTCACCCGCGGGTCGGCGCCGGCGAACGCGGCGGCGACGGCGGCTGACTCCTGGCGGTCGTTGCTCGGGGTTCCGGTTCCGTGGGCGCAGTAGAGATCGACATGCTCCGGCCGCCAGGCGGCCCGCGACAGCAGCGCCGACAGCAGCCTGGCCAACGTGCGGCCTTGGGGGTCCTGGGCGGTGAGTCCCGTGGGATCGGCGCCGATCAGCCAGGCCGAGAGTTCCACGAGCGGCCGTCCGACGGCGACGTCGGCTCGCTCGATCGTCACGGCGACGGCGCCCTCGGCCAGCACGAAGCCGTCGCGGCGTCGGTCGAACGGCCGGCAGCGGTCGGCGGTGAGCACGCCCATGCTGGCGAACGCGCCCAGCAGCAGCGGCATGACCGAAGCGTCCGCAACCGTGACCAGCGCCCGGCTGACCTGGCCGTCGCGGATCATCTGGGCCGCCCGGATGAGCGCGTGTGTGCCGGTGGCGCAGGCGGCGACGGAATTGACCGCCGGTCCGCCGATGCCCAGCCGCCGGCGCAGCAGCGTTCCCGGCGCGCTGGGCCAGGCCAGCGACAAGCCTCCGGGCTCGCCGTCAAACAACCGATGCAGGTCGCCCTTGCTGGTGGCGGCGGCGGTGCCGGTGGCGGCGTCGGACAGAATTTCACGGGTCCAGCCGGCCTGCCCGATCGCTTCGGCGCAGGCGACGGCCATCATGGCGGCGCAGCGCGACCGGGCCAGCGACGGATCGTCGTTGGCGACGCGGGCGATGGCGGCTTCGACGGCCGGCGGCACGACTCCGGCCTGGGGCGAAGGCAGCCCGGCGTACCGGGGGTCGGTCAGCGGCTTGGCGAACGGCTGGGCCTTCAGGATGCCCCGCCACAGGGCCTCGACGCCCAGGCCGGCCGGCGTAACGGACCCGCAACCCGTGATGACGATTCGCGATTCCATGCGGAGGTAGCTTAGCAATTGGCGCGGCGGTGAGAAGAGGCATCCGGCCGCGGGTGCGACATGCAATTGCGAGCGTGCCGCCCTATAATGCCCGCATGAGCGAACTGCACCCGACCAACCAGGCGTTGCTCGTGGCACTGGACAACCAGGCGGCCCGGACCCGACATGCGCTGGCGGACCTGCCGCAGGCGATCTACGAGGCCGCCCCCGGCGGCGACTGCAATTCGATCCGCAAGATCGGCGAGCACCTGCTCAAGCTGCGGCAGTTCCAGCTCAAGCTGCTGGAGTCGCCGCTGGCAGCCGACGTGCCGCCGCTTGACGAGGCGGCCACCCCTGCCCGACTGACGGCGGCGCTGGACAAGGGCGAGGCCCTCGTGCGCGAGGCGATCGCCGGGCACGACCCAGCCGACTGGCATCGCACGCCGCCGGCGCCCCGCGAGGGGCCGTGGGGCGGTGAGCCGACGATCCGGCGGCTGATCCGCCCGCTGAACGATTTCACCAATCACATCGGCGGGATCCGGGCGATCCGCCGAATCCTCGGCTCGCCGGCCGAGAAGACGCAATGACCGCGCCGCCGGCGGATGCCCTGGCCTGTTGCTTTGAAGGAACCCGAATGAGCATTCAATTGCGTCACGACTGGACGCTGGACGAGATACGCGCGATACACGAGCTGCCCCTGATGGAACTGGTCCACCGGGCCCAGGGCGTGCACCGCCAGGCCTGGGGCGAGCCGGAGGTGCAGCTCTGCGCCCTGCTGTCGATCAAGACCGGCGGCTGCCCGGAGGACTGCGGCTACTGCGCCCAGTCGGTCCACCACAAGACCGAGCTGAAGGCCGAGAAGTTGATGGGGCCCGAGGAGATTCTGGCCGAGGCGCGGATCGCCCGCGACCAGGGGGCGACGCGGTTCTGCATGGGGGCCGCGTGGCGCGACGCGCCCGAGGGCTCGCGGTTTGAGCAGGTGCTGGCGGCCATCCGCGGCGTGCGCGAACTGGGCATGGAGGCGTGCGTCACGCTCGGCATGCTGACGCAGGAGCAGGCGGACCGGCTGGCCGAAGCCGGCCTGACCAGCTACAACCACAACCTGGACACCGGCGAGAGCTACTACGGGCGGATCGTTTCGACGCACACCTACGCCGATCGACAGGCAACGCTGGAGCGCGTCCGCAAGGCCGGCATCCAGATCTGCTGCGGCGGGATCATCGGCATGGGCGAGAAGCCCGAGCACCGCTGGGAACTGCTGCGGACGCTGGCGGCCCATCGCCCGCACCCCGAGAGCGTGCCGATCAACGCCCTGGTGCCGATCGCGGGCACACCGCTGGCCGATCAGCCGCCGACCTCGACGGTCGAGATGGTGCGGATGATCGCTACGGCCCGTATCCTGATGCCGCGGTCGCGGGTCCGGTTGGCGGCCGGGCGGCTGATGATGAGCGACGAGGCCCAACTACTCTGTTTTCTGGCCGGGGCCAACTCGATCTTCTTCGGCGACCGGTTGCTGACGACGGGCAATCCGAACTTCGACGCGGACAAGTCGCTGCTGGCCGAGGCCGGCCTGCGCCCGTCGGCCCCCCATGCCTGGCAGCCCGGAGCCGCGGTTGCAGACGACTGACCCCCCCCTGCCCCAGCGCACGAAAAAAGCCGCGGCGTCCCGCAGTCGGGCGGCCGCGGCTCTTGTTTTCAGTCGCTGTCGCGCGGACGCGATTACGGCAGCTTCTCCAGGTCGAAGACGGCCTCGACGTCGATCCGCTTGCGGGCGGGGTCGGCTTTGTAGGCGACCATCTTCTGGGCGGCCACGTCGATGACGATCACGTTGTCGTTGCCGCCGCGGATGGACCTGGCCACCAGCACGGCGTAGTCGCCCTGGCGGTCGAGGGGGCCGGTGGCCTGTGCCGATCGGACCGGCAGGTAGTTGAGCACCAGCAGAGCCGAGAGCATCAGGACAGCCGTCAGCGTCAGAACGATGATGGCCGTCGTCAGTGACTTGCTATTCATCTTGCGATCTCCTGTTCACGGTTGCGTGAATCGACGAACCCGAGGATATCCGTGCGGCGCCCAGGCTAGCGGTTGCCGCGGATGTCCTTCAGCAGGTTGCGGGTATCCATGAGGGTCAGCGTCTTGCCGGCGCCCTGGGGCATCCGCAACACGGAAAGCTGCCGGGTCTTCAGGTTGATGACCCAGACCACGTCCTCGTTGTTGTCGATGGCAGCGGTGACCACGGCGAAATTGTTTCCGCCGCCGACGACCTGTGCATCGGCCTGGCGAGGCGGCTCGATCTTCAGGACCACGGCGGTCAGCAGCACCAGATTGGCCAGCACCAGCGCGATCAGCAGAACATGCTTGACGCTCATACCGGTTCCTCCGTCCAGATGGGGTTGGTTCCGAGCAATGTATAAGATCGTATCAGTCCAGATGCGATCGCTTCGACTTCTTGAAACTCACCAGCACGATCAGGACCAGCATGGCCACCGCGAGAATCCAGGTCACCGCGAGGTTGCCGGACACCTCGACGTTCTGGTTGGCCTTCACTGCGTCTTCAAGCAGCCGAACCTGCTCCGTCTGCGCCAACAGACTGTAAAGCGTTATCATTCCAGTAGATCGCCTTATGCTGCAACCTGTCCTCGGCCTGTTGTTGTATTATAAGACACCGCCGGGGGCTGTAAAGTGGGGGCGCGAATCAGAAAAAACGATCTACCGATTTCAGTTCCCCCCTGAAGACCTTTGACGGCACCGAGACCGTCCCCCACCGCCGGCTGCGGTCGCGCAGTTGGCTGGCGTACCACGCGACGGTCGTTGCCCCCATCACATAGGTCCGCCCGCGGAACTCGTGCCGCAGGCCGGCAAACGGCAGGCCCAGTTCCGGCTCGGTCAGCCAGTAGACGAACACCAGCAGCCCCGCGAAACTGTCGCCGAAGACCCGGGCCCACTGCGACAGGCCGACGATGTCCTCGCGCGTGGTCCAGTTCTCCAGGTGCCCGCGGCTGGACGCCGACGGCAGGGAAAGCTTGCGGCCCTTCACGTCCACCAGCCAGTTCGTCGGGCCGTCGCCGTAGACCAGGAAGTCGAAGCTCTTGATCTGGGCCCCGCCGAAGACGGCTTTCTTGGCATCGTCCACGGCGATGTATGGTCGGCCGACGCTTCGGAGGTAGTCCTCGAACGCGGCCTCGTAGTGAATGTGTCGCTGACTCATTGGGTCACGGGTTGCGACGGATTGTCCAGCAGCGACGAGAGCGGGATCGTCGCCTGCACCCCGGCGGCCAGATCCTTGACCGCAACCCGCCCCTGGGCCAACTCATCGCCCAGCACGATCACACGGCGAGCGTTGGCGGCGGCGGCCTGCTTGAACTGCTTGCTCACGCTGCTGCGGCGGTAGCTGTAGGTGGCCGACACGCCGCGAGCCCGAAGTTCCCTGGCCAGCTTGAGCAGACGCCCGAACAGCTTCTCGTCGGCGTCGATCAGGAAGTAATCCACGCCGACGGTCGCATCAGCCAACAGGCCCTTCTCCTGGAGCAGGTCGGCCAACACGACGTCGCCCATGCCGAACCCGACAGCCGGTATCTTCGGGCCGCCCAGCACTTCGAGCAGGTTGTCGTAGCGCCCGCCGCCGGCGACGGCCCGCATCGTGGCCGCCCGGTCGAAGACCTCGAAGACCGGGCCGGTATAGTAGGCCAGCCCGCGGACCACGCCCAGGTCGAACCCGCACCAGTCGCTCAGGCCCATCTCGCCGAGTAGACGGAACAGACCGAGCAGGTCTGCTTTCTCGGCTTCGCTGCGTTCGCCCTGGCTGGGCAACGCGTCCAGGTCGGTGCAGCCGGTCATCTCGAAGATGCTTGCGACCAGGGCGTCGTTGCCGGGAAGCTTCTCGGCCAACATGGCCCGGAATTTCTCCAGATCGACCTTCCGCCGCTTGTCGATGACGCCGTAGAGCGTCTCCAGGTCGCCGTCGGGAATGCCCAGGTCGGCCAGCAGTGACGCCAGCAGCGGCCGGCTGGATATCTTCACCACGACGTCGGCGGGGCCCAGGCCCAGTTCGCGCAGCACGTCGACGGCCACGCCGATGACCTCGGCGTCGGCGACGCGTTCCTCGGCGCCGACTACGTCGATGTTCCACTGGAAGAACTCGCGGAGGCGGCCCTTCTGCGGGCGCTCGCCGCGCCACATACGCGGGATGCTGAACCATTTGACGGGCATACGCAGCGAGCGGGCCCGCTGGTTGATCATGCGGGCCAGGGACGGCGTCAGTTCCGGGCGCAGGGCGTAGCGCGCGTCGCCCTCGCCGCTTTCGCCGCGTCCGCTGACGGTGAACAGTTCGTTGACGATCTCCTGGCCGCTCTTGGCGGTGTAGAGTTCCAGCGTCTCGAAGGCGGGCCCCTCGATTTCCTCGAAGCCGGCGCGCAGCGAGACCCGCCGCCAGGCATCGAAGATGCGGTTGAGCCGGGCCATCTCAGCCGGGTAGAAATCGCGGGTGCCGCGGGGCGCCTGGATTGCCATCGGAGTCTGCCTTCAAGAAGAACGGATTGCGGCTGCCCGTGCTGCGCGTGCTGCCCGTCACGGGGTGCGGAATCGAGCGCCGCTGATGTGGACCTTGCCGGTCTTCGCGTCCACCAGGTGCATCTCGGCTGCCGTCGTCCCGCCGCGATTGATCTGCGAATACAGCGGCAGAGTCGATACGGTGTACTCGCCCTTGTCATCGGGTCCTTCGACAGTGTAGCCGGGCTGGTCGGCCGCCTGGCCGGGCAGGCCTGACTTGACGATCTTGCTGACGCGCTTTCCGTCGTCGGCGAGGATCCACAATTCACTCTTGGCCCAGTCCGGTTCGATGCCGGCGCCGCCGACGTGTGGAATCTGGACGCGGCTCTGGTAGACGATCAGCGTGATCGACGCCGACGCCAGCCGGTCGTCCGGCGCATCGCTGCTGAACTCCTTGTGCTCGATCGTGCCGTTGATCATCTGGACGTCCATCTCGCCGCGGGTGCGATAGCCGGTGGCTGTGACCACGCAGCCGTCCTGCGAACCGGGCTGGGCGAACTCCACTTTCTGGATGTAGTTGGCATACTCGCGGCTGGCCTCCACGACGACCTTGCCGGTCGGGAGGTCGAGGATCATGTAGTTGTCCATGCCATAGACCAGGCCCTGCATGGATTTCTGGGCCACGAGGAACTGAAGGCGAACGGGCTCGCCGACATGGACATACTGCGGGCCGGGCCTGAACTGGCCGGGATCGTCGCTGCTGCTGTCGGCGTCGAGCCATGCCTTGTAGGTGCAGCCGTCCAGGCTCAGGACCGCCAGCAGAGCGGCGGCCCAAAACGACAGCATGCGGATGCCGGCCGAAAACGAGATTCGCGGCTTCATGGGATGCCCTCGCGTCGGGTGAAAGACGCATTATAAGTCCAGACCCCGCCAAAGCAAGCGGCCGTGACGCGGTCTCGCGGCTCCCGGACGCGGCCGTCGCAACCGGGTTTTGCCGCCGCCGCATGTTGCGTCCGGTCAACATGGGCGTGCCCAGATGTTGATTCTCGTAAACACTCTTCCCAGCTTAACGCAAGTCTGCTCACCCGGTCATCCATTCGTAACTCTCTGGAAACACAGTGCATGTGAGGCTCTCGCGGGAGAAACGCGCGGGCCGGCGGCCGCTGGCACGCAGTTTGCTCACATCTATTGGCGTTGGAGATGCCAGTCTCCGACGCCAGTTGTTCTGGTGAGGCAAGAGCAGGAGGTGGACAGTGGGATTCTTTCGCCGAAAGTACCGGATTGTGCTGTTGACTCTGGCGACCTTCATCGCTCTCTGCTAGGGAGCGGTACGCCCTCATCAGCCAACCACGAGCCGCTGCAGGCTCCCGTCCTGACCCGCTGATATCAGCCGCGCGACGGCGCGCCGATACCGACGGATCGGTGTGACGGGGGCCATTTCTTTGCGCAAGCCGGACCCTTGCCTGCGTAGACGACTTCACTGCCCCCCTGCCCGACCCCTGCTCCATCAGGCCTTGCTTGCTATGGCTGATCGTATTGCTTTATCGGGCGGACCCAGATGTTGCGGAACCGGACCGGGTCGCCGTGGTCCTGTAACTCGAGCGGGCCGACGGCCTCGTGCGGCTCATACTGAGCCAGCAGCTTGTGCTTGGTCGGGCCCTGCAACTCCTGGTGGTGGTGCAGCACCACGCCGTTGTGCATCACGGTCACGTAGGCCGGGCTGACCAGTTTGCCGCCGTCGAACCGCGGTGCCTTCCACAGGATGTCATAGATCTGCCAGCCGCCGGGCGGGCTGCACACGTTGACCAGCGGCGGGTACTGGCCGTAGATCGCGCCGGTCGTGCCGTCGGGATAGGTCGGGTTGTTGAAGCAGTCCAGCACCTGGATTTCGTAGAGCCCCATCAGGAACACGCCGCTGTTGCCGCGGCCCTGGCTGTCGCCGACGACCTCGGCCGGGGCGGCCCACTCGATGTGGAACTGAGCATCGCCGAACTTCTTCTTCGTGCGGATATTCCCGGTCTTGCGGACGACCTCCATGCAGCCGCCGTCCACCAGTTTCCAGGTCGCAGGCCCGGGCGTCTTGCAACTCTCCCACTCGTCCAGGTTCCTGCCTTCGAACAGCACAGTCGCGTCCGAAGGCGGCGCGACCGGGGCGATCCTGGGCAAGCTCGTCGGCGAGATGATCCGCGGCTGCGGCCGCTCGCCGTCATGCACGTGCCACTTGCTGCCGGGAATGATCGGCGTGTCCTGGTAACCGAAACCTGCCATCGACATCTCCTTTGGTGTATGCACGGGCCCAACCGGGCCGAGAATAGTTTCCTGCTCGCCGCGTTCGTCGGCGGTCGCGACAGCTTCCAACTCCAACGGCCTCTCGTCAAGCCCCAATCGTCGGCCGCCGGCGCTATCCAACGTCCGCCGTTGCGCTGATCTTCATGGCCTGCTCGACGGTCATGTCCACGTCCTGGACCTGCGACGGGTCCACGTAGATCGTGAACCCGCCGAGCTGGTAGCTCATCGGCAGATAGACGGCCACACGCCCGGCGTCGGGGTTCGACTCCAGGATGGCCGGGCTGCCGCGATGTTCGCCGATCAGCCCGCGCGGACGCTCGTTGGTCAGGATGCCCAGCATGCGGATCTGCCCGCCGGCAAGCGTGACCTTCACGACGCGGCCCATCTGCTCCTTGTCGCCGCCGCCGAAGAACTTGAGCAGGTCGCGGATGCCTTCGTAGAGGCTGTAGATCAGCGGCACCTTCGCCAGTGCCCACTCGCCCAGCCTGACCAGGCTCTTGAACAGGAACAGCCGCGTCAGCAGTCCGACCGCGTAGATCGCCGCCAGCACCAGCAGCAGCCCCAGAATCAGCGGCAGGTCCCGGCCTTCCGGCAGCACCTTGTTGACGAGGCCGCCGATCCACGCACCCGTCAGGACCAGCGTCGCGATCGTGATCGCGAACGGGACGACCACGGTTGCGCCAGCCAGGAATATCTTGACCTGTCGCCGGGCGAAGGACTCATCCTCTCGGCCGGTTCGCTTCTTCGGCTCTGCCATGGGCTGCTCCTTCGTCCGGGCCCGTCACATCAGGGCCAGCGGGTCCACGTCTACGATCCATTCCACCTTGATCCGGTCCAGCAGGCCGCGACGCCGGGCCTCGGCCAGCCATCGCTGCAACCCCTCAGCCGACTCGGCCTGGAGCAGCAGGTGTATCCGGCACTGGTCGCGGATGCGGGCGATGGGGGCGACCATCGGCCCGCGCACCCGTCCGCCGACGCCGGTCTCAATCCGCAACGCCTCGATGCCGTCGGCGAGGGCCCGGCCGGCTTCGTGAGCTCTTGGCTCCTCGCGATGCCGCAGCACGAACAGGGCCAGTCGGCCGAACGGCGGGAAGCCCAGGTCCTTGCGGTTGGGCAGCTCGCTGTCGGCAAAGCCGCGATAGTCGTGCCGCACCGCGTAGTCGATCGCCGGCAGCTCGGGGTGCAGCGTCTGGATGACCACGCGCCCCTGGCCGTGGGCCCGCCCTGCCCGCCCGGCCACCTGCGAGATGAGCTGAAACGTCCGCTCGCTGGCTCGGAAGTCGGGGATCGCCAGCGTTGTGTCGGCCGACACGACCCCCACCAGCGTGACGTCGGGAAAGTCCAGTCCCTTGGCGATCATCTGTGTGCCGAGCATCACGTCGATCTCGCCGCGCTCGAAGGCCCCCAGCACGCGCTCGTAGTCGCCGGCCCGCTTCATCGTGTCGCTGTCGACGCGAGCCAGGCGGACGCCAGGGAACTTGCGTTCGATCTCCTCCTCGATCCGTTGCGTGCCCAGGCCGAACCTGACGATCTTGGACCCGCAGACCGGGCACTTCTCGGGCACGGCCTTGCGCTGCCCGCACTGGTGGCAGAGGCCGGTGTCGGTGGCTTTGTGGTAGGTCAGGTTCACGTTGCAGCGGTCGCAGCTCAGGGCGAACTTGCACGACGCGCAGAAGACGTAGCTCGCGTAGCCGCGTCGGTTCAGCAGCAGCACGACCTGCTTCTTCTGGCCCAGCGCCCAGGTGATCTGCTGCTCCAGCAGCCGGCTGAGCAGGTGGATGCCGCGCCGGTCGCGCTGCTCGGCCCGCATGTCCACGACGCGGATCTTGGGCATGGGGACCTCGGCCACCCGCTGCGGCAGCTCGATGTAGTCGAAGTGTTTCGCGTGCTGCGCGGCGAACCAGGTCTCCAGCGACGGCGTCGCCGAGCCCAGCACCGCGGGGATGCCGCACAGCCGGGCCCGCTGGATGGCCGTGTCGCGGGCGTGGTAGCGCGGCGACTTGAGGTGCTTGAAGCTCGACTCCTGCTCCTCGTCCACGATGACCAGCCCCAGCTTCCGCAGCGGCGCGAAGACCGCCGAGATCGTCCCCAGCACGACCTGGTAGTCGCCCCGGGCGATGCGGGCCCACGCCAGCGATCGCTGCGTGTCGGTCAGACCGGAGTGAATCACCGCAACGCTGCCCAACCGCCGGCGATAGCGGTCCACCGCCTGCGTCGTCAGAGCGATCTCGGGGATCAGCACCAGCGCGCTCCGTCCGGCCGCCAGTGCCCGGCGAATCAGCCGCAGGTAGATTTCCGTCTTGCCCGAGCTGGTCACCCCGTGCAGCAGCGTGACTGAGAAGCCGCCTTCGCTGACCCGCGGGCCCAGCCGCTCCAGCGCCGCCTGCTGCCAGCGGTTCAACTCGAAGGCCGGCTCGGTCAGCCTCGCCGGCGGCGGCGTCTGGCCGGGGATGTATTCCTCCTGCACCGCCGCCGCGACGCCCTTGTCCAGCAGCGCCTGGATCGGCCCACGCGTGCAGCCGACGCGACCGGCCAGTTCGTCGATCTCGACCGCCGAATCGGGGTCGAACGCCCCGGCGTCGGCCAGCGTCTGGGCGACCTTGGCCTGCTTCAGACGCAGCGAAGCCACCACGCCCGCGGCCTCGGCTGCCGCGACCGCCAGGTGGACCCGCGTCCGAGTGGCCATGCCGACCTGCCGCTTCACGGCTGCTGGGACCATGACCGCCAGCGTCCGGCCGAGCGGGCTGGCGTAGTAGTCGCTGATCCAGCGGGCCAACTCCATCAGTCGGCCGTCCAGCAGCGGCTCCTCGTCCACCGGTGCCAGCACGGTCTTCAGCCGCGGCAGCGTCGCCTCGTCGGGAACCGCCACCACGAAGCCGACAGCCGGGCGGTTCGATCGGCCGAAGGGGACCTCGACCCGCTGACCGGCGGCGACTTTGCCGATCCATTCGTCCGGCAGGCGGTAGTCGAAGAAGCGTTCCATCGGCGTATCGAACGCAACGCGCACGACCGAGCCGGGGGGATGGCCGGGCCGCGGCGTCTGGTCGTCCAGCAACGGCATGTCGGAGTTCGTCTTGTCGATTGCGTTGCCCATGCGTCTGTCCAGAGCGTACCGGTTCGCAGGCCAGAGGCAAGAGACGGCCCACGATTTCACGCCGCATCCGCGTTGGCGATTGAAATGGGCCGGGCCTGTCACTACACTTGCTCCATGCGCTGGAACTGGCCGGTCAAGATCAAGCTGCTCTTTGTCGTCGGCGGGACGCTGATCCTCTTTGCCGCGGTGGGTCACTACCTGATCGTGCGGACGGATCCGGCGTGGCCGCAGATCCTGCTCATCACGCCGCAGCCGTTCATGGCCGTCGTGCTGACGATGGGCATGGCTGCGGTGATGGGCGCGGTGGGCGGGCTGCTGCTCTCACGCGACCTGCCGCACGTCGGCTGGCTGATCCCGGCGTCCGGCTGGCTGGGGCTGGCGTTCGTCTCCCGCCGGCTCGGCAACCTGCTGGCGTTCTTCCCGAGCAAGGCCGAGAAGGGCGTCCCGGTCCAGCCGCCGCTGCCGGCCGGTCTGACGGTCGGGGATCTCTACTTCAAGCTGATTCTGGAACTGGGGGCGCTGTTCCTGATTTCGATGATCGCCTGCCTGCTGGCCCGTTGGGTGGGGATGATGCTGCCGCAGGAGACGGCCGATCCGCTCTCCAGTTCGTCGCCCGAGGCCCACCGCGCCCAGTTCAAGCCCGGCGCACCCGACGAGGAGCAGCCTCGCCCGCAGCGGATTTCGCTGAGCCACCTCAGCGACGCCGGCAGCGACCTGCTGTGCACGTTCGTGGGCACAGCCGTCGTGGGCATCGTGCTCTATCAGTTGCTGGTGAGCAGTTCGACCGACCGGGGCCAGGTGATCTTCGCGCTGGGCATGGGCTTCTTCATCGCCGCACTTGCGTCGCATCAGGTCTTCCCCACCCGCA
Organism: Phycisphaerae bacterium; assembly: GCA_022072085.1. Classification (GTDB taxonomy): domain Bacteria; phylum Planctomycetota; class Phycisphaerae; order JAJVII01; family JAJVII01; genus JAJVII01. Next base: position 96,271 of record JAJVII010000006.1, read on the forward strand.
GCCCCACCGGCATGGTCGCGGCCGTGCCGGTCACCGGCTTGCTCTGCTACCTCCTTTCGATCTACCGCGCGTCCAGCCGCGTGTTCCCAGCTGACGCGCCGACTAGTTTCGGCCTGCCATTGCCGGTCGACTTCATGGGCCCGGGACTGGCCGCGGTGATCGCGGCCTACCTGCTGTCGGTCCGATTGCTGGGCATGCGGCAGGAGAACCTGAAACGCCGGACCGCCGTCGAGAGCTGAGCGGCTGTCTTCCAACGCGGGCGGGCCCGAGATGAGCGATCGCCGCAGGCAACTCCAGGAGATGATCGGCGACGAGCCGGACGACGCCTTCCTGCACTTCGCTCTGGCGATGGAGCACCGCAAGGCCGGCGACCTGCCCGACGCGCTGGCTGAGTTCGACCGCGCCATTGCCGCCGACGACGCCTACGTGGCCGCGTGGTTCCAGAAGGCCCGCACGCTGGCCGAGAGCGGCGACCGCGAGTCGGCCAAGGAAGTCTACGCGGGCGGCATCGCCGTGGCCGACCGCATCGGCGATCGCCACGCCGCCGGCGAAATGCGCGAGGCCCTCCTGCTGCTGGGTTGACAGGCGATCACAGGCCGTAGAGCGGACCGAACTTCCCTTCCAGGTGACGCATCAGCGGCTCGGCGTCCAGCGGTTTGCCGGTGACAACCCGGCAGAGGTCCGCGGACCGGTAGCGCTGGCCGTGAGCGTGGATGTTCGCGTTCAGCCACTTCTTCAGCGCCGCGAAGTCCCCCGCCGCGATACGGGCCGGCAGGTCGCCGATGGCGGCTGCGGCGGCTTCGAAGAACTGGGCCGCGTAGAGGTTGCCCAGCGTGTAGGTCGGGAAGTACCCCATCGCCCCCATCGACCAGTGGATGTCCTGCATGCAGCCGACGGCGTCGTCGGGGACCTCGACGCCGAGGTAGTCGCGATACCTCGCGTTCCATTCGCCGGGCAGGTCGGCGGCCGCAAGGTCGCCGCGGACGATCGCCCGCTCCAGTTCGAAGCGGATCATGATGTGCAGGTTGTAGGTTGCCTCGTCGGCCTCCACGCGGATCAGGCTGGGCTCGACCATGTTGGCTGACTCATAGACCTCCTGCTCGCCGAACCCCGCGACCGCATCGCCGAAGAAGTTGGCCAGATGCGGGTGGCACCAGCGCCAGAACTCGCGCGATCGGCCGACCTGGTTTTCCCAGGTGCGGCTCTGGCTCTCGTGGATCGCGAGGCTGACCGATCGGCCACGCGGCGTGCCATTGTGCTCGACCGGCAGACCCTGATTGTAGATGCCGTGTCCGCTCTCGTGCATCGTCGAGCCCAGCGCGTCGTTCACGTTGTCTTCGTGAAATCGCGTGGTCATGCGGATGTCACCGGGATGGCTGCCGCTGCAGAACGGGTGGGCCGACTCGTCCAGCCGCCCGCGCCGGTAGTCGAAGCCGATCGACTCGGAGACGAACTGCACGAAGGCCCGCTGCTGCGCCGCCGGCAGGTGGAGCCTGCGGAACCGGTCGCTCGGCCGCCGGCGGGCCTCGGCGATCCGCCCGATTAGCGCGACCAGCCGCTCGCGCAGCGGGCCAAAGACCGCCAGCACGCTGGCCGCGGTCATACCCGGCTCGTAGCCGTCGGCCAGTGCATCCCAGGGCTCGCCGCCGTCGGCCCAGCCCCAGCACTCGGCCCGGCGGCGGTTAAGCGCGATGGTCTGCTCCAGGGACGGCCGGAACGTTCCGAAGTCCTTGGCCTTGCGGGCGGCCTTCCACGCCTCCTTGGCCTTAGACGTGACGCGAGCGAATTCTTCGACCAGCGCCGGCGGCAGTTTGGTCGCCCGGTCGTAGGCATACCGCCACTCCCGCAGGTTGACCGCCGGCGGAGACAGCGGGTCAGCGGTCAGTTTGGCTTCGGACTCGCACCGGGCGAGCAGTTCGCCGATCCGCGGGGAGGTGAACTGCTCGTGGGTCAGCCTGGCCAGCAGTGCGAGTTGGCCGCTGCGCTGCTCGGCGCCGCCCGGAGGCATCATCGTCTCCTGGTCCCACGCCAGCAGGCCGGCAGTCGACCCGAGCAGGTGAATCTCGCGGCATCGCCGCTCCAGTTCCGAGTAGGCGGCCTCGGTGGTCATGAGCGGCTTCCTTGTCGCAGGTTGAGGTTGCGGAAGTATTGGACGGTACGCGTCAGCCCTTCCCGGCGTGAGACGGTCGGCTGCCAGCCGAGGCGCTCGCGGGCCCTGGAGATGTCCGGGCAGCGGCGCTGCGGGTCGTCAACCGGCGCGGGGACATGGACGAGTTTCGACGTCGATTCGGTCAACTCGATGATCTCCCGGGCGACGGTCAGCATGTCCACCTCGTCCGGGTTGCCGATGTTGATCGGTCCGGGCTGGTCGCTCATCAGCAACCGGTGGATGCCCTCGACGGTGTCGGACACATAGCAGAAGCTGCGCGTGCGGCTGCCGTCGCCGTGGATGACCAGAGGCTCGCCGGCCAGGGCGGCGCAGACAAAACTGGGGATCACGCGTCCGTCGTCCGGCCGCATCCTCGGGCCGTAGGTGTTGAAGATGCGGACGATCCGCGTCTGCACGCCGCAGTGCGTTCGGTAAGCAGTTATCAGCGCCTCGGCGTATCGCTTGGACTCGTCATAGACGGCCCTCGGGCCGACCGGGTTGACGTGGCCGACGTAGTCTTCCGGCTGCGGGTGGACGCGGGCGTCGCCGTAGACCTCGCTGGTCGAGGAGAAGAAGAAGCGGGCGCTGTGGCGGTCGGCCATCTCCAGCAGCAGCCGCGTGGCCTCGGCGTTGACCCGCATGATCGGAACGGCCAGGCGGCCAAAATCGACGGGCGACGCCGGTGACGCGAGGTGGCAGATGGCCTGCGGAGGCGGCGTCCCGGTGGGCAACTCCAGCGGATGGGTCACGTCGGCCTGATGCAGGATGAACCGCGGCTCGTCGGCCAGGTGGGCAAGGTTGCCCGACTGGCCGGTGCTCAGGTTGTCCACGCCGATCACGCTGTGGCCCTCGGCCAGGAGCCTGTCGACAAGGTGCGATCCGATAAATCCGGCGGCGCCGGTAACCAGCACGTTCATAGGCGTTCCTCTTGAGGCATGCTCTTATACAGCCCACGCGGGCACAAGTCGAGTCGCAGGACCGCCCTCAACAAGCCTCCAGGATATGACTCGAATGATCGAGCCGGGTATCATCGACTCGGACACCGCGATTCCGCGGACGCACCGATAGAGGCAACAGACCATGGCCGCGATAGAGGTCGAGGTCAGCGAGATCGACAATGGGATCGTTGCCCGCATCAGCGGCGACGCGGGCTTGGCCGGCGTGGACGCACTGGCCCGGCACCTGCTGCGCCTCTCGGCGAGGCGCGACAAGCTGGTCGTCCTGGACATGGCTGGGCTGAAGTTCATGTCCAGCCTGGCCATGGGCCGTCTGGTCGAGTTCCACCGCGGCGTCGTCCGCAACGGCGGTGCTGCCCGCTATGCCTGCGTCCAGCCGCTGGTCCGCCAGGCCCTCGAACGCGCCCGCCTGACCGATCTGATTGAACTGTACGACACGGTCGAATCGGCCTCTGCCGTCGCCGGCTGAATCGCCGCCCGCGGGTTGCAGTCCTGCCGCCCGCGGTGCTATAACCTCATCCCGGCAGACGCGCCGCCCCTGGCATGAGGGCCTCCCCATGACTCTGTCATTGTCCGAGAACCTGGGCGTTGTGGGGATGGGCTACGTCGGATTGACCACGGCGTGCGGCCTGGCCGATGCCGGCCATCGCGTCATCGGCTGCGACATCGACGCGGCGCGGATCGACGCTCTCTCGCGCGGCGAGGCCCCGTTCCACGAGACCGGGCTGGGCGACCTGCTCAGTCAGAACGTGGCGGCCGGGCGGCTGCGGTTCACCGCCGACCTGGCCGACGCCGTCGAGTCGGCCGACGTCCTGATGGTCGCGGTTCCCACCCCCACGCTGCCCGGCGGCGGCGCCGATCTGGGCATCGTGAACGGCGTCGTCGAGCGCATCGCGGGCCTGGTCCCGCCCGGCAGTCAGCGGCTGATCGTCATCCGCTCCACCGTGCCGCCGGGCACTGCCGACGCGATGGCAAAGCGGTTCGACCCGGCCGGCGAGCGGCTGCGCTTCGCGTCCAATCCCGAGTTTCTCAAGGAGGGCACGGCCGTCGCCGACTTCATGCGGCCGGACCGCGTGGTGATTGGCGTCGCCGACGAGCCGACCGGCCAGCGGCTGGCCCGCGTCTACGCCCCCTTCGTCCGCAACGAGCAGCCGATCCTGACGCTCTCCCGCCGCGGCGCCGAGATGACCAAGTATGCCGCCAACGTCCTGTTGGCCGGCCGCATCAGCCTCATCAATGAACTGGCCAACATCTGCCAGCGGATGGGCGTGGACGTGAACGAGGTCCGCCGCGGCGTCGGTTACGATCGGCGGATAGGCTTCGCGTTCCTCTATCCCGGCATGGGCTTCGGCGGCAGTTGCCTGCCCAAGGATGTCGCGGCGTTGCGGACGCTGGCCCGCGAAGCCGGCTACGAGCCCGTCCTGCTGGACGCCATCGCCCAGGTCAATCGCCGCCAGCGGCTGGCGCCCGTCGAACTGCTGGCCGGTCGGCTGGGCGGCGATCTGGCTTCCCGCACGGTCGCGGTCTGGGGCCTCGCGTTCAAGCCCGGCACAGACGACATCCGCCAGTCGCCTGCGCTGGAGGCGATCGATGCGCTACTTTCGGCCGGCGCCGCCGTCCGGGCCCACGACCCGGCAGCCATGCCCAACGCCCGGGCCCTCTACGGCCCGCGCGTCGCGTTCTTCGACGACGCCTACGACGCCCTCGCCGGCGCCGACGCCCTGCTGATCTGCACCGAGTGGCCGCCCTTCCGTCGGGCCGATTTCCAGCGCATCCTGTCGGCCATGGCCCGCCCGCTGATCGTGGACGGCCGCAACCTCTACGAGCCCGACACGATGCGAGGCCTGGGGATCGAGTACCACTCCGTCGGCCGACCGCCCGTCCTGCCGCCGACGCCGGGCTAGCGAATTTCTGAGGGCCCTGCTCTTTCACGCCGGCCCCCTCGTGCCTCGGAGGCATCCCCGTCGCGAAGATGTTCCACGTGGAACATCCGGCGAATCATTCCGGCTGACATCGTGACCAACCGGGTGTCAAAGTCCTATCTTTTCGGCCGTAAGTCCAGTGTTTGCGTCCGCGGTGCCCGAAAAACGTCCTGGAGATTGACCCGTGGCTGCTGGACTTCGGACCCATTTGAAAGAGATCGCCGCGACTTCGCGCGAAATCGCTCCCGGCCTACCCCTAAAGAGATAGGACTCTGTGTATGGCGCGTAATCCGGGCAAACCGGGCCGACTGGGCAAACCTGCGGACGTTCCCGCCGGCCGGCCGCCGGCTTCACCGGCCGCCCGCGCCCTGTCGCGTTTAGTTCATCGCTTGACAGCCGCGGCACGCCAACTATGATGCGGCGGTCGCACGAGGGCCCGGCGTCGGTCCCCGGCATGGGCCTCCAACTCCACTTTTCAGGGGCAACGCATGGCCAAGAAGCAGGCCCGGAAGACGGCGAAATCCTCCCGCAGGCCGCGACCCAGCCGCCCCGCCGGGGGCTCCGACCGCCGCAATCCGTCCAAGGCCAAACCGAAGCCCAGGCCGCCCGCCAAGGCGGCCAAGCCGGTCCCCCGGCCCGCTGCCAAGCCCAAGTCGCCGCCCGCCCAGCCCGTGCCGGCCAAGTCCAAGGCCCCACGCAAGAGCCGCAAGCAGGCCTCGCGAAGCTGGCAGGCCCGGCTGGCCGCTGAGCCCGCCGACCTCACCGTTGCCTACGGCGAATCGCTCTCGATCGACCACCGGCTCTACGAGCAGGACATCGCCGGCTCGGTCGCGCACGCCACGATGCTCCAGGAAGCCGGGCTCATCAGCGGCGCGGACCTCCTGCGAATCCGCCGCGGCCTCGAACACATCCGCCAGCAGATTTCAGCCGGCACGTTTGCGTTCGATGCGACGCAGGAAGACATTCACATGGCCATCGAGGCCGCGCTCATCAAGGACGTTGGCGACGCCGGCCGAAAGCTGCACACCGCGCGCAGCCGCAACGACCAGGTCGCTTTGGACCTGCGCCTGTGGTTGCGAGACCAGGTCGCCGGGTTGCAGGCGCTCATCCGCGAACTCCAGGCGGCCCTGCTCCGCCAGGCCGAGGACCACGCCGACGTGGTGTTGCCTGCCTACACGCACCTTCAGCGGGCCCAGCCGATCGAGCTGGGCGCCTACCTGCTGGCGTGGATCGAGATGCTCCAGCGCGACGCGGACCGGCTGGCCGACTGCCGCAAGCGGATCAACGTCAGCCCGCTGGGCGCCGGCGCCGTCGCGGGCACGACCCTGCCGATCAACCGCCAGCGCGTCGCCGAACTGCTGGGTATGGACGGCGTGCTGGCCAGCGCCGTGGACGCGACCAGCGAGCGCGACGTGGCCGCCGAGTTCCTCTTCTGCGTGACGATGGTCGGCCTGCACCTGTCGCGATGGGCCGAGGACGGCTGCATCTACGCGTCGCAGGAATTCGGCTTCCTGCGGATCGACGACGCTTACTGCACCTCCAGCTCGATGATGCCGCAGAAGCGGAACCCCGACCTGCTGGAGCTGATGCGCGGCCGCGCCGCCGTCGTGCTCGGCCAGCTCGTCGGACTGCTCGGTCTGCTCAAGGGCCTGCCGCTTGCGTACAACCGCGACCTCCAGGAGGACAAGCGGCTGATCTTCACGGCCGTGGACACCGTGCGGCTGTCGCTGCGGGTGGCCGCCGAGATCGTCCGCCACAGCCGCTACAACGCCGAGACCGCCGAGAAGGCGGCCGCAGGCGGCCTGACCGACGCGACTGCGCTGGCCGAGTATCTTGTCGGCAAGGGCGTTCCCTTCCGCACGGCCCACCAGTATGTCGGCGAGGTGGTGCAACTGGCTGAGGGCCAGGGCGTCAGCCTCGTCGAAATGCCCCTGGACCAGCTCCAGGCAGTCGCCGACGAGGTGGCCGACGACGTGTTCCAGTGGCTGGGCGCCCGGCGCGTGGTGAAACGCTACACCAGCTACGGCGCCGGCGGCGGTGAACCGCTGGCCCAGCAACTGGCCGCCTGGAAGCAGCGGCTGAAGTGAGAAAAGAGATTCCGCCGCTGAGGCGCCGAGGCGCTGAGGCGACCCCATGGCACACGAGGAAAAGGGCGAGTTCGCGCTCATCCGGTGGATTCGCCGGCGCTTGGGCCGTGCGCCCAAGTTTGTCGCTATCCCCAGCGGCGACGACATGGCCGGGCTCGACCTCGCGGGCGAAGGCCTCGTCCAGATCACCACCGATATGCTCCTGGACGGAGTTCACTTCGACACCGCGACGGCGACGCTGCGGCAGATCGGCTACAAGTCGATGGCGTGCTCGCTTTCGGACGCGGCGGCGATGGCCGCCCTGCCCCGCGCCGCCGTCGCGTCGGCGGCCCTGCCCCGATCGTTCACGCCCGAGCAGGCCCGCGAGCTGACGCTGGGAATGCTCGACGCCGCCGACCCATTCGGCTGCGCGCTCGTCGGCGGCGATGTGACCGCGTGGGACCAGCCTCTTGCCGTCAACGTCGCCCTGATCGCCACCGAGTCCGGCACGCTGGCGGTGCGTCGCGGCGGCGCCCAGCCCGGCGACGACATCTTCGTCACTGGCACGCTGGGCGGCTCGCTCGTCAGCGGGCGGCACCTGAGCTTCACGCCGCGGGTGGCCGAGGCCCGGGCCCTGGCGGCGGCGGTTTCGCTGCACTCCATGATCGACCTGAGCGACGGGCTGAGCAGCGACCTGAACCACATCTGCGACGAGTCGGGCGTCGGCTGCGACCTGCTCGCGGATGCCGTGCCGATCTCCGACGCCGCCCGGTCAGCCGCCGATCCGCTGGCTGCGGCCCTCAACGACGGCGAGGACTTCGAACTCTGCTTCACCTGCTCGCCGGCCGATGGCCAGCGGCTGCTGGCGTCCCCGCCGGTGCAGGTGACGCTGACCCGCGTCGGGCGGATCACGCTGACGCGCGACCGTATGCTGGTCGACGCCGAGGGCCGGTCCCAGCCGCTTGTCCCCCGCGGCTACGAGCATTTCCGATGAGCGAATCGGCTACGCCGCTGGTGCTGATCTCGCGCAGCCCCGCCGACACGCAGGCGATGGGCCGGGCGCTGGCGGCGGCCCTGCTGCCCGGCGATGTGGTGGCCTTGGTCGGAGACCTGGGCACGGGCAAGACGCAGTGGGTGAAGGGGCTTGCGGGCGGCCTGGGCGTCGATCCCGACGCGGTCCACAGCCCGACTTTCACGCTGGTCAACGAATACGAGGCGTCGGCCCGCGCGGACATCCGCGTGCTCTGCCACGCCGACGTCTATCGCATGGGGGCCGCCGTCGAGTTGGAAGCCATCGGCTTTGACGAGATCGTCCGCGCCGGCGACAGCGTGGTCGCCGTCGAGTGGGCCGACCGGGTGGCCGACCTGATCCCGCCCGGCGCGATCTGGATTCGCGGCCAGCTTCCCCCCGACGGCGGCCCGGAGGATCGCCGCTACGAACTGACCGGCGGCGCGGCGGTCCTTGCGGCGATGAGAAGTTTCAACTGATCTGGCGGCAGGGCTGTTTGCCGCGCGGTCAGGAGACGGCAGCCTTCACGTCGGCGTAGACGGGGAATATCTTGTCCAGCCGCGTGGTGAACAGGACATCGCGGATGGCCGGCTGAGGGGCGGCCAGCACCAGTTCGCATCGGCGGCGCTGGCTGACGATGTGGGCGACGATGAGGGCGCCCAGGCCCATCGAGCAAATGAACTCCAAGTCAGTCAGGTCGACGACGAGTCGGCCGCAGGCTTCGCCGGCGATGCGTCGCAACTCGGCAGTGAGGCGTTCGGCTTCGTCGATGGTGGCCATGCCGCCCAGGCGGATGATTGAGACCGCGGGGGCCTGCGTGACGCGGATGGTCAGGGGACCGGAGTGTGGCGTGTCCATCGTGCGCCTCCTCGCGGCGGCGGTCGCGGGCCGCCGGTCCGGGGGGTCACTCGTTCTTCTTAATCAGCTCGACGCAGTTGCCGTCGCGGTTCCAGCGGACCTCGTTCATGTAGGCTTCCATGAGCATGATGCCGCGTCCGCAGGGCTTCTCGATGTTCTCGGGGGCCGTGGGGTCGGGCACACTGCCGCGGCTGAAACCGGGGCCCTCGTCCGAAACGCGGATGACCGCCCGGCGGGGATCGATATGGTAGTCCACGCGGACGGCCTTGCTGGCGTCGCGGGCGTTGCCGTGGTTGATGGCGTTGGCCAGCGCCTCCTCCAGCGCCAGGCGCACCGCGAAGACGGCCTCCTCGCTGTAGCCGTGCCGCTCCAGCTCGGCCATCACGAGGGGCTCCACCTTGCGGGCGGCAGCCAGGTCGCTCTTGGTCACCAGCGTGCTGAACTTCATCGGGTCACTTCGTCCACTGATCACAGCCGGTCCGTTCCGCGTTGCCGGCGGTCAGGCCGTCACCGCTGCGATGGCTTCTTCGCGCGTCGTGTAGATGTCGAACGAGCGGTCCAGCCGCGTGATGCGGAACACGTCGAAGATCCGCGCGGCGATGTTCGACAGGGCCAGGCGGCCCTTCTTCATGTTCACCCGCTTCATCAGGCTGATCAGCGTGCCCAGGGCCCGCGAGGAGAGGTGCTCGACGTTGGCGAAGTCCAGCACCAGCCGGACGGAGGTCTCCTTCTCCACCAGCGTGAACAGATCCTCTTCGATCCGCGTGATGTTCAACTCGTCCAGGATCTTGCGGTCCAGGAACGAGACCACGATCACGCCCTCGGTGTGCTGCACGTCCAGATGCGCTCGGGCCGATTCCATTCAATGTACTCCTCTCTTGCGGACCTCGGTAGAAGCGGCCAGCAGTCTAGGCCCCGCCCCGGCGGACTGTCAAGCCCACGCCGGCTCGCCCGGTCAACCACCCGGCCGCCAACAGCGCCGCCCCGGCCAGCGCCAGCCAGGACCAAACGGCCCGGCGGCTGATGCCCGGCGACTCGGCCGGGGGCTCGATCGCTGTCGTGTTCACCCGGGCAGCCGCCGCGGCGCTCGCGGCGACGCAGGCCAACTCCGGCGGATTATAGGCGATCCCGTCACGCAGGCCCCCGGGCAATCCTGCCCGCCAGGTCCATCGCCCCCCAGCCGACCCTGCATGCAGCGACGGCAGGGCGTGCCAGAAAAGCGGCCAGGCCGGCGTGTCGGCCCAGTTCGTGTTCGCGGACGCGACCGAGAAGAAGACGACCACCAGCCCGCGATCCGGCCGCCAGGCGATCAGCGGATGGCCGGCGGCGTCGGAGGCCAGCGATTCCCAGCCCTCGCCCAGTTCCACCGCCGTGGCCCGGGCCGCGGTCACGCCGTCCAGCGGCAGGGCCGACAGTGGCGAACTGGCCGCGATGGTTGCGACGGTCGCGGGCCTCAACTCGCCCGCGAACCGCACGCCTTCGGGCGCGACCAGCGGGTCGATTACCACCTGCCACTGGCCCGGCGCGGGGGCGACCGGGTCGGCCGGCTCGTTGACGATCAGCCAGTCCGCGGGTTGCCCGGCGGCCGGGTCGGCCAGGTCCATGTTGTCAATCGTCGCGACGGCGCGGGCGATGCCGGCATTGGGCCGGCCGGTCAGCCGAAACGTTGCGCGTGCCGACGCCTGCGCGGGCGCCAGATAGAATGCGTCGTTGGCGGGTTGGTCGTCGGGGTCGGCCAGCCGAAGCGTGATCGGCCCAGCCAGTTCGCCCGGCAGCAAAAGCACGAGGCCAGCCCGGCCGGCGCTGTCGAAGTCAACCGACCCGCGGGCCAGCTCTCGCCCGGCGGCGTCCAGGGCGGCGACGGTTGCTCGCGGCGACACCCCGGCCAGCCGGCGGAGGGAGGCGAAGAGTTGAACGTGGGCGTCAACGGCCTGGGCGCCGGCGGCGACGATGCCCACGTCAGTCGCGGGTGGCAATGGGCGGAACAGCCAGTGGACGTCCGCCCGGGCTGACGGGACGTTGCGGAACTCGCCCAGCAGGTAGACGGCCTGCGTGTCGGGTCGCCGCCAGGCGGCGATCAGCGCGGCGGCATCGGGCGGCTCGACAGTCTGGAGTGACGCGGCCGGGTCGGCCGGGGTGTCGGCCAGCGCGAACGTGGCCGGCTCGCCCCCCTGCCCCGCGACGCCGACCAGCAGGCCCGGCGTCGTGCCCAGCACCCCCCGCAGTTCAGCCAGGCGGCGGTGCAGCGCGTCGGCCTGCCCCGTGCCGTCGGCCGCGCGGGCGTCGAGCTGCGGCGTCCGGGCGATCAGCACGAGCACCGGGCCGGCCGCCGGCTGACGCACGTTCAGCACGGCCCCGCCGGCGGCGGCAGCCACGAGCAGCCCACCCGTGGCGATCAGCAGCAGGTGGATTCGCAGCAACGGCGTCGCCCGCCGGCCAGCCGACTGCCTGGCCGCCTCGCGCCACAGTTCGACATGGGCGACCTCGACCCGCCGACGCGGCGGGCGCAGCAGCAGCCGGATCGCGACGGCGGCGACGGCCAGTGCGGCGGCCAGGATGAACGGGTGAGGCAGCGACAAGCGGGCCTCCGTCGGCTGAGGCGTTGGCGTTGCAATCGAGGCGTCCGTCGTTACGATGATACCGTCCCGGGGCGGGCGTGCGAGAGGAGATTTCATGAGCGACAAGGTTGCGATAGTGACCGGCGCCGGGCGAGGGATCGGCCAGGCGGTCGCGGTCGCCCTGGCTGAGCAGGGCTACTGCCTCGCGCTGGCGTCGCGGACGGAGGGCGAACTGAACGCGACGCTCAAGCAGTGCCAGGAACTCGGCGCCGAGTCCATCGCCGCGCCGACCGACGTCACCGTGGCGGCCGAGGTGCAGGCCCTGGTGGACGCGACGATGGAGGCGTTCGGCCGCGTGGACCTGCTGGCCAACGTCGCGGGTGTCGCGATCTACAAGGAACGCATCGTCGAGTTCACCGACGAGGAGTTCGACGCGACCTTCGCCGTCAACGTCAGGAGCGTCTTCCTGGCGACGCGGGCGGTCTGGCCGATCATGGCCCAGCAGGTGGACGGCGGGGCGATCGTGAACGTCTCATCGCTGGCGTCGCGCGATCCGTTCCCCGGCTTCGCGGTCTACGGCGCGTCCAAGGCGGCGGTGAACCTGATGACCCAGTCGCTGGCGCGGGCCGGCCGTGAGCACAACATCCGCCTGTTCGCGCTGTGCCCCGGGGCGGTCGAGACGGACATGCTGCGTGACGGCTTCCCCGACTTCCCGCGCGACAAGACGCTGGCGCCGCGGCAGGTAGCAGACCTCGTGCTCTGGTGCGCCGGCGACGCCGCGCGGCACTGCACCGGCGAAGCCATCGCGGTGAGCAAGCAGTAGCTTTCGGGGGCAACGCCCGATGCGGGGAAGAACTGCGCATCGGTCACTTCACATTTCACATTGCTCAAAGAAGCGACGGCGCGGCCTGCTGTTGCCGTCTTCGATCCCCAATGTGAAATGAGCAATGCTCAATGAGAAATGAATGCGGCCCCGGCATGTGGCCTGATCCGCGTCTCCCACCGCCTCATACGCGTCCATCTGTGGCCCCAAGATTCATTCCGCACTCCCCGCTTGGTGTCCTCGGCGTATTCCTCTTGGCGCCTTGGCGGTTGTCTTCCCCCGGCCAGCGGGGATTTCCTCCAACTCCCGCTGGCGGCTCGGAAGAGGAGAGAGAGACTACTGGCCCAGCACGACCAGGTTGTCGCGGTGGATGACCTCGTCGCCGTGGTGGGCCGTCGGGCCGAGGCGGGCGGCGATCTCGCTGGTGCGGCAGCCGCGGATGCGGGCGACCTCGGCGGCGTCGTAGCGCGACAGGCCCCGGGCCAACTCGCGGCCGTCGGGCCCCAGCACGGAGATCACCTCGCCGGCTTCGAACTCCCCCTCGACCTCGACGATGCCGCTGGGCAGGAGGCTCTTGCGCCCCTCGACGACCGCGCGGGCGGCGCCGGCGTCGACGTGGACCGCGCCGACGGGGCGGACCGTCATGCCGATCCAGCGGTGGCGGCTGGTCATCTTGCGGGCCGCGGGCAGGAAGACCGTGCCCACCGGCTCGCCAGCGAGGATGCGGGCGATGACGTTGGGCATCCGGCCGTTGGCGATCATCGCGATCTCGCCGGACTCGGTGACACGGCTGATGGCCTCCAGCTTGGACTTCATCCCCCCGCTGCCGAGGCTGGAGCGATTTCGGTTGGCTAACTTAGTCACCGCGGCGGTGACCCGCTCGATCAGGTCGATGCGCCGGCCGTCGCCGTCGAGCAGGCCGTCCACCACCGTCAGGACGATCAGCAGGTTGGCCCGCAGCAGGTTGGTCGTCAGCGCTGCGATGGTGTCGTTGTCGCCGAAGCGGATCTCGTCCACGGCCACCACGTCGTTCTCGTTGATGACCGGGATCGACCCGAAGCGGTGCAGCGCGTCGATGCTGTTGCGGATGTTCAGGTAGCGGCTGCGGTTCTCGAAGTCCGCGCGGGTCAGCAATAGCTGCGCGGCGTGCACCCCGTGCCGCTGGAACGCGACCGAGAAGAGGTTCATCAGGTGCTTCTGGCCGACCGCGGCGGCGGCCTGAAGCTCGGGCAGGCGCCTGGGGCGGGTCGGCAGGTGCAGCTCGCCCATGCCCGCGCCGATGGCGCCGGAACTGACGACGACGAACCGTCGGCCGGCGCTGTGGTGGCGGGCGATCTGGCCGGCCAGTCGGCCGATCAGCCTGCGGTCCAGTCGGCCGTCGGCCCCGGTCAGCACGTTGGTGCCGATCTTGACGACGACCAGCCGGGCGGCGGCGACGACGTTCCTGCGGACTTCGGTCGAAGGCATGACTCAGGACTCCATCAGTCGGCGGATCACGGCGACGGTGCGGTCGGTCGCTCCCTTGGCCTGCACGACGGCTTCGCGGGCGGCGGTGGCCATCCGTTTGCGGCGAGGTTCGTCGGCCAGAAGTTCGGCGACGGCCTGGCCCAGCGCGTCGCCGTCGGGCACGACGATCAGGCCGCCGCCCGACGACAGCCGCCGGACCGGCTCGACGAAGTTGTCGGCGTGCGGGCCGGTCAGCACGGGCAGGCCCAGGGCCGCGGCCTCCATCACGTCGCTGCCGCCCATCGGCACGAGCGATCGGCCGACGAACGCGATCGCCGAGAGGGCGTAGAACTTTCGCAGTTCCCCCATCGTGTCGCCCAGCACGACGGTGTCGCCGGCGAGCGGGCTTGGGCCCGGCGAGCCGTCGGCGTGTTCGCTCCGCCGCAGGCAGCCGAAGCCGGCCTTGGCGATCAGGGCGGCCACCTCGTCGAACCGCTCGGGCTTGCGCGGGATGATGGCCAGGCGGAGATTCCCGTGGCTCCCGCCCAGGCGGCGGTAAACGTCCAGCAGGATCGTCTCCTCGCCCGGGCCGGTCGAGCCGGCGACCAGCAGGCGGTGCGACGCGTCCAGGCCCAGCACGCCCGACAGCGCGTCGGCGCCGGCGACGCGGTCGGCCACCTCGGCCGTGTCATACTTCACGCTGGCGGTGACGGTGACGCGGTCAGTGGGCGTGCCCATCGCGACAAAGCGGTCTGCGTAGGCCTGATCCTGCACGCAGGCGGCCGACAGGCGGCGGAACATCGGACGCAGGACCGGGCGGAAGCGACGATACCAGCGAAAGCTGTGGTCGCTCAGCCGACCGTTGGCGACGACGACGGGGATGCCGGCCCGCCGGGCCAGTCCGAGCAGGTTCGGCCAGACCTCGAGTTCCATCAGCACGATCATGGCTGGTCGAATGCGGCGGAACGCCCGGCTGACAGCCAGCGAAAAGTCGAGCGGGTAGTGGAACCGCAGATCGTCGGGATAGAGCTTGGCCAGCCGGGCGAAGCCGGTGTCGGTGGTGGCCGAGAACGCGAGTGTGCAGCCGGGCAAGGCCTCGCGCAGCCGGGCGGCCAGCGTGACGGTGGCGTTGGCTTCGCCAACGCTGACGGCGTGAATCCAGATGCAGGGCCCGGCGCCCTGGCGGCGCGGCACTGCACCGAAGCGGTGTGCCCAGCCGCCGCGCCACTTGCCCTGCACGGCCATCCGCCAAAGCAGCATGGGCGTGTAGAGGAGCATGAAGATCAGGTACAGGAAGTCGACGACGTATCGCATCGGGTTTCGTCCACCAAAGTGGGAGATGATACCGCATCGCGTGGGCAGGTGGAAGGGCGCCGCGGAGGAGCCGAGGAACACGGATTAAACCGGAAGGCACGGATTGCACGGAGGGGGAAGATGTGGAAGAGAAGCGGATCGGTTGCCCTCCCTCTTCTCAAGAACTCCAACGCCTTCGGTGGAATCCGTGTTCTTTCCGTGAAATCCGTGTTCCTCTTCGGGACGGCGGTCGGTCAGTCGGCCGGCAGGAGGGCGACCTCGAAGCGGGCGCCGCAGCCGGGGCGCTGGCAGGTGACGACCAGCGGCTTGTCAGCCGGGCGGTCCATCACGTCGGCTTCGTTGAACAGTCCGACCGCGGCGTTCAGCACGCCCTGAGCGGCGTAGACGCAGAGGCCGCCGGGGGTGGTCTGGCCGAACTCGAAGGTCTCACCCGGCATCATCGTCGCGTCGCAGACCCGCGGGTCGCAGCCGAGGGTGACGCGGACCAGGACGCGGGGGGACGAGGGAGAGGTGGAGGAACCGCGATCTTCCGCTTGCGGCTCGCAAGACGAAGAGGAGTCGGCGTCGACGACGTCGGCCTTGGCGTTCATCGCGAGGTTGGCCATCTTGTCGGCGCGGGCGTTGCGTTCGCGGCGGACGTGTGTGATCTGCCAACTGTCGAACCGCAGCAGGGCCAACTGGGCCTGCTCGTGCAGGGGGATCAGGTCCTCGCTCTTGACGCGGTATTCGCCGGTGATCTGGCGGACCATGAGCTGGCTGTCGGCGAAGATCTCCAGCCGCTGCGGCGCGAACTGGGTCGCCAGTTCCAGACCGCCCAGCAGGGCGCGGTACTCGGCGACGTTGTTGGTGGCGTGTCCGAAGAACAGGCCTCGCTCGATGAGGGGTGCGTCGCGCTCGTCGGCCAGCACGACGCCGCCGCCGGCGGGTCCGGGATTGCCGCGACTGCCGCCGTCGACGTAGAGCCGAAGCAGCGGGGCCGGCGTCCTGGACTTGAACTTGGCGGGGGCGCTCACGCGTGGTCTTTCCGGAGAGGTCAGCGGGCCGAATCGCCCAGGTAGAGCAGGCGGCCGCACACGCCGCAGGTCTGGACGTCCTCGCGCCCGGATCGCAGGGCGTTGATAGTCTCAAGGGTCAGGCCCATGTTGCAGCCGGAGCAGATGTACTCGTCGCGCTTGGGATTGACCTTGGCGACCGAGGCGGTGGCGTCGCCGTCGTTGGCCTCGGCCAGCCGCTCGAACTGGGCGACGATGTCGCCGGGCAGACCCGCGGCCGCCTGACGGCGCTTCTCCTGGATCTGTGCGAGCTGGTTTTCCAGTTCGTGGGACTTGGCCTGGGCCTCGGACTGCACCTTGGCCAACTGGGTCTTCTCCTGCTCGCCGACTTTCTGGAGGTCCGCAAGCTGGCCCTTCAGTTCGTCGACCTCGGCCATCTTGCGGAGGGCGGTCTCTTCGATGCCGCCGGAGTCGGCCTTAAAGGTGTTGATCTCGCGGAGCAGCGCGGAGTATTCCTTGTTGGTCTTGGTCGTGTTCAATTGGGCCCGCAGGCGCTGGATGCTTTCCTCGCGGCTCTTGAGTTCCAGTTCGGCGGCGCCGGCTTCGGACTGGGCCGCCTGGAGCTTCTGGCGGAGTTGGAGCAGGTCCTGGTCGTGCTCGGCGACCTTGCGTTCCTGGATCCTGGAACGCCGCTGCTGGGTTCTGATGCGGTCCCTGAGTTGATAGAGCTGGCGGGTGAGCTGGTCGTACTGTTGCAGGTTCTCGGTCAACGTTCCCATCAAGGCGATTCCTCTTCGTGAATCAAGAGCAATCCCGGCATTATGGTGTTGCGGGTATCGTTTGGCAACGGCAATTTTTTTCGGAGGCGTAAGAGGGACACGGATTACGCGGGAAGACACGGATCGCACGGAGGGGGGGAGGAGAGTGGATACAGGAGAGAGGTGTTGAGGCGTAGCCGGATTCTTCTTGCATCGCCGATCGATCCGCGTAATCCGTGTCTTCCCGTGTAATCCGTGTTCCTCCCCTCCCCACGGCCGCCGCGGAAGCTTGACAGGGTCGCCGGCTGCGAATAGGGTGAAGAATCGGCTTCACAGCCCTGGAGAGCGATTGAACGAATGAATCCGCGGGTCCTGACAATGCGACTGCTGGGCGTGATCGCCCTGGCTGCGACGGCGGCGCTGGCCGGTTGCCAGGCCGTTGCGATGAGCACGCAGCCGATGTATTCGTCCGAGTCCATCTACGCCGATCACGACCGCGACCCGGACCCGGCCATCTCGACGCCCTACCTCGAACCCGGCGCCCCCGGCGGCGAGGAGATGCCGGCAACCGCGGTCGGCGGGCCGGCGGCGACCTCCGGCAGCGAAATCAAGCCGCCGCCCGGGCCGGTCTACACGACGATGGACCCGGTGACCGACGCGCCAGGCTTCCGCGTCTGGATCGACGGCAACGAGCCGGCCGTAACGCTGGGCTCGCGGTCGGGCCAGGTGGCGTGGGACATCTCGCCCGAGCCGTCGCTGAAGTTTGCGCTGCGGCCGCAGATGGGGACCTTCCGGGCGGCGACGATCCAGATTTACCGTATCGTGGGCGACCGCCTGGACGTGAGCAGCGGGGTGACGATCACCGAGCCGGGCGAACCGGCGGTGCTCACGCCGGAAAAGGAGATATTCCTGCCCCGGCCTGGCGGGCGGGTGGTCATCCGCCATGCCGCCAGCGGGCAGGTGCTGCCGTGGTATACGCTGGCCAACGACGCCCAGTATGAAATCCAGATCGTCATCGGGGGAACCAAGGAGCCCGACGCTTTGAGCGTGCGGGTCCACACCGTGCCCAAGGGCCGCAAACCGGGCCCGCCGCCGACCACGCAACCGGAGGGCCCTTCGGGGGAGGAAACGCCCAGGCTTCCGCCGGGGGTTATCATTCCGGACCTGCCGAAGGACTGATCTAACTCATTTCTATATAGATTCTTATGTGATCAAGCCCTGGCGTGGGCTATAGATTTGCATTGTCCCGGCGATTGGTGTATTATGAGCCCTTCGTCGCGCTGGGTGAACATTCTGGTTCAGCTTCAGGCAGGGAGGAACGGCCTGCTCGGGTTGTTCCCCTGTCTGACTCCGCCTGAGGCCCCGGCAAGTTGGGGTCGATGGGAGAAATGACGATGCGACGCTTCGAGGTACCCAGCAAGCCTGAGCGACCGGGAAGTTACCAGTGCCGCAGTTGCGGGCACATCCTGCAGGGCGTGACGATGTCCACCCTGCCGCCCTGCCCGCTGTGCGGTGCGACGGACTTCACCAGGCTGCAGGAAACGCCTGCGAGCAAGTAGTTAGTGACGCAGCTACGGCGCCCACCGACGACGGCCATCGTCCGGCGACGGCGCATTTGCACCCGGCTTGACCCGCACGTCCGACGCGCCGCCGCGTTGGCACTCCCCTGCCGCAGTTGCTCCGGGCCGATTCCCTCGATGACGGCTATACTCTTGATTGGGCTCTGACCCGGGCCGCCGACGTTACGGAGCGGTAAATGGCCTCGAAATCCCACAGTCGCAGCAAGCCCCTGGCCGACCAGCCGATGACCGTCTCGTTCGTCTCGCTTGGCTGCCCCAAGAACCTCGTGGATAGCGAGAAGATGCTCGGCCAACTAGCCGAGCACGGCGCCATCCCCACCGCCGACGAGGACGACGCCGACGTGATCGTCATCAACACCTGCGGCTTCCTCGAAGCCAGCAAGCAGGAGTCGCTGGAGCATATCCGCCAGGCCGTCGCCCGCAAGGAAGCGGGCCTCGCCCGCCGGGTCGTGGTCGCCGGCTGCCTCGCCACGCGGATGGGCCGCGAACTGCTTGACGCCGTCCCCGGCATCGACGCGATCGTGGGCGTCAACCAGCGCGACGAAATCCTCCAGGCCGTCGGCGTCGGCCCGCAGCGCCCCGCCGCCGCGGACGTCCAGGTCCACCTCGGCAAGTATCACCCCTTCGTGCAGATCGACACCGGGCGGCTGCGGCTGACCCCGCGGCACTACGCCTACCTGCGGGTCAGCGAGGGGTGCTCGCAGGGCTGCTCGTTCTGCACGATCCCCTCGATCCGCGGGCCGCTGCGCTCCAAGCCGGTCGAGGCTATCGAGGCCGAGGCTCGCGAGCTGATCGCCGACGGGGCTCTGGAACTCAACCTCATCGGCCAGGACACGACGAGTTACGGCGCGGACATCGGCTTTGCCGGCGGGCTGGCCGAGTTGGTCCGCCGCCTCGACCGCCTCGACGGGGCCTGCTGGATTCGCCTGCTCTACGCCTACCCCTCCTGCTTCACCGACGAGATGATCGACGCCCTGGCGGCGGCGGAGCATTTCGTGCCCTACGTGGACATGCCGCTCCAGCACATCAACGACCGGCTGCTCAAGCGGATGAAACGCAAGGTGACGCGGGCCCAGACCGAGCAGCTGCTCGGTCGGCTGCGCGAGCGGATCCCCGGCCTGTCGCTGCGCACGACGTTCATCACCGGCTTTCCCGGCGAAACCGAAGCCGAGCACCGCGAACTGCTGGAGTTCGTGCGCGACTTCGCCTTTGACATGCTGGGCGTCTTCTGTTACTCGCAGGAGAAGTCGACACCGGCCGGCCGCATGGCCGACCAGGTCGCCGCCGACGTCAAGCAGCGACGGCAAGCCGAGTTGATGGCCGCCCAGCAGGAAGTCGTCCTGCGGCGGAACCGCTCGCTGGTCGGAACCGAGACGCAGGTGCTCGTGGACCGCATTGCCGGTCCGGACCTGCTGGTCGGCCGAACGCCGGGCCAGGCGCCGGAGGTGGACTCGCTGACCTGGCTGGCCAAGGCCCGCGGGTTGAAGCCCGGCCAGTTGAGGCCGGCCCGCATCGTCGGCTTCGAGGACTACGACCTGATCGCCGCCCCGGCCGGGCGACCGCTGGCCGAAACGACTGAATCGGCCGACCTGCTTCTGCCGATCTATCAGCCGATTGGCGTGGCGTCGGCCGCCGGCCCGGACCCGGACGATCAGACCTGAGGACATGCAATCATGAAGGCGCGTCTTCCGAACCTGATCACGTCGGTGCGATTCGTGCTGGCCCTCTTCTTTTTCGGATTCATGGAGGCCTACCACCACGGCGACAGCGGCTCGGCCCGGATTCTGGACATCGCATTCGCGCTGTTCTTCATCACCGCCGTCACCGACGTGCTGGACGGCTACCTCGCCCGCAAGTGGAACCAGGAGTCCACGTTCGGCCGCATCGTTGATCCGCTGGTCGACAAGGTGCTGGTGATCGGGGCGTTCATTTACCTGGCCAGCTCGCACTTCGCGGTTGTGTCGGCCGACGGGCTGCGCAACGCCTCGGGCGTCGCGGTCTGGATGGTCGCCCTGGTGCTGGTGCGCGAGCTGGTGGTGACCGGCCTGCGCGGGTTCAGCGAGTCGCAGGGCCTGGACTTCAAGGCCACCATCCCCGGCAAGCTCAAGATGTTCTTCCAGTGCATGGCCGCCGGGGCCGCGATGCTGGTCACCAACCACATGAGCGACATGACCTGGGCCCTGTGGCTGCGCAGCGGGCTGCTCTGGGCGATGGTCATCATCACCTTCTTCTCGATGCTGGTCTACCTGGAACGGGCCCGGACGCTGTTCACGATGGCCCTCAAAGGCAAGGCCGGCGAGAAGGGGAACCCATAAGTCCACCACAGAGGCACGGAGGCACAGAGAAAGAACTCATCCGCAGATTACGCCGATTACGCAGATTTGGCGGAAGAAGAGAAGGAGGAACCGCGAATTCACGCGAATGGACTCGAATGAAGAGAGCGAGGATTCAGATGTCCGATTCCTCGTTCGCGTCAATTCGCGTCCATTCGCGGTTCGTCTCCGTCCTGTTCTCCCGTCTTTCTGAATCTGCGCAATCGGCGTAATCTGCGGATGCCCTCTCTTCTTGGTCCCTCCGTTGCGAGCGAGGATTCTTCCACATGCGAACCGCTGTCGTCCTGGTGCTCCTGCTGGTCCTGATCGCCGGGGCCGCGCCCGCGCCGACCTCCGCGCCGACGTCGCAACCGGACACCGCCGCCGCTCAGGTCCCTGCCCGCCCGATCACGCCGCTACAGGCCGTCGTGATGGGCATCGTCGAGGGCGTCACCGAGTATCTCCCGGTCAGTTCGACCGGCCACCTGATACTGGCCGGGCACTTCCTCGGCCTGCCGGACAGCGACGCGGTCAAGGCCTTCGAGATCGTCATCCAGGTTGGCGCGATCCTGGCAGTACTTGGGCTCTACCGTCGCCGGGTCGGCCAGATGCTGTGCGGCCTCGTCGGCCGCGACCGGGGGGGCCTGAAACTGTTCGTCAACTTGCTGATCGCCTTCCTGCCCGCGGCGGTCATCGGACTGGCGACGCACAATTGGATCAAGGCCCACCTCTTCGCCCCCTGGCCGGTGATCGCGGCGCTGGCTGCCGGCGGCGTGCTGATGATAGCCGTGGACCGCCTCCGCCGCTGGCCCGGCGTGCGGATGCGGGCGGTCACCGTGGACACCATGACCTGGCGGATCGCCCTGGTCGTCGGCCTGGCCCAGGTGCTGGCGATGTGGCCGGGCACGTCGCGGTCGATGATCACCATCGTCGCGGCTATCCTGGCTGGCATGGAGATCAAGTCGGCGGCCGAGTTCAGTTTCCTGCTCGGCCTGCCCACACTGGCTGGGGCGAGCCTGTTCGACTCCCTCAAGCACGGTGGCGAGATTGTGCATGCGGCGGGCCCGCTGGGCCTGCTGCTGGGGCTGGTCGTCTCGTGGGTCGTCGCGGTCATCGCGGTCAAGGCCTTCGTCGCGTGGCTTAACCGGCACGGCCTGTCGCCCTTCGGCTACTACCGCATTGCCCTTGCGGGGTTGTTCGTCGTGATGACGCTGCTGGTGGGGATCAAAGGGTTCTGAGCGGCAATGTCGAATGTCGAATTCCGAATGTCGAATAGACGACGAATCACGAATGACCAGACAGATCGAAGGCGAGTCGCGGCCTCATTCGTCATTGGGCATCCGTCATTCTCTCGTCACTCGGACTTCGTGATTCGTCATTCCGCCGGCGCCGTTGGCGGCTCCGCCTCGTTCATCCTGATCGTCACCTGGGCGACGACGGCGAAGCGGATCGTCCGCGTAATCTGTGCGACGGTCACGCCGGCCAGGTGATGGGACTGGACGTAGTCGCGGGCGTTTCGGCCGATATTTCGGCCGAGTTCCGGTTCGTCCAGCAGCCGCTGGAGTACCATCGTCATCTCGGCCTCGTCGCCCTGGGTCAGTTCCACGCCGTTGACGCCGTCGGCCATCAGGTTCATCGCCCCGCCGTTGCGGGCGACGACGGCGACGCCGGCGGCCATCGCCTCCAGCAGCCGCAGGTCCAGATGCCGGTTGACCTCCGGCTGCACCAGCACGTCGATGCCCGGCCAGAGGCGGTCCATTCGCTTGAGGTCGGGAACCAGAGTGAAGCGGTCGCCGAGACGCCGGGCCTGGGCCGACCGGCGGATGCGCCGCTCAGCCGACCCCGAGCCCATGACGAAGTAGACCGCGTCGTAGCCGCGATCGCTCAGGTGTGAGAACGCCGCCAGGAGTTGATCGAGGCTGCCCGGGTCGGCCGACCCCAGGCCGATGATGCCGCGCGTCCGCTCGCCGGCGAACGCGGCGATCCCCTCGTGCATGTGGACCCCCAGCGACACCTGCTGCACGGCCTTTTCGTCGGCGGCGCTCAGCCGCTTGCGGACACGGTCGGCCAGGCTCTCGCTGCCGGCAAAGACGGTCTGCAACGCCGGCCCCGCCGACGCAGCCGGGGCGACCTCGTCCTCACCCATCACGATGACCGCCAGCGGCACGTGCAGTGCGGCGGCGAACCGCGCCCCCAGGTCGGCCAGCCGCCCGCTGGCTGCCAGCACCATACGCACTGGCTCGTCCGCCAGCCGGGCAATGACCGGCTGGACGATGAATCGGCGGAGCAGAGGCAGGCGGCTGCGCGTCAGGATCATGCGGGCCAGCAGGTGCTCGGGAATCCCCCCGGCCAACTCGACCCCCGGCGGGCCGACGAGCATGGGGCTGATGCCCTCATCGACCAGACCCAGCAGAAGCGAGTCCAGCCACGGGCCGTAGCGGTCCGCGGCGTCGCGGTCGATCAGCACAGCCACCGCGTGCGTGAATCTCGCCTTGCGATCCTTGGCCATGCGTGCATTGCACTGGCTGGCGCGCGGTTTGTCAATCGAGAGGGCAAGAGGTCCACGGATTTCACGGGCGGAACACGGATTCCGCGGGAAGACGAGAGGAGACAGGAGAGAGGAGGGAGAGAAGACAAGAGAGAAGAGACGCTGGCGCGATTCCTCCTTATCGTACCTCTGTTACATCTGTGCAATCCGTGTCCGCCCGTGTAATCCGTGTTCCTCCGAAGGCTCGCAGTCTGCCCGTTGACCGCGGCGACACCGCCCGGTACAACGTCACTTTGCGCAAGGAGCCTTTGTGAGCAACGGACCGCAAGCGGAGATGGAGTTGAAGGGCGAAGACGTCCCGACGGTCTTCGTGCCGCGCTGGCACCTGCACCGCCGGCTCTATGACTGGGTGATCGGGCTGGCCAACCGGCGGCACGCCTCGGTCTGGCTGGCGACGCTGAGTTTCGCCGAGTCCAGCTTCTTCCCGATCCCCCCCGACGTGCTGCTGATCCCCCTGGTGATGGGCAACCGCAAGCGCTGGCTGCGCTTCGCGACCGTGTGCAGCGTTGCCAGCGTGCTGGGGGCGGTGCTGGGCTACATCATCGGCTGGTTGCTGTGGGACGCCCTGCACGTCTACTTCTACAAGATCCCCGGCATCACGCCCGGCGGCGTCGAGCACGTCAAGGAACTCTACGCCGCGTGGAGTTTCTGGATCGTCTTCACCGCCGGCTTCACGCCGATACCGTTCAAGCTTATCACCATCACGGCAGGCCTGTTCTTCGGGGCCAACCCGGGGCTGTTCCTCGTTTTTCTGCTGGCGTCGGCGGTCAGCCGATCGGCCCGGTTCTTCCTGGTCGCGGCCCTGCTCTATCGCTACGGCCAGCCGATCAAGCGGTGGATCGACAAGTATTTCAACTGGGTCTGCCTGCTGTTTACCGTGCTGCTGGTGGGCGGATTCGTCGTCGTCAAGTACGCCTTCTGAGTCCCGCGATGGCCCCTCACGATCCCGACGCCGCGCTGCTCACGCCCGAACAGGGGCGGGCCCTCCTCCGGCTGGCCAGGCTGACCGTCGAGGCCGACGTGCGCAGCCGACCCCTCCCCCCGCCGCTGGAGGGCCCCCCGTTCGATCGGGCCCTGGGCCTGTTCGTGACGCTGCGGGTCGATGGCGACTTGCGCGGCTGCATGGGCACGTTCGCCGCCCGCGAGCCGCTTGGCCGACTCGTGCAGGAAATCGCCCTGACCAGCCTGGCCGACCCGCGGTTCGAGTTCCGGCGAATCGACCCGGCGGAACTGACCCGGCTGAGGATCGAAATCTCCCTGCTCTCGCCGATGTGGCCGACGCGCGACCCGCTGCGGGAAATGGTTCCCGGCCGACACGGCGTCTACGTACGCAAGGGCGGCCGATCCGGCTGCTTCCTGCCGCAGGTCGCGACCGAGCAGGGCTGGACCGCGGCCCAGACGCTGGCCCACTGCTGTTCCGGCAAAGCCGGCCTGCCCCCCGATGCCTGGCGCGACCCCGGCGCGGAGGTCTTCCTGTTTACTGCTGAGATTCACGAGGAAGCAGAGGGGTGAGTTTCGAGTTTCAAGTTTCGAGTTTCAAGTGAAGAGAAGGAAGCCGTCGTTCCCGCTTTCTCTTTCACTCGAAACTTGAAACTCGAAACTTGTCACTCGCCGGCGAACCACTTCGCTTCCGCGTTCAGTTTCATCACCAGTCCGACCAGGTAGAGCGAGCCGGTGACCAGCACCATGTCGTTCGGGCCGGCCAGGTTCAGGGCCATATCCATCGCCATCGGGGCGCTGAGCGACAGGTAGCGCCGCACGCTCGGGCCCAGGATCGCCAGCAACTCCAGCAGGCTGGCCGGGTCCGCGCGGTGCGGGTGGTCCGATTGCGTCGCGACCACGATGTCCGCGGCGTTGGCCAGGGCGCCCATCAGCCCGCGGCGGTCCTTGTCGGCCAGGCAGCCGGCCACCACGATCAGCCGGCGGTAGTCGAACGTCTCGGGCAGCGCCCGCAGCACGGCCCGCAACGCCTCGACGGTGTGGGCCCCGTCCAGCACGATCCAGGGCCGCCGTCCGCGGAGGTCCAGCCGCCCGGGCCAGCGGGCCTGCTCCAGGCCGGCCATCGCCCCGGGCAGGTCCATGCTCCAGCCGCCTTCGAGCAACTGATCGACCAGCCCCAGCGCGACCGCCGCGCTGACCGCCTGGTGTCGGCCCAGCAGCGGCACGATGAACTCGTCGAACGTCCGCGAGGGAGTCGCGACCTTCGCCCGCCAGCGCCGCGGGCCGGCGCCGCCCGTCGGCTGTGTCGACAGACTGATCTCGCGGCCGACCGTCAGCAGCGGGGCCATCTGCTCGCGAGCGAACCGGGCAATGACCTGGCCGGCCGCCGGACGCTGGGGGGCGCTAACGGCCGGCACGCCCGGCTTGATGATCGCGGCCTTCTCGCCGGCGATGCTCTCGATGGTGTTGCCGAGCTGACGCATGTGATCCATGCCGATGGGGGTGATCGCGGCCGCCCGGGGGGTGACGACGTTGGTCGCATCCAGCCGCCCACCCAGCCCGACCTCCAGCACAGCAAGGTCCACCCCCATTGCGTCGAGCGCGACGAACGCGACGGCCGTCATCAGCTCGAAAAAGGTCGGCGGGTCATCGGCAAGGCGGTCCAGAGCCGGCGCGACGCGGTTCATGGCCGCGACGAACGCCGCCTCGCTGATAGGCTCCTCGACGACGCGCCCGCCGCGGCGTTCGAGCAGGACGATCCGCTCGCGGATGTCCACCAGGTGCGGGCTGATGTAGAGCCCGACGCGCTTGCCTCCACCGGCGGCCAGGTAGGCGGTCATGGCCGCGACCGACCCCTTGGCGATCGTGCCGGCGACGTGGACGCTGGCAAAGTTGTCCTGGGGGCGGCCGAGCGCGTCGCACAGCCGCTGCATTCGCCCGAGGTCGTACGAGCCGGCATGGTGGCGGACGCGGGCCATCCGCTCGTAGTCGGTGCGGGTGAACAGGTAGTCCAGCGCCTGGGCGTAGGTTTCAAAGGCGGTCGGTGCAGCCTGGGTCATGGTCGTCCTTCGTGAGCAGGTCGATGCGATCCGCCGGACATTCTACCCGGCCGCCCGCGGCGGCGACAGGCGGATAACGTTTTGACACCCCGGCGCAAGTCCCGGTAGAATCGAGGCATGAGCAACACAGCGCGACATCGCGGCCGGGCGGCTTTTATCGCGGCTTTGGCGGCGTGCGCCCTGCTGGGTCTGGCAGCCGGGCTGCGCGGCGACGCGGAGGCCCCGGCCTCGGCGCCGGCGTCGCAACCGTCGCCCGTGCCGCGCGAACTCGACGGATCGACCGACTATCACGGCCAGGACCTCACGATCCATCCCGACTACTGGGACGACGAGGAATACGCCCGCCCGGCGGAATTCGACCAGCCCGAGTGGCTGGTCCTGATGGACAAGGTCTACGACGGCGTGACGGGCCTGAACTCCGACGGCCTGAGCATCCTGCTCAGGAAGGTGGCCGCGCTGAAGGACGACGACCCCGCGATCATCGACGTCAACCGCGCCAACCTGATGGAGAAGCCGAAGAAGTATCGCGGCCGCAAGGTCCGGCTGGAGATTCAGTTTCTCAAGGAGAACCGGCTGCCCAGCCCGGTTCCCTCGCAGGCGCAGGCGCTCTACGTCTACACGGTGACGGCCCGCACCGGCAAGGACCGCGAGGCCGTGCTGCTCTACAGCGATCGCCAGATTCCCAACGTCCACAAGGGCGACCTGCTGTCGGCGGTCGGATACTTCTACTGCGTCCAGCGTTCGCGGACAGAGGACCACGCCAGCACGATCGACACGCCCCTGCTCATCATCGGCTCGCTGGAGCGCACGTCGCTGGGCAGCAACGGCTGGTCGCCCTCGATCATGATGGGCGGGATCGTCGTCGCGCTGCTGGTGGTTTACATCCTGGTTCGCTACAAGATGTCCAACCGCCGCCCGGTCGCCCGTTACCGGCCTCGGCGCGACGACATGACCGACAGCGACATCGAGGCGTCACGGCGCATGGTCCCGCCAGAGCTGCTGGCCAAGCCCGAGTCGCCCCCTTCGGACACGGAGACGCCCCCGAAATGAGCGTGGTGAAAGTGCGGCTGGCCGACGCCCGGGCAGCCGACTATGACATCCTCATCGAGCCCGGCTGCTTCGCCCGGCTGGGAACGACCGTCGCCGGATGGGCCCCTGCCCCGACGGCCGCCATCGTCAGCGACAGCAACGTGGCTGCGCTGCACGGGCGGGCTGCGCTGGACTCCCTGAGGGCGGCCGGCTACACCGCCGAGTTGCTCACATTCCCCGCCGGCGAAGAGCACAAGCACCTGGGGACCTGCCAGTTGCTCTGGGACGGACTGGCGGGGATGCGGACCGAGCGGGCCTCGCCCGTCGTCGCACTGGGCGGCGGGGTCACCGGCGACGTGGCCGGTTTCGTCGCAGCGGCCTACCTCCGCGGCCTGCCGGTTGTGCAGGTTCCCACGACGCTGCTGGCGGCGGTCGATTCCTCCGTCGGCGGCAAGACGGGCGTAAACCATCCGGTCGCGGGCAAGAACATCATCGGCGCGTTCCACCAGCCGGTCGGCGTGGTCATCGACCCGCTCCTGCTGGCGACGCTGGGCCGCCGCGAGTGGGCCTGCGGGCTGGCCGAGTCCGTCAAGCACGGCGTCATCCGCGACGCCGCGTTCTTCGCGTGGATCGAGCAGCGGGCGGGCGAGTTGAGCGACCTGGCCGCCCACGCGGACCGCCGCCTGCCCGACGCCGCCGACACGGTCGTCGAGTTGATCGAAGCCAACTGCCGCATCAAGGCGGCCGTCGTGTCGGCTGACGAACGCGAAGCGGGCCTGCGGGCGATCCTGAACTTCGGCCACACGGTCGGCCACGCCTTAGAGGCGGTCGGCCGATACGACCTGCTGCGGCACGGCGAGGCGGTGAGCATCGGCATGGTGGTGGAATCGCGGCTGGCCCTGTCGCGCGGGCTGATCGACGCCAGCCTGCTGGATCGGCTGATCGCGTTGCTGGCGGCGCTGGGCCTGCCCGTTCACGTGCCCGACGCCATTGCGACGACCGACGCGGTCGGCTTGTTGCACAAGGACAAGAAGGTCAAGGCCGGCCGCGTGCGGTATGTGTTGCCGACGGGACTGGGGGCTACGACGATCGTCGCCGACGTAACCTCCGAGCAAGTCAGCGCGGCCATCGACGCTTCGCGGGCGGATTGACGGCCCGGAGCCGAACACCCATGAACCCAACGCCGGATCGCGAACGACTCGAGCCGCTGCTTCGCCTGCACATGACCGAGGGCGTCGGGTCGGTGACGTTCGCCAATCTCATGGACCGCTTCGGCTCGCCGGAGGCGGCGCTGGGGGCGTCGGTCCTGCAACTCCAGGGCGTGCCCGGGATCGGCGAGGCGACGGCTGAGCGGATCGCCGCGTCGCGCGACCGCGTCGACGTGGCCGGCGAACTGGAGTTGATCGAGCGGCACGGGGTCACGGTCCTGACACAGCACGACGCGGCCTACCCCTACCCCCTGCGGCACATCCCCGACCCGCCGGCTGTGCTCTACGTCCAGGGTACGCTGGCCGAGGCCGACAACGTCTCGGTGGCCATCGTCGGCTCGCGGCGGTGCAGCCGCTACGGTTTCGAGCAGGCCGAGCGGTTTGCCCACCTGCTGGCTCGGGCGGGCATCACCGTCGTCAGCGGCATGGCCCGCGGCATCGACGGGGCGGCCCACCAGGGGGCGCTCGCCGGCGGCGGGCGAACGGTGGCGGTGCTGGGTTGCGGGCTGTCGATCACCTATCCCCCCGAGCACGACAAGCTGCGCGGGCAGATCGCGGCCGCAGGTGCGGTCGTCAGCGAATTCCCCATGCGCGTCGAGCCGTCGGGCAGCAACTTTCCGCGGCGGAACCGCATCATCGCGGGCCTGTCGCTGGGCACGCTGGTCATCGAGGCGGCCAGCCGCAGCGGGGCCCTGATCACCGCCCGGCTGGCGGGCGAATACAACCGCGAGATATTCGCCGTCCCCGGGCGAATCGACTCGCCCTTCAGCCAGGGCCCGCACGACCTGATCCGCGACGGGGCCAAGCTGGTGCAATGCCTGGACGATATCCTGGACGAACTGGGCGAGGTCGGCCGGGCCATCCGCCCGCCCGGCGACGACCCGCTGGGCGACGAGGTCCCGCTGGTGAAGCTGACCGCCGACGAGGAGCGGCTGCTGGCGGCGATGGACGCCGAGCCGCGCGGCATCGAGGAACTGGCGGCTCTGTCCCGGGCGCCGCTGCCGGAAGTGATGAGCCTGCTGACGCAGTTGCAGCTCAAGAGCCAGGTGTCGCAGTTGCCGGGACAGATGTTCATCCGCCGCGGGCGGCGGTGAACCCGACCTTACTCTCACAGGACGCCGCATGAGCATCGAAAAGGAAATCGCCTGCGTCATCCTCTGTGCCGGCAAGGGCACGCGGATGCAGTCGGACACAACGCACAAGGTCTGCTTCCCCATCGCCGGGCGGCCGGCCATCTGCCGCATCCTGGACACCTTCAAGAGCGTGGGCATCGCCCGCGTGATGGCCGTCGTCGGCGACAAGGCCGGCCAGGTCATGCAGACCATCGCCGCCGACCACCCGGCCGTCAGCTACGTCTATCAGGGCGACCAGAAGGGAACCGGCCACGCCGCCCAGATCGCCGCCGACGCCCTGGAGCGGCTGGGCTACGACGGGCTGATCATGGTGACGATGGGCGACAAGTTCATCGAACCGCACGCCATCCGCCAACTCACCGAGGCCTACGTCCGCACCGGCGCGGACCTGATCTTCACCGTGGCCGCCAAGGCCGACGCCCCCGACGCCGGACGCGTCATCCTCGACGCCCGGGGCGAACAGGTGCTCGCCTCCATCGAGGTCCGCGACATCCAGCGGGCGAGAATCCTGGGCGGGTTCGCCCGGTTGGCGGCCCGCGGCAAGGCCGTCGCCCGTGAGCAGCTTCGCCGCGTCGCCGCCGCCGAGATCGCCAACGCGGCCAAGCAGGCCCAGGCCCTGGGGCCGAAACTGGCCGACTTGCTGGTCGGCGACGGCGACGTGCCCGCCAGCCGGTTGGCTGATCTGCTCGGGCCCGACGCCGGGACTTTCAAGGTCGCCGGCGGACGCCTGACCGCGGACGAAGTGGAGCGGGCAGCCAAGTTCGTCAACGTGTCCCTCTACCTCGGCCGGGCCCGGGCGATGTACGACGCGCTGGGCCGCCTGCGTCCGGACAACGCCCAGGGCGAGTTCTACCTGCCCGACGTGGTCCGCCTGCTGGCTGACGCCCACGACCCGCAGGGCCAACCGCTCTACAAGGTCCGCGCCCACCAGTTGGCCGACCACAACGACGTGCTCGGTTTCAACAACCCGCAGGAACTGCTGGCGATCGAGGATCACCTCCGCCGCAGCCGCGACCGGATGCAGGCCGACGAGCGCACCGGGCCGGTGCGCAAGCTGGGCGGCGGGCATCTCAAGCCGCTCAAGAAATGGATCGAGCTGTTCGAAGCGTTCGGCCCGCGGCTGCGCAAAACCCTCAAGGAACTCTACGGTCCCAACGAGGCGTTCCTCAAGCAGCGGCGGCAGGAATACCTGCGCGTACTGCGGCGCTACGGGCGGCGGTTCGGCGCCGACGCAGAGGTCATCGTCGTGCGGGCGCCGGGGCGCATCAACCTGATGGGCCGGCATGTCGATCACCGCGGCGGCCACGTGAACGTGATGGCCATCAACCGCGAGGTGGTGATGGTTGCCGGACCGCGGACCGACGACACCGTCCGGATGACGCACGTGCAGGCCGGGCAGTTTCCCGACCAGGAGTTCTCCATCGGCAAGCTCATCGGCTCGCTGGTCTGGGACGACTGGCTGAGCTACGTTAACAGCCGCCAGGTGCAGCAGATGGTCCTGGACAGTCGCGGGGACTGGAGCAACTACGTCAAGGCCGCCGTGGTGCGGCTCCAGCAGCAGTATCGCGACGTGCGCGTGCTGGGCATGGATGTCGCGGTGACGGGCAACATCCCGATGGCCGCCGGACTGTCCAGCAGCAGCGCGATGGTCGTCGCCGCCGCCGAGAGCTGCGTCGCCCTCAACCGGCTCGATGTGACCCCGCAGCAGTTCGTCGACCTGTGCGGCCAGGGCGAATGGTTCGTCGGCAGCCGCGGCGGGGCCGCCGACCACGCGGGCATCCGCATGGGCCGGCGCGGCAGCGTCGCCCGGGTCCGCTTCTTCCCGTTCGCGGTCGAGGAGATGTACGACTTCCCCGCCGGCTACTCCCTTCTGGTGGCCAACAGCCACCTCAAGGCCACCAAGAGCGACGCGGCCCGCGACCAGTTCAACCAGCGCGTCGCGGCCTATGAGTTCGGCTTCATGATGTTGAAGGACCGCTTCCCACGCCATCGTCACCTGCTCACGCATCTGCGCGACGTGAACCCCCGGCGGCTGGGGGTGACCGTCAGCGCCATCTACCGCATGCTGACCAAGCTGCCGATGTCCATCCGGCCGGACGAGCTTGCCAAGTCCATCAGCGAGGAGCACCACAAGGATATCGCCCGCATCCGCGGCTCGCACCGCGACCCCGAGTTCTACCCGATCCGCGAGGTGGTGCTCTACGGCATCGCCGAGTGCGAGCGCAGCGCGATGGCCCGCGACCTGCTGGCCGCCGGCGACCTGGGGCGGTTCGGCCTGCTCATGGCCCGCAGCCACGACGGCGACCGCGTCGCCGCCTGCACCGTCCGCGACCGCCGGGCCGCCTGCCGCGACTACGCCTTCGACGTTTCCGACACGGCCTTGAGGTCGCTCATCGTCGATCTCCAGAGCGAGAACCCCGACCGCGTCCTGGGCGCCCAGCTCTGGATGCAGCCGGGCGGCTACCGCTGCTCCATGCCGCAGATCGACCAGATGGTGGACCTGGCTGCGAGCGTCCCCGGCGTGGTCGGGGCCCAGCTTTCCGGCGCCGGGCTGGGCGGGTGCGTGATGGTGCTGGCGGCCGATGACGCGGTGAACGACGCCCGCCGGATTCTCGTTGACGGCTACTACGCCCCCAACAAGCTCGACGCGGCCATCGAGGTCTGCATCCCCGTCCAGGGCAGCGGGCTGCTGGAACTCTGATCGGGGATATTCTTCATCGTTCAGTTGGCCGCAGAGACGCAGAGGCGCTGAGGGAAAGGACTTGGACCAAGACGGGCATCAGAGCCGACCAAAACACTTCAACGCAACGCCTTTGACAAGCCATTGTCCCTCTGCGACTCAGCGCCTCAGCGGCCAATTCTGAAAAGTCCTGATCGGCCGACGGGCCCGCCTCAACGATTGGGCTGAACGACGATCGACCGCGGATCCGTCGGGCAGCGGAACTCGCACACGCCGCAGCCGGTGCAGCCGTCGGGCTCGACGACGACCCGGGCCAGGCCGGCGCCCTCATGTGAGCCCTCCAGGTGAATCGCCGCCTTGCCGATCGGGCAGGTGTCGACGCAGAGCGTGCAGGCCTCCCCGCCGGAGCGCAGGCAGCGTCCGGCGTCCACCTCGGCCAGACCCATGCGGATCTGTTCGCGCGACGTGACGACCAGGGCCCGCGGCTGGCAGGCGGGCATGCAGGCCAGCGAGTCGCACAGCACGCAGGGCTGGGTCTGGGCGTTGATGACCGGCTTGGCGTCGCGCGGCCCGCCGGGCCCGGCGACCAGGTAGATCGCCTCGGCCGGACAGGCCGTCACGCAGTCGCCGCAGCCGGTGCAGGTCCGCAGGAAGGCGTCTTCCGGCAACGCCCCGGGGGGGCGCAGCAGTCGCGGCTGGGCGGGGTCGGCCTGCATCCGAGCCGCCCGCTCGACGGCCTCCAGCTTCTTCTGCACGAACCCGGCCAGCGGGCCGAGCAGCGACGCGAACCCCTCGCGGAAGAACCCGCGCCGGTCGGCCGGTCGGTCTTCGATCGGGATGTCTTCATGACGTTCGGCCATACCGTCAACTATAGTCGATGCGGATCGAACCCCTCACAGTTGAATCACCATCGGCGGCTGGATTGCGTACTTCGCCAGCTTGGCGGCGTCCACGGTCACGCCCAGGCCCAGCCCGGCCATCGCCCGGCCGCGCCCGCCCAGGGCGAACCGCGGCGAGGGGTTCGTGATGTCGTCGCCCAGCAGCAGTCGGCCGAAACTGCCCTCGGCCCACCGCACGTCGCGTACCAGCGCGAGGAACCACCGCCCGGCGGCCGAGAGAATGCCAGTCTCGCCGACCATACAGCCGAGCTGGCAGCCGAGGCCCGCGGCAGCCGCCCGCTCTGCCAACTGGAGCGATGCCAGCAGTCCGCCGTTCTTGCTGATGCGGATATTGAACAGGTCCACCGACCGCGACTGGATCAGCCGGTCGGCGTCGGGAGGGGTGACCAGCGATTCGTCGGCCATGAACGGGATCACGCTGTTTTCGCGAAGGTCGGCCAGTGCCGCGTCGTGCTCGCGGGCCATCGGCTGCTCCAGCGAGGCGATGGGCAGGTCGGCCATGCGCGCGATCCAGTCGGCCGCCTGCTTGGGCGAGAAGGCTGCGTTGGCGTCCACGCGGATCGAACCTCGGCCGGACTTGATGAGCCGCCGCATTCGCTGAGCGGCCCACTCCAGGATTTCGCGGTCGCCGGGGCCGCCGACCTTGAACTTGAAGTGGCCCAGTCGCAGCAGCCGCTGGAGCCGCCACTTCCGCCGAACCTTCGCGGGCTCGCCGGCCGAGATGACGGCGCTGTAGCGGACCTTCTCCAGCGAGCCGGGGCAGCGGAACAGCCGCGAGCCCATCCAGCCGGCGATCTCCTCCAGGCTGCGGCGGAAGGTGCGGCTGTAGGCGTCCAGCAGCGCCAGCTCGACGGCGGCCCGGGCCGAGGCGATCACGCGGCCGGCGCCGTCGGTGAACGGCAGGTCGTTGACCATCCCCAGCAGGTCGCTGAAGCGGTCCGGCCGGATCGGCAGGATGCGGTCGATCAACACGTCGCGGACCGCCGCGGCTGCCGAGTCGAGCGTCTCGCCGCTGACATAGGGCCGCGGCACGGATTCGCCGTAGCCGACCGCGCCGTTGCCCAGTTCGGCTTCGACGACGAGGTTCTCGGTGAGGCTGCGCTCGGCGGCGGCGTGGCGGAACTTCACCCGCATCGGCAGGCTGATCCGGTGAACCGTCAATCGGTGGACGTGATTGGGCATAGTCGTTCCGCTGCCGGGCGGCAGGCCTGGTCCGATGCTCGTTGCATTCTAGCCGGGGGCTTCTATCATGGAAACGCGAAAACGAAGTCGCAATCGCCTGGCGCGATGGAGTGGACATGAAACGGCTGACGGTGAGCCAGCTGAGCCGGAGTTTCGGCGAGGTCCGCGCGGTGGACGCGATGGACCTGGTCGTCGAGCCGGGGGAGATGTTCTTCCTGCTGGGGCCCAGCGGCTGCGGCAAGACGACGCTTCTGCGGATGCTGGCCGGCTTCGTCACGCCCGACGGCGGCACGATCCACCTGGGCGATCGCGACGTGACCGCCCTGCCCGCCCACCGCCGCAACTGCGGCATGGTCTTCCAGAACTACGCCCTGTGGCCGCACATGACGGTGGCCCAGAACATCGAGTTCGGCCTCCAGGTGCGCCGCGCCCCGTCCGCCGCCCGCCGCGAGCGGGTCGAGCGAATGCTTCAGACTGTCCGCATGGAAGGCCTGGGCGGCCGCATGCCCGCGCAGCTCTCGGGCGGCCAGCAGCAGCGGGTCGCGCTGGCCCGGGCGCTGGCGATCGAGCCGGACCTGCTGTTGCTGGACGAGCCGCTGAGCAACCTGGACGCGAAACTGCGGGTCGAGATGCGGGCCGAGATCCTCCGCATCTGCCGGGCCACCGGCGTCACCACCGTCTACGTCACGCACGACCAGAAGGAAGCCCTCTCGATGGCCGACCGGCTGGCCGTCGTCGACCGCGGGCGGATCGTGCAGATCGGCCCGCCGCGCGAGGTCTACCTGCGGCCGCGGACGAAGTTCGTCGCCGACTTTCTCGGCCAGACCAACTTCGTCGCCGCAACGGTGAACGCCGTGGGCGGCGGGCGCGTGCGGCTGGCGGCGGCCGGGCTGGGCGAACTGGTCGGCGTTCACGACGGCAACGGCCTGTCAGCCGGCAGCCGTGTGCTCTGCTCCATCCGGCCGGAGGTCGTGCAGTTCGTGACTGACCCGGCAGCCGGCGGCGAGAACCGCTTCGACGCCCGGCTGGTCGAGAGCGTCTACCTCGGCGAGATGGCGCAGCATCGGCTGGAGCTGCCCGACGGGGCGGCCATGACGGTGTTCGAGCTTCCGCCGCGCATCGCCGGCGGATCGGCTGGGCCGGCGCCGGTCCGCTGCCGTGTCGCGCCGGAAGACGTGGTGATTCTACCGCATGACGGCCCGGACGAATCATGACCCGCAACCGATCCAGTCGGCCGATCGTCGTCGCGGTGCTCGCAGCGTTCGCGCTGCTGCTGGGTGTGCCGTTCCTGCTGCGCCCGCCGCAGGCGAAATACGAGAACGCCCTGACGCTGGTGATCATCAGCTCGCACGACGAGCACGTGAAGAGGGAGTTCGAGCGGGCTTTCTCGAAATGGCACCAGGAGAAGTTCGGTCGTCCGGTCCGCATCGACTGGCGCAACATCGGCGGCGGCGGGGAGGTCACAACCTACCTGGCCGATCAGTACACGGGCATGCGTCAGCAGGCCTGGGGACGCAACAGGTTGCCCGACAAGCTGAACTGGCCCGCGATCGACGGGGTCGCGGCGCCGGCCGACGGCGACGACCTCGCAGTCCTGGCCCGCGCCCGCGAGAAGCTGCGAACCGTCGGCATCGGTATCGACGTCATCTTCGGCGGTGGCGACTACCGGCACAACCAATACAGGGACGCTGGGTTCCTCACGCCGCTGACTCCGCCGGCCGACTATCTGGCCAACGTGCCGGCGGAACTGGGCGGCGTGCGGCTCTACGACGAGTATTACTACTGGCTGGGGGCCTGCCTGTCGCGGTTTGGGATCATCGCCAACAACGTCGTCTGCCGCACGCTCGGGGTGGATCCGCCGGCCACCTGGGCCGACCTAGCCAGGCCCGAGTTCGTCGGCAACCTGGCGCTGGCCGACCCCAACTTTTCGGGATCGGCCGGCGTCTGCTACGAACTGGTGCTCCAGAAGCACGGCTGGGCCGAGGGCTGGCCGATGCTCGCCCGAATCGCCGCCAACGCCCGCTACTTCGGCTCCAGTTCGACGATGGTCGGGCAGGACGTCAGCCGCGGCGAGGCGGCCGCCGGCATGGTGATCGATTACTACGGCCGCACGCAAGTGGACTACCTCGGGCATGGCCGCCTGGTCTACGTGAATCCAGCCAACGCGACCGCGACGACGGCCGACCCGATCTCCGTCTGCCGGGGCGCCTTGCACGAGGAACTGGCCCGGCGGTTCGTCGATTTCGTCGTCGGCGTCGAGGGGCAGAAGCTCTGGATGGGCCGCGTCGGCACGTCTGGCGGGCCCGAGAAGTTTGCGCTCTATCGCCCGCCTATCCGCAAGGACATCTACCGCGACTTCGCTGCCGAAATGATCTTCACCGAGGACCTCTACACCGACCTGACGGGCTTCAACATGAACGGCCGCGACATCGGACGCCGCTCCGCGCTGCTCGGGGCGATGATGCGGGCCGCGTTCATCGACAATGCCGACCTGCTCAAGGCCGCGACGACCGCCGCCCGGCGGGCAGGGCCCGATAGCGCGGCGGCGCAGGAGCTGGAAGCCCTTCCCTTCGCCGAGGGCGACCGCAAGAGCCCGGCTGAGGGGACGATGTGGAACCGGGCCGACCTCATCCGGCATGCCGACGGCCTGGAGCGGCAGGACCAGGAAGGGAAGCTCTACGCGCTGTTCCACGCGAAGTACCTGCGCGTCCTTGAGCTGGCTGACGGGAAGTGACGAGAGGGGCTTGGTCCGGCCTGACGGGCGTGGGACAATCGCCGGCGGTCACTTCGGTGGCAACTCTGCTTCCAGCGCTCGGCGCAGGGCCCGGCCACAGTAGTCGCGGGCGAACGCCTCGCCGTGGGCGTCGGCCAGCGTGTCGGCGAACTTGCCCAGTTCGCCCGCGCCGCGGAACTCGCGGAACATCAGCGGGCGGGCGATCAGCCCGGTGAAGTCACTGCCCAGCGCCGCGTTCCGGGGCGCCTCGCGGGCCAGGAACCCGATCTCCTCCATGTGTCGCTCCCAGCGGCCGACAAACGCGGGATAGGGCGTCAGGCCGATGACCCCGCCGGTGGCGACGAACTTCTCCACCGTCGCCCGCGGCATACCGCGCTGCCGGTAAAGTCTCCGGGCTGGCGCGTCCAAGTGGCCGTGGGAGTAGTGGACGGCCCGCTCCAGCGTGCGGCCCATCTCGACGAGGTCGAGCTGCGTGCGATGATTCGCGTGGGCGGCGTCGATCATGAACCCGCGATCCCACGCCCGCTCGCAGAACTTTCGGCCGAGCGGCGTGAGGCCCCTGGCTGCGTCGCCGCGGGCCCCGCCGCCCAGGGCGTTGTCCTCGTTATACATCGGGGCGATGCTGCGCCAGCCGACTTCCCACATGCGGCCTAGGTCGTCCAGGTCGGCTTCGCTGTTGACGAAGTAGACCCCCTCGGCGTGCAGGAGCTGTCGGCCGACGCCGGTCAGGTCGCCGGCGCTTCGCACCAGCGTCATCCCGGGCATGCCCGTGATGGCGTCAAGCTCGACCTCCAACTGCTGCCACTGCTCATGCCGGGCGGTTTCCGTCAGGCGGCCGGTCGCGCTGAAGACCCCGCCCAGCCGTCGGGCGGTCGGCAGATCGAGCTGCTCCGCCAGCTTGTCGCGCTGCCGCCGGGTCGGCAGCATCACCAGCAATCGCAGATCGGTGTGGAAATCCCAGACCTCTTCAAGTTTCAGTTCCATCGCGGGCCTCACGTGGCAGGGAATCCGTCCGGGCCGGACGACCTGCGCGGTTCTCGGACGCCCGCCACGATACAGTAATCGCAGCCCCGAAGACAGGGCCCGCCGCCCGGGCCTTGGGCGATTGACTTCACTCGCGCACGCCGATAGAGTGCCGCGTTATGAATACACCCGTCATGAAGACCGAGTTGCCGCTGCCGGTCCGACGCGGCAAGGTGCGCGACGTCTACGAACTCGACGACGAGCGGCTGCTGCTGGTCGCCACTGACCGCATCAGCGCGTTCGACGTCATCATGCCCAACGGCATTCCCGACAAGGGCGTGCTGCTGACGCAGATTTCGCTGTTCTGGTTCCGCCAGCTCGACGGGCTCGTGCCTAACCACATCCTCACCGACGACGTGACTACCGAGGCATCGCTGAGGCCCTACGCCGCGCAGCTCGCGGGGCGGTCGGTCATCTGCCGCAAAGCCCCGACGATTCCCATCGAGTGCGTCGTCCGCGGCTACCTCGCCGGCAGCGGGTGGAAGGAATACCAGGGCAACGGGGCGGTCTGCGGCGTGAAGTTGCCCGCTGGCCTGCGGCAGTGCGCCAAGCTGCCCCAGCCGATCTTTACCCCTGCTACCAAGGCCGAGTCCGGCCACGACCTCAACATCGACATTGAGCGGACGGCCAGCATCATCGGCAAGCAGCGGGCGCTGGAACTCCGCAAGCTCTCGCTGGAACTCTACACGCAGGCCGCCGACTACGCCGCCGAGCGCGGCATCATCATCGCCGATACGAAGTTCGAGTTCGGCGTGACGGCCGAGGGCGAACTGCTCTGGATCGACGAGGCCCTGACGCCCGACAGCTCGCGGTTCTGGCCGGCCAAGAGCTACCAGTCCGGCCGCGACCAGGAGAGCTTCGACAAGCAGTATGTCCGCAACTACCTCGAGACGCTGGACTGGAACAAGACGCCGCCGGGCCCGACCCTGCCGCCGGAGGTGATGCAGAACACCCGGGCGAAGTACGTCGAGGCTTTCGAGCGGCTGACCGGGCGGAAGTTCGAGTAGACTGGCCCTTCGGGATCGCATGTCGCAACGCCTGACATATCGCACCGCCGGCGAAAGCCACGGACCGACCGTGCTGGCCCTGGTCGAGGGGTTTCCGGCCGGCGTGGCCGTCGACTTGCCGCTGATTGATACCGAACTCCAGCGCCGCCAGGGAGGCTACGGCCGCGGCGGGCGGATGAAGATCGAGCACGACCAGGTGACGGTTCTCTCCGGCGTGCGGCGGGGCGTGACGATCGGCTCGCCAATCGCGCTACAGGTCCCCAACAAGGACAGCCGCATCGACGAGGCCCCCGACATCAGCCGACCCAGGCCCGGCCACGCCGACCTGGCGGGCATGCTCAAGTGGCTCACACCCTCGGCCCGCCCGGTGCTCGAACGCGCCAGCGCCCGCGAGACGACGGCCCGCGTGGCCGCTGGCGCCCTGGCCCGCTGCCTGCTGAACGCGTTCGGCATCGAGGTGGTCGGCTTCGTCGCCGGGCTGGGCCCGGTCGAGGCGGCGGTCCCGCTGGACCTGTCGCCGGCTGACCTGGCCGCCGCCCGCGACGCCAACGAGGTCTACTGCCCCGACGCGTCGGCGGTCGAGGCGATGATCGACGTCATCCACCAGGCCAAGAAGGACGGCGACACCGTCGGCGGCACGCTGGAGGTGCGGGCAGTGAACGTCCCGCCGGGCCTGGGCAACTGCATGGCCTGGCAGGACAAGCTCGACGCCCGCATCGCATACGCCGTCATGGGCATCCAGGCGATCAAGGCGGTGCAGATCGGCCTGGGCGTCGAAGCCGGCCGACTGCCCGGCAGCCAGGTCCATGACGAGATCGGCTTCGACCCGGCCCGAGAAGGCGAAGCGGCCTGCGGCTTTGTCCGCTACAGCGACAACGACGGCGGAACCGAAGGCGGCATGAGCACCGGCCAGCCGATCCGCGTGCGGGCGACGATGAAGCCTATCGCCACGCTGCTCAAGCCCCTGCGGAGCGTCGACCTGCTGACGCGGACAGAGGACAAGGCGGCCTACGAGCGGTCGGACGTCTGCGCCGTGCCCGCGGCGTCGGTCGTGGTCGAGAACGTCGTGGCGTTCGAGCTGGCGGCCGCGCTGTGCGACAAGTTCGCCTGCGACACGCTGGCCGAGATGCGGGCCAGCTACAACTTCTACCTCGACCAAGTCCGCCGACTCGGCCGCGAGTGAACCAGCCGAACCGTTCAGATTCCTCCAGTTTGACATTTGCCCCGACGGGCGGCGAATCGTAGCTTCCATTGAAGCAATTATGGGCCCTGTGAATGCGGAACCGGCCGGGATCAGGTCCGATATTCCGCAAAATACCCCTTGGCGTGCTTCCCGGACGCGGGGATAATAGCGCCATACGTGCGGCTGCGCCGGGAGGGCGTTAAGAACTCGGCGCGGCTCGGCCGATATATTGCTATAGCGACTGGATGTGTTGCTGCGCCAACGGCACGGTTTTGCACTCATTCATCCGTTACTGCGGCGAAGCAAACGCAGTGGAACGTCTGGAAG
Organism: Phycisphaerae bacterium; assembly: GCA_022072085.1. GTDB lineage: Bacteria > Planctomycetota > Phycisphaerae > JAJVII01 > JAJVII01 > JAJVII01. The sequence continues at coordinate 136,966 of JAJVII010000006.1, forward strand.
CCGACCGATGCGGGTGTGGGAGCGGGCGGCGGACAGGAAACGGAAGCCCAACGATGCGTAAGCTCTTCTTGAGTCTCGGTTCCAGCCGCGTACGTCTGGCGATCGGGCTGGTGCTGGGCGGCCTGCTTATGGCCCAGGTGTTCACGTCGCTGGGCCCGGCCTCGACGGACGTGGCGACGGCCGCCGCTCCGCCGGTCAATTTCAGCAAGGACGCCGCCCTCAACCAGGTCTCCGACAAGGACAGGATCGAGAACCTGGCCAAGACCGACCACGTCGCCCTGCTCAAGTATTGCCTGGCCCATTTCAGCGAGCGTTACGCCGACTACACCTGCACGCTGGCCCGCCAGGAGCGGATCGCCGGCAAGCTGGGCGACCGGCAGATCATCGACGTGAAGTTCAAGGAGAAGCCCTTCTCCGTCTTCATGAACTGGCGGACCAACCCCGGACAGGCCGACCGGATGGCCTACGTCGCCGACGGCAAGAACATCATGTATCTCCGTCCGACCGGATGGCCCCGCAAGCTCTGGCCCAGCGTCGAGCGGTCGCCGGATGCTGCCGACGTGCGCAGCAAGAGCTTGCGGTCGGTGACGGAGTTCGGCTTCGCCAACGGCCTGCGGTCGCTGATCGAGGTTTACGAAACGGCCGCCAAGCGCGGCGACCTGGTCGAAGCCAGCTACGTCGGCGCCAACGAGAAGGGCGTGGACGGCCGGCCCACCTTCGCCATCAAGCGGATCCTCCGCCCCAGCGACGATGAGGATTACCCTGCCAAGACGACGATCGTCGAGATCGACCAGGAGTGGCTGATCCCCGTCCGAATCTACGGCACCGACTGGCGTGACGGCGAGGATGGGCAGCCCAGGATCAAGTGCGACTACGTCTACACGGACATCAAGTTCAACGTCGGCCTCAAGGACGAGGAATTCACGCGCCAGGCCGTCGAGAAAGATTGAGCGGCCTGTCATTGCAGGCCTGTCCCCGCCCCGCCCGATGACGGGGCGGTTTGCATTTGCCGTCCCGGCGCAAGACTCCCGCGTGGGGCGTTTCACTTGAAGTTGCAGGGGCGAGGGTGTTAGAATCTCCCATCGAGGGCCCCGGCCCGACGCCGGCGGCGGGGTTGATCGCTCTTCTACTTCGATTGGCCTGGTATGGACCCCGAGAGAGACCTGGCATCCGTCCGCCCGGACCAGCCCAAGAGTTTCTGGGCCCGACTGTCCCGGTGGCTTCAGCCCTGGAAGCGGGACACGGACCACGCGCGGGACGAACTGATCCGCCGCGGCGACGACGCGGAAACGCCCGTCGGCCCCGGCGCGGACCTCACCTGGCCCCGCCGGCGCACCGGGCAGATCAGCCGGTTGGAGGAGGCGTTCGACAAGCTGGTCGGCCTGGTCGACACGATCGACCGGCACATCCAGCACCAGGCCGACCGCAGCGAGCAGTCGGTCACGCAGACCCGCCGCATCGCCGACGCCCTGACGCAGTCGCAGTCGCTGGACCGTCAGCGCACCGAGTCGGTGGAGGAACTGACCAACCAGTATCGCAACCAGACGCGGGCGATGCAGCAGGTGGCCGAGTCGGTCGAGGCCCTGCCCCGCGCGATCAAGCAGCAGTCGGAACAGTTGGCGCAGATCCGCGACCAGCTCGAGGCCCAGCTCGAGGCCCAGCTCTCGACGGCCCAGAGCATCCAGCAGTTGGCCAGCGTCTCGGAGACGCTCCGTTCGCTTGCCGGCGAGCAGCGGCACCACTTCGAGCGGCTGCACGAATCGTCGCAGGCGGCGAGCATGCAGATTGCCCAGACGCTGGCCCGGCAGAGCCGCCGGTTCACGCTGCTGGTCACCCTGGCGATCTCGGCGGCGGTGCTGGCGGCCGGGGGCCTGATCGCGGCGCTCTGGGCGATGGCCCGCAGCCTGCGCTGAGCCGGGGTCCGGCTCGCGCACGCGGATGGATGGACTCGCTTTTCCGTAGGATGCCGTTGCATAGAAAGACCCGCCGGATGGCCAAGAAGCAGAACATCAGCCCGGACATCACCCGCATCAACCGCCGCCTGCTCCGGCTGGCGCGCAAAGTCGTCTCCTCGGTCGAGCAGTCGATCGGCGCCCTGGTGGAGCAGGACGAGGAACTGGCCGCCCAGGTCATCGCCGCCGAGCCGACCATCGACCGCGACGAGGTCCGCATCGAGCAGGCCTGCATCGACCGGATGATCCAAGCCAAGTCCCTCGGCGCCGACGAGGTCCGTTTCCTGCTGTCCACGCTCAAGGTGCTCGGCGACCTGGAGCGCATCGGCGACTGCGCCATGAATATCGCCGAGCGGCTGGGGCGGTTCGTCGAGCTGGAAGCCCCGGCCCTGCCGGCCGACCTGGCCATCCTCGCCAACAGCGCCTACGGGCTTATCCGCGACGCCGTGAACGCCTGGGTCGCCCAGGACGTCGAGCAGGCCCGCATGGTCATGCGGGGCGACGACGTCACAGACGCCCTCTACGAGCAGTTGGCGCAGGACCTCTCGGCCAGGCTGGGCAGCCGCGGAGCCGCCGGCCACGTCGGCCGATACCTCGACTACCTCATCGCCGCCCGCAACTACGAGCGCATCGCCGACCACGCCACGAACATCGCCGAGTGCGTAATCTTCCGCGTGACCGGCCGAATCGTCCGCCACCAGGCCGCCGACATCCCGGCCACCGGCGCGGGTCGGTGAGCCCGCTTTGACCGTCCGGGCCCGGACTCCTAGGATTTCCGCAAGCGTATGAGCGTCGTGGACACGCCAACCCGTTCGGCCTTCCTCGACCCGGCCCTGACCCGGATCGACGCCAGGCTGGAAGCCGGCCAACGGCTCGACCAGGCCGACGGAGAGGCCCTGTTCGCGACGCCCGACCTGCACGGGTTGGGCCGACTGGCCAACCGCGTTCGCCGTCGCCGGCACGGCGACGTGGCCTACTACAACATCAATCGGCACATCAACTACACCAACGTCTGTGTGCTGCGCTGCAAGTTCTGCAGCTTCTACCGCAGGCCCGGCGCCGAAGGGGGCTACCAGTTCTCGCTCGACCAGATCGTCGAGCAGGCCCGGCAGGCCGACGCCGCCGGCGCGACCGAGGTCCACATCGTCGGCGGCCTGCACCCGGATTGGCGGCTGGACCACTACGTCGAGATGATGTCGCGCATCCGCGCCGCCTGCCCGCGGCTGCACGTCAAGGCGTTCACCGCGATCGAGATCGTCCACTTCTCGCGGGTCAGCAAGACGCCCGTCGAACGCGTTCTGACGCTGCTGAAGGAGGCCGGCCTGGGCAGCCTGCCCGGCGGTGGCGCGGAAGTCTTCAGCGAGCGTGTCCACGCCGAGGTCTTCAAGAACAAGGTCGGCACCGAGCACTGGCTGGCGGTCCACGAGGCCGCCCACCGCATCGGCCTGCGTTCGACGGCGACGATGCTCTACGGACACGTCGAGACGCCGGGTGAGCGCGTCGCCCACATGCTCCGCCTCCGCCATGTGCAGGACCGCACCGGCGGGTTCACTGCGTTCATCCCCCTGCACTTCGTTCCCGACGGCAGCGAGTTGGCCCACCTGCCCGGGCCGACCGCCCTGGACGACATCCGGGCCATTGCCGTCGCCCGGCTGATGCTGGACAACTTCGATCACGTCAAGACGTTCTGGATCATGACCGGCCAGAAGACCTCGCAACTCGCCCTGCTCTACGGCGCCGACGACATCGACGGCACGGTGGTCTTCTACGACATCACCCACCGCAACGGCAGCGGCACGCACCAGGAGATGACGGTGGAGCGGATGCACCGGCTGATCCGCAACGCGGGCCTGACCCCCGTCGAACGCGACACGCTCTATCGAAGGGTCATACGCGACAAAGGAACGTGGCGGGTCGCAGACATCGTCGCCTGAGCCGCCCTACCCCCCCAGCGCCCGGACGCAGGCCTCGACCACGCGCGGCTTGAGCGACTCGATCGTCTCGCCGTGGACCTTGGCGCCGGCGGCGCGGACATGGCCGCCTCCGCCGAAGCCCATCGCGATCGCGTTCACGTCGGCGTCGCGCTTGCTGCGGAGACTCAGCCGCACGCCTCCGCCCAGATCCGCCGGCCGCTCGACCATCAGCACGGTCACGATCACCGACCCGATGACCTGCGGCATGTCGATCAGCCCCTCGGTGTCCTTCGGGGCGGCCCCGTGGCGGCGGAACATTTCCTGTGTGATGCACGCCACGGCCACCCGCCCGTCGGCGAACAGTTCCAGCCTGCCGAGCATCTCGGCGCCCAGCGTCACCCGCTGGGCCGACTCGTTCAGGTAGACCCGCTGGTAGATCTCGTTCAGCGACAGCCCTGCCTCCAGCAGGTCGGCGGCTGACCGCAGGGCGTCGGGGGTCGTGTTGGAGAAGCGGAACCAGCCGGTGTCGGTTGCCAGGGCGATGAACAAGGCCTCGGCGATCTCAGCGTCGAAGGGCCAACCCGCGGCCCGGATGAGGTCGAGCACCATCGAGCCGGCCGACGGCGCCGACGGGTCGATCCAGCGGACCGACCCGATCCGGTCGCCGCTGGCGTGGTGGTCGATCACGCTGATGAGGTCGGGATGGGCCTCGATTTCGTCGGCCAACCCCTCCAGTTGCCCGAGGCTCGACGTGTCCACGATGACCACCGCGTCGTAGTCGGCCAGCCGCGGGCGGGCCTGCCAGATGCGGATCGGCACGTGGCGTTCGAGCAGGAAGTCATACTTGGCGGCCGCGTCGCTGAGCAGCACGAAGTCGGCCGACTTGCCCAGGCCGATCAGCGAGAGCTGAAGGCCGATGCTGCTGCCCAGCGCGTCACCGTCCGGCCGGGCGTGCGTGAGGATCAACACGCGCAAGGCGGCGTTGATGCGATCGATGACGCTCTGGCGGGGGCTGGGCACGATCACCTCATCAGGCAAGAGACTTCGACTGGGCGGCGACGCTCCGGGTCAACTCCACGTCGCGGGCGATCTGGGCCGCCAGCGCCTCGGGCGAGGCGAACCGCTCGATTCCGCGGAGCCGTCGCAGCAGGTCGAGTTCCATCCGGGCTTCCGGCAGCGGGCCCTGGAAGTCCACCAGGTGGGCCTCCACCGTGACGGTCTGCTGGTCGAACGTCGGCGACGGGCCAATGCTGACAGCGGCCGCCGTGCGGACGCTCCCGCAGCGGGCGATGGCGGCGTAGACTCCCTCAGCCGGCTGGAGCTGCGCGCCGGTGTCCAGGTTGGCCGTCGGATAGCCGAGCGTCCGCCCGCGTCCGTGGCCGCCGACGACTTGGCCGATCAGCCGATACGGTCGGCCCAGGCAGGCGGAGGCGTCCTCGACCGATCCGGCGCTGAGCAGCCGCCGCACGAGCGTGGAGGAAACCGGCGCGAGCTGGCGGTGCGACCCCAGCACGACCGAGACCTTGTCGGCGATCCGCACGTCGAAGCCCAGGCGGCGGCCCATCTCGGCGAGCAGGTCCGTGTCGCCGCGCCGCTCGCGGCCGAACCCGAAGCCGGGCCCCTCGACCACCACGCGGGGGGCGAAACGAGCGACGATCACCTCGTGCACGAACGCCTCGGCCTCCATGCCCAGCAACTCGCGGCTGGTGGCGACGATGACCACGGCGTCGGCGCCGGCTTGGATCAGCAAGTCCGCCCGTTCCTGCGGCGAGGTCATGGCCGGTGGGGCCTGGCGGGGATTCAGGACGGCCATCGGGTGCGGATCGAACGTCATGACCACGGCCGGCCTGGCCAACTCGCGGGCCGTCGCGACGATCCGCTGGTGGCCGAGGTGGACGCCGTCGAAGTTGCCGATGCTCAGGGCGCCGCCGGCAACCATGTCGGGTCGAACCGAGTCCATGCCTTGAAAAACCGCCATCAACC